>NZ_JBIVXA010000006.1:299637-463811 GCF_044768965.1 Streptomyces sp. NPDC090798
TGCGCCCCAGCGGGGCTGCGCCCCTGCGCCCCAGCGGGGCTGCGCCCCTGCGCCCCAGCGGGGCTGCGCCCCTGCGCCCCAGCGGGGCTGCGCCCCGAACCCCGTACGGCTCCGCCCCGAACCCCGTAGGGGCTTTCGGCGTATCCCCAGGGGTGGCCCCCGGACCTGCCTTCGCTGGAGGGGTCGCGCTCAGGTGGCGTTGAGGACGCCGGTCATGGGATTTGCACTGGTCCACCTGGTTGACGTAATGTTCAGTTCATCGACGCGGGGTGGAGCAGCTCGGTAGCTCGCTGGGCTCATAACCCAGAGGTCGCAGGTTCAAATCCTGTCCCCGCTACTTGAAGGCGAAGGACCCAGATCATTCAGATCTGGGTCCTTCGGCGTTTTCGGGGCTGCGGAGGGCAAGGGGAAGCCCCGGCGTCCGTGGAGGCCGGGGCTTCGGGGGAGTCAGGCTGACGCGCAGGCGGGACACAGGCCCCGGTATGTCACCTCTACGTCCGAGACCGTGAAGCCGAAGCGCTCCGAGTCGGGGAGGTCGGCGAGCGGGTTGCCGCTCGGGTGGACGTCGCGGATCGAGCCGCACTGGGCGCAGACCAGGTGGTGGTGCGGACGGTGCGCGTTCGGGTCGTAGCGCTTGGCACGCTTGTCCGTCGCGACTTCCAGCACCTCGCCGAGCGAGACCAGCTCACCCAACGTGTTGTAGACGGTCGCCCGGGAGATCTCGGGCAGCTTGGTGACGGCCCGGGCATGTACCTCGTCGGCCGTCAGATGGACGTGATCGCCGTCGAGTACCTCGGCCACGACACGCCGCTGCGCGGTCATTCGCCATCCGCGTCCGCGCAGCCGTTCCAACAGGTCACTCATGCAGGCCAGCTTAACAGCAAGGAGACCAGATCCTGAATAGGTGTGAATTTGGATGAGGACTTGTCTTAGATATTGTCTAATGTAGGATCGGTTCGACATTGGCTATCGGGTGGGACTGGGCAGGACTGGTCCGGAATGACGCAGGAGGCGCACGTGACGCAGGGACCGCTTACGACGGAGGCCGGCGCGCCGGTGGCCGACAACCAGAACAGCGAGACCGCGGGCGTCGGCGGCCCGGTGCTCGTTCAGGACCAGCTGCTTCTCGAGAAGCTCGCCCACTTCAACCGTGAGCGCATCCCGGAGCGTGTCGTGCACGCCCGCGGCGCCGCCGCCTACGGCACCTTCACGGTCACCGCGGATGTCACCCGGTACACCCGCGCCGCGTTCCTCTCCCACGTCGGCAAGGAGACCGAGACCTTTCTGCGGTTCTCGACGGTGGCAGGCAACCTCGGCTCCGCGGACGCGGTCCGTGACCCCCGCGGCTTCGCGCTGAAGTTCTACACCGAAGAGGGCAACTACGACCTCGTCGGCAACAACACCCCGGTGTTCTTCATCAAGGACGCCATCAAGTTCCCGGACTTCATCCACACGCAGAAGCGCGACCCGTACACCGGTTCGCAGGAGGCCGACAACGTGTGGGATTTCTGGGGGCTGTCCCCCGAGTCCACGCATCAGGTGACCTGGCTCTTCGGCGACCGGGGTATCCCGGCCTCCTACCGCCACCTCAACGGGTACGGCTCGCACACGTACCAGTGGAACAACGAGGCCGGTGAGGTCTTCTGGGTCAAGTACCACTTCAAGACCGACCAGGGCATCAAGAACCTCACCCAGGTGGAGGCCGACAAGCTCGCCGGCGAGGACCCCGACTCCCACCAGCGCGATCTGCGCGAGGCCATCGAGCGTGGTGAGTTCCCGTCCTGGACCGTGCAGGTGCAGATCATGCCGGCGGCCGACGCGGCGACCTACCGGTTCAACCCGTTCGACCTCACCAAGGTGTGGCCGCACGAGGACTACCCGCCGATCGAGATCGGCAGGCTGGAGCTCAACCGCAACCCGGAGAACATCTTCGCCGAGGTCGAGCAGTCCATCTTCTCGCCGGCGCACTTCGTACCGGGTATCGGACCTTCGCCCGACAAGATGCTTCAGGGGCGGCTCTTCGCCTATGGCGATGCGCACCGCTACCGCGTCGGCGTCAACGCCGACCACCTGCCGGTGAACCGCCCGCACGCCGCCGAGGCGCGCACGAACTCCCGTGACGGCTTCCTGTACGACGGCCGCCACAAGGGCGCGAAGAACTACGAGCCGAACAGCTTCGGTGGTCCGCTCCAGACGGACCGGCCGCTGTGGCAGCCGATCGCGGTGACCGGCCACACCGGTGAGACCGAGGCGCCGTCCCACCCCGAGGACGACGACTTCGTGCAGGCAGGCGAGCTGTACCGCCTGATGTCGGAGGACGAGCAGGGGCGCCTGATCGCGAACCTGGCGGGTTCCATCGCCAGGGTCTCCCGTGACGACATCGCCGAGCGCGCGATCAACAACTTCCGTCAGGCCGACGAAGACTTCGGCAAGCGGCTGGAGGCCGCAGTCCAGGCCCTGCGCGGCTGACAGCCGGCACTGGACGCTTGTCGTGGGCGGTGGGCCGAATCCCTCTGAGTGGGGGTCCGGCCCGTCGGCATGCGGGGGCCCGACCCCGGGAGGCGTGTCCAGGGAGCAGTGCCCCAGCAGTAGCGCTCAGGGAGCGGTGCTCAGGGAGCGGTGCTCAGGAAGCGGTGCCCGGGCGGCGGCGCCTGGGCGTCTACGCCGGTACCCGCTGCCGCTTCGGGGCCCAGCAGCGGATGATGTCGCGGACCGAGACGATGCCGACCGGGCCGTTGTCGTCGAGCACGATCAGGTGTCGGAAGCCGCCGTGTGCCATCGCCGCCGCGGCTTCCTCCAGGGTCCAGACGGGGGCGGCGAAGACGACGTCGGTCGTGGTGTGGGTGCCCGCGGTCTCGGTGTCCGGGT
The DNA here is from genome assembly GCF_044768965.1 of Streptomyces sp. NPDC090798. NCBI lineage: Bacteria > Bacillati > Actinomycetota > Actinomycetes > Kitasatosporales > Streptomycetaceae > Streptomyces > Streptomyces sp. NPDC090798. The sequence continues at coordinate 302,506 of NZ_JBIVXA010000006.1, forward strand.
TCTGTCCGAGGGCGATCGAGTTGAGGATGTCGCGTTCGGTGAGGATGCCGAGGCCGGAGGAGTCTTCGTCGTGGACGACGGCCGCGCCTACGCGGCGGGAGGACATCAGGCAGGCCGCCTGACGGAGCGTGTGTGCCGGGCCGATGGTGAGGACCACCGTGCTCATGGCGTCGCGGACGAGCATGGGCTGGAGCCACCTCCTTGGTGAAGCGCCAAGAGAAGCGATTCACAAGTTCACAAGTGGGGGGACTCTCAGAGTCGCAGTTAAAGGGAGGGTCAACAAGAGGGCGTGCAGTGAGTTTCGGGGGCGCCCATGGGTCACAAGGGCGCGCCACCGGCTCTTCCGTACCGATGGTTCAGGTGCCCCGGCAGCTCGTCGGCTCAGTACCGCTGGTATTGAACTGCCCCTGCGGCGGGGTGCAGTGCTGCCCGGCATCCCCTGTGGAGCTGCCGGGTAGCCGGTGTCATTGGTCGTTGTTGGTCGTCGTGGGCCGCCCTCGGACGGCCCACGGACGGCCCGGCGGTGGATGCCGCCACCGGTGACGAGAGCCCGGTATAAGGTCCCCGAGGAGGGCACTCTGCTGGCAAGCCCGACCTATGACCCTCGCCTTACAAGTTCCCCCCAACAGCCCAACGACCAGGGGCGATGCCGTCCGGCCTGGCCTGCGAGGTGCGCGGCTGGTTCTCCCGATACGGCAATGTGCACCGGTGTTGCCGTCAAAGACTGCCGTCACGTCACGGGTGTTGAACAGCACGAAAGAGTTCAAGCAGCGCAGCAAAGAGTTCAGCATGTAGTTCAGCAGCGCGGTGAACCGTTCAGCGTCGTAAGGTACATCTCTGGACGTTTCGACCTGCCTACGTCGTTGCAGGCCGTTTCCGAGTGATTCTGGTGCCGCTGTCAGGCGAACTGTTCAGCGACAGTCGAAAGTTCAGCTGCGCTTCATAAGGTCAAGTGCGCAGGCCACTGTTCAGTAGCGCCGCATGGCGGAAATCGTTCGATCGGGCGTGCTGTGTCGAGTGGTTGCACGAACGCTCGGACGGATGTTGCCGCGGGTGCGGCCGATCGGTGGACTTCGCGGACCGCGGCAGTGCGGCGTGCTGTCCACACCGCCGCGCATGTCGGGCAACCAGGACGACTCGTTTTCCTCAACGCGAAGCATCACACCGCACTGCGGGTGACGACGGTGGAGCCGCGTGACGCATCGCGGTGGGACGCCGAGGTGAGGCCCCTGCCCGATCCCGCCGTCACCGCCGATGACCTCCCAAAACACCACAGCCGCGCCCTGCACACCAAATTTTTTGCCCATCAGGAAAGTTCAATCACGAACTAATCACTTTCCGTACCTTTGCGGCAACCACACAGGTCCTTCACTGGTCACCCACGCGCAAACACAGCAGAAACCCGTGGGGAGCACCATGAGCCAGCAGCAGTACCCCCAGCCCCAGCAGCCCGGCAGCAACGGGCTGGCCACCACCGCACTCGTCCTCGGCATCATCGCCGTCGTAGTCAGCTTCATCCCTGTCCTGAACGTCGTCGTCTGGCCGCTCGCGATCCTTGGCATCATCTTCGGCGCCATCGGCCTCTCCAAGGCGGGCAAGGTCCGCAAGGGCAAGGGCGCCGGCATCACCGGCCTCGTCACTTCGGCCGTAGCGATCATCATGTTCTTTGCCATGAACGCCCTGTTCTTCTCCGCCGTCGACAAGGCCAGTAAGGAGCTCGACAAGTCGTACGACTCCACCACCGTCGGCGACGGCAAGTCCAAGACCGGCGGCGCCAAGGAGTCCAAGGTCATGAAGGACTTCAAGGTCACTAAGTGCGACGTGGTCACCGGCGACTTCGGCATCAAGGAGATGGCCATCCACGTCGACTACGCCAACAACGGCGACCGCCGATACTCGTACTTCGTAGAGGGCGAGGTCCTGGCCGACGGCAAGAAGGTCAACGACTTCATGTCAACCGCCGAGAACCTCGCCCCGGGCCAGAAGTTCACTGACAAGAACGCTGGTGCGCTGGTGAACGCGGACGAGATCAAGGACGCCAAGAAGCTCGAGTGCAAGACCATCAAAGCGTCCCGAACTGACTTCTGATCGCTGACGTCGCACGACGCCGACCACCATCTGCAGGCCTCGCCGCGCACCCCGCAGCGGCGGGGCTCGCTGCATCATGGAGACCATGGAGTCGCAGCGGCACGGACGCCGGCCGGGCTGAAGCGGGGCGGAGACATGACCGCAGGCCCGGCCGAGGGCCGGGCCGCGCGCGGGGAGCGGAGCGAGTCTCAATGACGGAGTCAAGCCGCTTGCGTGGCAGGCGGGGATAGACACGCAGACTGAAACAGACCAGGCAGGTGCTGAATTCAGTGCCTGCCTGATCTGCTGTTTCGGCTGTCGGGGTGGCGGGATTTGAACCCACGACCTCTTCGTCGGTTACGAACGCCCCAAGTAGCCGCACCGTCGGGTGTCTGCGCACTGAGCAGATCAGTGCGCAGATCCTCGATTCCAGCTGCGCAGAGAAGAGTTCAGTGCCCAGGTCAAAGCCTTGGGCGCTGAACTGTTTCCTCTCGCCCGACAACGGGGCTCGGATCTGCGGTTTCGTCCACGAGCCCATGTCCGCCCGGCCGTGCGGAGCGCTAAGCGACCCAGCCAGAGACCCGCGGGCCGCCGTTCACCGCCGCCCCTCGGACTCTTTGAGGTGGCCCTGCCCTCGTCAGTCACCGGCCGTGCGCTGAACAGGTCGACATGACGGCGCCGCCGAACAAACCGGTGCGACTCACCTTAGCCCAGAATTCGAACACGCGATCTAATTCGGATATATGGCGAACCACAGGGTCGACTACCTCACCAGCACCCAGGAGCACATCCTGCGCTGCATCCGCGAGTCGATCGCCGAACGAGGTGAATCCCCGACCGTGCAGGAGATCGGCGCGCATGTGGGCATGCGCAGCCGCGCCTCCGTGCACTACCACCTGGGACGGATCGAAGCGCTCGGGTACATCGCCCGCGAGCCTCACAGGCCGCGCGGGATCAGGCTCACATGACCAGCACCGCCCCTGACCGGGAGCGCTTCCACCTCACGGTGTCCTCCACCGGCCGCCCGGTCATACAGGGCTGGTGGGAGAACGACGCAGTCGCGCGAGGCAAGTTCGTGTCCTGGGTGGGCGAGTACGGCACCATCCCCGGCGCACGCCTCACACTGGTCGACGAGGCCGCGGCTCGCACGCTGGCCGTCTGGCCGGACGCGGAGTAGCGCCGTCAGCCCTCCGACGCTGGGGGTCGTACGGCCCTCTTCACAGCCCACTCGACCTCCTGCCGCGACATGCTCACGCCCTCACGCGCCGCGTATTCCGTGACCACCGCCTGCGCGGCCTGATAGACCAGTGGCGGTCGCGGATGTGGCTGGACACCTGGGTCTAGCTGGGCAGACGTAGCAAGGGGGCGCGGAAATCTGCCGCGCCCCCTTGGTCGTTGTTGGGCGTTGACGGTTGTCGTTGGTCGCCCTCGCGCGGCCCGAGGACGGCCCAGCTCTGGGCCCGGGAGATTTACAGACCGCGCGGCGGTCAGAACGTGAGCAGGGTCTTCGGCCGCGAAAAGCCCTGGTTCCCCATGGATGCCCCAGAGGCTCCCTCAGGCTCGGGTGCGGACCGCCGGCCGGCGAGCCGGGCCGACTGTGAATCCAGACCCCTGGGCGCGGTGGTGTGCCGGTCACCTCACCCGGATGAAGTTGTAGGCGAGGCCGTCGAGGCCGGGGGTGCGGTCTACGAAGGTAATGCCGCGCGAGGCAACGACCGAGAACGTGCGCGGGTCCTGGTCGAGCAGGCCGTCCTCCTGGGACATGATCTTCCGTGAGCAGGTCCGGTGCGTGGTGCGGGTGAGCGGGTACAGCGTGACGTGCTCGCCTGCGAAGGCGGCCCGGCCCTTGAAGCCGTTGCAGCCTCCCTTTCCAGTGACCGTGCCGTCCCGGTGGAAGACGAAGTAGACCTCTTTGCCGGCCGTCATGTCGACGGGGGTGTCGGCGACGTTCAGATATTCGATTCGCCACGGCGCTCCGAAGAGCCCCTGAGGCCACAGCATTTGCAGCGCGACATAGTCGCCCCTCTGGTTCTTCAGGGTCATCGAGAATTCGTCGACCCGCTCGGCCACCGCCAGGGGGCCGCCGGTGAAGATCTTCCGCATCCGCTGCTCGAAGGCGCGCTCCTTCGCCGGACACGCGTCGTCCGGCGTCGCCCCCGACGTGTCCGTACCGACGGTGAGCGTCGTGGCGGTGACCGTGGCGGACGACTTGAACGGCGTGCATCCGTAGTCGCCCACGGCCGTGTTGTCGTAGCCGAACTCGACCCACGCGCCGGCGTCCGGCGGTGCGTCGATGTTGCGCCCGTCGACCGTGACCCAGTCGACCCGCCAACGTGCGCCCAGGAGCCGCCCGCCGTAACCGCCCGGCCCCGTCGGCATGGTCCACGGCGTGGGCCGGTCCGGGGCCTTCCCCCCGCTCCCCGCCCGGGGCGAGCACGCGGTGACGGTGAGCAGAGCGACGAGCAGTGCGCCGAGAATGGCGCCGGTCCGGTACATGCGCATGCCGATTCAGACCTCCGACCCACCTTCGGGGTTGCCCCGTCAGGGCCACAGCAGTTGCCGCGACCACCCCTCCGAGTCGTTCTTGCGACGGTAGGCCAGACGTACGTGCCTGCGGGCCGTATCGCCCTGGAAGAACTCCACTTCTGGCCCCTGTACACGGGCACGGCGATCCCCATAGACCAGTGGCGCTCCCGGATGTGGCTGGACACCTGGGTCTAGCTGCACAGACACACCAAGAGGGCGCGGCAGCCTGCCGCGCCCTCTTGGTCGTTGTCGGCCGTCAGCGGTTGTCGTCGGCCACCCTCGTACGGCCCGGAGACGGCCCAGCTCGCGGGTGAAGCGGCTGACCACCGCCTTACAAGTTCCCCCCAACAGCCCAACGACCAGGGGCGATGCCGTCCGGCCTGGCCTGCGGGGTGCGCGGCTGGTTCTCCCGATACGGCGATGTGCACCGGTGTTGCCGTCAAAGACTGCCGTCACGTCACGGGGCTCGGAGCTGCGGTCGGAGCGCTGGGCGATCCAGCCAGAGACCCGCGGGGCACCGTTCACCGCCACCACTCGGCCCCCACGGCCGAGTGGTTCCAGGCCACCCGCGACAACCCGTCCGGCCACCGCCGATCCGGCCCTGCGCGCTATCCCTTGGGACAAAGACGCCAACGGCCAGCGCGTGGCCTCGACACCGATCCACCCAGCGCGGCCCGCAGCCGGCGACGCCGGTGCAGCGCGCAGTCCGGGACTCGCTGCCGCACACCGAACACGGCCGCGGCGGCACCGCCATGATGCGTGCATCAAGTGTCATTGGGCGGGTCAGAGCACCCGCCAAGTTGTGCCGTGCATCTTGCCAGCGCGCAGCTTCGCCAAGATGATTCCTTGCAGAAGCGTGTGGAACTTGGGGGCGCCACAGATGGCTGTGAAGAGTAACGATCAACGCCTGCTCGACCGAATCCTGGAAGATCAGAGGCGGCGGCTTGCACCAAATCAAAAGATGGACGACTTTTTTAACTACTTCACAGCGAGCACCGCACTACAAGACCGAGACCTAGACATCGATGAACTACGTGACGGTATCGTTGACGGCTCTCACGATTGCGGCATCGACGGCCTCTGGGTTTTCGTTGACGATCGATATGTTTCTGCCAGCATCGACCGTCACGTGACCATTCGAGCGAAGAAGCTCGAGCTCGTAATTTTGCAGGCCAAAACTTCGGCCGGCTATCAAGAGACAGCCTTCGAGAAACTGCATTACCATCTGCCGTTGCTTCTCGATATGGGTCGAGACGTAAAGACTCTATCCGAGTCAACGAATGCGAAACTACTAGATCGCACTGGCAGGTTTCTCGAGGTACTAGAAGCCCTTGCCTCCTCTTTCCCGGAGGTTTCAATCCGGGTGATTTACGCCACCCGATCCGTGGAGGCTCCACACCCTAACGTGCGAGCTAAGGGAAGTAGGCTCGCCAGGGAACTAGCAAAGGTTGCCTCGAAAACAAAATGCGACGTTGAGTACCTCGGTGCCGCAGAGCTCAGGGAGATGTCGGGGCGCGGCGCTTCTATCGTCTTGGATATGACATTCACCGAGACGCCAGTCAGTACATCACTCGGCGACGGCTACATATGCCTAGTACGCCTTGACCAATACTACAACTTCATCACGTCCGAAAATGGCGCACTCCGACTCGAGTTGTTTGAGTCCAACGTGCGAGATTACGCAGGTCAGACTTCTGTCAATGCCGCAATCGGCGAAACTCTAAAGTCTAATCACCGCGAAGACTTCTGGTGGTTCAACAATGGTGTAACCATCGTCGCAGAGGAGGTCAGCATTGCTGGAAAGCGGATCATAGTAAGGGACCCTCAGATCGTAAACGGCCTACAAACGAGCCATGAAATATTCAACCATTTCCGTAACTCGGGGCAACACAACGAGCGCTCAGTTCTCGTGCGAGTCATGGTCCCGCCTTCCTCCGGGCGTGCCAGGGACGTAATCATCCGTGCGACAAACAGTCAGACACAGCTCCCGCCCGGCGCCCTGCGCGCCACTGAGAAAATCCAGAAGGACATCGAAGAAGCGCTCGCGCGTGACGGATATCGCTACGAGCGGCGGGCGAACTACTACAAAAATCTGGGTTTTCCGCTCGAGCAAGTGGTCAGCATGTCCAGATTGGCGCGCGAGTACACTGCTTTTACGGTTGGGGAACCTCACACAGCGCTCAAGTACTCGGAAACACTACTTCTGGATGATTCCCACTACTACAAGGTGTTTTCGACCGACACGGATATTGATTTGTACGGGCTTGTCCTAGACGTTCATACACGCATCAGTGATTTCCTGATGGATTACGTCAAAGATCGGCCACTGTTGGGCGACACAATGGAAAACTGGCGATATCATCTCGCATACATGAGTCGGTTCACACTGACGCGACTACGGCGACCCACGCAGCGTGATCTTCTAAATGTCACGCTGGAACATCTGTCAGATGCTCTCATGGGAGCAATGACGAACCTGCTGGATCGCGAATATCGGAGCGCCTTGCGCGGGAACAGGACTCAGGGAATTGACAGGGTTGCCCGCAGCGAGGACTTCACAAATAGGCTACGCCAAGCGACCGTAGTGATGCGCCGTTTCAACATCGACCGGTAGCGCGTGCCTCAGGTCCTGGCGGCAGAACAGTCCTCCACCCCGCTGACACAGGCTCATGGCGTTCGAGGGCCCTGTTCTCTCGCCCAAGGCGTCCAGCAGTCAGACCCCGTACACCTCGCCCATCCACTTCTCGACTTCTTCTCGAGTCAGCCATTCCACAGCCGTTGATTCGCTTGACGTTCGCTCCGTCCCACCCACCGGCCAGCACGCTTGTTGCGCAGGAAGTTGTGCGGCGCGATGCGGTCCTCGAACGACTCACGTTCGGGCGCCAATGACCTGCAGTTGAGGGGTCGTTCGGTCGTTGCTGGTCGCTATAGGCCGCCCTTCGACGGCCCAGGGACGGCCCCACGTCAGCCCACGTGAGCAAGCGCGGCTACATGCCTACGCGCCGCAGGCTCCTTGTGCGCGCCAGCCTTGATAGCGGCGGGCAGCCAAGCCGGCCCCTTTGCCACTCCGAGAGCAGGAGCAAAGCGCTCCAATTCCCCTACACGCACAAGCACGATGCCCAACTCGTCTAGTTTAGACAAGAGACGCTGCACGGCCTGCGCCGCTTCCCCTTTAAACGCTAGTTCCCCGTATTGCTTTACGTCAGACCAGGGGCTCTCCCTTGACCGCAGCTGGGCCATAAATTCTCCGCGAACGTCAGCAGTGAACGATTCTTCCCCCCGCTCAGCAAAAAGGGCGTTTAGCGCTGAAAGGACCTGATCTACGGATACCCTTTCACGCGGTCTCCTAAATGGGACTGTAGCCACATCGTAATCCTGCTGCACATCAGACCAAGACCCATCAAACGACTCCACGAGCGCCCTGAGCGTCTCACGGTTATTCAAAACATCCATGTCGGGGCTCGCCGCAACGGGAACGTTTACGGAGCGGAGGGCCTTAACTAGCTTCACGATTCCAGCCTTACCCCCACTGGGAACAAATAGAACATCTCCGGCAGGAAAGGAAACCGGAAGTTGCGCCATGGATTCCTCCAGAGCCGCCGAATAGAAGCGGCAATCACTATCAGCCTCCGCGATCACAACAAGGCGATGAAATAGCCCATCAAGCACATTCGAGTAACGGAGGACTGGATCATCCCAGATATTTCGCAGATCACTCACATCAAGTTGATGCGCAGAAGTTTCATTTTCCTCTGACCTATCCAGCCGGACGATAGACACGTCAGCTTCCGATTGAAGCAGCCCGGCAAGAAGGTTGCGGTCGTGCGTAGCCAGGATAATCTGAATTCCCCTTGCCTTCGCCTGTTCCCCGAGAATTCTTCCGATAGCAGCGGCCTGCGGAGGATGCAGGAACGCTTCAGGCTCGTCAATGAATACGATTGGATACGTAGATGTAACCAACGGCGCAAGGAGACCAATAAGACTCTTCATGCCGTCACCCTGCTCCATCAATTCAGGGAGGGAAGCAAGAGCGGAAAGATATTCTTCGGTGACGCGGTCGATCGAAGGTGCCGGAACCCCGGTGTCCCCCACCCTAAGATTCACTCGCTTACTGAGGCGATCCAGCGTGAGTGATTTCCGAAATACCTCCAAACAAATTCCCTTAAGATCCTCAAATAGCCTGTAATCATCCTGCAGGATATGCAGCGGAGAAGTTGGGGGCTGCGAAAGCTTGTCCCGCATTTCCACCGGAGACGCACCCTGGAGTCGCTGCCACGCATCTCCGTAGAAAACGAAAAAATTATTCACCTCTTGCAGCCCTGAAGATTCAAAAGTCTCGAGCCTATTCGCCACAGAATTGAGATGTACCCCTTCAAGTCGGGGGCCGTAGAAAACCGTTTGGCCTCCATTTTCGACGGACATGGCATGCTTTCGCAACCAGGCTAGGCCGTCATTAACCGAGCCGGAGCGCTCCATCTGAACCCGCCGTACCAGAAATGTGCCTTGTAGCTCCGCCGCTTGTGGCCCTTGCGCAATATGTGAAGTGATCTGACGAAGAAGCGTCGATTTTCCTGAATTATTTGGTCCTACAATGGCAGTGACACCCGATTTCGGAAACCCAATACGAGTACCGGTCGCCATCTCGACTTCTTCAATTGCGATCGAGAACGCATTCGGGTTTCCTTCTGGATTAGTCGAAATTTGCATGTGTGCCTCGCAGTATCGAGAAGGTAGCCACTTGGTTTTATCACTACTGACCGACCGCTGAGGGTGAGAAGGCGAGTTTGGGTGCCAGGGAACGTTTCAGGCATCGATCCCCGGATCGGTACCCGGACACTCTGTCCGGGGCGCTCAGCCGAGCAGGCACGACTCTGAGACATCAGCAACCTGCCCACCACAGCCATCGAAGAGAACCTGCCCGGTACCGTGAAGCGGGCCCCTACAACCAGCAGGAGGCAACACGCAATGCGTGGTCTCGGAGATCACCTCAGCATCGGCGAGCGGATCGCGTTCTACCGCAAGCGCCGCGGCTACACGCAAGAGGTTCTGGCCGGACTGGTCGGCTACAGCACTGACTGGTTGGCCAAGATCGAAACTGGGCGCCGGAAGCCGCCCCGTATCGACATGCTCGCGGAACTGTCGCGCATCCTGCGCGTGCCTCTCGGTGACTTGCTCGGTCAGACAGTGCTCATGGAGGACGAAAGGCAGCAGGACGACGTCCCGGCCGTGCGCGACGCGCTCATGAGCCCGCGGCGGCTGTCGCGCTTGCTCTTCGGCCCCGAGGCCGAAGTCCAGCTCCCTACGCCTGCGCCTGTGGCCGTGCGTGTCGAGCACGCGTGGAACGACTACCAGAGTGGGCGACTCGGCAGCGTCATCGCCGCCCTTCCCGCCCTTCTCCAGACGGCTCAGGAGCTTGAGGAGCGGGCGGCACGCCGTGGCGAGGACCGTAACGACTGCTGGGCGGTATCGGCTCGCACGCACCACCTCGGTCTCCCGGACCGCTACCTCACCCCCGACGACATCGCCGAGATCTTCGAGGTGGCCAAAGAGACCGTCTACCAGTGGCGTAAGAAGCGCATCGGCCCGCCGGGATTCCGCATCGGCAAGTACATCCGTTACGACCCCGCCGACGTGCTCGCCCACGTAGCCGAACGCAAGAGCACCGACCAAGACGCCGCCTAGCCCAACACCCACCGCAGACAGCAGGGAGAGCCGCTAACCAGCGGCTCTCCCTGCTGCGTGTTGAGAGGACCACCGCCACATGGCAGGCCACATCCAAGACCGCTGGTTCAAGACCGAGACCAACTCCGACGGCAAGACCGTACGCATCAAGAGCGACCGCCACGGAAGCGGCCTGCGCTACAGGGCCCGGTACATCGGCCCCGACGGCACCGAGAAGTCCAAGAGCTTCCCCGACGGACAGAAGCGCCTCGCTGAGAAATGGCTGTCCGGGATCGAAGCGGACATGGCGCGAGGGCAGTACATCGACCCGCGGGCCGGCCGGCTCACCGTGCGGCAGCACGCTGAACGGTGGTTGGCCTCCCTCACCATGGACCCCAGTACGTTCGTGAGCACCGAGACGCGCATCCGCCTGCACGCCCTGCCGCATCTGGGCAGCCGATCGCTCGACTCGCTGAGGCCCATCCACATCCGTGAGTGGCTGCGGAAGCTCGAAGACGGGGGACTGGCCCCCGCCTATCAGCGGGTCATCTTCGCGAACCTCAACGCGATGTAGGCCGCTGCCGTCGACGACCGCCTGATCCCGCACAACCCCTGCCGATCGTCGTCCGTGAAGGCGCCCAAGCCGGAACCTCGCCGGATCAAGCCATGGCGGCCTGAGCGAGTGCTGGCGGTGCGCTCGGCACTGCCAGAGCGGTACCGCGCCACGGTGGACCTGGCCGGCGGGTGCGGCATGCGCCAGGGCGAAGTGCTTGGCCTGGCCGTTGACGATGTGGACTTCGTCGAAGGAGTCGTTCACGTCGTCCGGCAGGTCAAACTCATCGCCGGGCGGCAGGTGTTCGCGCTGCCGAAGGGCGGTAAGACGCGCACCATCCCGTTGCCGGGGAGCGTCGCTCGCGCGCTTGAGGCGCACATCGCGCAATACCCGCCCGCGGCCATCACGCTGCCGTGGCGGACGGTCGACGGCTCACCGATCGCGGCTCCGGTGCTCTTCCGCAATGCCGAGGGACGCGCGGTACACCGCATTGCCTTCAACGAGAAGGCGTGGCGGCCCGCTCTCGACAGGGCGGACGTCCCGCGTGGCAGGGAGAACGGGATGCACGCGCTGAGGCACTTCTACGCGTCCGTTCTGCTGGACGCGGGGGAGAGCATCAAGGCTCTGTCGGAGTACCTGGGGCACCATGACCCGGGCTTCACCCTGCGGACGTACACGCACCTGATGCCGAGCAGCGAGAAGCGGACGCGTGAGGCGGTGAACCGGGCCTTCGAGGGCGGCCCGGACTCCGATGACGGCCCCACGACGGCCCAGGGGGTCTGAAACCAGGGGAAACGTGCTGGTCAAGCCGCAAGTGCCCTCAGTACCGCTGGTTCAGATAGCCCAGCAGCTCGTCGTGGAGGATGCCGTTCGACGCGGCCGCGTTGCCGCTGTGCGGGCCCGGGCGGCCGTCGAGCCCTGTGAAGGAGCCGCCCGCCTCGGTCACCACGATCGCGTTCGCCGCCATGTCCCACAGCGACAGCTCGGGCTCCGCGCAGATGTCCACCGAACCCTCCGCGACCATCATGTACGGCCAGAAGTCGCCGTACCCGCGCGTGCGCCAGACCGCCTTCGTCAGGTCCAGGAAGCCGTCGAGGCGGCCCTGGTCCTCCCAGCCGGAGAGCGAGGAGTACGCGAAGGACGCGTCGGCCATCCGCGAGACTTGGGAGACCTTCAGACGCGTGGCCGAGGACAGGCTGCGGCCGGTGAACGCGCCGTGCCCCTTCGCCGCCCACCAGCGGCGGCCCAGCGCGGGCGCGGAGACCACCCCGACCACCGGCTGGTAGCCGCCCTCGCCCGCTTCCATGAGGGAGATCAGCGTGGCCCAGACGGGCACCCCGCGGACGTAGTTCTTGGTGCCGTCGATCGGGTCGATCACCCAGCGGCGCGGGCCGGTGCCCTCGATGCCGTACTCCTCGCCGAGGACCGCGTCGCGCGGCCGTGCCCGCTGGAGGTGGCCGCGGATCAGCTCCTCCGCGGCCTTGTCCGCCTCGCTCACCGGCGTCATGTCCGGCTTGGTCTCGACCTTGAGGTCGAGCGCCTTGAACCGGTCCATCGTCGCCGCGTCGGCGGCGTCCGCCAGGACATGGGCCAGGCGCAGGTCATCGCGATAGTCGGGCATGACTGCACCGTATATGGCCCACTCGGGCCACAGCCATACGGCCCGGGGGATCCCCAGGCACGGTCAGGGGACTCGGGGCGCCTCGGGGCGCGGGCCGCACGGCCTGGTTGATCATCGCGGCGTGCGGGGGTCCGCGTACGCCCCTCGACGCCGCCGCGAACCCTTGACAGTGCCCCTGTGCGCGTCAAATCTGAGCTGCAGTGCCGCCCGCTCGCCCCCAGGGAGGCGAAAGATGCCTGCAGCGCGGGAATCCCTTCTGGATGCCGCCTATACGGCGCTCGCACACCGCCCGTGGTCCACGGTGCGGATGGTCGACGTCGCCGCCGTGGCCGGTGTGTCCCGCCAGACGCTCTACAACGAGTTCGGAAGCAAGGAGGGGCTCGCACGCGCCCTCGTACGGCGGGAGGCCGACGGCTATCTCGCCGGTGTCGAGCGCGCGCTGGCCGCCCACGCGGACGCGCGCGAGCGGCTGGTCGCGACCGCCGAGTGGACCATGTCGGCGGCCCGGGGCAACGTGCTCGTACGGGCCATGCTGACCGGGTGCTGGAGTGAGCGGCTGCCGTCGCCGACGCTCTCGGCGGTGCCGTCGTCGTCCGCGGTGCCCGCGCAGCGGAGGGCGGACGGGCCGTTGCCCTCGCCGGCGGACTTCGTGGCGCTCGTACGGGATCGGGCTGTCGCGGCGTTGTCCGGGCCCGGGGCGATGAGGGGGGAGGTGGGGGAGTTGGCCGGGGCGTGTGAGTTGGTGGTGAGGTTGTCGTTGTCGTGTGTGGCGGCGCCGCCGGGAGAGGGTGGAGTGACGGAGCTGGTGCGAGGTGCGTTACCGCGGCAGTGGAGATGACTCGCCCACTGGGGTGCCGGGGAGTGTGTGTCGGCGGGTGCGGCGATCGTCGTGGCCGGTCGCGCAGTGCCCCGCGCCCCAGAAGACTTCCCCGCGCCCCTGACGGGGCACCTCAGTGGGCGGAGCCCGAGAGCTGGAGGCCGATGACGCCGATGATGACGAAGCTGATGGAGACGATCTTGAGCGTCGACACCAGGTCGCCGAGGAAGATCATGCCGTAGATGGCGGTGCCCGCCGCGCCGATGCCGGTCCACACCGCGTACGCCGGGCCGACGTCGAGCTTCCGCAGGGAGAGGGTCAGCAGACCGAAGCTGCCGAGCGCGAAGATGCAGAAGGCGACCGTCGGCCAGAGTCTGGTGAAGCCGTGCGAGAGCTTCAGACAGACGGCGAAGCCGGTTTCGAGCAGTCCCGCCACAACGACCAGCAGCCACGCCATGGCTCGTCCTCCCGTGTCCGCACGTCGACTGCTTCGTCTGGCCTGGGTCCGGCTTGGTGCGATTATGCATTTACCGACCGGCTAAGCACTTACCGACGGGCCGCCCACGCAAACAACGCGGAGGTCACAAGGGGGCTAGGGGGACTCAGTCACCCTCCGTGCGCTCCCGCGTCGCCAGCAGCCGGCGCAGGGAGTAGAGCCGTTGCGGGTCCGCGTGGCCGTCCGCCACCCACTGGTCCAGCGCGCAGTCCGGCTCGTCGTGGCTGCACGCGCGCGGACAGCCCTCGGTACCGGGTTCGAGGTCGGGGAAGGCGTGGATGACCCGGGAGGGGTCGACGTGGTGCAGGCCGAAGGAGCGGACGCCGGGGGTGTCGATGACCCAGCCCTCACCGCCCGGCAGCGGGATAGCCCGCGCCGAGGTCGTGGTGTGCCGGCCGCGGCCCGTGACGGCGTTCACATGGCCGGTGCTGCGCCGCCTCTCCAGCGAGACCAGCGCGTTGACCAAGGTCGTCTTGCCGACGCCGGAGTGTCCGACGAACGCCGTGATCTTGCCGTCCAGCTGCTTGCGCACCCGGTCCACCGCCGCGCCGCTCTCCAGCTCCGCACGGCTCGTCACGACGTAGGGGACGCCCAGGGCCCCGTACAGCTCGAGGAGTTCGTCGGGCGGGGCGAGGTCCGACTTGGTCAGCACCAGCAAGGGCTCCAGGCCGGCGTCGTACGCCGCGACCAGACAGCGGTCGATCAGGCGCGGGCGCGGTTCGGGGTCGGCGAGGGCGGTGACGATGGCGAGCTGGTCGGCGTTGGCGACGACCACGCGCTCGTAGGGATCGTCGTCGTCGGCCGTGCGGCGCAGTACCGAGCTGCGTGGCTCGATGCGGACGATACGGGCGAGGGTGTCCTTCTCGCCGGACAGGTCGCCGACGATGGCGACGTGGTCACCGACGACGGCGGCCTTGCGGCCCAGCTCGCGGGCCTTCATCGCCATCACGAGGCGGCCCTCGACGAGGCAGGTCAGGCGGCCCCGGTCGACGGTGACGACCATGCCCTCGACCGCCTCCTCGTGCTTGGGGCGGATGTTCGTACGCGGACGGTTGCCCTTGCGGTTGGGGCGCTGGCGGATGTCGTCCTCGTCGGTGTGCTTGCCGTAGCGGCGCATGATCCCGGTCCGCCCGTCAGTTCCCGAGCATTCCGGTCCACAGATCGGGGAAGTCCGGCAGGGTCTTCGCCGTCGTCGCCACGTTCTCGATCTGCACCCCCTCCACCGCCAGCCCGATGATCGCGCCGGCGGTCGCCATGCGGTGGTCGTCGTAGGTGTGGAAGATGCCGCCGTGCAGCCGGCGCGGGCGGATGTGCAGGCCGTCGGCGGTCTCGGTGACGTCACCGCCGAGTTCGTTGATCTCCTTGGTGAGCGCGGCCAGCCGGTCCGTCTCGTGAAGGCGCAGATGGGCCACGCCCCGCAGGGTGGACGGGGAGTCGGCCAGGGCCGCGACCGCCGCGATACCCGGCGTCAGCTCGCCGACCTCGCTCAGGTCCACGTCGATGCCGTGGATCGCACCCGAACCGGTGAACTCCAGACCGCTGTCGGTCAGTTCGCAGGAACCGCCCATCTCGGTGAAGATCTCCCGCAGCCGGTCACCGGGCTGGGTGGTGTGCGCGGGCCAGTCGGGGACGACGACCGTGCCGCCGGTCACCAGGGCCGCCGCCAGGAACGGCTGGGCGTTCGACAGGTCAGGCTCGATGATCAGGTCGCGGCCGAGCAGCGCGCCGGGTGTGACCCGCCAGACGTTGGGCTCGCCGCCCGATTCCGGGGTGTCCACCTGGGCGCCGACCGCGCGCAGCATGTCGACCGTCATCCGGATGTGCGGCATGGAGGGCAGCGTGGAGCCGATGTGGCGGACCTCCACCCCCTGGTTGAAGCGTGGGCCGGACAGGAGAAGGGCGCTCACGAACTGGGACGACGAGGATGCGTCGATCTCCACCGGGCCGCCGTCCAGGGCGCCGCCGCCGTGCACGGTCAGCGGCAGCGCGCCGCGGCCGTCGTCGTCGATGCGGGCGCCGAGCAGGCGCAGCGCGTCGATCACACCGTTCAGCGGGCGCTCGTACGACCGGTGGTCGCCGTCGAAGCGGATGGGGCCGTCGGCGAGGGCGGCGACCGGGGGCAGGAAGCGCATCACGGTGCCGGCGTTGCCGACGTCGACCGTGGCCGGGCCCTGAAGACCCGAGGGGATGACCCGCCAGGCCTCGCCGGAGGCGTCCGGGCCCGCGGCGACCGTGGAGCTGGACGCCACCGTCTCCTCGATGCCGACGCCCATCGCGCGCAGCGCGCCCGCCATCAGCAGCGTGTCCCGGGAGCGCAGCGGGCGGCGCAGCCAGCCCGGCTCGGAGGCGAGTGCGGCGAGGACCAGGGCGCGGTTGGTGACCGACTTGGAACCCGGCACGTGGACCGTCGCGTCGACGGCTCCGCTCGCGTGCGGGGCGGGCCAGAGGGCGGTGTGGGCGGGGTTCGCGGTCATGCGCCCACTTTAGTGGGTGGAGGTGGGGGTAGATCTTGATCAAAAGTGACGGAATGTGAGCGAAAGATTCAGGGGTGCCTCACCGCCCCAGTACTCACCGCCCCAGTACTCACCGCCCCAGTACTCACCGCCCCAGTACTCAACGCCCCAGGAGCCAGCGGCCGCCGCCCAGCAGCGCGCACAGGGACACCGCGTGGAACAGGAACAGCCACAGCCCCGCCGGGACGTGGGTGAGGCGGGAGAGCTGGTCGGCGTCGGAGTCGCCGGCTCCGCCCCGGCTGCGCTTGGCCTGGAGCTCGAAGGCCGGACGGACGCCGCCGAGCAGCAGGAACCACACCACGGCGTACGCGAACGCCGCCTGCACCTGGGGCCCGGCGAGCCAGGACACCACCAGGAACGTGCCGCCGGTGAGGAGCACCGTGAGTGCCCCGTAGGCGTTGCGGATCATCACCAGCATCGCGACGAGCAGGGCCGTGGCCAGCCACAGGAGCAGGGTGATGCGGCCCAGGCCCAGCAGCGCGGCGCCGCCGAGGCCGAGCAGCGGGGGAGCGGTGTAGCCGGCCGCCGCGGTGAGGATCATGCCGAGGCCGGTGGGCTTGCCGCGGCTGACGGTGAGGCCGCTGGTGTCGGAGTGCAGCCGGATGCCGCTGAGGCTCCGCCCGGTCAGCAGCGCCACCAGCCCGTGGCCGCCCTCGTGCGCGATGGTGATGGCGTTGCGGGACAGGCGCCAGACGCCGTGCGGGACGATCACCGCGAGAGCGGCGACCAGGGTGGCTATCACCACCCACAGATCGGGGTCCGGCTGGGTGCCGGAGACCTGGTCCCAGAGGGAGGCCAGCGAGGTGGATGCGGTGCTGTCCATGGTCTGCGGTGGCTCCCTTTGGTGTCGCGGAATCTGGCAGTGTGGCACGTACGGGGGGACGGTATGTGAGACGCCGGACCAGCAGCGATCGTTCCTGACGGCAAACATGCAGGTCACAGCGGTAGAGCCCCAGCGCCTCAGAACCCCAGCGCCTCAGAACCCCGGGGTCGGGAGGAAGCCCGGCCACCAGGGGGGTACGCCGCTGGGGCAGTCGTAGGTGGTGCCGCGCCAGAAGATCGAGAGGGTGCACCAGGAAACGGCGAGAAGCGTCACGGCGAGGGCGAGGGTGTGGAGAAGGGGACGGTTGCCAAGGACGACGCCCACCGCCACCCAGCTCAGCAGCAGGACCGCCCAGAGGCCCGGGATGAAGAGGAGGAGTAGGAAGCTGCTGTTGGCCGAGTTGTTCACTCCCGTGTCGCAGGCGTTCCACACCCTGCCCAGAAGCATGGCCGCGAGCACCGCGAGAGCCAGCCCCACCACCGTGCCGAGACATCCGTGCAGCCGTCGGTTCCCCATACGCCCCCTCTGTTCGTCGTCCGCTCCGGAAAGCACCGGAGCCGCACCGCTCGTCACTGTATTCACCCGCTCCGCAGGCCCTGACCAGCGGGGACCGGCTCGCCTCTTGACGGGCGGGCCGGTCCCCGGCGGGCGGGTCGTGGCTACTTCTTCTCTGGTCAGGCTGGCGGGTCGACCGACGGGGTCTCTTCGGCGGATCGGTCCGGAGGCTGCGGAACTCTTCAAGTGCGGCAGGATGGGCGCAGGGCCCAAAGCGGAGGCGAGCCCGACGCGCCACTGGTTCGCCTCGACCGCGCTCAGCCTGACTGAGGCGGCGCGATCTGGCGTTTTCGCAGGTCGGAGGGGTGATTACAGATGTGCGGACGGTATGCGGCGAGTCGTGGGCCCGAGGATCTCGCAGGAATCTTCGAGGTCGAGAAGTGGGAGCCCGAGGAGACCTTGGACCCCGACTACAACGTGGCTCCGACCAAGGAGGTGTATGCCGTCCTCGACCGCCCACTCAAGGACGCGGAGAGCCCGAAGCCGGTTCGCCAGCTGCGCAGGCTCAAGTGGGGGCTCGTCCCGTCCTGGGCCAAGACGCCCGAGGGCGGTGCCCGGATGATCAACGCCCGCGCGGAGACCGTGCACGAGAAGCCCTCGTACCGCCGTGCCTTCGCCGCCCGGCGCTGCATCATCCCCGCCGACGGCTACTACGAGTGGGTCACCGGGTCCGTCGAGCGCGACCTCGAGGTCGAGGGCAAGAAGAAGCGGCCGCGCAAGCAGCCGTACTTCGTGCTTCCCGCGGACGGCTCGGTCTTCGCGATGGCCGGGCTGTACGAGTTCTGGCGCGACAGGACGCTCCCCGACGACCACCCCCGGGCCTGGTGGGTGACGTGCTCGGTGATCACGACCGAGGCGGAGACCTCGCCGCTCGCGGCCGCGCCCGCCGAGGGGCCGTACGCCCTCGCCGACATCCACCCCCGGATGCCCCTGATGCTCACCCCGGACCGCTGGGACGCCTGGCTCGACCCGGCCCGTACGGACGTCGACGGCCTGCGCGAGCTGCTCGCGCCGCCGCCCGCCGGGCTGATGCGCGCCTACCCCGTCTCCACGGCCGTCAGCAACGTGCGCAACAACGGGCCGGAGCTGCTGAAGGAGCTGGAGGGCCCCGAAGAGGGCACACTCTTCTGACGTGACGGAGATCATGGACGCGATCGAGACGATCGAGACGGACGCCGGTACCGCCCGCGTCACCTGGCGCCGGGCCAGGAAGCCACGCCTCGTGCTCGCTGTGAGTCACGGCGCCGGCGGCGGTGTCGAGGCGCGTGATCTCCAGGCGCTGGCCGCGCTGCTGCCCGGGCACGGCGTGAGCGTCGCGCTCGTCGAGCAGCCGTGGCGGGTGGCCGGGAAGAAGGTGGCGCCCGCGCCGAAGACCCTGGACGTGGGATGGCGCGGCCTGTGGCCCACGGTCGCGAAGCCCGGACTGCCCGTGATCGCGGGCGGGCGCAGCGCCGGAGCCCGCGTCGCCTGCCGCACGGCGACGGAACTCGGCGCGAGCGCCGTCCTCGCCCTCAGTTTCCCGCTGCACCCGCCGGGCAAGCCCGAGAAGTCCCGTGCCGGCGAACTCCTCGGCACCGGGGTGCCCACCCTCGTCGTCCAGGGCGGCAACGACCCGTTCGGCAAGCCGGCGGAGTTCCCGAAGGGCTCGTACGAGCTGATCGAGGTGCCGTACGGCGATCATGGCTTCGCCGTGCCGGTGAGGGTCCCCCCGCGCGAGCGAAGCCGAGCGCGGGGGAGGGCACCGATCGACCAGGACGCTGCCCTGAAGACCATCACCGACGGCGTCGTGAGGTGGATCGCGTCACTCGGGTGACGCACGGGAATGTCGGACGGCGGACCACTGTTGTGCCGAGCAGACAGCACGGAGCGTGCTGAACCGTTCGAACGAGAGGAAGTCCGCCGCATGGGTTCGACCATCTGCCCGAACCGCAGCAGTAGCCCTGAGCTGGACTGGACGGTGCTGCACGCGGCGAAGACCGCCCCCGTTCGAGCGGCGGCGGGTGTGGATGTTCGTCTATCCTCCGATTCGAGTGGGACCGGTTTCGGTCCTGCCACGTCGCTGGAGGAGGTGGGTCCGGTCACTGGGACCGACGCAGGGACCGATAACGGCCAGGCGGAGCAGCCCGAGGGCCAGGGCACGAGCACGGAGTCGTCCGCCGAGCGCACCGCGCGCTTCGAGCGGGACGCGCTCGAATTCCTCGACCAGATGTACTCGGCCGCCCTGCGCATGACGCGCAACCCGGCCGATGCCGAGGACCTGGTGCAGGAGACGTACGCGAAGGCGTACGCGTCCTTCCACCAGTTCCGCGAGGGCACCAACCTCAAGGCTTGGCTGTATCGCATTCTTACCAACACCTTCATCAACTCGTACCGCAAGAAGCAGCGCGAACCCCAGCGCAGTGCGGCCGAGGAGATCGAGGACTGGCAGCTCGCACGTGCCGAGTCGCACATGTCGACCGGTCTGCGCTCCGCGGAGTCGCAGGCGCTCGACCACCTGCCCGACTCGGACGTCAAGGCAGCGCTGCAGGCGATCCCCGAGGAATTCCGCATCGCGGTCTATCTCGCTGATGTAGAAGGCTTTGCGTACAAGGAGATCGCGGACATCATGGGGACACCCATCGGTACGGTGATGTCCCGGCTGCACCGGGGCCGTCGCCAACTGCGCGGCATGCTCGAGGACTACGCCCGTGACCGCGGGCTGGTCCCGGCCGGCGCCGGAGAGTCGGACGAAGCGAAAGGCTCGGGCTCATGAGCTGCGGAGAGCCGCACGAGACGGATTGCAGTGAGGTACTCGACCACCTGTACGAGTTCCTCGACCACGAGATGCCGGACTCGGACTGCACCAAGTTCGAGGTGCACTTCGAGGAGTGCTCGCCGTGTCTCGAGAAGTACGGACTCGAGCAGGCCGTGAAGAAGCTGGTCAAGCGGTGCTGCGGCCAGGACGACGTGCCGACCGATCTGCGCGCCAAGGTCATGGGCCGCATCGACCTGATCCGCTCCGGTCAGACCGTGCCCGAGCACGACGTCACCGCGACACCCCAGGAGTCCTGAGCTCCCTGGGGAGATCGTCCGGTTATCACCCGAACGTGCTAATCCGCGGGCTCCGAGCCCGCGGATTCGGCTATTGCCGCCCCCGTACCGTCCCCATCGCCCTAGGCTCCGGAGCCTGACCGGGGCAGGGGACGTCCGGGGGAGGGAACGAGGCGATGGGGTCGATTCCGGCGTGGGCCCGTTTCTACGTCGTCTGTGTCGTCCTCGCCGCCTTGGCGTGCCTGGCTCCGCTGGCCGCCGTTCACGCACCCTGGTGGATCGTCGCGCTGCTGGCCGCGCTGTACGCCGGCTGCGAGCGGATCCCCTTCCCGCACAGTCCCAAGGGCGCCGCCGCCCGCGTCGCCGAGCGGGGCGCCCCCAGAGGGCTGGGCACCTTCCTGCCCGTGCTGCTCGCCGGGGCCTTTCTGCTGCCGCCGTCGGCCGCCGCGCTCGTGGCGCTGCCGGGCGCGCTGCTCGCCCGTGTGGAGCAGCGGCCGCGGTGGCTGCGCCGGGTCTGGCGCGCGGCCCAGCTCGCCGTCGCGGTCTGGGCGGCGTCCCGGGTGCACTGGGCGCTGGGCGGCGGGGACGCGATCGCCCTGCCCCACTTCCCCTACGCGCTCGTGCCCGCCGGGGCCGCGGTGCTCACCTTCTGCGTGGTGCTGACCGCCCTCGACGGCGGGATTCTGGCGCTCGCCGAGCGGGTGCCGGTGCGGGGTGCCTGGCGCGGGCTCTTCTCGCGCTCCCTCGCCTCCGTCGCCGCGCACGGGCTCGCCGGGCTGATGATGGCGGTGCTGTGGCGCAGTCCGTACGGTCCTGTCGCCGCGCTGCTCGTCCTGCTGCCGATGTACGTGTCCTGCTGGGCGTTCGCCCAGTACCACCGGGAGCGGGCCGCCCACCAGGCCACCATCCGGGCCCTCGTGCAGGCCGTCGACATCAAGGACGGATACACGCGCGGGCACAGTGAGCGGGTCGGGCAGGCGTCCATGATGATCGCCCGTGAGCTGGGCATGGACGACGAGCGCGTCGAAGTACTGCGGTTCGCCGGGATCCTGCACGACGTGGGGAAACTGGGCGTGCCCACGCGGCTCCTGCGCAAGGACGGGCCGCTGACGCCGGAGGAACGGCGGATCATCGAGCTGCATCCCGAGTACGGGCACGAGATGGTGCGCGGCATCGGCTTCCTCGGGGAGGCGCGGTCGGCGATCCTGCACCACCATGAGCGGATCGACGGGAGCGGGTACCCGTACGGGCTGGTGGGGCGCCAGATCCCGGAGTTCGCACGCGTGGTGGCCGTCGCCGACGCTTTCGACGCGATGACGTCGACCCGGTCCTACCGGCGGGCCCGGCCGGTGCCGGCGGCGCTGGAGGAACTGGAACGGTGCGCGGGGGCGCAGTTCGATCCGGGGATGGTAAGGGCCCTGGTGCGAGCGCTGGACCGACACGGGTGGCATCCCGCGGTGACCGCAGGGGTTTACCCGCCCGCTCCGCCTGTTTCCAGTCGGACAGAGGGGCACCCGACAGACAAAACCCGGCCCTCGGCGAGTACGGACGGCCGCTCGATGGGCGTCGACCCGCCATCGAGCGGTGTCGTCGGGCGGGGGCGGTCATGAGTGCCGTCGGGGTGGAGATTCCCGGGTACGGGATCGTCGGGCGAGCCCCGTTCACCCTCACCTTCGTACACGCGGTCGCCCTGCTCCTCGCGGTGGTCTCGCTGGCCGTCGTCCTCTGGCGCGGTCTCGACGAACGAGGTGTCGCGCTCGCCTTCGGGATCCTCATCGCCGTGGGGGAGCTGACCCGCTGGAGCGGGGCCGAGGAGCGGGAGCCGGCGCCCCTCGCCGCCGCCGGAGCCCTCGCGTACGCGCTGCTCGGCGAGAACGCCGGACACCGCACCGACCACGGCGTCCCCGAGATCGTCGCCGTCGTCGTGGCCGCGGCCCTCATCGGCTGCGTACCGCACGTCGCCCGCGGTCGCGGGCCCACCGCCGACCACCTCACCCGGCGTGTCCTCACCGTCGCCTTCGCCGCCGTCTGCTTCCAACCCCTCTACAACCAGGGAAGGTTGATGGGCTGGGGCGGCCCCTCGTACGCCCTGCTGCTGGTCTCCCTGCTGGTGCTCACCGCGCTGTGCGACGCCGTGCTCGCGGCGGCCATGGCGCACGCCCGGACCCGCTGGCCCTTCGGACCGCTGCTGCGGGACGAGCTGCGGGCCATGCTCGGCATCGGGTCGGCGGTCTGCGCGACCGGGGCCGTGATGTCGCTCGCGGTGGCGGTCGTCGGACTGTGGGCGCTGCCCGTGTTCTCGCTGCCCCTGCTGCTCACCCAGCTCTCCGTCCGGCGGTACGCCGCCGTGCGCGTCACCTATCGGCAGACGATCGCCTCACTCGCGCGGGCGACCGAGATCGCCGGGTACACCCCCGCCGGGCACGCCCGGCGGGTCGCCGCGCTCAGCCGGGCCGTCGGCCGTGAGCTGGGGCTGTCCGAGCCCGATCTGACCATCCTGGAGTACGCGGCACTCATGCACGACATCGGACAGCTCAGCCTCGTCGACCCGGTGCCCGCCGGAGCCACCTCCGCGCTCTCCGCCGACGAGCAGCGGCGCATCGCCCTCCTCGGCGGCGCCGTCGTACGCCAGACCGGCGTGGACGCCGAGGTCGCCGTGGTCGTGGAGCGGCAGGCCGATCCGTACCGGGAGCAACCGGTCACGGCACGGATCGTGCGGGCCGTCAACGCGTACGAGGAGATGGCCAGGGAAGCAGGCCCGGGAGGGCCCCTCACCGCCCTGGAGAAGCTGCGCCTGGCCACCGCCCGCGACTATCAGCCCGAGGTCGTGGAGTCGCTGGCCAGGGTCCTGTTGCGGGGCAGCCTTACCCTGCCCCAGGCTGGGTAACCCATGGGTAATGAGCGCCCGTCCAACGGTCCGTGGTTGGATGCGAGGAAGAGGGTGTTCGGGGGCACGGGCCAGCCCGGGGCTGCGCTGTCTTCAGGAAACTCTTCAAGGGACCGGCAGGCGGGAAACGCAAGGAACTGGCAGGCGGGAATCGTGAGGATCTTCGGCAAGGGACGGCACCGGCCCTCCGCCTCATGGCGGCAGGCCACCGATCGCGCGTTCACGCTGATCGGCGACGGCCGGTACGAGGACGCGGGAGCGCTGCTGACGCGCGCCGCGGACCTGGAGCCCTGGCTGTCGGAGTCCTGGTTCAACCTGGCCCTGCTGCACAAGTTCCGGCACGACTGGGAGCAGGCACGGGCCGCGGGCCTCAGGGCCGTCGCACTCCTCGACCGGGAGGCGGGCGCCCCCGACTGGTGGAACGTCGGGATCGCCGCCACCGCCCTGCAGGACTGGCCGCTGGCCCGCCGTGCCTGGCAGGCGTACGGGCTGCGGGTGCCCGGCGGGGCCGCCGTCTCCGGGGAACCGGCGGGCATGGACCTCGGCAGTGCGGCCGTACGGCTGTCGCCGGAGGGCGAGGCCGAGGTCGTGTGGGGGCGCAGGCTCGATCCGGCCCGGGTGGAGGTGCTGTCCATTCCGCTGCCGTCCTCGGGGCGGCGCTGGGGCGAAGTCGTCCTGCACGACGGTGTCCCGCACGGGGAGCGGACGACCGCCGCCGGGCACGCCTATCCCGTCTTCGACGAGATCGAGCTGTGGGCGCCCTCCCCGGTGCCCACCTGGGTGGTTCTCCTGGAGGCCGCCACCGAGGAGGACCGGGACGCCCTGGAGCAGCTCGCGGCGGACGCCGGCTTCGCCGCGGAGGACTGGTCCTCGTCCGTACGGCTGCTGTGCCGGATGTGTTCCGAGTCGCGGATGCCCTCCGACGAGGGCGACGGTGAGCATCTCGACCCGCACGACCACAGCGAGCCCGGGCATCCCGGACCGCTCGGTCACCGCACCGACGGGCAGCTGTGGGTGCCGGAGCGGGAGTGCGGGGTGGCTGCGCCGGCTCCGCTGGTCAGGGGGCTGCTGGACGGGTGGGTCGCGGACAGCCCCGACTCCCGGGACTGGCGCGATCTCGAAGAGGTCTGCTGAGCGCTCGCGGGTTCACCGCGGGCCGTGGGGGCTTGTCGCGCGGTTCCCCGCGCCCCTCGAGGGGCGCCCGTCCCCGTACTCTGTAACAGCACCACACTCCCATGCACTCAGGAAGGCGTACGTCGGTCATGGCGCAGCAGGACACCGAGCAGCAGCACTCTGGAGTGCTCCCCGTGGACGACGAGGGCTTCGTCATCGACACCGAGGAGGGGGAGGAGCGTGAGGCGGCCTACCGTGAGCGCGGTACCTCGCGGCCGATCACGGTCGTCGGCAACCCGGTGCTGCACAAGGAGTGCAAGGACGTCACCGAGTTCGGACCCGAGCTCGACCAGCTGATCGCCGACATGTTCGCCAGCCAGCGCACCGCCGAGGGCGTGGGCCTGGCGGCCAACCAGATCGGCGTCGACCTGAAGGTCTTCGTCTACGACTGCCAGGACGACGAGGGCAAGCGGCACGTCGGTGTCGTCTGCAACCCCGTTCTCGTCGAGCTGCCCGCCGAGCAGCGCCGCCTCGACGACAGCAACGAGGGCTGCCTCTCCGTGCCGACCGCGTACGCGCCGCTGGCCCGCCCCGACTACGCGGAGGTCACCGGGCAGGACGAGAAGGGCAACCCGATCAAGGTGCGCGGCACCGGCTACTTCGCGCGCTGCCTCCAGCACGAGACCGACCACCTGTACGGCTACCTCTACATCGACCGGCTCTCCAAGCGCGAACGCAAGGAAGCCCTGCGGCAGATGGCCGAGAACGAGCCCCGCTACCCGATCGTCGCGAACGACTAGGGCCGGGACAGGATCTGGTGGGCGACTTGAACGGCTGAGTCGCGGCAGGACAGTGGGGGCTCGCGCGCACTCGCGGGCCCGCCCGAGCGGCGTCTGGTCAGGGGAAGCCCCTGACCAGACGCCGTTCGCATGTGCGTCGCACGTTCGATCCCATGTGCTCCTCTAGTGATCCATATTCAGTCACGCAAGGGGAGATTCTCAGCACTGTGGGGTAGTGAGTGGAGCAAATCCGTTCCCAGAACGGTCAGTTGTGGTGCTGAATGGGAAGTGCGGGGATACGCAACGGCGCACGCCCGGCACAGCGGGAGGGGCGCGGCGTCAACTGGCGGCTGAGAGGGGTTTGTTCGTGCATGCATTCTCACACGGCACTTCATCGACACCGACCGTGGTCGCGGTTCCACCGGCGCTCTCTCTCCCGGTGATCGAGTCCGCGTTTCCCCGTCAACTGCACCCGTATTGGCCGAGGCTCCAGCAGAACACGCGTTCGTGGCTGAGGGAAAAACGCCTCATGTCGGCCGACAAGGTCGATGAATATGCCGACGGCCTTTGCTATACGGACCTGATGGCGGGCTACTACATTGGCGCCCCTGACGAGGTCATGCAGGCGATAGCGGACTACAGTGCGTGGTTCTTCGTCTGGGACGACCGCCATGACCGCGATGTCATCCACGGCAGGCCCGGCGCCTGGCGGAGGCTCAGGTTCCAGCTGCACGCGGCTCTCGACTCCCCGAGGGAGCACCTGCACCACCGGGATCCCCTGGTCGCCGGGTTCGCGGACAGCATGGTGCGCCTGTACTCGTTCCTGACCAAGAAGTGGAACGCGCGCTTCGCCCGGCATTTCCACGCGGTGATCGAGGCGTACGACCGGGAATTCCGCAACCGTGTCAACGGCACTGTGCCCACGGTCGAGGAATATCTGGAACTACGGCGACTCACCTTTGCGCACTGGATCTGGACCGACCTTCTGGAGTCGAGCGCCGGCTGTGAACTTCCCACCGCCGTGCGGAACCATTTCGCATATCGGCGGGCGGCCCTGCTGAGCCAGGAATTTGCCGCCTGGTACAACGACCTCTGTTCGCTCCCGAAAGAAATCGCGGGCGACGAGGTCCACAATCTCGGAATCAGCCTCATTCACCACGAGGGGCTGACACTCGAAGAAGCGGTCCAGGACATCCGGCGGCGGATCGAGGAATGCATCGCAGAATTCCTCGACGCGGAAAATGACCTCAACCGGTTCGCCGACGCCCTCGCGGACGGCACCGTGCACGGCAAGGAATTGAGCGTCGCCGTGAAAGCGTGCCTCGGCAATATGCGGAACTGGTTCAGCTCCGTGTACTGGTTCCACCACGAGTCCGGCCGGTACACCGTCGACAGCTGGGACGACCGCTCCACACCCCCGTACGTCAACAACGAAGCGGCAGGTGAGTCATGACCGTCGAGTCCGTGAAACCCGCGCAACCCGCGGCACCGCGGCTGCCCGTCCCACCCCTGGCCGGGGGCGGCGTACCCGTCCTCGGCCACGGCTGGAAACTGGTCCGCGACCCGCTGGGCTTCCTCGCCCGGCTCCGCGAGCACGGCGACGTCGTACGGCTCAAGCTGGGCCCCAAGACGGTGTACGCGCTCACCTCGCCTGCCCTCACCGGAGCGATGGCGCTCAGCACCGACTTCAAGATCGACGGACCCCTCTGGGAGTCCCTGGAAGGCCTGCTCGGCAAGGAGGGCGTCGCCACCGCGAACGGGCCCAGGCACCGTCGCCAGCGCCGCACCATCCAGCCCGCGTTCCGGCTCGACATCATCCCCGAGTACGGACCGATCATGGAGGAGGAGGCGCGGGCGCTCGCCGAGCGCATGGGGTCGGGCGAGCCCGTCGACTGCACCTCCGAGTCGTTCCGCGTCGCCGTGCGCATCGCGGCCCGCTGTCTGCTGCGCGGCGAGTTCATGGACGAGCGCGCCGAGCGGCTGAGCATCGCGCTCGCCACCGTGTTCCGTGGCATGTACCGGCGCATGGTGATCCCGGCGGGCCCGCTCTATCGGCTGCCGCTTCCGGCCAACCGTAAATTCGACCGCGCATTGGCCGATTTACATCTCCTCGTCGACGAGATCGTCGCCGAGCGCCGCGCATCCGGTCAAAAGCCGGACGATTTGCTGACGGCATTGCTGGAAGCGAAGGACGAGAACGGTGAGCCGATCGGCGAACAGGAGATCCACGACCAAGTCGTAGCGATACTCACACCCGGCAGCGAAACCGTGGCGTCCACGATCATGTGGCTGCTGCAAGTCCTCACCGAACACCCGGAACACGCCGCACGGGTGGCCGAGGAGGTCAAATCCGTCGTCGGGGACCGACCCGTCGCATTCGACGACGTCCGGAAGCTGTCGTACACCAACAATGTCGTCGTCGAGTCGATGCGGCTGCGCCCCGCCGTATGGATTTTGACCCGGCGGGCGGTGACCGAAACCGAACTCGGCGGCTATCGGATTCCGGCCGGTGCCGACATCGTCTACAGTCCGTTCGCCATCCAGCGTGATCCGCGCTCGTACGACGGGCATCTGGATTTCGACCCCGACCGCTGGCTTCCGGAACGCGCCGAGGACGTCCCGAAGTACGCCATGAGCCCCTTCAGTGTGGGCAACCGGAAGTGCCCGAGCGACCACTTCTCGATGGCGCAGCTCAGCCTGATCACGGCGACGGTGGCGTCCCGGTGGCGGTTCGAGCAGGTCTCCGACTCCAATGACGCGACCCGCGTCGGCATCACCCTGCGTCCGTACCGGCTGCTGCTGAGGGCCCTGCCGCGGTGACCGCGCGGCGTCGTCCGCGGTGACCCCGTGTCCGGTACCGGTGCTCGTTCAGGCGGCCCGCGGGCCCCTGAACGTGCGCCGGTACGCCTGCGGCGTCGTCCCCAGGCTCCGGACGAACTGGTGGCGCAGCGCGGCCGCGGTGCCGAACCCGGTGCGGCCCGCGATCGCGTCCATCGTCTCGTCCGACGCCTCCAGCAACTCCTGTGCCAGCAGCACCCTTTGGCGCAGGATCCAGCGGTACGGGGTGGTGCCGGTCTCCTGCTGGAAGCGGCGTGCGAAGGTGCGCGGGGACATGTGGGCGCGGGCCGCGAGCTGCTCGACGGTCACCTCCCGGTCGAGGTGGCGCTCCATCCACGCCAGTACCTCGCCGACCGTGTCGCAGGTGGAGCGGGGCAGCGGGCGCTCGATGTACTGGGCCTGCCCGCCGTCCCGGTGCGGGGGCACCACCATGCGGCGGGCGATGGCGTTGGCGACCTCGGGGCCCTGTTCCTTGCGGACGATGTGCAGACAGGCGTCGATTCCGGCGGCGGTGCCGGCCGAGGTGATCACCGGGTCCTCGTCCACGTACAGCACGTCCGGTTCGACGATCGCCTTCGGGTACTGCCGGGTGAGCTCCTCGGCGTGGTGCCAGTGCACGGCGCAGCGCCGCCCGTCGAGGAGCCCGGCCGCGCCGAGCACGAAGACGCCGGAGCAGACGCTGAGCACCCGGGCGCCGCGGTCCGTGGCGCGGTGCAGGGCGTCGAGCAGTTCGGGCGGATAGGACCGGGACACATAGGAGTTCCCGGCGGGGAGAGCGATGAGGTCGGCGCTCTCCAGGCGCTCCAGGCCGTGCTCCGTGGTCAGCGAGAACCCCGCGTGGGTGCTCAGGGTGGGGCCCTCGGCGGAGGCGACCGCGAAGTCGTAGACGGGCAGGCCGTCATCGCTGCGGTCGATGCCGAACACCTCGCAGACGACCCCGAGTTCGAAGGGGTGCACACCGTCGAGCAGGACCGCGGCCACGTTTTTCAGCATGTCCGCCAGTGTGCCTCGTCAGTGGCAGGAATTCGAGGGTCTACGGCAGTCCTGCCACTGACGCCGAGGAGCGAGCGGTACGACAGTGGTGTTCATGAAGATGCTCATCGACAACTCGGACACCGCCGTCGGAATCCTGACCGTCCTCGCGATCTTCGTGGTCCTGGCGCTGCCCGCGCTGATCGGCACGGCCCACGAGCGGCGCATCGACCGTCAGCTAGGACTTCGTGACCAGCACCGTGACCGTCCACTCCTGAATGCCCTTGCACGACACCTTGCCCGGGGCGGTCGCGCAGAGCGGCCGGGACGAGGTCAGGTGGACGGTTCCCGCCGAGACCGCCTTGAAGGCGGAGCTCGCGTCGCCCGCCTGCAGGACGACGCCGCTGTTGGTCGCCTCTAGCCCGGTGCCGCTGACCTTGACAGGGGTCCACGGCCGACTGGTGGTGCCGTCCAGGGTGAGGCGGAGTACGCCGCCGGCCGTGAGGCAGTACGTGTGGCCGGTGTCGGCGGCGCCGAGCTCCGTGGGAGCCGTGTCACAGCTCTGGTGGCTCGTCGTGGGGGACGGCGACACGGTGCGGCTGCCGCCCGCGTCACCGCCGCCCTGTGTGCCGCAGCCCGCGAGGAACAGCGTCAGGGCCGTGAGGGCGAGGATCCGATGGTGGGTCGTACGGCGCATGGGGTGGCACCTCCTTGTCGCTTGGACGTGCCACCCCCGCATCAGGATCCCCACGGGGACGCAGGGACGCAGGGAAACAGGGACACAGGGCCCTGGCCGCGACGCCGGCCAGGGCCCCACTGGTCAGCTGGTCGTGACGGCGGTGTCGTCCACGACGAAGCTGGTCTGGAGCGAGGAGTCCTCGACACCGCTGAACTTCAGGGTGACGGTGGACCCGGCGAACGAGGACAGGTCGAAGGTCTTCTGCGTGTACCCCGTTGCCTTGTTGAGGTTGGAGTACGTCGCCAGGGTGGTCGATCCGGCGGTGACCGTCAGCTTGTCGTACTGGCTGCTGGTGGTGGTCTCCGCGGTGTCGATGTGCAGGTAGAAGGTGAAGCTGGCCTTGCAGCCGGACGGGATCGTCACCGACTGGGAGAGCGTGTCGGTGTGCGTCGAGCCGTAGCCGTCCAGCCACGCCTTGTACGAACCGGCGTGCGCGGCCTCACTGCTGGAGTTGGTGATCACGCCACTGCTGGCGCTCCAGGTGGTGTTGCCCGACTCGAAGCCCGGGTTGCCGAGCAGTTGCGCCGAGGTGCAGGTGCCGCCGCCGGAGGTGCTGACGGTCCAGGTGAAGGAGGCGGAGCCGGAGGCGCCCGTGCTGTCGGAGGCGGAGACGGTGACGCTGTAGGTACCCGCCGTGCTCGCGGTGCCGGAGATCAGACCGGTGGAGTTGCTGATCGACAGGCCGGTCGGCAGACCGCTCGCGCTGTAGGTGAGGGTCGCGCCCGCACTGTCGCTGGCCGAGATCTGCAGGCTGACCGAACCGCCGGTGGCGGTGGACTGGCTGCCCGGGTTGGTGACGGTCACCGTGTTGCCGGTGCTGGTGCCCGAGGCGAAGGCGGTGGTGCCGTTCGGGGTGCCCCAGCCGGTCGGGCCGTCGTAGCCGGTGGCCGCGGTGCAGAAGTACGAGGGCGAGCAGGAGCCGTTGTTGCCGCTGGTCACGTCGTACAGGTTCGAGGTGTGGGAGTACGGGTACTTCGCCGGGTAGTCGCTGGAGCCCGGGGTGCCCGCGAGGGCGTACACACCCGCGATGATCGGCGAGGAGGCACTCGTACCGCCGTAGACCGCCCAGCCGGAGCCGCCGTAGGTGTCGTAGACGGCCACGCCGGTGGCGGGGTCGGCGACCGCGGAGACGTCGGCCTCCATGCGCTTGGAGCAGCCGGTGTCGGTCTGCCAGGTCGGCTTCGCGTCGTAGGCGGAGCAGCCGGAGCCGGTGCCCTCGGTGCTGCTGGTCTTCCACACGGACTCGGTCCAGCCGCGGCTGTTGGAGCTGGTGGACAGGGCGGTGCCGCCGACGGCGGTCACGTACTGGGACGTGGCCGGGTACTCGGCGCCGTAGGCGGAGTCACCGGAGGAGACGGTGATGGCGACGCCCGGGTGCTTGAAGTACGAGGTGTCCTCGCTGGTCTGCGAGGAGGACTCGGAGCCGCCCCAGCTGTTGGAGACGAACTTCGCGCCCAGCGTCACGGCCTCGTTCTCGGCGGTGCCGAGGTCGGAGTCGGTGGCCGAGTTGGCCTCGACGAGGACGATGTTGCAGTTCGGGCAGACCGCGCTGACCATGTCGATGTCGAGCGCTTCCTCACCCGCCCAGCCGGTGTCGTTGGTCGGCAGGGAGCTGGTCGAGCCGGTCTGGCTGACCTGCTTGAAGCAGCCGTTGGCCTTGGTGCAGGCCGACAGGCCGAACTGCGAACGGTAGGTCGCGAGGTCCGACTCCGCGTTGGGGTCGTTGTACGCGTCGACCACGGCGACGGTCAGGCCGGAGCCGCCGGTGGAGGGCAGGTTGTAGGCGCTGTGCAGGTTCGCCGGGCTCAGACCGGACACCGCGGCGGCGGCGTTCGGCGAGATCGCGGCGGCCAGCTGCTGCTTGATGTCGGTGCGGCGCTGTGCGAAACAGGCCGCGTGACCGGCCGTCGGGGCGCCGCACAGGTGCGTGGTCGGCACCTTCTGGCCCGCCTTGCCCGTGGAGTGCACGGCCTGCGCGGCCGGGGCGGTCAGGGCCTTGGCGTTCTGGGCGGCCCGGGAGGGCTTGGCGGTGGTCGGCGCCGGCTGCGCGTTCGCGGCCGGAGCCGCCATGAGTCCGGCGACCGTGAGAGCGAGGGCGGGCGCGGCGGCGGTCAGAAGTCTTCGCAGTCGCCGGGTGGGCCTGCTGGGGGGTGTCTCACGCATGGGTGCTGCCTCCATCGGTTTGAGGCCGGGCCGTGCGGGCCGGGGTAGGGCCGCGCACGGCTCCACAGCCGGAAGTGGGGGTTCTCGGCGTTGCGTGGCAGGCCCGTGACGCGCGTAGCGTGAGAGAAGTGCGGATGTGCCATGGGCATGCCAATTCACTCGTCCCGATGTGCCGCTGTACGTGACATGTCAGGACGGCCAGAACCTAGCCCGGCCGATGACGCCCGGATAGCCACGCCCGAAGAACTTTGCCGCCCCATAGGGGGTCCATGGACGGTGCATGGACGGCCCATGGACGAGACGCGGTGATGCCGGGGCCGCAACGCGCGGCCCCGGCATCGCCGGTGTCGTTCCGTCAGAAGACCTCGTACCGTCAGAAGACCTCGTACCGTCGGAGGGTCTCGTACGGTCAGAAGTCCTCGTCGAAGCCGACCGAGCCCTCCACCGCCACCTGGTACGCCGAGGGGCGGCGCTCGAAGAAGTTGGTCAGCTCCTGGACGCCCTGGAGCTCCATGAAGGAGAAGGGGTTCTCGGAGCCGTACACCGGGGCGAAGCCAAGGCGCTGGAGACGCTGGTCGGCCACGCACTCCAGGTACTGGCGCATCGAGTCGGTGTTCATGCCCGGCAGACCCTCACCGCACAGGTCGCGCGCGAACTGCAGCTCGGCCTCGACGGCCTCCTTCAGCATGTCGGTGACCTGCTGCTGGAGCTGGTCGTCGAAGAGTTCCGGCTCCTCCTTGCGCACGGTGTCCACCACCTCGAAGGCGAAGGACATGTGCATCGTCTCGTCGCGGAACACCCAGTTGGTGCCGGTGGCGAGACCGTGCAGCAGACCCCGGCTGCGGAACCAGTAGACGTACGCGAAGGCACCGTAGAAGAAGAGACCCTCGATGCACGCGGCGAAGCAGATGAGGTTGAGCAGGAAGCGACGCCGGTCCGCCTTGGTCTCCAGGCGGTCCAGCTTCTCCACCGAGTCCATCCACTTGAAGCAGAACTCGGCCTTCTCGCGGATCGAGGGGATGTTCTCGACGGCGTCGAAGGCGGCGGCGCGGTCCTCCGGGTCGGGGAGGTAGGTGTCCAGCAGGGTCAGATAGAACTGGACGTGGACCGCTTCCTCGAACAGCTGCCTGGAGAGATACAGGCGCGCCTCGGGGGAGTTGATGTGCTTGTAGAGGGTCAGCACGAGGTTGTTCGACACGATCGAGTCGCCCGTCGCGAAGAACGCGACCAGCCGGCCGATCATGTGCTGTTCGCCCTGCGAGAGCTTCGCGAGGTCGGCCACGTCCGAGTGGAGGTCGACCTCCTCCACGGTCCAGGTGTTCTTGATGGCGTCCCGGTAGCGCTCGTAGAAGTCCGGGTAACGCATGGGGCGCAGCGTGAGTTCGAAGCCCGGGTCGAGCAGGTTCTTCTGGGTGGAGCTCATTACTGGCAGGCCTCGCAGGACTCGGGGTTCTCAAGGGAGCAGGCGACGGCGTCCTCGTCGGGGATCGCCTGCACGGGGATGGTCTTCTCGGGCTGGGCCTGGGCCTGGGCGGCGCGGGCGATACGGGTCGCCGGGCGGGAGCGCAGGTAGTACGTCGTCTTCAGGCCCGACTTCCAGGCGTACGCGTACATCGAGGAGAGCTTGCCGATGGTCGGCGTCTCCAGGAAGAGGTTCAGGGACTGGGCCTGGTCCAGGAACGGGGTGCGGGCGGCGGCCATGTCGATCAGACCGCGCTGCGGGATCTCCCAGGCCGTGCGGTAGAGATCGCGGACGTCCTGCGGGACCCAGGTGAAGCCCTGCACCGAACCGTTGGACTCCCGCAGCGCCTCGCGGGTCTGCGCGTCCCACACGCCGAGCTTCTTCAGCTCGTTCACCAGGTAGGAGTTGACCTGGAGGAACTCACCGGAGAGCGTCTCGCGCTTGAACAGGTTGGACACCTGCGGCTCGATGCACTCGTACACGCCCGCGATGGACGCGATGGTGGCGGTGGGCGCGATGGCGAGGAGGAGGGAGTTGCGCATGCCGACCGCGGCGATACGTTCCCGCAGGGCCGCCCAGCGCTCCGGCCAGGTCAGCTCCACACCGTAGTGGTCGGGGTGCAGGACGCCACGGGCCGTACGGGTCTTCTCCCAGGCCGGGAGCGGGCCGCTGCGCTCCGCGAGGTCGGCCGAGGCCTCGTACGCGGCGAGCATGATCCGCTCGGCGATCCGGGTGGAGAGGGCCTTGGCCTGCGGGGAGTCGAAGGGGACGCGCAGCTTGAAGAAGACGTCCTGCAGGCCCATCGCGCCGAGGCCGACGGGCCGCCACTTCGCGTTCGACCGGCCGGCCTGCTCGGTCGGGTAGAAGTTGATGTCGACGACACGGTCGAGGAAGGTGACAGCGGTACGGACCGTCTCGTCCAGCCGCTCCCAGTCGATGTCGCCGTCGGCCACGAAGGCACCGAGGTTGACCGAGCCGAGGTTGCAGACCGCCGTCTCCCCGTCGTCCGTGACCTCCAGGATCTCGGTGCAGAGGTTCGAGGAGTGGACGGTGTGACCCGGCTCCGCCGTCTGGTTGGCGGTGCGGTTGGCGGCGTCCTTGAAGGTCATCCAGCCGTTGCCGGTCTGCGCGAGGGTACGCATCATGCGGCCGTAGAGGTCACGGGCCGGAATGGTCTTCTTGGCGAGGCCGGCCGCCTCCGCCCTGCGGTACGCCGCGTCGAACTCGTCGCCCCACAGGTCGACCAGCTCGGGCACGTCGGAGGGCGAGAAGAGGGACCACGGCCCGTCGGCGTCGACCCGGCGCATGAACTCGTCCGGGATCCAGTGTGCGAGGTTCAGGTTGTGCGTACGGCGGGCGTCCTCACCGGTGTTGTCGCGCAGCTCCAGGAACTCCTCGATGTCGGAGTGCCAGGTCTCCAGGTAGACCGCGGCCGCGCCCTTGCGCCGGCCGCCCTGGTTCACCGCGGCGACCGAGGCGTCGAGGGTCTTCAGGAACGGGACGATTCCGTTGGAGTGCCCGTTCGTGCCGCGGATCAGCGAACCGCGCGAACGGATCCGGGAGTACGAAAGTCCGATGCCGCCCGCGTGCTTCGAGAGGCGGGCCACCTGGTGGTAGCGGTCGTAGATGGAGTCCAGCTCGTCCAGCGGGGAGTCGAGGAGGTAGCAGGACGACATCTGCGGGTGCTGCGTACCGGAGTTGAACAGCGTGGGGGAGGAGGGGAGGTAGTCGAGGCGGCTCATGAGCCCGTAGAGCGCCGCGACCTCGTCCAGGGCCCGGCTCGTGTCGTCCTCGGCCAGGCCCGAGGCCACGCGCAGCATGAAGTGCTGGGGTGTCTCGATGACCTTGCGGGTGATCGGGTGCCGGAGCAGATAGCGGCTGTGCAGGGTGCGCAGGCCGAAGTAGCCGAAGCGGTCGTCGCCTTCGGTGTCGATCAGCGCGTCCAGCCGGGCCGTGTGCAGCTGGACGAACTCCGCCGTGCGGTCGGCGATCAGGCCCTCGCGGTGCCCCGTGGCGATCGACTCGGAGAAGGACGTGACGCCCTGCGAGGCCGCCTCCGCCGCGACGCTGATCGTCAGCAGCCTGGCCGCCAGCCGGGAGTAGGCGGGGTCCTCGGAGATCAGGCCCGCGGCCGCCTCGGTGGCCAGCTCGCGCAGCTCCGTGTCGTCCGCGCGCGCGGACCGGCCGCGCAGCGTGGCGGCGGCGACCCGGCCGGGGTCGGCGTCGGGGAGGTCGGCGGTGAGGTCGGTCAGGGTACGCAGCAGCGTGGTACCGGGACCGTCCGTCTCCACCGGGGCCTGCTTCCGCTGCTGCTCCTGCTTCTGCTGTGCGAAAGCGGTAGCTGAAGCCGGGTCGGCTGGCGCGATGGTCACTTGGGGCTCTCCCTCGCTAGGCACGGGGCCTGGCGGAGGGCAGGGCAGCTCACGAGCGCACACGGCGTCGCGTCCACCGGCCCATTCCGCGAGGCCCGGACGTCATGCACCCGGGCCGGATGGCCGGGCGCGCTGTCGGCAGGTCCTCGGACTGACGCGAGTACATGGGCGCGGATGTGCGAACACGTACAAGTACACCGTTGCGGGACAGTTCCGGATTTGCACCGGATTCCCCTGCGGCGACAGCGAGCATGAGCATACATCTTGTGCCGGGCTGCGGTGACACCACCAGATGTTGTGTCGTGCCGGTGTCAGAGTGTCAACTCATAGGTGAGGAGAGTGATGTCGTCGAGTTCCGGGAGCGGGTTCCAGTCGCGGTCGGGGGTGCGGGTGAAGCCGAGGCGTTCGTAGATGCGGTGGGCGGCGTGCATGGTGCGCTGGGTGGAGAGGACGATGCGTACGCAGCCGGTGGTGGCGCGTGCGTGGTCGACGCAGGCGCGGACGAGGGCCTCGCCGGCGCCACGGCCGCGGGACTCGCGTGCGACGGCGAGCATACGGATCTCGGCCTCGCCGGGGCGGGCTATGTCGGCCATGGGTCCGCCGCGCGGTACGAAGGTCACGGCGCCGAGGATGTGGCCGTGGTCCACGGCGACGAGGACTTCCGCGGCGGCGGCCCGTTTCGCCACGTCCCGCAGTTCGCCGAGGTACTCGTCGCTCTCCCCGAAGTCGAGCAGGTCGTCGCCGAGATAGGCCCCTGCGGTGATCTCGCCGATGCGGTCGTATTCGTGGGGCTGGGCGTCTCTGATGCGGAGGTCCATGCCGGTGAGTGTGCAACACGGCGCGGGAACGGGCCGCCGGATTTGTGTCCGACGGCCCGTGGGGGTTGCTTGGTGCGGTTCTTCGGCTGCGGGGGGGGGCTGGTCGCGCAACCCCCGGCCTTAGTGGGTGGACCCGGCCGTGGCCGGCGGGAGTTCCGTCTTGACGCCCGGGTCGCCCGCGTCCGCCGTGTAGTCCTCCGGAGACGTCTCGTCGACGCCGTCCGGCGCGTTGAAGGCGCGCAGGGCGAAGGTGAGGACGACGCTGACCACGACGTTCAGGACGAAGGCCGTCAGACCGATGTAGCCGATCTCCCCGATACCCGGGATCTCCTTCGAGCTGCCGCCGAAGTGCTTCTGGGTGGGAGAGGCGACCCCGTACGCGGCGAGCGTGCCGTACAGCATGCCCACCGCCCAGCCACCGAGCAGCGCCCAGCGGTGGAACCAGCGGGTGAACAGGCCACCGACCAGCGCCGGGAAGGTCTGGAGGATCCAGATGCCGCCCAGGAGCTGGAAGTTGATCGCGACCGTCTTGTCCATCGTCAGGACGAAGACCAGCGCGCCCACCTTCACCAGCAGCGACACCAGCTTGGAGACCCTCGTCTCCTGCTGCGGGGTCGCGTCCGGCTTGATGAAGTCCTTGTAGATGTTGCGGGTGAAGAGGTTCGCGGCCGCGATGGACATGATGGCCGCCGGTACGAGCGCTCCGATGCCGATCGCCGCGAAGGCCACCCCCGCGAACCAGTCCGGGAACATGTTCTCGAAGAGCTGGGGGATGGCGAGCTGGCCGTTGGTGACCTTGACCCCGGCCGCGATCGCCATGAACCCGAGCAGGGCGAGCAGCCCCAGCATCAGGGAGTAGAGGGGAAGGATCGTGGTGTTGCGGCGGATCACCTCACGGCTGCGGCTGGAGAGCGTCGCGGTGATCGAGTGCGGATACATGAACAGCGCGAGCGCCGACCCGAGCGCGAGCGTGGCGTAGGTCCACTGGCCCGCTTCTGCGGGCACGAGACCGCCCGCCCCCGCCGCCGTGTACTTGTCGCTCGCCGCCTTGAAGATCTCGTCGAACCCGCCCAGCTTGATCGGGATGTAGATGATGGCCACCGCGATCACGATGTAGATCAGGGTGTCCTTCACGAACGCGATCAGGGCGGGTGCCCGCAGCCCCGAGGAGTAGGTGTACGCGGCCAGCACGCCGAACGCGATGAGGAGCGGAAGGTCCTTCACGAACCAGTTCGTGTTCTCGCCGCCGCCCACGCCCATCACATCCAGGACGGCCTGGATGCCGACGAGCTGGAGCGCGATGTACGGCATGGTGGCGAGGATGCCGGTCACGGCCACGGCGAGGGACAGGCCCTTCGAGCCGAAGCGCCCGCGCACGAAGTCCGAGGTCGTCACGTACCCGTGTTTGTGGGAGACCGACCACAGGCGGGGGAGGAACGTGAAGATCAGCGGGTAGACGAGGATCGTGTACGGAACGGCGAAGAAGCCGGCCGCGCCCGCCGCGTAGATCGCCGCCGGTACGGCGACGAAGGTGTAGGCCGTGTAGAGGTCGCCGCCGAGCAGGAACCAGGTGACCCAGGTGCCGAACGACCGTCCGCCCAGGCCCCATTCGTCGAGGCTGTGCTCGTTGTCCGGCCTGCGCCAGCGCGCGGCCAGGAAGCCCATGACCGTGACGGCCAGGAAGAAGAAGATGAAGACGCCGAGCGCGACGCCGTTCACGCCGTCCTTCACTTCGCCGCACCCCCGCCCTGGGAGGCGCGGGCGCGCTGGTCACGCTGCCACAGCTGGTACGCGGTCACGGTGAGGGCCGTGGAGACGAGCACCCACAGCATCTGGTACCAGTAGAAGAACGGGATGCCGATGAAGGCCGGGTCCATCTTGGCGTAGGAGCCGACCCACAGCATCGCCACGAACGGGGCGATCAGGCACAGGGCGATGACCACCCGGATCGGTGTCACCACCGGCGGTTCGACCTTCGGCGCGTCTGAAGCGTCTGACACGTCTGACATACGGCGGCTCCGTCCCCTCGCTGTTCACCTGTGCAATGCGCAGGCAATCTAGGCGACGGTGTCAGCCAAGCGGAAGCCCTCGTCCGTATCTCGGTCCGGGCGACGCGACAGGCGGGCTACTCCTGCGGGCGCTTGAGCCGTGCCACGAACTTGTACCGGTCGCCCCGGTACACCGATCGCACCCACTCCACCGGCTCGCCCTGCCGGTCCAGCGAGTGCCGGGAGAGCATCAGCATGGGCAGACCGACGTC
Organism: Streptomyces sp. NPDC090798; assembly: GCF_044768965.1. Classification (NCBI taxonomy): domain Bacteria; kingdom Bacillati; phylum Actinomycetota; class Actinomycetes; order Kitasatosporales; family Streptomycetaceae; genus Streptomyces; species Streptomyces sp. NPDC090798. Next base: position 341,571 of record NZ_JBIVXA010000006.1, read on the forward strand.
GGTGCCGAGCAGCCCGGCCTCGCGCGGGGTGGCCAGTGAGGTCTCGATGGTCTCCTCGGCCTCGGCGAGGTGGACGTCGTACACCTCGGCGAGCGCGGTGTAGAGAGACGTGTACTTCACCAGGCTGCGGCGCAGCGCGGGGAAGCGCTTCGCGGAGAGGTGGGTCGTTTCGATGGCCATCGGCTCGCCGCTCGCGAGGCGCAGCCGCTCGATGCGCAGCACCCGGCCGCCTGCCGAGATGTCGAGCAGCTCGGCGAGGGTGTCGTCGGCGGTGATGTAGCCGATGTCCAGGAGCTGCGAGGTGGGTTCAAGGCCCTGGGCGCGCATGTCCTCGGTGTACGAGGTGAGCTGGAGCGCCTGGGAGACCTTGGGCTTCGCGACGAACGTGCCCTTGCCCTGGATGCGTTCGAGGCGGCCCTCGACGACCAGTTCCTGGAGGGCCTGGCGCACGGTCGTGCGCGAGGTGTCGAACTCGGCGGCGAGGGTGCGCTCGGGCGGTACGGGCGTACCGGGCGGCAGTGTCTCCGTCATCTCGAGCAGGTGCTTCTTGAGGCGGTAGTACTTGGGCACGCGCGCGGTACGGATGGGGGCCCCACCCTCGTTCTCCGCACTGCTGACGTCGGTGCTCATGCTCTGCCTTCCCGGCTCCGGGTGCCGAAGCGACCGACATCCCGTCGGTCACGGCTCACATCGTGGCACGGCTTCATGCGCGAGTGTCCCCCCGCACGCTCCGTGATCCCCTCTATATACCGTCGGCGTACCCGTTGGTCTAGTCCATAGTGTGGACTCGGCGCGGCCGAGGGGTGCGTGAGGCCGATGAACGGCCCCGCCGTTTATGCCACTTACCTACTTAAAGGTCCTTGCATATGTAGGTCCCATAACGGACGACCAGTCGGGCTTACACACCCTTGACACCCCTCTAGGTCTAGGCCAAGCTCCCCGTACTGGTCTACACCATTGGTCCAGTCCCAGTCCCACGGGCAGTACTCGGCAGCGCTTCGGCAAGTGTCACCGCGGTGGGCAGGGGGGTTTATGGCATCCCTGAGGAGGGTGGCGTGAAGCGGAAGCTGGCAGCCGCGATCGGTATCGCGGGCATGATGGTCTCCATCGCGGCGTGCGGGAGCAGCGACAACAAGTCCGGGGGGTCGGACAAGGGCGCGGACGCGAAAGCACTGACCGTCTGGCTCACGGTGGACGCGCAGAACAACTGGCCCGAGCTGGTGAAGGCCGCCGACGCGGCGGTGCAGAAGGCGCACCCGGGCGTCAAGATCAACCACGAGTACTACGGCTGGCCGGACAAGAACACCAAGCTCGACGCGGTCCTCGCCACCGACAAGGCGCCCGACGTGGTCGAGATGGGCAACACCGAGATGCTCGGCTACATGGTCAAGGGCGCCTTCGCTCCCATCGACGCGTCGAAGCTCGACAACTCGGCCGCGTGGCTGGACGGCCTGAAGGCCTCCGTCACCTACGACGGAAAGACCTACGGCGTGCCGTACTACGCCGGTGGCCGTGTCGGCAACTGGCGCAAGGACGTGGCGGCTTCGGTCGGTGTCAAGACGCCGCCGAAGACGTACACGGAGCTCATCTCCGACCTGGACAAGATCCAGAAGAAGGAGGGGAGCAAGTTCAGCGCCTGGTACCAGCCGACGCGTGACTGGTACGCCGCGATGTCCTTCGTCTACGACGCCGGCGGCTCCATCGCCAAGGAGGACGGCGGCCAGTGGAAGGCCAACCTGTCGTCCCCGGAGTCCATCAAGGGACTCAACGACTGGAAGACCATCGTCGACAAGTACATGCACGGCGACAAGACCAAGGACGAGTCCGACCGATACATCGTCTACGGCCAGGGCAAGTCCGCCATGATCTTCGGCGCCGCGTGGGAGGGTGCGACCTCCGAGGACCCGAAGAACGACAAGACCGGCAAGCTCAAGGGCAACCTCGAGAACTTCGTGATGCCCGGCCCGTCCGGCAAGAACCTCCCCGTCTTCCTCGGCGGTTCCGACCTCGCCGTCCCGGTGAAGTCCAAGGCGCAGGCGCTCGCCGCCGAGTGGATCAACGCCTTCACGGGCTCCGCCGGTCAGAAGGGTCTGATGGCCAAGGGCAACCTGCCCAACAACAAGACCGACCTCGCCACCCTCAAGAACGACCCGGCGACCGTGGTTCCGGCCACCGCGGCCGAGTCCAACTGGTTCGTGCCGATGGCTCCCGGCTGGGGCCAGGTCGAGAAGGCCCAGGTCCTGCAGACCATGCTGCAGAACATCGGCACCGGCAAGAAGTCGGTCGAGGCCGCCGCGAAGGACGCGGACGCCGCGATCGACAAGGTGATCAACACCAAGTGACGTGAGCACGGGGCCTGGTGGGACCCCGGGGCCCTTCGGGGCCCGGGTTCCTGCCGCTTCCCACGACGATCACGCGGGGACCCGGCGACGTACGACCGCGCGGGGTCCCGGCCACGTACGACCGTGCGAGGCCGGGCCGCGTACGACCCGCGCCGGACTCGGACCGTGCGGAACCGAGCAGAACCGGCCGGGCCACCTCGTGCACGACCGGGAGGGCCCGCCCCGGCGAGCGACCCGGGTACGGCCGCGGGGGTCCGCTCCCGTGCACGACCTGCGCGGGGTCGGCCCGTGTGCGACCCGGGCGGGGCTCGGACTGCCGGGGTTCGGGCCGTGTACCACCGCGCGGGGTCCGGACCGCGTACGACCTGGATGGCTTTCGCCCGGGTACGACCGCACCGGGGCCCCTGTACGACCGCGAGGGTCCGCCCCGCGTACGACCGCGAGGGCCCGCCCCCGCGCAGACCGTGCGGAGCCGGGCCGCGTACGACCGTGCGAGGCGCCGGCCGCGTACGGCCCGGGCGTGTTTCGCCCGCGTTCGACCGTGTGGGGCCTGCCCCGCGTACGACCCCGTGCGGGGCTTCGACCACGTACGACCTGAGGGACCGCTGAGGAGCGCGCGATGAGTGCCGCAGACACGACCACCCCCGCCAAGGTGCCGCCGCCGCGGCAGGCACCGCCACCGGCCGTCCCCAAGGCGCCACGCAGAAGGCGGACCTCGGGCGGGACGGCGGTCCCCTGGGCCCTGCTCGCGCCCTGTCTGCTGATCCTCGCGCTGGTCATGGGCTATCCCCTGGTCCGCCTGGTCACCCTCTCCTTCCAGAAGTTCGGACAGTCCCAGCTGTGGGGCTTCCAGCCTGCCGAGTCGGTCGGCTTCGACAACTTCAGCAAGGTGCTGGGCGACAGCGAGTTCTGGACGGTCGTCGTCCGTACGATCGTCTTCGCCGGCGGGTCCGTCGTCATCACCATGGTCCTCGGCATGCTGATCGCGCTGCTCCTCCAGCGCGTCTCGGGCTGGGTGAAGACGCTCATCAACATCGCGCTGGTGGCCAGCTGGGGCATGCCCATCATCGTGGCCACCACCGTCTTCAAGTGGCTCTTCGACTCCGACTACGGCGTCTTCAACGCGCTGCTGAGCAAGCTGCCGGGCGTCGACATGGTCGGCCACAACTGGTTCGCCAGCGGCCCCCAGGGACTGGCCGTGATCATGCTCCTGGTGGTGTGGGGCGCGGTGCCGTTCGTCGTCATCACACTCAGCGCGGGGCTGACCCAGGTGCCGAGCGAACTGGAGGAGGCGGCCCGGCTGGACGGCGCCGGCGGGTGGGGCGTCTTCCGTTACGTCACGCTCCCGATCCTCAAGCCCATCGTCGTGATGCTCACGACGCTCTCCGTCATCTGGGACATGGGCGTCTTCCCGCAGGTCTTCGTGATGCGGGGCGGCCACCCGGAGGCGGAGTTCCAACTGCTCACCACCTACTCCTACGACCGCGCCTTCGTCGTCAACGACTACGCGCAGGGGTCGGCCATCGCCCTGCTGACGGTGCTGTTGCTGCTGGGCGTGGTCGCCGTGTACATGCGTCAGATGCTGAAGATCGGAGAGGTCGAATGAGCACCCTCGCCACGGCGGGCCGGCGCCGGGGGAAGTCCAAGCTCGGCTGGAACCTCCTCGGCCTCCTCGCCTTCGTCATCGTGGGCTTCCCCGTCTACTGGATGCTGAACACGGCGTTCAAGCCGGCGAAGGACGCCATCGACCCGGACCCGAGCCTGTTCCCCACGGGGCTCACGCTCGACAACTTCCGTCGCGCGCTGGACATCGCGGACTTCTGGGGCCCCGTCGGCCGCAGCCTGATCGTCTCCCTGTCGGTCGTCGTGATCGGCGTCGTGGTGGGGATGCTGGCCGCGCTCGCCATCTCCCGCTTCGCCTTCCGCGGCCGCAAGGTCGTGATCGTCGGCATCCTCGCGGTCCAGATGATCCCGCTGGTCGCCATGATCATCCCGGTCTTCCTGCTGCTCAACGACCTGAACCAGTACGACAAGCTCTCCGGCCTGATCATCACGTACCTGACCTTCATCCTCCCCTTCACGGTGTGGACGCTGCGCGGCTTCATCGTCAACATCCCCAAGGAGCTGGAGGAGGCGGCCATGGTCGACGGCTGCTCGCGCACCGGAGCCTTCATACGGGTGGTCTTCCCGCTGCTCGCACCCGGCATGGTCGCCACGTCCGTGTACGCGTTCATCCAGGCCTGGAACGAGTACCTCTACGCCCTGATGCTCATGAGCCAGGAGCACCAGACCGCCACCGTCTGGCTCGGCAACTTCACCACCAAGCACGGCACCGAGTACGCCCCGATGATGGCCGGCGCCACGATGATGGCCGTGCCGATCGTCGTGCTCTTCCTCATCGTCCAGCGCAAGATGGCCGCGGGGCTGACCGCGGGCGCCGTGAAGGGATAACGCCCCCCGATGACGACACTCGCCAGTGGTACGACCGCGTCCTCTTCCGACAAGAACGGCTTGGCGCGCGACGCGCTCACCGTCCTTCAGCCCGGTTTCACCGGAACCACCGCCCCCGACTGGCTGCTGCGCCGCCTGGGCGAAGGGCTCGCCGCCGTCGGCCTGTTCGGCCGGAACATCGCCTCGCCGGAACAACTCGCGGCCCTGACCGCCCAGTTGCGCGCGGAGCGCGACGACGTCCTGGTCGCCATCGACGAGGAGGGCGGCGACGTCACCCGCCTCGAGGTCCGCGCCGGCTCCTCCTACCCCGGCAACCACGCGCTGGGCGCGGTCGACGACGTGGAGCTGACGCGGGAGGTGGCCTCGGCACTCGGCCGCCGCCTCGCGGCCTGCGGGGTGAACCTGAACTGGGCCCCCTCCGCGGACGTGAACTCCAATCCCGACAACCCGGTCATCGGCGTACGGTCCTTCGGCGCCGACACCGAGCTGGTGGCCCGGCACACCGCCGCCTACGTCACCGGACTCCAGTCCGCGGGCGTCGCGGCCTGCACCAAGCACTTCCCCGGCCACGGCGACACGGCGGTCGACTCGCACCACGCGCTGCCGCGTATCGACGCCGACCTGTCGGTCATCGAGGCCCGCGAACTCGCCCCGTTCCGTGCCGCGATCGCCGCCGGCACACGCGCCGTGATGAGCGCGCACATCCTGGTCCCGGCGCTGGACCCGGACCGCCCGGCCACCCTCTCCCGCCGCATCCTCACCGGCCTGCTCCGCGAGGAACTCGGCTACGACGGCCTGATCGTCACCGACGGCATGGAGATGCAGGCCATCGCCGGGACGTACGGCATCGAGCGGGGCAGCGTCCTCGCCATCGCGGCCGGCGCGGACGCGATCTGCGTGGGCGGCGGGCTCGCGGACGACGAGACGGTACGGCGTCTGCGCGACGCCCTCGTCACGGCGGTGCACGCCGATGAACTGCCCGAGGAGCGCCTCGTGGACGCGGCGGAGCGGGTACGGGCGCTGGCCCGTTGGACGGCGGCGGCCTCCGCGGCCCCGCCGGCCGCCGAGCGGGAACCGGCCGACGTGGGGCTCGTCGCCGCCCGGCGCGCGCTGACGGTGACACGCGCGCCGTCGTACGCGCCGGTGGGCGCGGCGCCGTTCGTCGCCGCCTTCACCCCGGTGGCGAACATCGCCGTCGGTGACGAGACCCCCTGGGGCGTGGCCGCGGAACTGGCCCGGCTGCTGCCCGGCACGCAGACGGGCAGCTTCGCGGGGGAGGGGGCGGCAACGGCTGTCCTGGCCGCCGCGGGCAGCCGCCGCGTCGTCGCCGTCGTCCGCGACGAACACCGGCACCCCTGGATGGCGGCCGCCCTGGACACACTGTTGCGGGAACGTCCCGACACGATCGTGGTCGAGATGGGCATTCCCCAGGCCCCGCCCCGGGGCGCCCTCCACATCGCCACGCACGGCGCGGCGAGGGTGTGCGGCCGGGCGGCGGCGGAGGTCATCGCGGGCGAGTGACGACCTGTGGGAAGCAGCAGGAAGGTGCCGGACCTCAGGGTCCGGCACCTTCCTGCTCTCTTCGCTTGCCCTTCGTGCTTCTCTTCGCGCCCTCGGGGTCAGATCCCCTGCCAGTCCGGCTTGTTCGCGAACGTGTGCCGGAAGTAGTCCGCCAGCTTCAGCTTGGACGCGGCGGCCTCGTCCACGACGACCGTGGCGTGCGGGTGGAGCTGGAGCGCCGAGGCGGGGCACACCGCGGCCACCGGCCCCTCCACGGTCGCCGCGACCGCGTCGGCCTTGCCCTCACCCGTGGCCAGCAGGACCAGATGCCGCGCCTCCAGGATCGTGCCGATGCCCTGGGTGATGACGTGGTGCGGCACCTGCTCGATGTCGCCCCCGAAGAACCGCGCGTTGTCGACCCGGGTCTGCTCGGTCAGCGTCTTGATCCGGGTCCGCGAGGCGAGCGAGGAGCAGGGCTCGTTGAACCCGATGTGCCCGTCGGTGCCGATCCCGAGCAGTTGGAGGTCGACGCCACCGGCCGCGGCCAGCGCCTTGTCGTACGCCTCGCACGCGGCCTGGACGTTCTCGGCGGTGCCGTCCGGGCCCATGAACGCGTCCATGCCCAACCCCAGCGGTTCGAGCACCTCGCGCCGCAGCACCGACCGGTACGACTCGGGATGCTCGGCCGGCAGTCCCACGTACTCGTCGAGCTGGGCGACCCGGGCCCGCGAGGCGTCCACGGCACCGGAGCCGACCTTCGCCGCCAGCGCCTGGTAGATGGGCAGCGGCGTCGAGCCGGTGGCCACGCCGAGCAGAGCGTCGGGCTTGCGCCGGAGCAGCTCCGCCATGGCCTCGGCGATCAGCTCGCCGCCCGCCTTGGCGTCGGGAACGATGACAACTTCCACGCTGGGCCTGCCGATCTGGAGAGGGGCTCGCCGGGAACAGTGAGGGAACACATGTGGTGTAGACCAATCTAGCAAAGGAGTCCCACCCACGGGCCGTCGTCCGTCGCCGGTTTCTCGATGCGTCCAGGCCCGCCGTCCGGACGCCCGTTCGCCACCCTCGTGAGTAGCTACACACCGGACAGAGCCCTGCCCACGGGCGATGAGATGCTGATACCGATCCCCGAGACCGCACCGCACGCACCGCCCCGCACCGCATGCACCGCCCCGCACGCACCACCGCGCACCGTCCCGCACCGGCCCACGGTCGACGCGTACGACCGGAACGTCCCCAGGAGGCCTCATGTCCGCCCCTACCCCGGACCCCCGGACCGACGACGACCGCCCGGGCCGGATCATGGCCCGGGAGATGGCCGAGCAGCCCGACGTGCTGCGCCGGATCCTGGAGGCGGGCGCGCCGCGGATCCAGGAAGTGGCCCGGCGGATCGCGGCCCGCGAACCCCGCTTCGTGCTGCTCACCGCCCGCGGCACCTCCGACAACGCCGCCCTGTACGCGAAGTACCTGCTGGAGATCCGGCTGGGCCTGCCGTGCGGGCTCACCTCGATGTCGACGACCACGGCGTACGGCGCGCGGCCCGATCTCACCGACGTCCTGGTCATCACCGTCAGCCAGTCCGGCGGCTCCCCGGACCTGGTCGCCTCGACCCGGGCCGCCCGTGAGGCCGGCGCCATCACGCTCGCGGTGACCAACAACCCGGACTCACCGCTGGCGGCCGTTTCCGAGTACCACCTCGACATCATGGCCGGACCCGAGAAGGCCCTGCCCGCCACCAAGACCTACACGGCATCCCTCCTCACCCTCTTTCTCTTCGTCGAGGGGCTGCGCGGCGGGGACGGTGCCGCGGCCAAGGCACTGCCCGATCTCGCCGCGCACCTCCTCACCCGCCAGGACGAGATCCGCACGCTCGCCTCCCGCTACCGCTTCGCCGAGCGCATGGTGATCACCTCGCGCGGCTACGGCTACCCCACGGCCAAGGAAGCCGCCCTGAAGCTGATGGAGACCAGCTACATTCCCGCGCTCTCGTACTCCGGCGCCGATCTGCTGCACGGCCCCCTCGCCATGGTCGACAACATCTCCCCGGTCATCGCGGTCGTCACCGACGGCAGGGGCGGCGAGGCGCTCCAGCCCGTGCTCGACCGGCTGCGCGGGCGCGGCGCCGACCTGGTCGTCATCGGCCCCAGGGCCCAGGTGGAACAGGCCTCGGCCGGGTTCGTCCTGCCCACCGAGGGCGTGGCCGAGGAACTCCAGCCGATCCTTGAGATCCTTCCGCTCCAACTCCTGGCCTACGAGGTCACCATCGCCCGCGGCCAGGACCCGGACGCGCCGCGCGCCCTGGCGAAGGTGACGGAGACCCGCTGACCATGGCCATCCGGCCCCGTTTATGAGCCGATCCGGTCCCCACCCGGGGCCGAACCGGGCTAGTCTGCGTGGTGGATGCTGTTGGAAGTTCGATAATGAGACAACAACAAACATCCGCCGACGCATGGACGCGGCACGTGGTCTAGTCCACACTGGGCAGGTAAAGCCTTCGATCGACGAAGCGTCGCTTACGGCGAGGCGTCGATCCGCACAAGCCTCCGTCTTCCCCGCACAGGAAGACGGACCGAGGAACCGGCGCTCTCTGCCCTGACTGCTCCGGCTCCTCTCCTTCGGCCGACCGGGACCGCACACCCCGTGGCCGTTGCTGCTCCGGGCTGCGGTGCCGGGAGGGTTGAGGGTCCCTCCCAGGCGCCGCGGCCCGCGGGTGTTTTCGGAGCCGGGCCAAACCCCCAGGTACGCTCGCACATGTGCCCTCCATGAACGACCTCGTCCGCCAGCACACCGCTCTCGGTGACTCCGATCTCGAGTGGTTGCATCTGCTGGTCTCGGAGTGGCAGTTGCTCTCCGACCTCTCTTTCGCCGACCTCGTGCTGTGGGTTCCCACCCGCGACGGCACGCGCTATGTCTCCGTGGCGCAGATGCGGCCCAACACAGGCCCGACCTCGTACCAGGACGACATGGTCGGCCACCTCGTCCCGCGGGGCCGCCGCCCCCTGCTGGACGCCGCGCTGGACGAGGGCCGGATCGTGCGCGAGGGCGACCCCGAGTGGCGGGAGGAGGTGCCGGTACGGGTCGAGTCCATTCCGGTACGGCGGGAGGGGCGCGTCCTCGGTGTCATCGCGCGCAACACCAATCTCCTCACCGTGCGCACCCCGAGCCGGCTGGAGCTGACGTACCTCCAGAGCGCGTCCGACCTCGCCCAGATGATCGCCGCCGGCTCCTTCCCGTTCTCCGGCCAGCAGGTCGACATGGACGCCTCCCCGCGGGTCGGTGACGGACTGATCCGCCTCGACGCCGACGGCATCGTCCAGTACGCCTCCCCGAACGCGCTGTCCGCGTACCACCGCCTCGGCCTCGCCTCCGACCTGGTGGGCCACCACCTCGGTGTGACCACCGCGGAACTCGCCCCCTCCCGCGGTCCGGTGGACGAGGCGCTGTCCAAGGTCGCCAGCGGCTGGGCGCCCCGCGAGTTCGAGATCGAGAGCGCCGACGGGGTGATCCAGCTGCGCGCGATCCCGCTCAAGCCCAAGGGCACCCGCGTCGGTTCACTCGTCCTGCTGCGCGACGTCACCGAACTGCGCCGCCGTGAGCGTGAGTTGATCACCAAGGACGCGACCATCCGGGAGATCCACCACCGGGTCAAGAACAACCTTCAGACGGTGGCGGCGCTGCTGCGGCTCCAGGCCAGGCGCATCGAGTCGGAGCGCGGCCGTGAGGCCCTGGAGGAGGCCGTACGACGGGTCGGCTCGATCGCCATCGTGCATGAGACGCTGTCTCAGAACCTGGACGAACGGGTGGAGTTCGACGAGATCGCCGACCGGGTGCTCGCCATGGTCGCCGAGATCTCGCCCGGAAAGGTCACCGGCCGCCGCACCGGCCGCTTCGGAATACTCGACGCCGAGGTCGCCACCCCGCTCTCCATGGTCCTCACCGAGATCCTTCAGAACGCGCTGGAGCACGGCTTCCGCGAAGGTGACCGGGGCACGGTCGAGGTCTCGGCGGTCCGCGGCGGCACCAGCAAGGAGACCCGGCTGCTGGTCACCGTCCAGGACGACGGGGTCGGTCTCCCGGAGGGCTTCGACCCGCACCGCTCGGGCAACCTCGGTCTGCAAATCGTACGGACGCTGGTGGAGGGCGAGTTGGGGGGCAGCTTCGACATGGTGGCGGCCCCGGAGCGTGGCACGCAGGTCATCCTGGACATTCCGGTGCGGGCGCACAAGTAGGAGTACATGTAGGGCTGCGAGGAAGTACAAGCAGAAGTGCAAGCAGCAGTACGGGTAGAGGTATCTGACGCACCCACAGGTCGTGCATGACAGTGGCCCCGGACCAGAAGGTCCGGGGCCACTGCTTACGCTGCTATGCGCATCGGGGGTACTGCGCGCTGCGGCTCGGGGGCGGGAGATGCGTACTCGCTGTACGCGCCGCCGGGCTCAGGCTCGTTACGGGGTGGGGTGTCAGGCGGTGGCCTGACGGGCCCGGTTGCGGGCGGCGCGACGCTTCATCGCGCGGCGCTCGTCCTCGCTGAGGCCACCCCAGACGCCGGAGTCCTGGCCGGACTCGAGCGCCCACTGCAAGCACTGCTCCATGACGGGGCAGCGGCGGCAGACGGCCTTGGCTTCCTCGATCTGCAGCAGCGCAGGACCGGTGTTGCCGATGGGGAAGAAGAGCTCGGGGTCTTCCTCGCGGCAAACGGCGTTGTGACGCCAGTCCATGGCTGCTACCTCTCCTTGGTATTACATGCACGTTGCTTGTGAATGTGAACGCTTTCACGAATCCCTCAACAAGTGAAGGGCCGACTGCCAGGATTCCCTGACGTGGTCCTGTGATTTGAGGAGGGGTTCTGGCTCTCTGTGGGGCCGATGTTGCGGGCCGTCCCGATCGCCACGTAGAGACTCGCAAACCTCAGCGGCGGATACAACCCCTTCCGGAAAGTTTTTTTTGATTCCTCGGTGTCGACTAGGTCACAGCCGTACTTCCATGGGGTGGACCCTGGTCTAAACGTTCGAGTGAAAGGACTTTGGGCCCTTCCGCTCACACAATCACACGCAGTGCACGGCGTACGCCTGTGAACGTCACGCTGGTCCGCAGTCCCAGGTGGTCGCCGTCCATCTGGAGGGGGAGCGGCGCCTTCGAATGCAAGGTGAAGTCGGTCAGGTCGTGCAGGGACAGGGCGTGCTTGCCATGGGGTCCGCGCTCGGGGGACGAAGTGAGCAACTGGGTGGCATACCGGGCAACCGCGCCCGTCGACATGCGGTTGAGAGCGAGTACGTCGAGTCCGGTATCGAACGAAGCCTTAGGCGACGCGTACACCGGACGATTGCCGAGAAACGTCCAGGGCGAGGTGTTGCAGATTATGGACATCACAAGATCGGTGACCGGGTCCTGGCCGGGCCGCTCCAGCGTGATCGTTCCGTGCCTGCGGTGAGGTTCGTCCAAAAACTGACGTGCCACTTGGCGCAAATAGAGGGCGTGGGTGGACCGCCTGCCGCGCTCACGCTGCTGTTCGACCCGGCCGATCACCCCCGCGTCGAAGCCGAGCCCCGCGCAGAAGGTGAACCAGCGGGAGGGGACGGCTTCGTCCTCGGTGCCGGGGGTGCCCGCCGCGAGACCGAGGCCGATCGCGCGCTCGCGGTCCTCTCTGAGCGCGTCCAGCAGGGCGCCGGTGGCCTCCACGGCGTCGTTGGGCAGGCCCAGGGCGCGGGCGAAGACATTGGTGGAACCGCCGGGGACCACCGCGAGGCGTGGCAGGCGGTCCAGGTCGGGGCCGTTGTGCAGAAGACCGTTCACGACCTCGTTGACGGTGCCGTCGCCGCCGAGTGCGACGACCAGTTCTATGTCGTCGCTCTCCCCGGCCTGCCGGCCGAGGTCCCGGGCGTGCCCGCGGTACTCGGTGGTGACCACCTCGAGCTTCATCTCGCTCGCCAGCGCGTGGATCAAGACATCGCGCGTGCGCGCACTTGTGGTGGTGGCTGCCGGATTGACCACGAGAAGTGCACGCATGCGATGCAGCGTACCTACCGAGGGGTACTGGTCCCAGACAGAGTTAGGGATCCGGTAAGAGATAGGGGCGTGAGTCTCGACACGGTGAGATGCGGGAGGCGGCGGGGGAGCGGCCGGGGTCCGGCCGCGTGCCGGGGCCCGGGGGATACCCTTCGGGGGTGAGCGCTGAGCAGATCCCCACCCCCGACGCCCCCACCGCGGAGCCCCGTCCCGGACGGCTGACCGCCGCGGCCGCGCTGGCCGCGCTGGAGGGGCTGGTCCTCGCCGTGGGGGGTGTGTGGATGCTCGTCCGGGGAGCCACGGGTGGCTCGGGGGACCGGCAGCAGGGCGTGACCCTGGGTGTGACGCTGATCGTGCTGGCGCTGCTGCCCCTGCTGGCCGCCCGCGGCCTGCTGCTGCGCCGCAGCTGGAGCCGGGGCCCCGCGGTCATCACCCAGCTCATGGCGCTGCCCGTCGCCTACAGCCTGCTCCGGGCGGACAGCGTGGCGATCCCCGCCGGAATCGCCCTCGCGGCGGTCGCGATCACGGCGCTGGTCCTGCTCGTCAGTTCCGAGACGACCCGGGCGCTGGGCATCCGCGGCCCCGGTGCCGCCGAGGAAACCAAGTAGCTTCGGCACAGGGTCCATACCGGTTGCGCGCCCGCTGGAAAGACGGGATCCGGGCCCGGGAGTACCGGGCTCGTCCGCCTACCGGGGACTCCGCGGGGGCGCCCCCGCTCGGCGGCTGTCCGGTTACCTCTTGCTCCTCTTGCTCCTCGGCTTACTCCTCGACCAGGAGCTTTTCGCGGAGCTGGGCGAGGGTGCGGGCCAGCAGGCGGGAGACGTGCATCTGGGAGATGCCGACCTCCTGGGCGATCTGTGACTGGGTCATGTTGCCGAAGAAGCGAAGAAGCAGGATCCGCTTCTCTCTCGGGGGAAGGTCCTCGAGCAGGGGCTTCAACGACTCCCGGTACTCGACGCCCTCCAGGGCCTCGTCCTCCGCACCCAGCGTGTCCGCGACCGCCGGGGACTCGTCGTCCGTGTCGGGGACGTCCAGCGACAGCGTGGAGTACGCGTTGGCGGACTCCAGGCCCTCCAGGACCTCCTCCTCCGAGATGGCCAGCTTCTCGGCCAGCTCGTGGACCGTCGGAGAGCGCCCGTGCTGTTGCGACAGCTCGGCCGTCGCCGTCGTCAGGGCCAGGCGCAGTTCCTGCAGGCGCCGCGGCACCCGCACCGCCCAGCCCTTGTCGCGGAAGTGCCGCTTGATCTCGCCGACGACCGTCGGAGTCGCGTACGTCGAGAACTCGACGCCGCGCTCCGGGTCGAAGCGGTCGACCGACTTGATCAGGCCGATGGTCGCGACCTGGGTGAGGTCGTCCAGCGGTTCACCGCGATTGCGGAAGCGGCGTGCGAGGTGCTCGACGAGCGGGAGGTGCATGCGGACCAGCTGATTGCGCAACTCCGCGTACTCCGCACTGCCGTCCTGCAGCTTGCGCAGCTCGATGAACATCGCCCGCGCGCCGCTGCGGTCCTGCGGGTCGTGCTGGATGTGCTGGGCGCTCGGCCCGTGCTGCGTGCCCTGCACGCTCTGCACCCCTGGCTTGTCGTGTCGCTCGTGCTCGCTCATAGTCCCGCCCGTCACCAGCAGCCGCCCTTCCGAGGACGTGCTCGGCGCGGCACCCTCCGGATCCCGTTGCCCGTCGTCCTGGCCGGAGAGGAGGCTCTCCTGTGCGTCCTCCGGGTGCGGCCGGGCCTGTTCGGGGATGCCGTCGACGCCTTCCACCGCGCGCCGCGGCCCGTCGAGGCCGTCGACACGTCCGGCGGGAAGCTCCCGTGTGCCGCGCTCTTCGTCCCGCACCGGCCCGTCCCCGTTCCTCACGCCGGCCCGGGTCCCGCGCCGCGCTGTTTGTAGAGGCTGATCGACACGGTTTTGTCCTCGGCGACGGTGGAGTCGACCTTGCCCGCGAGCGCCGACAGGACGGTCCACGCGAACGTGTCCCGTGACGGAGCGTGACCATCGGTGGTCGGAGCGGAGACCGTCACCTCGAGCGAGTCGTCGATGAGCCGGAAGACACAGCTGAGCACCGATCCGGGGACGGCCTGCTGCAACAGGATCGCGCAGGCCTCGTCCACCGCGATGCGGAGGTCCTCGATCTCGTCGAGGGTGAAGTCCAAACGGGCCGCGAGACCGGCCGTAGCCGTACGCAGCACCGACAGGTAGGCACCCGCGGCCGGCAGCCGGACTTCCACGAAGTCCTTCGTCGCGGGCTCGCCTGCGATCTGGGACACCCTCACCTCCAAGGTGGTACAAGCTCTTTCGAGCTCTTTTCGGGGGCCGAGGGTCGCCCCCCGGGGTAACGCGCTAGGTGGTTCAGCGGTGACGCTACCGCGCTCCCAAGTTTCCTGTCCTGGGGACCCCGTCCCTTGCTGTCACTCATAGTAAGCCTATGAGTACGGACAGTGGCTAGGGGTCTGCGGGCCCAAATAGGAAGAGCGCGCGCCGGGTTGACGTACCCAGGCGTCAGACGGTCGAACCGTCCGGGCCGTGGGTCACGCCAGTACGTGGTCGACGAAGCACCAGCGCCAGCTCTCACCGGGCTCGAAGGTACGCATCACGGGATGTCCGGTCTCCTTGAAATGCTCCGTCGCGTGCCGCAGCGGCGAGGAGTCGCAGCAGCCGAGGTGCCCACAGCTCAGACACAGCCGCAACTGCACCGGATGTGTACCGGCGGCCTGGCATTCCAGGCAGGTCTCGCTCAGCGGCCCGGGTTCGGGGTGCTGCAGCTCGTCGGCGTGCGTGCACTGTTTCATGATTGCCAGGTTACGTCGGGCGTGCGGGATGTCGCGCGAAAACGAGGGCGGGCGGAAGACGATGCACGTATTGCCACTGCTGTTGCTGGTCGCGGGGAGCGCCGCGGTCGCCGGATTCGCCCGTCGCACCCCGGTGCCGGCGCCGCTGTTGCTCGTCGCGGCGGGCCTGGCCGTCTCGTACGTCCCTGGAGTGCCCGGATACGAACTCGACCCGGCGATCGTGCTCCCACTGGTGCTGCCCCCGCTGCTGTACACGGCGGCCAGCGACAGCTCGTACCTCGATCTGCGGGCGCATACGCGGCCCATCGCGCTGCTGTCGGTGGGGTACGTGCTCTTCGCGACGCTGGCGGTCGGCTGGGCCGCCTATCTGATCGTGCCGAGCCTGCCGCTGCCCGCGGCGCTGGTCTTCGGGGCGGTGGTGGCCCCGCCGGACGCGGTGGCGGCCACGGCGGTGGCGCGCCGGGTGGGGCTGCCCTCGCGGATCACCACGATCCTTCAGGGCGAGTCCCTGGTGAACGACGCGACCGCGATCACCGCCTACAAGGTGGCCCTCGCCGCCGCGGTCGGCGCGGGCGCGACCTGGGCGGGCGGTGTCCGCGAGTTCCTGCTCGCGGCGGTCGGGGGTGTGGTCGTCGGTCTCGTCCTGATGGTGCCGATCCACTGGCTGCGCACGCACCTGAAGGAGGCACTTCTCCAGAACACCCTCTCCTTGTTGATCCCCTTCGTCGCGTACGGGATCGCCGAGCAGGTGCACGCCTCCGGAGTGCTCGCGGTGGTCGTCGTCGCGCTCTACCTCGGGCACCGTGCCTGGGAGGTGGACTTCGCGACCCGGCTCCAGGAGGAGGCGGTGTGGAAGATGGTCGCGTTCGTCCTGGAGTCGGCGGTGTTCGCCCTGATCGGACTGCAACTGCCGGTCGTCCTCAAGGGCCTCGGCCAGTACCAGGGAGCCCAGGCCGCCTGGTACGCGGTGGCCGTCTTCCTGGTCGTGGTCGTCACCCGGTTCGTGTGGGTCTATCCCGCCACCTTCCTGCCCCGGTTCCTGTCGGCGCGCATCCGGGAGCGCGAGGGGTCCCTCACCTGGAAGGGCCCGTTCATCATCGGCTGGGCCGGAATGCGCGGGGTGGTCTCGCTCGCCATCGCCTTCTCCATCCCGCTCACCGTGCACGGTGGTGCCTCCTTCCCCGATCGCAACCTCCTCCTCTTCCTCACCTTCACCACCGTGATCGGGACCCTGGTCGTCCAGGGACTGACGCTGCCCCCTCTCGTCCGCCTGCTGAAGCTGCCAGGGCGCGACGTCCAGGCCGAGACCCTCGCCGAGGCGAACGCCCAGGCGCAGGCGTCCCGGGTCGCCGAGGAGCGCCTCGACGCGCTTCTCGCCGACGAACGCAACGCCCTGCCCCCGCCGCTCGCCGACCGGCTCCGCTCGGTCCTGGAACGCCGCCGCAACGCCGTCTGGGAACGGCTCGGCGCGGTCAACCCGGTGACCGGGGAGACCGCCGACGACACCTACCGCCGCCTGTCCCGCGAGATGATCAGCGCCGAACGCGAGATGTTCGTGAAACTCCGCGACCACCGCTACATCGACGACGAGATGCTCCGCACGCTCCTGCGCAGGCTCGACCTGGAGGAGGCGGCGGCCTATCGGGAGGCGGCGTGAGGCGCCGTACGGGTACGGACGCTCGGTGCCGTACGGGCGCTCAGTGCCGTACGAGGGCTCAGAACGGTGCCCCCGTGATCACCGCCGCCACCGTCGTCCCCCGTGCGAACGCCCCCTCCTCCACCAGGGTGACAAGTCCGTAGAGCATCTTGGCGACATAGAGACGTTCCACGAGCAGGCCGTGGCGTTGTTCGAAGTCCGCGGCGAAGGTGTCGAGTTCGGGTGTGGTGCGGGCGTAGCCGCCGAAGTGGAAGCGGTCGTCGAGGGACCAGGTGCCGCGCCGGCCGCCGAAGGCGGACTCCTGGAGAGCGCTTATGTCGCCCCCCAGGAAGCCGCCCTTGAGGACGGGGATCCCCAGGGCCCGCTGGTCGGGGGCGAGGCCGGCGGCCAGGCCGGCGAGGGTGCCGCCGGTACCGCAGGCCAGGGCGGCCACGTCGACACCGCCGTGGCCCCGCAGCTCCGCGCCGAGTTGCCGGCAGCCGCGTACGGCAAGGGAGTTGCTGCCGCCCTCGGGGACGACGTACGCGTCCTCGGCGTCCACCGAGCGCAGCAGGGCGGCCAGCGTCTCCGGTTCGCTCTTGCGGCGGTACGTCGATCTGTCGACGAAGTGCAGTCGCATGCCGTCGGCCGCGCAGCGGGTCAGTGAGGGGTTGAGGGGGCGGTCGGCCAGCTCCTGGCCGCGGACCACCCCCACGGTCGTCAGCCCGAGCAGGCGGCCGGCGGCGGCGGTGGCGCGCAGATGGTTGGAGTACGCGCCGCCGAAGGTGACCATCGTGCGGCCCGCCGCCGCGCTGAGGTTCGGGGCGAGCTTGCGCCACTTGTTGCCGATCAGCTCCGGGTGGATCAGATCGTCCCGCTTCAGCAGCAGCCGCACTCCATGGCGCGCGAAGCGCTCGTCCGCGACCTGGCACAGCGGCGAGGGCAGCCGCGGCCGCAGACCGGTCGGGTCGAGCGCTTCGGGGACGTCCGGAGCGGCCGGGGTGTTCGGGCCGTCCGGGGTTGCGGGGCTGGGCACCCCACCATTGTCGGACACCTGTCCGGTATGCGGGCGGCCGCCCCGCGTTCGTCCGTCACTTGAGGCGGTCGCGGACGCGCTCTCTCATCGAGGCCATCGTGAAGCCGCGCGGGTCGACCTTGCCCGGCTGCCACTCCAGGTGGCCGATGAGCGAACGCTCCGTCCAGCCGTGGTGGCGGCAGATCGCGGCCGCGACCTTCTCGATGGCCTCCAGCTGCACCTCGGGCCATGGATCCTTTCCGTCGCCGAGGTTCTCGCACTCGAAGCCGTAGAAGTGGCGGTTGCCGTCGGTGTTCGCCTCGTTGTCCGGCGGGAGCGCCTTCTCCGCGATCACGGCGCGCAGCACGTCGTCGTCGCCCAGGCCCGCGTGGTTGGCCCGCCCGTAGCCCACGAGGTGCAGGACACCGTCCTTGGTGATGACGCCGTGGCACAGCGGACCGGGCAGGTTCGGGCGGCCCGCACGGCACATTTCGACGGTGTGCTCGCTGCCCGAGGTCACCGAGTGGTGGATCATCACGCCGTACACCGGACCCCAGGGCCCCTTGTGATTGCGGTTGTGATGCTCCCAGTCGCCGACCTCGACGACGGTGACGCCTTCCTCCCTGAGCTGGTTCAGGAAACCGCCCGCGGACATGGGTGGGGCCATGACCGCCTCCTTCGCGCTGCGCGGCGGCCACCGGTCGCGGCCGTCTCGTACCGCAGCTTCTACCCGGAACCCGGGGCTCCGGCCCAGCCGTTCGTACGGCGTGCGAGTCGATCCGGTCATGGACGCGAGCGCGTCCGACCAGCGCGTTCACGGTGCGTCCGCCAGGCGCGTCAGGAGCGCAGGAACGCGTCCCCGTTCGTAGCGATGTGGCTCTCCAGTGCCTGCAGGGCTTGCTGGGTGGCCTCGGGGGAGCCGCTGCCGCGCCGCTCCGCGTAGTACGCCGCGCCCAGTCTCTTCAGGAGGTCGCCGCCCGCACGCTGCGCCTGCACTTCGTCGAGCTTCTGCTTGCCCTGCGTGAGCCCTCGCTGCGCCTGTTCCTTGGCGCGGTCCAGGAAGCCTGCCATTGCCGTCTCCTGTCGTCGTCCTGCCGTCGTCCGTCACCGCGTCAAACGGTTGGCCTGATCTCGGAGTTCCCGCTCGCAACGAGTCCGCACTGTTCGACGGCGACGGCTGCCGCTGTTCGAGCACGACGGCTCGGGCCGTTCGGGGAGGACGGCTGCGGCTGCTCGATCGATCGACAAAAGCGGACCCTCTGCCCAATCCTCCGTGATCCATTCCCCCTCATTCGTGTAATAGCACCGGCACGCTCCGTGATGGAAGGCTGGTCGGCGCAGATCAGTGCACGACCGGGAGGGCAATTTTCATGTCGGTAGGCGAAGAGGTCCGTGCGGGTCAGGGCAAGCCGCAGCAGAGTCTCGGCACATCGGCCGCGCGGAACCTGGCCACCACCACCAAGTCCGCACCCCAGATGCAGGAGATCAGCTCACGGTGGCTGCTGCGCATGCTTCCGTGGGTGAACGTGCAGGGTGGCACGTACCGCGTGAACCGGCGGCTCAGTTACTCCGTGGGCGACGGCCGCGTGACGTTCGTGAAGACCGGTGACCGTGTGCAGGTCATCCCCGCGGAGCTCGGCGAGCTGTCCGTGCTCCGCTCGTTCGAGGATCAGGAGGTGCTCGGCGAGCTCGCCCAGCGGTGCCAGCAGCGGGAGTTCGCACCGGGCGAAGTGCTCGCCTCGTTCGGCAGTCCGTCCGACGAGGTGTTCCTGCTCGCGCACGGCAAGGTGGAGAAGATCGGCACCGGCCCGTACGGCGACGACGCGGTCCTCGGAGTCCTCGCCGACGGCGCGTACTTCGGCGAGCAGGCGCTCATCGACCCGGACGCCATCTGGGAGTACACGGCCCGCGCCGTCACCGCGGTCACCGTGCTCGCGCTGCCCCGCCAGGACCTCGAGCAGGTCGCCGAGCGCTCCGACTCCCTGCGCGAGCACCTCACGGAGCTGCGCGCGATTCCGGAGCAGCGCACCAACAAGTACGGCGAGAAGGAGATCGACCTCGCGGCCGGCCACACCGGGGAGCAGGACATCCCCGGCACCTTCGTGGACTACGAGGCCGCGCCGCGCGAGTACGAACTGAGCATCGCCCAGACCGTGCTGCGCCTGCACACGCGCGTGGCCGATCTCTACAACCAGCCGATGAACCAGACGGAGCAGCAGCTCCGCCTCACCGTCGAGGCGTTGAAGGAGCGCCAGGAGCACGAGCTCATCAACAACCGGGAGTTCGGACTGCTCAACAACTGCGAGTACGACCAGCGGCTGCAGCCGCACGACGGCGTGCCCAGCCCCGACGACCTGGACGAGCTGCTCAGCCGCCGGCGTGGCACCAAGCTGTTCCTCGCCCACCCGCGCGCGATCTCCGCTTTCGGCCGCGAGTGCAACAAGCGCGGACTGGTCCCCGAGAGCATCGAGATCGCGGGCAACCGCATCCCGACCTGGCGCGGTGTGCCGCTGTTCCCGTGCAACAAGATCCCCGTCAGCGACACCCGTACGACCTCGATCATCGCCATGCGTACCGGCGAGGCCGAGCAGGGCGTCATCGGTCTCCAGCAGGCGGGCATCCCGGACGAGATCGAGCCGAGCCTGTCGGTGCGCTTCATGGGCATCAACGAACAGGCGATCATCTCCTACCTGGTGACGGCGTACTACTCGGCGGCGGTTCTCGTGCCGGACGCCCTCGGCATCCTGGAGAACGTCGAGATCGGCCGCTGGCGGTGACCTTCCCGACGCCGGCCGCCGTGTTCCCGCCCGATCGGGCGGGAACACCGGGGACGAGGCGGAGTCCGGCCGCGACCCCGGACAGGCGGGGCCCCATCGGCAAGCCCATGGACGGCGGTCCCTCGGACGGCGGTTCCGCGGACGGGAGGCCCATGGAACGGCAGGTCGCGCCCGGCCCGCTGGACGGACAGGAGGCGGCGGCCATCCTGGAGCACGCCCGGGCGTCCGTCGACCCCGAGCTGCGCAGGGCCATCGACTCGCTGCCGGGTTCGATGCGCAGGATCGCGCTCTACCACTTCGGCTGGGAGCACGCGGACGGCACCCCGGCGGCGGGCAACGCGGGCAAGGCGATCCGCCCGGCCCTGGTGCTCACCGCCACGGGAGCGCTCGGCGGTCAGCACACGGCCGCCGTGCGGGCGGCGGCCGCCGTGGAGTTGATCCACAACTTCACGCTGCTGCACGACGACGTCATGGACCGGGACACCACCCGCAGACACCGCCCCACCGCGTGGACCGTGTTCGGCGACGCCGACGCGATCCTCGCCGGGGACGCCATGCAGGCGCTCGCCCAGCGGCTGCTCGCCGAGGACTCGCACCAGGCGTCCCGGGCCGCCGCCGCCCGGCTCGCGTCCTGCGTCGTCGAGCTGTGCGAGGGGCAGCACGCGGACACGGCCATGGAGAAGCGCGGACCCGCCGAGGTCACCCTCGACGAAGTGCTCGCCATGGCCGAGGCCAAGACCGGCGCGCTGCTCGGCTGCGCGTGCGCGCTCGGCGGGCTGTACGCGGGGGCGGACGAGGAGGACGTCGACGCGCTGGACGCGTTCGGCCGGGAGGCCGGGCTCGCCTTCCAGCTGATCGATGACGTGATCGGGATCTGGGGGGACCCGAGCCGCACCGGCAAGCCGGCCGGGGCGGACCTCATCGCCCGCAAGAAGTCCCTGCCCGTGGTCGCCGCGCTCGCCTCCGGCACCCCGGCGGCGACGGAACTCGCCGAGCTGTACGGAGCTCCCTACGAGGAAGGGGGTCTGGAGCGCACGGTGCTGGCCGTCGAGCGGGCGGGCGGCCGTGACTGGGCGCAGCTCCAGGCGGCCGACCGGATGTCCCGGGCGATGCACGAGCTGTCCCGGGCGATCCCCGACCCGGAGGCGGCGGGTGGCCTCCTCGCGCTCGCGGAGTTCGTGACGCGGCGCAGCAACTGACCCGCTCGACCCTTCAGATGACCCGTTCGACCCTTCAGAAGGGCGGTTGAAGACCCCGGGGCCTCCGGGACCGTACGGCACCTGACCTCCGTACGGCACCGGGCTCCGGCCGGAACGGGTCCCGCGCATCCCCACGGTGCGCGGGGCCCGTCCCTCTCGGACCCGGCCAGGCCCGACAGGCCCGACGACAGGCCCTAGGCTGCAACAGCCGTACGATCAGCGGCGGTTGAGGCGAGAGGGTGGGACATGGGCGTGGTGATCCGGACGGCGGACGAGGGTGATCGGCAGCTGGTCACCCGGCTGCTCGACGAGGCGTTCCAGGACGACCCGGTGAGTGTCTGGGTCTTTCCGGACGCGGCACACCGCCGCGCCAGGCACCCCGGGCTGATGGGGATGTTCACCGACGTCGTGCTCGCCGAGGGCCGCGTCGACGTCTTGGAGGACGGCTCGGCGTGCGCGCTGTGGCTGTCCGTGCCCGCCGACGCCGGCCACGCCGACGACGAGGACGACGGTCCCGTACGGCTGCGTGAGGCCGTCGACCCGGACAACGAGCGGGTCGAACTGATCGGCCGCCTGACGGCCGGGATCCACCCCGCGGGCCGCGCCCACGAGTACCTGTGGATGATCGGCGTGGCACCGGAACGCCAGGGCGAGGGCCTCGGCACCGCGCTCGTCCGGTCGGTCCTCGACCGCTGCGACCGCGAGGGCCTGCCCGCCTATCTGGAGGCGAGCAACGCCGACAGCCGCCGGCTCTACGAGCGTCTCGGCTTCGGCCTCACCGGGCGCCCCCTCGACCTGCCGGACGGACCGCGGATGTGGCCGATGTGGCGCGAGCCGCAGCCCGGCCGAGGGGCCTGATCGGGCCGGGGCTCACCTCCCAGCGCACCTGGCCGGAGCTCTCCGGGACGATCGTCGCCACGATCCGTTCGAGCAGCTCGTCGGGTACGGCGACGCCGGGGAGCACGCCGTCCGGTACTCCGGGCAGTGTCAGGTGCTCCAGGAGCAGCCCGAGCACGGCGAGGCAGAGCACCGCGACGGTCTCGTCGGCGTCTTCGTGCGGATGTACAGCAGGAAGCGCCGAAGCCTCTCCCGCCCTACCCTGAATGCATGGGCACCGATGAGCATGTCTGTCCCGCCTGCCGGCAGGCGGTCACCACCGTCGTGCGGCGCCACAAGACGCTGGGCGCGTTCGTTCCCGTATGGGGTCCCGGCCCCTGCCACAACCCCGCGTGCGAGGCGTACGTCGGTGAGCCCGGGGCCCGAGTCGGAGCCGCGTCCGGAGGCGGCGCGGGGTCCCGGTCCGTACCCGGGACCGGATCCGAACCCGGCAGGGACACCGGCGAGCCCCGGGAGCATCCCGGGGAGTCCGTCGCGGAAAAGTCCTGACGCGCGCACGCGTACATGGGCGCGATCAACGACGACCTCTCGAAAACCGGTGAGCTCATCGACGGCCAGGGGCCGGCCGAACCGGGAGATCACCGAGCGCGTCACCCGCTGCCCCGGTCCCGAGGGCGCCACGAACTACCCGGTGGTCATCCGCCCCGTCCTCGACGGCGCCGGAGACATCTAAGGCGCGGGTGCGGGGTACGGACCTCGCGCGCCGCGATCGCCGCGGTCCACGACGAGGCGCGGCGCCACCTGGAAACGAGGACGGCCCGGCCGAGGTCGTAGCGTGGCCGCATGTCCGAACCCTTGTTGCACCTCACCGAGCGCTCCCTGTGGGACGCGGCCCGCGCGTCCGGCGCGTACGAGATGTCCACCCGCGGCCGCACCCTCCAGGAGGAGGGCTTCATCCACTGCTCGCTGCGGCACCAGGTACCCGCGGTCGCCTCCTGCCTGTACGGCGGCTACGACGGCCCCGACGAGCTGGTACTCCTGGTCATCGATCCCGAACGGCTGGACGTGCCGCTGCGCTACGAGGCGCTCAAGCCCGGGGGCGAGGAGTTCCCGCACATCTACGGGCCGATTCCGGTGGCGGCCGTGGTGGACGTGGAGGTGTGGGGGTCCGTGTAGCGCCGTCCTCAGGATCAGGCCGGGGCCGGGAGGCCGCCCGTCGCCGGGTCCCGGCCGGTCAGGCAGTACGTGCCGCCGACCGGGTCCCGCATGACGGCCCAGCGGGCGCCGTGACCGACGAGCAGGGCACCGAGCCGCTCGTGGTGGGCGCGTACCGCCTCGATGTCCGAGCAGGCGATGTCGAGGTGGGCGGAGGCGGGGCGGGCGGTGTCGAGGCGTTGCAGGAGGATGCGGAAGGGGAGCCCGACGGGTGGCTTGAGCAGGTGGAACTCCGGGAGCGCGCCGGGGTGCGACTCCCATCCGGTCAGGGCGCTCCAGAAGGCGACTTCGGCCTCGAAGCGGGTGGGCGCCACGTCGAGGCACACCTGGTCGAGGCGGCTGGTGGCGCCGGTGGGTCCGGGGACGACCACAGGCCGAGCCGACTCGCCGTGCCAACGGACCGCGCAGAACGGCTGACCCCCGGGGGAGCGCAGGACGACCAGGTCCTCTTCGGTGGCGACGATCTCGGCGCCGAGCTGCCGGGCCGACTCCGCCAGCGCCGGTACGTCCTCGACGGCGAGGTCGAGATGGGCGCCGCCGTCGCCCGCGTCGACGCCCTGCGCCTTGACGCAGGCGTCGGTACCGTCGGGCAGCAGGGTCACGAACTCGCCCTGCTCACCGCGCGGTTGGGACAGCTTCGTCGCCGTGATCGCGGTCCAGAAGCCGCAGGCGCGATCGAAGTCCTTCATGGGCCGGTCGACGAAGGCGTAGGTCCATCGAATGGGGTCGGCCATGGGTCGTTTCCCGCTCCCTCTCAGACGCCGTGTGCGGCTCGTACCGTCGCCTGCCCGATCAGCCCGCGCAACGATGTTTTCATCCGTGAGACGAAGGCGTCCCGTGCGTCGGGGGAGAGGACGTCCAGGGACAGATAGGGGTTCAGGTCCTCCAGCTCCACGAGGAGCAGCTCGCCGTCGGGGGCCCGGCAGGCGTCGACGCGCTGGATGCCGTACGCGATGTCGTTCCAGTCGACGAACCGCTGCGCGAACTCCCGGTCCCGCGCGGTCGGCTCATACGGTTCCAGGGCCCAGCGCTCGTCCGGGCGGGGGGCGTACAGGGCGTACTGGAAGGTGTGGTCGACGAAGTAGAAGGACACCTCGTAGCGGAAGTCGATGCGTGGCTGGACGAGGATGTTGTCGTACGACAGTTCGGGCAGCCGGTCGCGCGGTACGAACTCCAGGCCGATGGAGTCCGCTCCCAGCTTGGGCTTCACCACGTAGGTGTCGACGTCCGGCAGCCGGTCGAGGTCGCCCGCGCGGTCGATGGTCGGGATGACCGGGAACCCCGCCGCGGTGAGGTCCAGCAGGTACCCCTTTCCCGCCATGTCCCCCTTGCCGGACAGCTGGTTGTACACGCGGACACCTTCCGTGACCGCCTGCTTCCGGAACGCGTCGTACTCCGCCTGGTAGTGCAGCACGGGCCCGCTGTTGCGCACGACCACGGCGTCGAAGCCGGTCATCAGCGCGGCCGCGTCCAGGGGGTGGCACACGGCGAGGTCGAACTCCTCGCGCAGCCGGGAGGTGAGGAAGATGTCCTCGTCGCAGTACCGCCGCCCCTTGGCCGGGTAGGCCAGGTCACTGACGTAGAGGACGCGGGGGCGCGCGGACGGCATCGATGACTCCTCGGACTACGGGACTTCAGACGTTCCGTTCCATGGGCGACCCGCTCCCATGGAACACATAGACGTAGTCTCCCTCCGCCGGCCGATGCGGGGGTGGCCGGGGTCAGGCATCGGGGCGTTCGGTGAAGCGGAGGAGGTTGCCCGCCGGGTCGCGGAAGGCGCAGTCACGGACGCCGTACGGCTGGTCCATCGGCTCCTGGAGGACGTCGGCGCCGGAGGCGCGGACGCGTTCGTAGAGGGCGTCGCAGTCTGCGGTGGAGAAGATGACACCGCGCAGGACGCCCTTGGCGAGGAGCTCGGCCATGGCCTGTTTGTCGGCGGGGGAGATGTCCGGGCTCGCGGCGGGGGGCTCCAGCACGATCTGGACGTCCGGCTGGAGCGGGGAGCCGACCGTCACCCAGCGCATCCCCTCGAAGGCGACGTCACCCCGGACCTCCAGGCCGAGGACGTCCCGGTAGAAGGCGAGCGCTTTGTCATGGTCGTCCACGGCGATGAAGCACTGCGAGAGTTTCAGGTCCATGGCCCCACGCTAGGCCCTGTCGTCACATTCCCTCTCCCCGGCCTTCGGCCCTAGAGGCGTGTACCCGGTTCCGCTTCCGGGTTGCGGTGGCGGGTCGGGCGGGTCAGGCGCTGGGCCACGCACGGCGGGATCGGGGCGCCGTGGTCGTGCGGCCGGGCACGGTACGCGCTCGGGGTCTCGCCGACCAGCTCCGTGAAGCGGGAGCTGAACGAACCGAGCGACGTACAGCCCACGGCGAGGCAGACCTCTGTGACCGTCAGGTCGCCGCGCCGCAGCAGGGCCTTGGCCCGCTCTATTCGGCGGGTCATGAGATAGCTGTACGGCGTCTCCCCGTACGCCGCCCGGAAGCTCCGCTGGAAGTGTCCGGGTGACATCAGCGCGGTGCGCGCGAGCGCCGCGACGTCCAGCGGCTCCGCGTACTCGCGGTCCATCCGGTCGCGTGCCCGGCGCAGCCGGACCAGATCCTCCAGAGTCATTTCTTCAGGATGGCACGGCCCACTGACACGGGCTGGTGGGTCAGGGCCGCGGGCGGGGCGCGGTCGCCGGGCCGGGGGCGACGAGCAGGCCGGCGAGCAGCTGGAGGCGCTCGGCGTCGGGCCCGCCCTCCTCGGCGGTGAAGGCGATGAGTACGGGGCCGGTGGTGCCCGGCATCGGGTACGCGTCCCAGTCCAGGTTCAGCTCCCCGACCAGCGGGTGTTGGACGCGCATCCGGCCGCGGGTGGTCTCCGCCACGTCGTGACGCGCCCACAGGCTCGCGAACTCGTCGCTGCGGACGGCGAGTTCACCGACCAGCTCGACGGCGCGCGGATGCCCCGGCTCGGCCGCGACCTGCGTCCGCAGCATCGCGACCAGCTCGGCGACGGTGGCGGCCCGCTCCGGGCACGTCCGGTCGGCCTCCGGGTGCAGCAGCAGCGACAGCAGATTGCGTTCGCTCCGTGGGCGCTGGGTGAACTCGCCGAGCAGGGCACCGGCGAGCGGGTTCCACGCCAGTACGTCCAGGAAACGGCCGACGACCACGGAGGGTGAGGTGATCGTGCGCAGCAGCCGCAGAGTGGTGGGCGGCACCTCCTCCGCCGCGTGGTGGCGCGGAGGCCTGGCGGGCGTGCGCGCGGCGGCGGCGAGGCTGTGCAGATGCCGGGTCTCCTCGGCGGAGAAGCTGAGGGCGCGCGCGAGGGCGTCGAGGACCTGCTCGGAGGGGCGTACGTCGCGGCCCTGCTCCATGCGCTGGTAGTAGTCCGAGCTGACCCCGGCCAGCAGGGCCAGTTCCTCGCGCCGCAGTCCGGCGACGCGTCGCCGCGGGCCGGGTTCCAGACCGACGTCCTGGGGCCGCAGCCGGGTGCGGCGAGTCCGGAGGAACTCCCCGAGTTCGCGCCGGGGATCGTCGCCCACCGCGACGGGTTCGTCAGTCACGGCGCCCAGTATGCCCGCGGCGCGGCCCGCGAGGGTGGGTCCGCCGGACCCAGGAAGACCGGACCCGGGAAAAGGCGGACGACCGTGATGCCGCGGCCCGGTACCAGGATCGGAACCGCAACAGCCGACCGCGGAAGGGAACAGCGCCATGAAGGCCGCTCAGATCACGAGTTACGGCGACGCGGCGGACGTGCTGCGGGTCGACGACGTCGACCGGCCCGCCCCTGGTGCGGGTGAAGTGCAGGTCCGCGTCGAGGCGTCCAGCGTGAACGGCCACGATGTGATGGTCCGCGCCGGGGAGTTGAAGATCGTGTCGGGACGCAGGTTCCCGCTCGGAGTGGGCCTGGACTTCGCGGGCACCGTCGCCGCGACCGGTGCCGGCGTGGCGGGCCACCGGGTCGGGGACCGGGTGTGGGGCACGGTCCACCCCCGGCAGCGGCACACCGTCGGCGGGGCGGCCGAGTACGTCGTCGTCCCCGCGGACCGGCTCGCGCCCGCCCCGGCGACGCTCTCCGCGGCCGGCGCGGCCTCCCTGGTCGTCGCCGGTGCGACGGCGCTGATCGCGGTGCGCGACACCGTACGCCTCGCACCCGGAGAGAGGGTCCTGGTCCGCGGCGCGGCGGGCGGCGTCGGCACGGCCGCCGTCCAACTCGCCCACGCCCTGGGCTGCCACGTGACCGCACTGGCCCGCGCCCGTCACACCTCCGCCCTCACCGACCTCGGCGCCGACGAGGTCCTCGACCACGGCTCCACCACCTCGGACCGGATCGGCCCCTTCGACGTCATCGTCGACACGGTCGGCACGGAACTGAACTGCTACCGGAACCGGTTGGCCAAGGGCGGCCGGATGGTCACCGTCGGACTGTCGGCCCCCGCCCTGGCCGCGATCGCGGCATCCAGCGTGTACGGCGCCCGCCGCGTCCGCACCTTCAGCGCCAACCCCGACGCCACCGTGCTGCGCGCCCTGGCCGACCACGTCACCTCGGGAGCGCTGCGCCCGGTGGTGAACAGCGTCTACCCCCTCGCGGACATCGCCGCGGCGCACCAGGCCTTCGAACGCGGCGGCGCCGTCGGCAAGCACGTGGTCGCCGTATCCGGATGAAGTTTGGCTGACAGGTCTCCGTCCAGCGGAGACCAGGCTTCTGACCAGCCGCTTCAAGATGGTGCCGTCTTCGTGACGGTCTTGGACGTCTGTGGCTTCATTTATTGCCGCCCCGCCGCCACGGCCGCGTCTCTCTCGTGGGCTGTCCGGTTTGATCACTTGGTGTCCAAGGCGGCCCAGGATGCGACGGGTGACGAGCGGATCCGCTTGGGGAAATGAGCGGCAGGGTCCCCCTGGTCCGCGGTACGGTGCGCCGATGTCGGCGATCAAGAAATTCCAAGTCACCTTTGACTGCGCAGAACCTGAGCGCCTCGCTCGCTTCTGGTGTGAAGTGTTGGGGTACGTCGTACCGCCGCCACCGGAGGGGTTCACCACCTGGGACGATTTCAACCGCACCCTGCCTCCTGAGGAGCAAGGATCATGGTTTGCCTGCAGTGATCCCTCAGGCGTGGGCCCGCGCCTGTACTTCCAGCGCGTCCCCGAGGGCAAGATCGTTAAGAATCGGGTGCATCTCGACGTCCGGGCCGGCACCGGGCTCGTGGGGGACGAGCGCCTCGCCACACTCGAAGCTGAGTGCGCACGACTGGTCGCGCTCGGTGCGACCCACGTGCAAACACTGTATGCCGATGAGGAAAACGAGTCGTGCATCCCGATGCTGGACATCGAGGGCAACGAGTTCTGTATCGACTGAGCACTCTCCGAGCCGGCAGGTGGGGAGCCGCCTCCCATGGGGCCTCTCCGGTCTCGTATGGGGGGAGAGAGCCACCCCGTGAGGGCGAGGCCGTGCATCCGGCGATGCCCAGCGCCGTCCGCCCCCGGAACGCCCCCACGTGACCGCGAATCCCAGCGCCGGACTCCTCGACGACCTGCTCAGCATGGCCGGACGGACCACCGCCGCGCGGGAGGAGGCACGCGTGTGGTCCATGTCCAGCCCCTCCGTCTGGCACACACGTTCGGCGTTCCCGTCCCGCTGGTCCATTCCTCCGCCGTCCTGGACGGTTGGCTCGGCATGCTCGTGGAGGACCTCGGCCTCGCTGTTCGTGACGCCGACGATCTCGACGGCGTCGCCGCGGCCGTGGTCCTGCACGGCACTCGTACGGCTGCCGCCCTGCCCGTCCTTGACCAGGCCCGCCTCCGCACGTTGCCGAGCCGGGCCCTGGAGCACCTCGCCCGGCTCCGCATGGCCGAGCGGTGGCAGGACGCGGACGACGTCGAGGACGCGCTCGACCGGATGACCCAGGCCGCCGAGGCGCGCTCGGCTGGTACGACCGTGGCTCCGTTCGGCTGGGTGCACTCCGAGTTCCACCCCACCAGCCTCCACATCGGCCAACACGGCTGGCGGCTGCTGGACTTCGCCAGCGCCTTCACCGGCCCCGGCCTGCTCGACCTCGCCAGCGGGCACGGCACCCTTGACACCCCCGACCCCGTACGCCTCCGTGTCTTCCCGGAGCAGTACGGCACCCCCGACGCCCTCACCCGGCGCGGCGGACCGACCGCCGAGACCTTGGCCCTGGGCCGGCACCGCATCTGGGCGATGCCGCCGTACATCCGCGCGGCCATCGTCACGCTCGCCGGATCAGGCTTGCACATAGGCGAGTTGCTCGGCCTCAAGCTCTCGGACGTCGACTTCAAGAGCGGCACGATCCCTGTCGAGCGCCAGCGTCTCCAGTCCTGCCTGATCGGGCCGCCCAAGACCGCCAAGTCCCGGCGTGCCGTCCCGGTCGGTGAGGTCGTCACTGACGCGCTCCTCACGCACCTCGCCGCACGCCCCTCCAGGGAGTGGCTGTTCATGATGGAGGAGGGCGAGCCCCTCAACTACCGCCGCTGGAAGACCGAATGGAACTGCGCTCGTAAGGAGCCGCAGAAGGCGGAGAACGAGGCGGCCGAGCGCGAGGACCGCAAGCCCGTCGAGCTGCCGCACATGGTGACCCACGACCTGCGCCACTTCTTCGCCTCCGCCCTCATCGCCGGCGGAGCGAGCGTCAAGCAGGTTCAGTTGGTTCTCGGCCACGCATCCGCCGTCATCACGCCGCGGATCTACGCCCACCTGTGGCCTGGCGAAGAAGACCGCACCCGGACCGTCATGGACGCCGTGTTCGGCGTCCCGCGGGCCGGGTGCGGGCAGAGTGACCGCGCGACCGGAGAAACCGAACAGGTCGCGGGTCGAGCCGTATGACCAGAGGTCAGGCCTTCTTGGTCTCCCAGAAGATCTTGTCGATCTGGGCGATGTAGTCCAGCGCCTTCTGGCCCGTGGCCGGGTCCGTGGACGCCTTGGCGGCCGAGAGGGCCTTCAGGGTGTCGTTGACCAGCTGGTGCAGCTCCGGGTACTTCTCGAAGTGCGGGGGCTTGAAGTAGTCGCTCCAGAGCACCGACACGTGGTGCTTCGCGAGCTCGGCGCGCTGCTCCTTGATGACGGTGGCGCGGGCCTGGAAGTGCGGGTCGTCGTTGCCGGCCATCTTTTCCTGGACGGCCTTCACCGACTCCGCCTCGATGCGGGCCTGGGCCGGGTCGTACACACCGCAGGGCAGGTCGCAGTGCGCGCTGACCTTGACCTTGGGGGCAAACAGGCGGGAGAGCATTGAGCTGTCCTTCCTCGTGATCGTCTTCTCAGGTGGGACATTACTCCGTGGGAGACGTCTTTTCTCGAGTGCCCCCATGGGCTTAGGACAAAAGTCCAGGGTGAGACTGGGACTGGTGGAGGATGGACCGGGGAGGTGCCGGTGATGCCGGAGCTGTCGCAGGAGACCGAGCGTGGGAGGGCCGTGCTGCCGTTCGGGGCGGCCGAGGTGACGGGGCCCTCCATGGTGCCCACGCTTCAGCACGGAGATCGGCTCGTCGTGCAGTACGGGGCCCGGGTCGGGCCCGGTGACGTGGTCGTGCTGCGCCATCCGTTCCAGCAGGACCTGCTGGTCGTGAAGCGGATCGCGGAGCGGCGCGAGGGGGGTTGGTGGGTGCTCGGGGACAACGCCTACGCGGGTGGGGACAGCACCGACTACGGGACCGTGCCCGAGGACCTCGTCCTCGGAAAGGTGCGTTTCCGCTACCGGCCCCACCTGCCGGGTCAGCGCTCGCCGTTCGCACTCGTCCGCTGGGCGCTCGGCGCCGCCAGGCCGGTGCTCTGCGACCGGTCGGCCTCCAGGCGTTTGCGGGCCCGGTAGGCGGCCACGTTGGCGCGGGTCGCGCAGCGGTCCGAGCAGTAGCGCCGGGAGCGGTTCGTCGACGTGTCCAGGTACGCGTTGCGGCAGGGTGCCGCCTCGCAGAGGCCGAGGCGGTCCACGCCGTACGCGGTGAGGTGGAAGGCGAGTCCCATGGCGGCGATCGCCGCGTAGCCCGCGGTCGCGTTCGACGGGTGGTCCGCCAGGTGCATGTGCCACAGCGGGCGCCCGTCGTCGTCCCGGTAGTCGTGCCCGGAGATCTGCGGGCTGACGGGGAACTCCAGGAGGAGTGAGTTCAGCAGGTCCACGGACAGGGTCTCGTCGCCGCCGTCGGCCGCCTCGAAGACGGCGCGCAGCCGGGCGCGGACCGACCGGAAGCGGGTGACGTCCGCGTCGGTGGCGCGGCGGGCCGCGGAGGAGTTCCCTTCGAAGAGGTCCCGGACCGCCTCGACCGAGGTGAGCGAGTCCTTGCCCCGGGTCGGCTCCTCGGTGTTGACGAGGCGTACCGCGTAGTCCGAGTAATAGGCCAGTTCCACTTGTAGTCCTTACGGAGGCGCTCTATCGTCGTGCGTGCGGCCAGGTAACGGCTGATTGCGCTTCCAGGGTATTACGGGGGCGAGTGAAGACGAACGGAGAAGAGACTTCGATGACCGTTTCCACCGGAATCGACAGCGACGAGATCCACGGCAACGGAACCGACTGGCACGCCTGGCAGGAGAGCTGGGACCGGCAACAGGAGTGGTACATGCCGGACCGTGAGGAGCGGTTCCGGGTGATGCTCGACATGGTCGAGGCCCTGGTCGGCCCGGAGCCGCGCGTCCTCGACCTGGCCTGCGGCACCGGCACCATCACGGCCCGGCTCCTCGACCGCTTCCCGAAGGC
Organism: Streptomyces sp. NPDC090798; assembly: GCF_044768965.1. Taxonomy (NCBI): domain Bacteria; kingdom Bacillati; phylum Actinomycetota; class Actinomycetes; order Kitasatosporales; family Streptomycetaceae; genus Streptomyces; species Streptomyces sp. NPDC090798. The sequence continues at coordinate 374,022 of NZ_JBIVXA010000006.1, forward strand.
CACCAGCACCGGCGTCGACCTCGACCCGGCGCTGCTCACCATCGCAGAGGGCACCTTCGCGGGCGACGAGAGGGTCTCCTTCGTCACGGCCGACCTCAAGGACCCGCGCTGGGCGACCCGGCTGCCGTACGACTCGTACGACGCAGTCCTGACCGCGACCGCCCTCCACTGGCTGCACAGCGAACCCCTCGCGGACCTCTACGGTCAGGTCGCGGAGCTCGTCCGCGACGGCGGCGTCTTCATGAACGCCGACCACATGATCGACGAGTCCACGCCCCGGATCAACGAGGCCGAGCGCGCCCAGCGACACGCCCGGATGGACCAGGCCAGGGCGCGCGGGGTACTCGACTGGGCCGCGTGGTGGGAGCTGGCGGCCCAGGACCCCGTCCTCGCCGCGCCGACCGCCCGCCGGTTCGAGATCTACGGGGAGCACGCCGACGGCGACATGCCGTCCGCCGACTGGCACACGCGCATGCTCCGCGAAAAGGGCTTCGCCGAGGCCCGGCCGGTGTGGCGGTCGCCGTCCGACGCGCTGGTGCTGGCAGTGAAGTAAGCAGGCGGCGGTGGTCCGAACGAAGAATCAGGGCGCGGAGTGAACGAAGAAGGGGCGGTACGGGAATCCCGTACCGCCCCTTCTCTTATCCGTGGCTCGGAGCACCTGTCCGTGGCTCAGAGCACCTTGGACAGGAACGACTGCGTCCGCTCGTGCTGCGGGTTCGTCAGTACGTCACGCGGGTGGCCGGACTCGACCACCACACCGCCGTCCATGAAGACCAGCGAGTCGCCCACCTCGCGGGCGAAGCCCATCTCGTGGGTGACGACGATCATCGTCATACCCGACTCGGCGAGGTCGCGCATGACGTCGAGGACGTCACCGACCAGCTCCGGGTCGAGCGCCGAGGTCGGCTCGTCGAAGAGCATCAGCTTCGGGTCCATCGCCAGCGCGCGGGCGATGGCGACACGCTGCTGCTGACCGCCGGAGAGCTGCGAGGGGTAGTTCTTCGCCTTGTCGGCCAGACCCACGCGCTCCAGGAGCTGGCCCGCCCGCTCCCGTGCCTGGGCCCTGCTGGCACCCTTGACCTGGACCGGCGCCTCCATGACGTTCTCCAGAGCCGTCATGTGCGGGAACAGGTTGAAGCGCTGGAAGACCATGCCGATGTCCCGGCGCTTCAGCGCGACCTCGCTGTCCTTGAGCTCGTACAGCTTGTCGCCCTTCTGGCGGTAGCCGACCAGCTCCCCGTCGACGTACAGCCGGCCGGCGTTGATCTTCTCCAGGTGGTTGATGCACCTCAGGAAGGTCGACTTGCCGGAGCCGGAGGGGCCGATGAGGCAGAACACCTCGCCGGACTTCACCTCCAGGTCGATGCCCTTGAGGACCTCGACGGGGCCGAAGGACTTGTGGACGCCCTCGGACTTGACCATTGCTGTGCTGGTGGTCATGGTCAGCGCCTCCAGCTTGAGAGGGAGAGCATGTTCGCCTTGATCTTCTGGAATGGCGTGTCCGGGAGCGTGCGGCTGGAGCCCCGGGCGTAGTACCGCTCCAGGTAGTACTGGCCGACGCTGAACACCGAGGTCAGCAGCAGGTACCAGGCGGCCGCGAGGAACAGCATCTCGGCCGGGGCACCGGAGGTCTGGCCGATGTCCTGGGCGACGCGGAACAGCTCGGAGTACTGAATCACGGCGACCAGCGAGGTCGTCTTCAGCATGTTGATGACCTCGTTGCCCGTGGGGGGCACGATCACGCGCATCGCCTGCGGGATCACGATCCGGCGCAGGGTCTTGCTGTGGCTCATGCCCAGGGCGTGCGAAGCCTCGGTCTGGCCCTCGTCGACGGAGAGGAGACCGGCCCGGCAGATCTCGGCCATGTACGCGGCCTCGTTCAGGCCCAGACCCAGCAGCGCCGTCAGCAGCGGCGTCATGAAGCTGGACCAGTAGTCCTTGTAGATCGGACCGAGGTTGATGTACGTGAAGACCAGGCCCAGGTTGAACCAGACCACCAGTTGCACCAGGACGGGCGTGCCGCGGAAGAACCAGATGTAGAACCAGGCGATGGACGAGGTCACCGGGTTCTTCGACAGCCGCATGACGGCGAGGAGCACGCCTCCGACGACGCCGATCAGCATCGAGAGGACCGTCAGCAGCAGCGTCTTGAGGACGCCGTTGATGATGCGGTCGTCGAAGAAGTAGTCGGGGATCGCTCCCCAGTTGATCTTGCCCTGGGAGAACGCGTAGATCACGGAGACCAGGAGCGCGATCGCGATGACCGCGGAGACGTACCGCCCGTAGTGCCGGACGGGGATCGCCTTTATGGCTTCCGGTCCGGCCGGGGGAGTGTCCTCCGGGTCCGCTGTCTTGTCGATGTCAACAGTCACGGGTGTTGTTGCCTTTCAGTGCCCGCTCGGTTCCGCGGTCACTTGCCGCCGTTGACTGCGGCCGTCTTGACGGCACCGGCCTCGACGCCCCACTTCGCGATGACCTTGTCGTACTCGCCGTTCTTGATGATGGCGTCCAGCGCGGCCTGCAGGGCGTCCCGCAGCTGGGTGTTGGACTTGGCGACCGCGATGCCGTACGGCGCCGCCTCGACCTGCTCGCCGACCAGCTCGAAGTCCTTGCCGCCGCCCGAGGTCTTCACCGCGTACGCGGCGACCGGGAAGTCGGAGGAGCCGGCGTCGGCGCCACCGCCGCGCAGCCGGGTCTGGGCCTGCTGGTCGTTGTCGTACGACTCGATGGCGATCTTCTTGCCGCCGGTGCACTTCTTGGACTCGGCCTTGGCCATGTCCTCCGAGACCGTGCCGCGCTGCACCACGATCTTCTTGCCGCACAGGTCGGACCAGGTCTTGATGTTCTGGGTCTTGCCCTTGGGCGTGTAGATCGAGACACCCGCGGTGAAGTAGTCGACGAAGTCGACGCCCTCGCCGACCTTCTTGCCCGTGTCGGCGTCGATGCCCTCCTGGCGGTCCTTGGTGTCCGTCATGGCGGACATCGCTATGTCGTACCGCTTGGAGCGCAGACCCGTGATCAGGGTGTCGAAGGTGCCGTTCTGGAACTCGAACTTCACTCCGAGCTGCTTGCCCATCGCGTCCGCCAGGTCGGGGTCGATACCCACGGTCTTGCCGGAGCTGTCCTTGAACTCGACGGGCGCGTACGCGATGTCCGAGCCGACCTTGATGACACCCGCGTCACGGATCGACGCGGGCAGCTTGGAGGCCAGCGGAGCTGAGGCGGCGCTCGAGGAGGAGCTGTTGGAGTCCTTCTTGGTCTGGTCACCGCAGCCGGTGAGAACCAGGGCCCCGGCGACCGCGATCGCACCGACCGCTGCTATCCGGGACTGCGCGGCGGTCGTACGACGGGTGGTGCTTGCGGTCATGGTGGGTGCCTCCGGCGGATGAGGGAGTTGCCGATGGGTCGACGAGAACACACACCTTTGGGTGTCGCGACCTCGTGTGATGACGGCATCTTGCCATTCGGACTGCGCGCTTCAGGGGACTCGCTATGTCAAAATCGGATAACGGGTGACCCCCGAACCACCACGGACGGTCCCATCAGGGCCGGACCTTGTGCGGGAATCCCTCCTTCCGGCCGGAAGATCTTCGGCACATCTCATGATGCGGGCCGCCACGACTCCGCACTTGTAGTGTCTTGAGGTCATGTCCTGGACTTGTCCTCATATCCAGGTATGAGTCATGTCACCGGCGTGTGAGCTTCGCGGTATGGACTCGTCGCCGACCTGGTCCGTCCGGTAAGAAGGTTCTCTACACCCCTCATCCGGGGCTCAGGGCGCGTGTGCGGCGCGCCCGTCGCGTATCCGCCCGTACGCACCACCACGGCGGCAGGGTTACGCGGTGCCCGCCCACCCCTCAACCAGGAGTGGTCACCCTCAAACAATGAAGACTTAAGGGGTAAAACAAAGTGGCAGCGGAGATCGTCAATCCTCGCAGCGACAGCAGTACGGGTCTTGAAGGCGACGTGGAGCCGGTCAATTCCGCCGGTTCCCTCGACACCGTCGGTTCCGACGGTTCCGTCGACTCCCTCGACTTCGACCCTGCCTTTGCGCTGCACCGTGGCGGCAAGATGGCCGTGCAGGCCACCGTGCCCGTCCGTGACAAGGACGACCTGTCCCTGGCGTATACGCCCGGCGTGGCGAAGGTGTGCAGCGCCATCGCCGAGCAGCCCGAGCTCGTCCATGACTACACGTGGAAGTCCTCCGTCGTCGCTGTGGTGACAGACGGCACGGCGGTGCTGGGACTCGGTGACATCGGCCCGGAGGCCTCCCTTCCCGTGATGGAGGGCAAGGCCATCCTGTTCAAGCAGTTCGGCGGGGTGGATGCCGTGCCGATCGCGCTGGACTGCACGGGCGTCGACGAGATCGTGGAGACCGTGGTCCGGCTCGCTCCCTCGTTCGGGGGCGTCAACCTGGAGGACATCTCGGCGCCGCGGTGCTTCGAGATCGAGCGCAAGCTCCAGGAGCGGCTGGACATTCCCGTCTTCCACGACGACCAGCACGGGACCGCGATCGTGACGCTGGCGGCGCTGCGGAATGCCGCGAAGCTGACCGGGCGGACGCTGGGTGATCTGCGTGCGGTGATCTCGGGGGCGGGGGCGGCCGGGGTCGCCATCGCCAAGTTCCTGCTGGAGGCGGGGATCGGTGACGTCGCGGTCGCGGACCGCAAGGGCATCGTCTCCGCGGACCGGGAGGATCTGACCGACGTCAAGCGGGAGCTCGCCGGGATCACCAACAAGGCGGGGCTCACGGGGTCGCTGGAGTCGGCGCTCGCGGGTGCGGACGTCTTCATCGGCGTGTCCGGGGGTACGGTGCCGGAGCCGGCGGTGGCGTCGATGGCCGAGGGGGCCTTCGTCTTCGCCATGGCCAACCCGAATCCCGAGGTGCACCCCGAGATCGCCCACAAGTACGCGGCCGTGGTCGCCACCGGGCGGTCGGACTTCCCGAACCAGATCAACAACGTGCTGGCGTTTCCCGGGATCTTCGCGGGGGCGTTGCAGGTGCGGGCGTCTCGGATCACCGAGGGGATGAAGATCGCGGCGGCGGAGGCGTTGGCTGCGGTCGTCGGGGACGACCTTGCCGCGGACTATGTGATTCCGTCGCCGTTCGATGAGCGGGTGGCTCCTGCGGTTACCGCGGCGGTGGCTGCGGCTGCTCGGGCTGAGGGTGTTGCCCGCCGCTGACGCGGCCGCGTGATTCCAGGGCCTTGCCGGGTTGCTCCCGGCGGGGCCCTGTTTTCTGTCCTGGGTTGGTCCTTACAGGTACGTTTCTTCGCCCCCGCCGCCCCTACCCATCCCATCCCCAGGGGCTCCGCCCCTTCGACCCCGCCGGGGCTCCGCCCCTGGACCCCGGGCGGGGGTCCGCGGGGGGTGGGGAGGAGAGGGGGAGGAGGGGGAGGAGGGCTGCGCCTCAGGGCCTGGTGGGGCTGTGCCCCTGGGGCCCGCCCCGAGGCCGCAGCCTCTGGGGCCCGCCAGGGGCTGCGCCCTCGCCACCCTCTCGGGGCTGCGGCCCCGTCAGCCCCTGCGAAGGCTGCGGCCCCGTCACCCGCGAGGTGCTGCGCCCCTGGGCCTTCGTGGGGCTCCGCTCTCGCCCCCGCAGGGCTTCGCCCCTGGGCCTTCGCGGGGCTCCGCTCTCGCCCCCCGCAGGGCTTCGCCCCTGGGCCTATCGGGGGGCTCCGCTCTCGCCCCCCGGAGGGCTTCGCCCCCTGGGCCCTGCGCAGGGTTGCCCCTCTGGTCCCCCGGTTCGGCCGTGGGCGGCTTTGTCCGCAAGCGTCGTACGGGCTGGAGTCTTTAGGGGCGCGGGGACCTGCGCGACCCGCCCCCGCCGCCCGCAGTTGAACGGACTCGGATGGACGGGGATTCGGGGCGGAGTCCCGGGCGGGAGGCCGGTGGTCGCTTCCGGTCGTGGGTGGGGCGGCCCGGTGTGACGTGGGGCGTGAGGGTGGCGGGACGTGTGTCACAGGGGGACGTGGTTCCGCCGGGCGGGGGCGGAGCCTATCGTCAAGGTCATGTTCGCTGCCTACGCCGCCCGCATTGACCGTGATCAGCCGCTCACCGGCCTGGAGTTGGGGGAGCGCCCGGCCCCCGAGCAGAGGCCGGGCTGGACCACCGTGAACGTCAGGGCCGCGTCCCTGAACCACCATGACCTCTGGTCCCTGCGCGGCGTCGGCCTCTCCGAGGACAAGCTGCCGATGATCCTCGGATGCGACGCGGCCGGCGTCGACGAGGACGGCAACGAAGTCGTGCTGCACTCGGTCATCGGACAGACGGGGCACGGGGTCGGCCCGAAGGAGCCCCGTTCCATCCTCACCGAGCGCTACCAGGGCACCTTCGCGGAACAGGTCTCCGTCCCCACGTGGAACGTCATCCCCAAGCCCAAGGAACTCTCCTTCGAGGAGGCCGCCTGTCTGCCGACCGCATGGCTGACGGCGTACCGCATGCTGTTCACCAACGCCGGTGTACGGCCCGGTGACTCCGTGCTCGTCCAGGGCGCCGGCGGCGGCGTGGCGACCGCCGCGATCGTGCTCGGCAAGGCCGCCGGTCTCCGAGTCTTCGCCACCAGCCGCGACGAGGCCAAGCGCAAGCGGGCGGTCGAACTGGGGGCCGTGGAGGCCCTGGAGTCCGGCGCACGGCTGCCGCAGCGCGTGGACGCGGTCATCGAGACGGTCGGCGCGGCCACCTGGTCGCACAGCATCAAGTCGCTGCGGCCCGGCGGCACGCTGGTCATCTCGGGCGCGACGAGCGGCGACCGCCCCTCGCACGCCGAGCTCACCCGCGTCTTCTTCCTTGAGCTCAAGATCGTCGGCTCCACGATGGGCACCAGGGACGAGTTGGAGGATCTGCTGTCCTTCTGCGCCGCCACGGGTGTGCGACCTGTCATCGATGAGGTGCTTCCGCTGGACCGGGCCCGGGAAGGGTTCGAGCGGCTGGAGGCGGGCGATCAGTTCGGGAAGATCGTTCTCACGGTGGGATGAGGATGAGGGTGAGGGATTGAGGATTTCTTGGCCGTTCGGGCCGAGGAGCGGGGCACTCGCGGCGGGCTCGGAAGGTTTCGGGCCCGCCGTTTCGCATACCTGGTTGTCAACTGGGGTTGACAACCAGGCCTGCTGTCAACTTAAATTGACAGTATGACCGAAGCAACGGATCTCGCCGAGCGTGCGGGTGACCGCGATCCGCGGATCGGACTGCGGGCGGTCTCCGCGCTGCGGAGGCTGCTGGAGCAGTTGGAAGCGGTGCAGGTGCGCAGTGCCCGCAATCAGGGCTGGTCGTGGCAGGAGATCGCCGCGGAACTCGGAGTGAGCAGGCAGGCCGTGCACAAGAAGTACGGGAGGCAGTGATGTTCGAGCGGTTCACGAAGGACGCCCGGGCCGTGGTCGAGGGAGCGGTCGGACACGCCGAACGCACGGGTGCCGAAGCGGTGGACGAGGAGCACATGCTTCTCGCCCTCCTCGACCGGGAGGGCAGCCGTGGCTCGTTCGCGCTGGCCTCGCTGGGGGCGGCCGGTCGTCGCGACTCGATGGAACGGGCGCTTGCCCAGGCGCGCCGGCGGGGCGGGTTCTCCCGCGCCGAGACGGAGGCGCTGTCCGGGCTCGGGATCGACCTCTCGGAGATCGTCTCCCGGGTGGAGGAAGCCCACGGGGCCGGGGCGCTGGGGTCGGGGAACGGGGGTGGCGGCGGCCGACGGTCCAGGCGCCGGCCGTTCGCCCCGGGGGCCAAGGACGTGCTGACGCGGTCCCTTCGTGCGGCGCTCGCCCGTCATGACCGGCGCATCGGCGACGAGCATCTGCTGATGGCTCTGACCGCTCGGCCCAGTGTGCCGGCGGAGGTGCTAGCCGACCACGGGGTCACCTATGAGGCGGTCACGCGCGTGCTGTACGGCGGCGGGGAGGCCAAGGCGGGGTGAGCGGTCGGAGCCGGGGGCCTCTCCGGGATCCCCCGGCCGGAGCCCAGGGGATCCGCTCGGTCCTCGGAGCGCCCCGGGCGACGCTGGGCGTCAGCTCTTCGGCGTGCGCAACGCGGCCCCGATGTGCGCCGCCGCCGTCGACAAGTGACGGCGGGCCGCGCGGAGTTGGTCCTCCGTCACGCCGTGGTCGCGGGCCGCGTCGCGGATGTCGTCGCGGAAGCGGTCCAGGAGGCGTTCGAGGTCACGGGCGGGGTCGCCGGTGGAGCCCTCGTGGGCCCAGGAGGGTGCGTAGTCGGCGGGGAAGTCCTCCGGAGTGTCCGTGTACTCGGCGTACTCGGGCTTCGCCGACCCGGTGGCCGCCGTACCCGCGCGGCCGAAGCCGAAGTCCTTGCCGAAGTCCTTGCCGAAGGTCTTCCCGAAGTCGCCGAACTCCTTGGCCAGTTCGCTCAGACCCTCACGGACCCCGTTCGGCCAGTCGCCGCGCGCGAAGCGGTCCTGGACCTGCTCCTGGACCCGCTTGGCCATGCGCTGCATCTCGTCCTGCGCCTCCTTGGCCTGGCGCCGCGCGCGCTGCGCCTCGTCGCGGGCCCGGCGGCTCTCGTCCTTCGCGCGCCGGTTCTGTTCCTTCCACTCCTGCTTGACCCGCCGCATCTCCTCCTTCGCGACCTGCCACGACTCCTTGTCGCGGGAGTCCCCGAAGTCTCCAAAATCGCCCGCGGGCCCTTCGTGTTCTCCGGCGCCGGTGCCGCTCTTGCCACCGCGCCGCGCCTCGGTGGCCGCCGCGCGCATCTCTCGGCGCAGATCGCCCGCCGCGCCCCGCACATCGGCGCGGATCTCCGCGGCGAGCTCAGCGACCGACTCGCGGATCTCCAGCTCGAGGTCGGCCAGTTCGCCGCTGCGGTCGGCCAGTTCGGCGCGGCCCGCGTCCGTGATCGCGTACACCTTGCGGCCGCCCTCGGTGGTGTGGGTGACCAGCCCTTCCGCCTCCAGCTTCGCCAGCCGGGGGTAGACGGTGCCTGCCGAGGGTGCGTACAGCCCCTGGAAGCGCTCCTCCAGGAGCCGGATCACCTCGTACCCGTGGCGGGGGGCCTCGTCCAGCAGCTTCAGCAGGTAGAGACGCAGGCGGCCGTGGGCGAAGACGGGAGGCATGTCAGAGCACCTTCTTGTCGGTCGGGGTCTCCGGGGAAGTGGACGACCCGTCCTCGTGGGGCTCGTCCTCCGTCGTCGGCCTGCGGAGCATGGCGATGGAGCCGGAGACGGTCATCGCCTTCAACTTGCCGTTGCCCGCGCCCAGTCGGCCGGTGATCTTCTTGGCGCCCCACTGGCCGCTGACCCGGAGGTCCTCGAAGGCGCTGGAGACCGTACCGCTGGCGGTGTTGGCCTCCACCTCGGCGTCCGCGGGGTGCGGGAGGCGGATGGCGATCTCCCCCGAGACGTTCGACAGCTGGACGTCGGTGGGGGTGCCCCTGGGGTCGAGGTCCACGATCATCGAGCCGCTCACCGATTCGGCGCGCACGGAGCATCCCGAGGCCTCGACCACGGTCAGGTCGCCCGAGACGGAGTTGAAGCGGAGGTCGCCGGTGACGGCCTGGGCTTCCAGGCTCCCGGAGACGGTCTCCACGCGGACGGGGCCGGCGATCCGTACGAGGGTCGTGTCGCCCGTGACGCCCTTGACCGCCACCCGGTTCTCCATTCCGGAGACCACGGCGGCGGCGCCGACGACGCCCACCTCGACGGGGGTGCCGACCGGGACGGCCAGCGTGACGACGGCGCTGCGGCGCCAGCCCTTGCGGTCGAGCCACTTGAGGAAGCCCTTCCAGGGCAGGTCCTCATACGCCACGGTGAGCGTGCCGTCCTGCTGGGTCACGAGCAGTGGCGGGCCCTCCAGCTCGGAGACTTCCAGGCGGGCGGAACCCTCGTCGGTCCCCACGACGTTCACCGTTCCGTTGACGACGCGCACATGAAGTGCCGTCACGGGGTCGTCGAAGGTGAGCTTCCCCGGCTCTGCGACGGACCACTCGGACATGGTGCAGACCTCCCAACGACCCGACCAGACCGCGCGCGGTCTGGACTCGACGTAATCTGGACTCGACGCGCCATATCGCGTCTTCCGTCATTCACGATATATCGCGGATGCGGAAAGTCAAGGCACTCGTTCGGGGGAAGTGGGGCCCTCGCGATCGGGGCTTGCGGGTGAGTGATGGGGACTTGACGGGCAAAACGGGTCATTCCAGTCGTCGTCGATCTACGGTGTGCCCATGTCCACGACGCCCGACTCGTCCCAGGCCAAGGCCGCCGGCGCGCTGCTGCTCTGCCGGGCAGGGCACGAGTCCGTCGGCCTGGCCGCCCAGCTGTTGCGGGAGCGGATGCTGCTCACCGGGGCGGGCCCCGAGTGGAGCGTGCTCGTTCCCGAGGGGGAGCCCTGGCTGCACGGCGCCGAGCCCGTCGACCGCGTGGTCACCGGATGGGCCACCGCCCTGGCCGTCAGCGCCCCCTGGCCCGTACTGGCCCTGTGGTGGGACGCGGACCGCAGCGGGCTCACCCTCGCGGCGGGCTTCCGGCGCAGTGTGGGCTACGAATGGCTGGCGAACGGCACCCCGGTCGGTGAGGACGAGGCGATGCGCACCTTCGCCGCGCGGCTCGGCCTCGACCCGGTCCTCGACATGCCGGCGCTCGACCCGCTGACCAGGCCGGTGTCCGGGGCGGACGCCCGCGCGCGCCTGCGGGGACTGCTCGCCGTCCTCACGCGCGCGGGGGTGCTGCTGCCGGCCGGGCTCGGTCCCGGGGAGCCGGCCGACCGGCTCCTCGAGGTGGCCAGGATCCAGCCCGGTGCCGAGCAGATCGAGTGGAACGGGTGGCGGGCGGCGGCCCGGGCGGAGCTGGAGGCGGTGGAAGGCGCCGGTGCGGGTTCCTGGCTGCGCGGGCGCCGGGCCCGTGTCCTCGCGGCCGGGCAACTGGCCACCGGGCTGCCGCTCACCGTGTGGGGCGTACGGCGCCGCAGTGCCGGCTGGATCGTCGCGGGGACGCTCCTGATGCTCCACGGGGCGCTCGGCCTCGCGTACGACCGGCTGCACGCCTTCGACTGACGCCCACCCGCCCCCGACGTCGGGGGCCTACTCCTCGTCGTCCTCGTCGTCCAGCCGCGCCAGCCACGTCGCCAGCCGCTCCACCGGCACCTCGAAGTCCGGATTGAGGTCGACGAACGTACGCAGCTGCTCGGCGAGCCACTCGAAGGTGACCTCCTCCTCGCCGCGCCGCTTCTCCAGTTCCTCGATGCCACGGTCGGTGAAGTACATGGATGGTGCTCCGTCGCTGAAAGTGAAGGGGAACGCTGAGAAAAGGATAAGTGGGCCCAGGGGGCGCCCGGAGGGCCTCGGACGCCGTATCACCGCCGGAACGGTGGCACAGGGAAGGGCCCGGCCTCCGGTGTTCTCGGAGGCCGGGCCCTTCACCGGACTTGAGCGGGTCGGGGGCTACGCCTCGAACACCTCACGCACCAGCTGCTCCTGCTCGGCCTGGTGCCGCTTCGCCGAGCCCACGGCCGGGGACGAGCCGGCCGGGCGGGAGATGCGGCGCAGCCGCTCGGCGCCCGGGATGTCGGCGCCGACGGCCAGGTCGAGGTGGTCGATCAGGTTGAGGGCGATGAAGGGCCACGCGCCCTGGTTCGCCGGCTCCTCCTGGGCCCACAGGTACTTCTCGGCGTTCGGGTACTTGGCGATCTCCGCCTGGAGCTCGGCACCCGCGAGGGGGTACAGGCGCTCGATGCGGATGATCGCCGTGTCCGTGACGCCGCGCTTCTGCCGCTCGGCCTCGAGGTCGTAGTACAGCTTGCCGGCGCAGAAGACGACCTTGCGGACCGCCGCGGCGTCGACCGATTCGTCGCCGATGACGGGGCGGAAGGCGCCCGTGGTGAACTCCTCCACCTTCGACGCGGCGGCCTTGAGGCGCAGCATCGACTTCGGGGTGAAGACCACCAGCGGCTTGTGGTGCGGGTTGTGCACCTGCCACCGCAGGAGGTGGAAGTAGTTCGACGGGAGCGTCGGCTGGGCGACCGTCATGTTGTTCTGCGCGCACAGCTGGAGGAAACGCTCGATGCGGGCCGAGGAGTGGTCCGGGCCCTGGCCCTCGTAGCCGTGGGGGAGAAGGAGGGTGACGCCGGACGTCTGGCCCCACTTCTGCTCCGCGGCCGAGATGTACTCGTCGACGACCGTCTGCGCGCCGTTGACGAAGTCGCCGAACTGCGCCTCCCACATCACGAGGGCGTCCGGGCGGGCCAGCGAGTAGCCGTACTCGAAGCCCATGACCGCGTACTCGGAGAGCAGGGAGTCGTAGACGTTGTAGCGGGCCTGGTCGTCGGAGAGGTACTGGAGCGGGGTGAAGTCCTCGCCCGTGACCCGGTCGATCAGGACCGCGTGGCGCTGGCCGAAGGTGCCGCGGCGGGAGTCCTGGCCCGACAGCCGGACCGGGGTGCCCTCCAGGAGGAGGGAGCCGATGGCGAGGGTCTCGCCCATGCCCCAGTCGATCGTGCCGTCCTCGATCATCGCCGCCCGGCGCTGCAGCTGCGGCAGCAGACGCGGGTGGACGGTGACGTTGTCGGGGATGTTGACCTGGGACTCGGCGATCCGCTTCACGACCTCCTGGGAGACCGCGGTCTGCACGGCCACCGGGAACTGCGCCTGCGGGTCCGAGATCTGCACCTCGGCCCCCTGCGAGACGGCCTCGCGGACCTCGGTGAAGACCTTCTCCAGCTGGCCCTGGAAGTCCTGCAGCGCCTGCTCGGCCTCTTCGAGGGTGATGTCGCCGCGGCCGATCAGGGACTCGGTGTAGAGCTTGCGCACCGAGCGCTTCTTGTCGATCAGGTCGTACATCAGCGGCTGCGTGAACGCCGGGTTGTCCGACTCGTTGTGACCGCGACGGCGGTAGCAGATGAGGTCGATCACGACGTCCTTGTTGAACGCCTGGCGGAACTCGAAGGCCAGACGAGCGACGCGGACGACGGCCTCGGGGTCGTCGCCGTTCACGTGGAAGATCGGCGCCTCGATCATGCGGGCCACGTCGGTGGCGTACATGGAGGAGCGCGACGACTCCGGGGCGGCGGTGAAACCGACCTGGTTGTTGATGACGATGTGGACCGTGCCGCCGGTGCGGTAGCCGCGCAGCTGCGACATGTTCAGCGTCTCGGCGACCACACCCTGGCCCGCGAAGGCCGCGTCACCGTGCAGGGCGACCGGCAGGACCGTGAAGTCCGTGCCGCCCTTGTTGATGATGTCCTGCTTGGCGCGGGCGATGCCCTCGATGACCGGGTCGACCGTCTCCAGGTGGGAGGGGTTCGCGGCCAGCGAGACCTTGATCTGCTCGCCGTCCAGGCCCGTGAAGGTGCCCTCGGCGCCCAGGTGGTACTTCACGTCGCCGGAGCCGTGCATCGACTTCGGGTCGAGGTTGCCCTCGAACTCGCGGAAGATCTGCGCGTACGACTTGCCGACGATGTTGGCGAGGACGTTCAGGCGGCCACGGTGGGCCATGCCGATGACGACCTCGTCCAGGCGGGACTCCGCGGCGCTGTCGATGACGGCGTCGAGGAGCGGGATGACGGACTCGCCGCCCTCCAGGGAGAAGCGCTTCTGGCCGACGTACTTCGTCTGCAGGAAGGTCTCGAAGGCCTCCGCCGCGTTCAGGCGGCGCAGGATGCGCAGCTGCTCCTCGCGCTCCGGCTTGGAGTGCGGGCGCTCGACGCGGTCCTGGATCCACTTGCGCTGCTTCGGGTCCTGGATGTGCATGAACTCGATGCCGGTGGTGCGGCAGTACGAGTCGCGCAGCACGCCCAGGATGTCGCGCAGCTTCATCATCGACTTGCCGGAGAAGCCGCCGACCGCGAACTCGCGCTCCAGGTCCCACAGGGTGAGGCCGTGCTCGGTGATGTCGAGGTCGGGGTGCTTGCGCTGGCGGTACTCCAGCGGGTCGGTGTCGGCCATGACGTGGCCGCGGACCCGGTAGGAGTGGATCAGCTCGAAGACGCGGGCGGCCTTCGTGACGTCGTCGTCGTGGCTGGCGTCGATGTCCTTGAGCCAGCGGACCGGCTCGTAGGGGATGCGCAGCGCCTCGAAGATCTCGTCGAAGAAGCCGTTCTCGCCGAGGAGGAGGTTGGCGACGATGCGGAGGAACTCGCCGGAGGCGGCGCCCTGGATCACCCGGTGGTCGTAGGTCGACGTGAGCGTCATGACCTTCGAGATGCCGAGCTTGTTCAGGGTGTCCTGGGAGGTGCCCTGGAACTCCGCCGGGTAGTCCATGGAGCCGACGCCCATGATGACCGACTGGCCGGGCATCAGACGCGGGACGGAGTGGACGGTGCCGAGGCCGCCGGGGTTGGTCAGGGAGACCGTGACACCGGTGAAGTCGTCCATCGTCAGCTTGCCGTCGCGGGCGCGGCGGACGATGTCCTCGTAGGCCTGCCAGAACTCGAAGAAGTTCAGCGTCTCGGCCTTCTTGATGCCGGCGACGACGAGCTGGCGGTCGCCGTTCGGCTTCACCAGGTCGATGGCGAGGCCGAAGTTGACGTGCGGGGGCTTGACGAGGGTCGGCTTCCCGTCCTTCTCCGCGTAGTGCCAGTTCATCGACGGCATGGCCTTGATGGCCTGCACCATCGCGTAGCCGATGAGGTGGGTGAAGGAGATCTTCCCGCCCCGGGCGCGCTTCAGGTGGTTGTTGATGACGATGCGGTTGTCGAAGAGCAGCTTCACCGGGACCGCGCGCACGGACGTGGCCGTGGGCAGCTCCAGGGAGGCGTTCATGTTCTTCGCGACGGCACCGGCGGGACCACGCAGCGTCACGTACTCGGGACCTTCGGGGCCCTCGGTCGCGGGCTCGGCCTTCGGCTTCGCGGCGGCCGGAGCGGCCTTCACGGGGGCCGGGGCGGCGGCAGCGGGCTTCGGCGCCACCGGAGCGGCGGCCTGGACGGGCGCAGGAGCCGCGGGAGCGGCCTGGGCCGGGGCCGCGGGCGCCGAGGGCGCGGCAGGGGCTGCCGGAGCGGCAGGCGCGGCCTGAGGCGTTGCTGACGGCGTGGTGGTCCCTGCGGCCCCCGCGGCCGCAGTACCCGCCGAAGCCGAGGCGGCAGGGGCCCCCGGCTTGTAGTCGGCGAAGAAGTCCCACCAGGCTCGGTCTACCGAATTCGGGTCCTGGAGGTACTGCTGATAGATCTCGTCGACGAGCCACTCGTTCGCACCGAAGGCGGCCGCGGGGTTCTTCCCGGCGGCTTGGTCATCGGTCGAGATGCTCGAGTTACTGGGGGACTGTGGCGACACGGCGGCAACCGCCCTCTTCCGCTTCACAAGGTGATGGACAGCGGGAATCAAGGCTACGCCCCCCTGGCCGAGAAGGTCAGGCCGGGCCGGTCCAACGTCGTGTAAGTCACATCGGAAAGCGTGTTTCGGGGAGGGAAATGGCGGGAAACAAGCGGGGTTTCGGTCCGGAATGGGTACGTCGATTCGGGGTCGCGGTACGACTCACACGGCCCTGTGCCTGATCACACGTGTCCACGAGCACGGGACGACGATGGATCTTGTGGCTCCGGTTCGAACTTTACGTCAACTTGGCAGAGAAGGAAGCCCTGGAAGGGTGACCTGGATCCGGCAGCCCCGCTGGGATTCGGCCACGCCGATCCGGCCGCCGTGCAGATCGACCGCCCAGCGGGCGATGGCGAGCCCGAGGCCCGTACCGCCGTCGCTGCCCGGGCCGTGCGGCGAGGGGACCCCACCACGGTTGAAGCGCTCGAAGACCCGGTGCCACTCCGACTGCGGAATGCCGGGGCCCTCGTCCAGGACCTCCAGGGCGAGTGACTCCGGGTAGTCGCCGCGCCGCGCCCTGACCGTCACCCGGCCGTGCGGCGGGCTGTGCTTGACCGCGTTGTCGATGAGGTTCGCCACGACCTGGTGGATCCGCTCCGGGTCCGCGTGCGCGGTCAGCTCCGGCGGGGACACGTCGAGGTGCAGATGGACGTCGGTGCGGGTGTGACTGCCGGAGCCCGAGGCGATGCCCGCGCGCGCGGAGGCGACCATGTTGGCCTCCTTGAGCACGCCGGACAGGTACGGCCACACCTCGAAACGGCGCCTGCGCAGGGGTACGACGCCGTTGTCCAGCCTGGAGAGGTCCAGCAGCGTCTCGACCAGCCTGCCCAGCCGCTCCGTCTGCTTCAGGGCCGTGCGCATCGTTTCGGGGTCGGCGGCGGAGACGCCGTCCACGACGTTCTCCAGGACCGCGCGCAGGCCCGCGATGGGGGTGCGCAGCTCGTGCGAGACATTCGCCACGAGTTCCTTGCGCTGGCGGTCCTGGGCCTCCAGCTCGTCGGCCATGAGGTTGATCGTCTGGGCCAGGTCGCCCAGCTCGTCCCGCCGGTCGTCACGCACCCGGCGGGTGTAGTCGCCGTGCGAGATGGAGCGGGCGACCGTGTTCATCTCGTCCAGCGGCGCGGTGAGCGAATGGGCCACGAACTGCGTTATCAGCAGTGTGGCGATCATCGAGAAGACCGTGATGAAGCGGAGCTCCGTCTTGGTGTGCACCGCGATCATCGACAGACCCGTGGTGATGAGCACGGAGATGACGACCAGCGCGCCCAGCTTGGTCTTGATCGAGAAGGGGCGTACGGAGCCCCAGGACCCCTCGCCGCGGCCCGGCTCGCCGGGACCGCTCACGACGCCCGTGGTTCTGCCCGATTCACCGAGCCCGCTCATGACATCAGCCCCCTACATGAGGTTCCTGGTCCCTGCGGAGACCCGGCTCAGGGAGTCGGGGTCTCCAGCGCGTAACCCACACCGTGGACGGTACGGATCCGCTCGGCACCGATCTTCCGGCGCAGCGCCTTGATGTGGCTGTCCACGGTCCGTGTGCCCGAGGCGTCCGCCCAGTCCCAGACCTCGGCCAGCAACTGCTCGCGGGAGAGTACCGCGCGCGGAGTGTTGGCGAGGCACACCAGGAGGTCGAATTCGGTGGGCGTGAGGTGCACGTCCTCCGAGCGCACCCGTACCCGGCGCTGTGCGTGGTCGATCTCCAGCTCGCCGAGGCGCAGGATCCCGCTGCGCGGTGTCGAGGCGGCCACCACGGCCCGCTCGACCCGGCGCAGCAGGACGTGCACGCGCGCGGCCAGCTCGCGCATCGAGAACGGCTTGGTCATGTAGTCGTCGGCGCCGACGCCGAGCCCGACCAGCATGTCGGTCTCGTCGTCGCGCGCGGTGAGCATCAGCACCGGCACCGGGCGCTGGGCCTGCACGCGCCGGCAGACCTCCAGGCCGTCGAAGCCGGGCAGCATGATGTCGAGGATCAGCAGGTCGGGCTGCCAGGCCTCTGCTGTGTCGACGGCGGCCGGTCCGTCGCCCGCGGTTTGCACGAGGAATCCCTCGGCTCGCAGGCGGGCCGCGATGGCGTCGACGATCGTCGGGTCGTCCTCGACCACCAGCACCCGGCGCTGAGCGCCCGGCGTGGCCGCCGTGCCGTTGTGCGAGGTGTGTGTCTGCTCCATCGCCCGCCCCTGAGGTGTGCTTTCCGGAATCCGTGGGGTGATCCCATGACTGCGCTTGACGCTTGAATGATCTGCGCCAGGCAAGCAGGGTACGGGCAGTCACCTTCGCTCGGCTATCCAGGCCCGACCGCGAGGTGGACGACGTCCGGAACGCCCCGGGCAACCGGGATCTCTTCGGTACGCACCTGGCGGAATCCGGCATTCCGCAGCGTTCCTTCAAATTCCGGAGAGGGCTGGGCCGACCACACGGCGAGTACCCCGCCCGGCTTCAACGCCCTTGCGCAGCTTGCCAGTCCACCCGGTCCGTACAGCCCGTCGTTGTCCTCGGTGACGGTCCAGTCGGGCCCGTTGTCGATGTCGAGGCACAGCGCGTCGTACGTGTCGGAAGTCTCATTGACGTGAGCGAGCAGGTCGGCTCTCACGATCTCGGTCCGGGGGTCGGCGAGCGCCGTCGCGGAGAGTTCGGCCAGCGGTCCGTGACGGTGCCAGTCGATGATGGCCCCTTCGCGCTCGACGACGGTGATGCGCCCCCAGCGCGGGTCGGCGGCGGCGTGTGCCAGAGAGAACCCGACACCGAGCCCCCCGATCAGCACCTTCGGCTCCGCCCGCCCGTCCAGGGCGTCCAGCGCGGCGTCGACGAGCAGCCGTTCCGAGCGGCCGTCGGAGGTGTCCATCAGGAAGCACCCGTTGGCGATGATCTGCAGCAGCGCGCCGTGGCGCCGCAACACGACCTCGCCGTAGGGGCCTTCCCGGCGATCGATGACTACAGGGACGTCGTACGAGGCAGTCATGGCTCCCATCCTGGCACTTTCACCAGGATGGGCAGCCGAATTAACCCTCCGCAGGTCGGAGGTTCAGTCCGTGCCCGTAGGGGAACACGGGGTCTTCGGTGTCGTCGGGGACGTCCGGCCGTGACGCCTCCACCGCCGCCATGGAGCGCGGCAGTTCGAACGGCAGTCGCCCCTGGGCCCGCGCCCGTCCGAAGGCGACGTCCAGGAGTGCCGCGTCGCTCGCGCCGTAGTCGGCGACCAGCGCGGCCGCCCTCGCGGCGATCTCGGGGAGGACGGCGGGCCGTTCGAGGTTGACGCACACCAGCGTGGGCACCGCGTCCAGCAGCCGAAGGATCTCCTTGAGCTCGTCCTCCGGAAAGGCCAGCGACCCCGAGTGGAAGAAGGACTCGAAGAGACCGGGGCGCTTCTCGTGGGGCGTGCGCAGTCGCAGCACCGCGAGGTCCGCGTCGACGGTATCGGGGACGACGTTGCCGTACGCGGCGGCCACTTGCTCGGCGATCCCCCGCACGTACAGGTTCGGGCGGCCCTCGAGGGGCAGCAGCCCCTGATTGGTCAGGACGGTCAGCGAGCGGCGCTGGGCGGCCTCGCCGAGCGCGGTGAACTCGCCCGCCCCGACGGTCTCCTCCGCCCGGTCGGGGTCCACGTAGGGATGCTCGAAGAGGCCGAGTGTGAATTTCTCGCGCAGGAGTCGACGTACGGATTCGTCGACGCGTTCCTCCGTGACGCGGCCCGAGCGGACCAGTTCCACGATCACCTCGGGGCACTGCTCGCCGCCGAACTGGTCGCTGCCCGCGTCCAGCGCCTTCGCCGCGCGTTCGGCGACGGTCAGGTGCTCGGCGCCCCAGGCCCGCGCGGGGAACAGTTCGCCGAGCACGGGCGCGTCGCTGAGCAGGCCCCAGTCGGTGCAGACGATGCCGTCGAAGCCGAGGCGTTCGCGCAGGAGGCCGGTGAGGACATCGCGGTTGAAGCCGAAGCCGACCTCCTCCCAGTCGGTGCCGATCGGCTGTCCGTAGTACGGCATCACCTGGGAACAGCCCGCCTCCACGGCCGCCTTGAAGGGCTGGAGGTGGTACTCACGCATGCCGCCCGGGTAGATCTGCTCCTTGCCGTGCGCGAAGTGCGGGTCCTCGCCGTCCTTCTGCGGTCCGCCGCCGGGGAAGTGCTTGACCATGGCGGCGACGGAGTCCGGTCCGAGCCTCGTCCCCTGAAGACCGCGGACATACGCCCGTACGAGCTCGCTCGTCAGCTCCGCGCTGGAACCGAACGTGCCGCTCTGGCGCGACCAGCGCGGCTCGGTGGCCAGGTCGATCTGCGGGTGCAGCGCGACGCGGAAGCCCACCGCCAGGTACTCGCGGCGGACGGTGTCCCCGAAGCGCTCCACCAGCGCCGGGTCGCCGATCGCGGCCAGCCCCAGGGGTTCGGGCCAGGCCGAGAAGGCGCCGGCGTTGAAGGAGGCGCCCGGGTTGTCGGTGAACGCGTGGCGCGGGTCGGTGGAGAGGGTGACCGGGATGCCCAGACGGGTGCCCGCGGCCAGCTCCTGGACCCGGTTGACCCACTGGGCCGTCTCGCGCACGCCGTACTGGCCGATGAGGTTGAAGTGGGTCAGTCCCCTGCCCTCGATCAGCTCGGGGGCGGGGGCGTGCACGAAGGGTCCTTCGGTGGCGAAGGTGCCGTCCGCGTTCATGGAGAGCATGGAGTGGAACAGCTGACCCGCCTTCTCCTCCAGCGTCATGCGGGAGAGCAGGTCCTCGACGCGCTCGTCGACGGGGCGGTGCGGATCGCGGTAGGTGGGGGTGGTCTTCCCTGGGGGCATCCCGGTTTCCCTGCTTCCTTCTTACTTAAGGCGGCTGTTTGACGGGCTTCTTCAAGGGCTTCTTCAAGAAGGGGGCTCTTTGAAGGAGGTCACTTGACGGAGCGGATGAACTGGACGGCGAGGGCGCCCAGTACGGCGGCGACGGCGCCGAAGAGGAACAGCGCCCCGTAGTTGCCGCCGCCGCCGATCGCGAGGAGCGCGGGGGCGACGATCGGGACGAGGGACTGGGGCAGGGCGTTGCCGATGTTGAGGACGCCCATGTCCTTGGCGGACTCGTCGGGGTTGGGCAGCACCGCGGCGGCGAGCGCCATGTCGACGGAGAGATAGAGGCCCTCGCCGAGGCCGAAGACGATCACGGCGACGACGTACATCCCGAAGGACTGCGCGGCGGCGAGCAGCGCCAGGCTGAGGGCCATGACGAGCGAGGAGCCGAGGACGTACGGCTTGCGGCGGCCCGAACGGTCGGAGAGCTGGCCGCCGAGCAGCGAGCCGGTCACGGTCGCGACGACCAAGGCGAGGGTGCCGACGAGGACCTTGCCGGAGACGGTGTCGTCGCTGTAGCCGAGGCGGTCCATCAGGAAGTAGACCTGGTAGCTGGTGACGCAGGAGGCGCCGGTGAAGACCAGGAAGCGGCCCGCGAAGTTCCAGGCGAAGTCGGGGTGCCTGCGCGGGTCGACCCAGAAGCTGCGCAGGAACTCGCGGAGACTGTACGGCTCGAAGGCGCCGGCGCGGGCAGGGCGGTCCTTCATCACCGCGACCAGATAGCCGATCGCGGCGAGCCCGATGACACCGGGGACGAGGAACGCCAGCGCCATCGAACCGCTGAAGACATTGGCCAGGACCGAGCCCGCGATCATCGAGAGCGACGTCGTCATGCCGACGATGCCGGAGACCCGGGCCTGCTGGTGCGGCGGGACCAGGTCGGGGACGCAGGAGGTCAGCGCGGACAGGGCGGCGTTGATGCCGAGCTGTGCGAGGGCCCAGCCGAGCATCAGCGTCAGCACGTCGCCGCCGAGGGCGACGACCATGAGCCCGGCGAGGCCCGCGGTCATGCCGCCGACCAGCCAGGGGCGGCGGCGGCCGAAGCGGCTGGTGGTGCGGTCGGACAGGGCGCCGAAGACCGGGTTGCCGACCATCGCGAGCAGGGCGCCGACGGAGAGCACCTGGCCGAGGGCGGCGCCGCGGTCGCCCTCCGGGACGATCTGGCTGACCCGCAGGGCGAGGGTGACCATGACCGGGGTGAGGACGGCGAGATAGGCGCCGAACTGGGCGAGGGCGAGTCCGAGGACGAGCTTGGCGGGGGCGTTCGCGGGGGCCTGGGCGGAAGGCGCGTCGTGCGGTGGCTCGGGCGAGCGGGCACCGAGCGAGGCGTCGGGAGTGACGGCCATGGCTGCTCTCCATGGGGACGAGGCGCGGCTTCCTTGCCACGCCGGCGACCACAGGGAAACATCAAAACCGAGTGGCTACTAGGTTTTGCTCATGTGGCCAGAATCACGCTGCACGTGGCTTGAAAGCGAGGCGAGTTGACTCGTGTAACCGACGGTCTGGGACGGCCTGAGCGGCTGCCTGTGCGGCGGCTATGGTGACGGGCATGGTCCGAAACCGGAGGTCGGAGGAGAGCGTGGGGGCGGAGCGGAAGGTTCCGGGGGCCGTCCGGGGCACATACGCCGTCGGGGACGAACGCCGGCTGCGCATCCTCGACGTCGCCGTCGAACACTTCGCCCAGTGGGGCTTCCACGCCTCCTCGCTCGCCCGGATCGCCAAGGACGTCGGCATCACCCAGGGCGGCCTGCTGCACCACTTCCGCAGCAAGGAGGACCTGCTCGTCTGCGTACTGCGGCGCAGCGAGGAGCACGACGTCGAACGGTTCTTCGCCGTCGAGGCGCACTCGGCCGCCGAGTTCTTCGCCGCGCTGGTGGGACTCGCCGACTACAACAGCCGGCGCCCGGGACGCACCAAGATGTTCAACGTCCTGCTCGCCGAGGCGGGCGATCCCGGCCACCCCGCCCACGCGTTCTTCGTGAAGCGCTACGCCGATCTCGTCGAGGTCAGCGCGGGCGCGCTGCGCGAGGCGGTCGCGAGCGGCGAACTGAAGCCCGACACCGACTGCGAGGCGCTCGCCGAGGAATTCGCCGCCGTCATGGACGGCATCCAGTTGCAGTGGGCCCTCGACCCCACGGGCGTCGACATGGCCGCCCGGATGCGGGCCTACCTCGACCGGCTGCTGCGCTCGATCACCGTCTCGGGCACGGGGCTGCCGTCGGACGCGCATACGGACTGACTACGGACGCGCGTGCGGACACGGCGACCGAGGACGCCGTATGCGCTTATCAGGTTGCTATGAATCGCCTCCCACGTGGCGTCGGTCATAGACAGCGGCGCCGCGAGCCCCCAAGGGTGGGGCGGGACGGAAGGAGCCCCTCACCTTGAACCGGAGCACGACCGCGACGGCGACGGCAGTGGCGACGACCACGGCCCCGACGGCCCCCTCGGCCGATGCCGCGCGCAAGGACCCACAGACGGGCACGGTTCTGCTGGTCGGGGTGCCGCGACAACGCGGCGCCACGGCCGTGCCGCCCGCCCCCCGCCCGGCGACGACACCTTCTGTACTCGCCCCTCCCGCCCCGTCCGCTCCCCCCGTCTCCCGCGCCCTCGCCCGGCTCCGGACGCTCCGTCCCTGGCGGCTGCTGCCCACCCCCACCGGAACGCCGTTCACCTTCGGGTACGCGGCCGTGCTCACCGTCACCGCGATGGTCACCGACTACGCGGACCCCTCCCTCGTGCACGCCTTGCAGCAGGGGTCCAGCACCGACGTCGCGCACCTCATACGCGAACCGGTGCTGGTGCTGCTGGCCAGCGCGCTGTGGATGGCGGGCGGGATCGCCTCGCCGTACGCCATCGGGTTCGTGCTGGTGCTGACCGCGCTGGAGCGGCGGATAGGCGGCCTGCGGGCCGCCGGAGTCTTCCTGCTCGGGCATGTCGTGGCCACCCTGGCCACCGAGGTGCCCGTCGGCCTTTCCGTGCTGGCGGGAGACCTTCCCGACACCTCCTTGCACCGCCTCGACTACGGGATCAGCTTCGGCGTCGCCACGAGCGTCGGCGCGCTCGCCGGGCTGCTGAGGCCCTGGCTGCGCTGGCCGTTGCTGGTCGCCTTCGGCTCGATGGTCGTCGGGGACCTGCTCGAATTCGCCGACCCGATGACGGACTGGGGGCATCTGATGTCCCTGGCGATCGGGGTGTCGACCTGGCCGCTGGTCCGGCGCTGGCGCCGCGCCCGTACGGCGGCGGCCTCCAGCCCCGGCGCCCCCACCGCCGTACCCACCGCTCAGACGCCCGACACCGGGGCAGGTCGTCCGGGGCGGGTGGCGGCGCGCAGGTCGTAGTGCTCGGGGAAGAGGACCTCGCCGCGGTTCACCCCGCAGGCCGGCCGTCCCTGCCGACCACGAGCCGTCCCTGCCCGGCCACGACAGGTGGAACGGCACCTCCAGTCTCGGCCGGTACGGCACCGGCTTGCGCAGCCGGCCGTGCTCGGCCAGGAGCGGGCCGTGGCCACTCGTGTATCGACCCGACATGAACCGACGGGTGCGTCCGCACGGGAAGGTGTGGCGGCCCGACGGCGTTGAGCGCACCACAGGCGTGCGCCGCGGTTCCGTGGCTTGATCCACAACCGTGTGCCGCGGCTGCGGTGGAAGCGTGGCGCGTACGTCATTGACCTGCGCGGATGTCTCCGTGGCGCGGAGTCGAGAGAGCGATCGCTCACAGCGAACAGACCTCGGGGAACAATCCGGGGCTCATGTGCATTGAGTCGGCATAGCTCAACTTGACTGCCTAGGGAGAGATAATGGCTTCGACGTCCACACCGCTCACCCTGCCCGTGTTGCCGCTCGACGACGAGGTCGTGCTGCCCGGGATGGTGGTTCCGCTGGACCTGAACGACGCCGATGTACGCGCCGCGGTGGAGGCCGCCCAGGCCGCCGCGCGGTCGGAGCCCGGCAAGCCGAAGGTGCTGCTGGTGCCACGCATCGACGGGGCGTACCCGAGCACGGGCGTGCTCGGCACCGTCGAGCAGGTCGGCCGACTGGCCGACGGCGACCCGGGCGCGCTGATCCGCGGCCGTGGGCGCGTGAAGATCGGCGCCGGGACGACCGGTCCTGGTGCCGCACTGTGGGTCGAGGGCACCCGGGTCGACGAGACCGTGCCCGACCCGCTGCCCGGCCATGTCGCCGAACTGGTCAAGGAGTACAAGGCCCTCGCCACCAGCTGGCTGCGCAAGCGCGGCGCCTGGCAGGTCGTGGACCGCGTGCAGGCCATCGACGACGTGTCCGCCCTTGCCGACAATTCCGGTTACTCCCCGTTCCTGAGCACCGAGCAGAAGGTCACGCTGCTGGAGACCGCCGACCCGGTCGCCCGGCTGAAGCTCGCCACCGAGCACCTGCGTGAACACCTCGCCGAGCAGGATGTCGCCGAGTCCATCGCGAAGGACGTCCAGGAGGGCGTCGACAAGCAGCAGCGCGAGTTCCTGCTGCGGCGCCAGCTCGAGGCCGTCCGCAAGGAGCTGCGCGAGCTGAACGGCGACGCCAAGGAGGGCGAGGAGTCCGACGACTACCGGACCCGCGTCGAGGCCGCCGACCTCCCCGAGAACGTCCGTGAGGCCGCGCTCAAGGAAGTCGACAAGCTGGAGCGGTCCAGCGACCAGTCGCCCGAAGGCAGCTGGATCCGGACCTGGCTCGACACCGTCCTGGAACTGCCGTGGAACGAGCGCACCGAGGACGAGTACGACATCCAGGGCGCCAAGAGCATCCTGGACGCCGAGCACGCCGGTCTGGAAGACGTGAAGGAGCGCATCACCGAGTACCTGGCCGTGCGCAAGCGGCGTTCCGAGCGTGGTCTCGGCGTCGTCGGCGGGCGGCGCGGCGGTGCCGTGCTCGCGCTCGTCGGTCCGCCCGGTGTGGGCAAGACCTCGCTCGGCGAGTCCGTCGCGCACGCCATGGGCCGCAAGTTCGTCCGGGTCGCGCTCGGCGGTGTACGGGACGAGGCCGAGATCCGTGGCCACCGGCGTACGTACGTCGGCGCGCTGCCCGGCCGTATCGTCCGCGCCATCAAGGAGGCCGGGTCCATGAACCCGGTGGTCCTGCTGGACGAGATCGACAAGGTCGGCTCCGACTTCCGCGGCGACCCCGCCGCGGCGCTGCTCGAAGTCCTCGACCCCGCCCAGAACCACACCTTCCGGGACCACTACCTGGAGGTCGAGCTCGACCTCAGCGACGTGGTGTTCCTGGCGACGGCCAACGTGCTCGAAGCCATCCCGGAGGCGCTGCTCGACCGTATGGAGCTGGTCCGGCTCGACGGGTACACCGAGGACGAGAAGGTCGTCATCGCCCGTGACCACCTGCTGCCGCGTCAGCTGGAGCGGGCCGGTCTGGAGAAGGAGGAGGTCGCGCTCGACGAGAGCGCGCTGCGCAGGCTCGCCGGAGAGTACACCCGGGAAGCGGGCGTACGCAACCTGGAGCGGGCCGTCGCACGCCTGCTCCGCAAGGTCGCGGCGCAGCACGAACTCGGAGAGCGGGAGCTGCCCTTCACGGTGACCGACGCCGATCTGCGCGGGCTCATCGGACGGCCGCACCACGTGCCCGAGTCCGCTCAGGACCCGGCCGAGCGCCGCACCGCGGTGCCCGGTGTCGCCACCGGTCTGGCCGTCACGGGCGCGGGCGGTGACGTCCTCTTCGTGGAGGCGTCGCTGGCCGACCCGGAGACGGGCGCGGCCGGTCTGACCCTGACCGGTCAGCTGGGTGACGTGATGAAGGAGTCGGCGCAGATCGCGCTCTCCTTCCTCCGCTCGCACGGCGCCGAGCTGGAACTGCCGGTCGGCGACCTGAAGGACCGGGGCGTGCACATCCACTTCCCGGCGGGCGCGGTCCCCAAGGACGGTCCGAGCGCGGGCGTCACCATGACGACGGCGCTGGCCTCGCTCCTGTCCGGCCGGCTGGTCCGCACGGACGTGGCGATGACGGGTGAGGTCTCGCTGACCGGCCGTGTCCTGCCCATCGGCGGGGTGAAGCAGAAGCTGCTCGCCGCGCACCGGGCGGGTGTCACCACGGTCATCATCCCGAAGCGCAACGAGGCCGACCTGGACGACGTTCCGGCCGAGGTGCTGGAGAAGCTGGACGTCCACGCCGTCACGGACGTCCGCCAGGTCCTGGAACTGGCGCTGTCGCCGGCGATGAACGGCGCGACGCCGGAGGTTCCGGTAGCGGCGTGACGGACGCTGCCGGAAGGGAAGGCCCGGGTCCCGTGAGGGAGGCCCGGGCCTTCGCCGTGCCGTCAGCCGGTTCTGTCAGCTGTTGGCCGACATCGGTCGTCTGAAATCTGAAATCTGTCAGCTGAAATCTGTCAGCCGTCAGCCGTCAGCCGTCAGCTGTCAGCCGACATCGCTCAGCCGTCAGTCGACATCGCTCAGCCGACATCGCTCAGCCGTTGGCCAGTGCCTGCACCCGGTCCAGACCGCCGTTGAACTTGTCGTGGTCACCGACCGTCGGTCCGGACGAGGTGTACTGCCACATCGTGTAGTACGCCCAGCCGGCCGGCAGCGTGCCGGGGTCGGCGGCGTAACGGGCGATCCACAGGGGGTTGGCGGAGGCGAAGCCGCCGTAGTTGCCGGTGCAGTCGCTCCACCAGCTGGTCGCCGTGTAGATCACGGCGTCCCGGCCGGTGCGCGCCTTGTACTGGGTGAGGAAACTGCTGATCCAGCTGACCATCGCGCTCTGCGTCTTGCCGTAGCAGGCGGCGCCGTACGGGTTCCACTCGATGTCGAGCGTGCCCGGCAGCGTCCTGCCGTCACCGGACCAGCCGCCGCCGTGGTCCACGAAGTAGTTGGCCTGGGTGGCACCGCTCGTCGTGTCGGGGGTCGCGAAGTGGTACGCGCCGCGGATCATGCCGACGTTGTACGAGCCGTTGTACTGCTGGGCGAAATAGGGGTTCGTGTAGTACGTCCCCTCGGTGGCCTTGGTGTAGGCCCACTTGACCCCGCTGCTCCACAGGGTCGACCAGGCGACGTTGCCCTGGTAGCCGCTGACGTCCACGCCTTCGGTCTGGGTGGCGTCACCGGTGTTGGGCGTGCCGGCCTGGCCGTCGTGTGCGAGGACGCCCATGCCCATGCGGGCGGAGCCCCGGGCGGGGGTGTCGGCGGCGGAGGAGGAGGGCGGGGCGCAGAGGAGGGACAAGGCGGCGAGCAGGGTTCCCAGCGCGAGCGGGCGCAGGCGGTGGGGCGTTCCGGATCTGTGCACGGGCATGACGTGCCTCCGAAGGGCTCGATGGAGCCAGGTGGGGGGAATGGTGCGGACATGCGGGCCGTGAGTGGTGCGGGCATGCGCGCCGTGTGTGTGGGGGGTGAGGTCCTCGTCGACCTGGCGGCGTGGGCATGCCATTGGGTGCCTGTTCACGAAGCTACGCACGGGGAGAACGTGCTGGGAAGAGGGGCCGTGGGCTGCCGTTGGTCTACGCCTGAGAAATACTTACGGAGCTGTGGCTATGGCCACCTTTGGCGGAAACTTTCAGAGTCGGGAAACCGGGTGAGGGGCAGACGTGCGCGAGGACAGGAACGGAGGGCGGCATCCGGCCGGCCCCGACGGGTCGGGCAGGGGTGTGGACCAGCCTCCCGCGCACGGCGGCGCGGACCCGGAGTTCCTCTCCCTGGAGCGCGAGTTGACCGTGTTCCTGCGCCGTGCCCGCGCCAACCAGGGCGAGATGGCCCGCGAGGTCCATCCGGACCTGGAGTCCGCCGCGTACGGACTTCTCGTACGCCTCGACGAGTGGGGCCGCCAGCGCGCCACCGAACTGGCCGGCTACATCGGCGTGGGCAAGGCCACCATGTCCCGCCAGTTGCGCGCCCTGGAGGAGCTCGGTCTGATCGCCCGTGAGCCCGACCCCGCCGACGGCCGTGCCTGGCTCGTCCACCTCACCGAGGAGGGCCGCGGCCGGGTCGGCCAGGTGCGCGAGGCGAGGCGCGCCCGGTATGTGAGCGAACTCGCCCACTGGGATCCTCGCGAGGTCGCGGAGCTGGCGCGGCTGCTGCACCGGCTGAACCTCGGCATGGAGAAGTAGAAGGAGGCGGGCGTGGACCAGGAATTCCCCGCGCTGGAGCGGGAGCTGACCGTGCTGCTGCGGCGTGCCCGGGCGAGTTCCGGCGAGATGGCCCGTGAGGTCCACCCCGACCTGGAGTCCTCCGCGTACGGGCTCCTCTTCCGCCTCGACGAGTGCGGCCGGCAGCGCGCCACCGAGCTGGCCGCGTACATCGGGGTCGGCAAGGCCACCATGTCCCGCCAGCTGCACGCCCTGGAGGAGCTCGGTCTGGTCGCCCGTGAGCCCGACCCCGCCGACGGGCGTGCCTGGCTCGTCCGCCTCACGGACGAGGGCCGGCACCGGTTCCGTACGGTGCGGGAGGCGCGCCGGGCACGGTACGTCAGCGAACTGGCGGGGTGGGACCCGCGCGAGGTCGCCGAACTGGCCCGGCTGCTCCACCAGCTGAACCGGGGCATGGAGAAGTGACACTCCAATCCGCCCCACTCACCATCACCATCACCATCACCACTCCACGAACACCACCGTCGCGTCGTCGTGCGTCTTGCTGCGCCCCAGCCGCGTCCGCGCCTCGGCGTCGGCCCGCTCCAGCGTCCGTACGCGGTCCACGAGGGCCTGGGCGCCCTCCTTGCGGACGACGGTGAACAGTCCGCCCCAGTCGCCCTCCCCGAACTTCTCCGCCCAGCGGGTCGCGCCGTCCGTCAGGGCGCCCAGGGCACGGACCTCGGCCCGGGGCACGGTTCCCGTCACCGCCCGGGCCGCGACCGACGGATCGGCGGCGGCCGTGAAGAAGCCCCCCTCCTTGTTGCGCACGGTCGCGTCGGCGATCGCGTCCGAAGCGAGGGAGGCGCGGGGGACGCGGGTGAGGCGGTCGTCCAGGACCGGTGTCACCTCGCCCGCGGGGGACTCCAGCAAGAGGGCCGAGTCCGAGAGGACCAGGTACTCGACGAGGTCGCCTGACCAGCGGGCGAGGACCACGGTTGCCTGGGGCGTACGCGGGTGAGAAAGGTCACAGGTGTCGGAGTGGGCCTCGGAAGTGCGCCGGATGGACCGGGAAAGGATCTCCGACAAGGTCAGATCCCGGCAGGAAACGGACAGTTCGGTCAGGGCTCCGCCGAGGCGTGCGGAGAACCAGTGGACGGAATGCAGACAGCCGTCGTCGCCCGGCGGGGGAGTCACGCCGTCGAGGACGACCAGTGATCCCCCTTGTCCTGACGCCGGAAGGCCGACCGATGCGAAGTCCTCATTGGGGCGGGCCGGATCGCCCGGCTCGGAGACGAGTTCGATGCGCATTCGGCCAGTCTGCACGAGCCCTTCACAAGGTCCACGAAAGGCTGGCAACGGTCGCAGGACCGGTGCGGACCAGCAGCTCAGCCGCCGGGTTTGGCATGGAATGATCGACTCCGCCAAGGCGTGGCGGCGAATACTGCCAAAGCGCGCCGCAGACGTCCAACCGGCCCGCCGCGCAAGGGGGTCGCACGCGCCACAGGAACTTGCCCGCCAACTCCCGTCCGGGGTTCACTCCTTCGGGTGGCGGGCCGGACGATGCGGGACCACTGCCCACCGGCACTGGGAGGGTCGGGAGCCGATGGGACACCCCCTGCTCGAGCGAAGTCGAGAGCTTGGGGAGGGCGGACGCCCAGTTGACGGAACGTCACCCGAGCCCTTGGGTACACGAGTCAGGAATGCGAGCACCGGTGCAGAAGATGCGGTCTCGGCGCACAGGCAAGCAGTCGGCCTCCGACGGGGGCGCGGAGCGCACGCCGGCTGCCGCGGGGCAGCCCCCCGCGGGCAAGGGTCGCTCCGCTCACGTGCGCAATCGGCTGATCGTCGCCGTGGCGGTCGTCGCGGCCGCCATCGCCGGCGCCGGAGCCCCCACGGTCCTCGCGGCCTCCGAGCAGCTGAACGACTCCCAGAACCTGGTGACGCTCGCCGGGCGGACCCAGCAGGCGCTGACGCTCGCCCACTCGCTGGCCGACGAGCGCGACGAGGTCACCTCGTACATCGCCGCGGGCCGGCCGAAGTCCAAGGCGCCCTCCGAGCAGCGCAGCGCCCGGGTCGACCGGCAGGTCGACGAGGTGCGGGCGGACGAGGACGCGCCCGCCGTCCTCCTGAAGGACCTGGACGGCATCGGCACCGCCCGCAGAGCGGCGCTCACCGGCAAGAGCACCGCTCTCGAAGCGCACGAGGCGTACTCCGAGGTCATCACCGAACTTCACGCCCTCGCCGAGGACCTGGCCGAGCAGCTGCCGCCCCGCGCGGGATCCGGCGCGCACGCCCTCGCCGAGCTGGACTCCGCGGTCCAGCAGTCCGCCGCCGCCCGCGGACTGCTTCTCGCGGCCCTCAACATCCCGCGCACCACCCGGACGGTCATCAACCCCGTCACCGGCCTGGCGTCCACCACCAGCAGCTCGTCCCCGGCCGACACCAAGCAGCGCGACGCGCTCAGCGCCGCCGCCCAGCAGGCCCGGCTCCGCTCGGACGCGGGCCTCGCCGACTTCCGCGAGACGGCCCCCAAGGACGCCAAGGACTCGTACGACTCCACGGTCACCGGACCCGACGTCACGACCGCGGACAAGTACCTCACCAAGCTCACCGACCAGCCGACGCTCTCCGACTCCGAGCTCGACTCCAGCACGAACAAGGTGGACGCGGCGCTCTCCGCCCGCGTCGAGCTGATGCGCGGCGCCGAGGCCTCGCTCAACGACCACCGCACCAAGGACCTGGAGCGGCTGCGGGACGACGACGTCACCGCGCTGGAAATCCGGATCGCCCTCATCGGCACCCTGCTGCTGGTCGCGGTCGGCGTCTCGATGGCCATGGCCCGTACGCTCACCCGCCCGCTGGCCGTGCTGCGCCTGGGCTCGGCCCGCCTCGCCGCGGACCCGGGAGCGCAGGAGCCGGTGAAGTTCACCGGCCGCGACGACGAGTTCGCCCAGGTGGTCCGCTCCGTCAACGCTCTGCACGCGCACGCCGCCGCGCTCCACGAACGGCTGACCACCCTCGAAGCGGACCGCAAGCACCTCATCGGGCAGCGCCAGCTGATGGCCGACGAGCGCGACCGGCTGCGCGCGGAGCTCGCCGACGCGGCGGCCCACCTGGAGCAGGTGCGCGGCACCATCCACGGCACGTTCGTGAACCTCGCGCTGCGCACCCTCGGCCTGGTCGAGCGGCAGCTCGGGGTCATCGAGGGTCTGGAGGAGCGCGAGCAGGACCCGGACCGCCTCGGCACGCTCTTCAAGCTGGACCACTTCGCGACCGTCATGCGGCGCCACAGCGAGAACCTGCTCGTCCTCGCCGGCCACGAGCACGTCCAGCACCACGCGGGCCCCGTCCCGCTGGTCGACGTCGTACGGGCCGCGGTCAGCGAGATCGAGCGGTACGAGCGCGTCCGTATCGCCGTGTTGCCGCCGCACGCGCACCTCGCCGGGTTCGCCGCAGACGACCTCTCGCACCTGGTGGCCGAACTCCTGGAGAACGCCTCCTCGTTCTCGCCGCCGGATCTGCCCGTCGAGGTCTCCGGCTGGCTGCTGGAGAACGGCGAGGTGATGCTCTCCGTGCAGGACGAGGGCATCGGCATGGCCGCCGACCGGATGGCCCAGCTCAATGCCCGCCTCTCCGAGTTCGATCCGCAGGACGCCTACGACCAGGAGAGCGGCGAGGGACTCGGACTCGGTTTGTATGTGGTCGCCCGGCTCGCGCACCGGCACGGCGTGCGCGTACAGCTGCGGGAGCAGAAGCAGGGTGGCACCGCGGCCGTGGTCGTCCTCCCCAAGACCCTGTTCGCGACCGCCCCCGCCGTCACGGTCCCCTCGGCCTCCCCGGTCGCCGGTGCCGCCCCCTCGGTCGTCCTCCCGGGCGCCGACGCGGAGGCCAACTCGAACGTGCTGCACGGCCGTTCGGCCCTCACGGCACGAGGCCAGGCGAGCCCCGCCGCTCCCACCGCTCCCGCCGGCGACGAGGACCCGCTGATCGCCGCCGCGCAGGAGGCCGTACGGGCGGACGCCGCCGCGCAGGAGGCGGCGTACGCCCCCGAGCCGACGCTCTCCGAGACCACCATGGAGCTGCTGGCACCGCTGGTCCCGCCGGACGAACCGGCGGCCCCGGCGGACGAGCCCGCAGCGTTGGGGACGGCCCCCGCTCCGGACGTCGCCGTCCCCGCGCGGGCCACCACCGACCCCTATGCCACCACTCCCGACCCCTACGCCATCGGCCCCGACTCCCACGAACGTGTGTCGGACGAGGAGCCGGAGCGGGTCACCGACAAGGGACTGCCCAAGCGGACGCCGAAGATCTCGGCGCCCGCACCGGTTCCCCGGCCGCGCGTCGGCAGTGTGGACGCCGAGGCGCTGCGGCGCAGGCTCGGCGGCTTCCACCGGGGCGCGACGGAGGGCCGCCGCGACGTGGAGGCCGAGATCGCCGAACAGACGGCCCAGACGCCCACCCCGGACCACACCGCACGGAACACCGCGCAGGACCAAGCGCAGGACCGAGCGCAGGACGCGGTGCGACAGCAGGACGCAGTAGACGCATCGGGGGGCACAGTCGAGGAGGCAAGCAGTTGACCGCGCCCAGTACCTTCGGCCTGAGCAGCGAAGCCCGCAATCTGCACTGGCTGCTGACGAACCTCGTCGAGGAGGTGCCAGGCCTCCAGTCGGTCGCGGTCGTCTCCTCCGACGGTCTGCTGCTGCTGTCCTCCGACCCCGGGAGGAACGCGGAGGCCCGCACCGGGGCGGAGGCGCGCCCCGCGGGTCCCAAGGGATCCTCCGCCGACCTCGCCACCATCGTCTCCGGCATCGGCAGCCTCACCATCGGCGCCGCCAAGCTGATGGACGCGGGCGGCGTCAAACAGACGATGGTCGCGATGGACGAGGGCAGCCTGTTCGTCATGTCGATCAGCGACGGTTCGCTGCTCGGGGTGCACGGCGCCCCGGACTGCGACATGAGCGTGGTGGCGTACCACATGGCGCTGTTCGTCGGCCGCGCCGGACACGTCCTGACGCCCGAACTCCGCAGCGAGCTACGCCAGTCACTCGAAGCCAAGCCGACGGGGAGTGCCCAGTGAGTTCTTCCTCCGCGCCCAAGCTCCCCATACGTGGCGGGGAGCGCAAACCGGCCCGCGTGCGCCCGTACTCGCTCACCGGCGGCCGTACCCGTTTCGGGCACGTGCTGCTGGTCGAGACGTTCGTGGCGGCGCTCGAGGCTCCCGAAGAGCGCAAGGAGCTGACCAACGGCTCCCTGGCGACCCGGGTGATGCCCGAGATGCGGGCCATCGTCGAACTCTGCCGCCGGATGCGTACGGTGGCCGAGATCGCCGCCCTGCTCAGGATGCCGCTGGGCGTGGTCCGCGTCCTCCTGAGCGACCTGGCGGACCAGGGAAAGATCCGTGTGTACGGAACAGGTCACGGCCCGGGACAGCCGGACCGCGCTCTGCTGGAAAGGGTGCTGAATGGACTCCGTCGTCTCTGAGGGCGCGCCGAGAACGGCCTCCCCCGCCTCGGCTCCGATGCCTCTGGCCCCGGTGCCGCTGCCCGAGTCCGACGAGAACGTCCAGGCCTGGCAGACCGACCGCACCCGCGCCCCGATCGCGACGAAGATCGTGGTGGCGGGCGGCTTCGGCGTGGGCAAGACCACGCTGGTGACCGCGGTCTCCGAGATCACGCCCCTCCAGACGGAGGCGCTGATGACCCAGGCCAGCGAGGAGACGGACGACCTCACCGGCACCCCGGACAAACTGACCACGACCGTGGCCATGGACTTCGGCCGCATCACACTCGACGACGACCTGGTCCTGTACCTCTTCGGCACGCCGGGCCAGCAGCGGTTCTGGTTCATGTGGGACGACCTGGTGCGCGGCGCGATCGGCGCCGTGGTCCTCGCCGACACCCGCCGGCTCAAGGACTGCTTCCCGGCGCTCGACTACTTCGAGAGCTGCGGACTGCCGTACGTCGTCGCGGTCAACCACTTCGACGGCAGCGAGCGGTTCGACGCCGACGACGTGCGCGAGGCCCTCACGGTGCCTTCACACATACCTGTCATGATCATGGATGCCAGGCGCCGGATCTCGGTCGTCGAGACCCTGCTCGCCCTGGTGGGGCACGCGCTCGACGTGAGCCCCGAATAAGACGTACACGGAGTTAGGACGCGCATGCGGAAGATACTCGTCGTCGGAGCCGGTCAGTCCGGACTCCAGCTTGCCCTCGGCCTCCAGTCGCACGGGTACGAGGTCACCCTGATGTCGAACCGGACGGCGGACGAGATCCGCACCGGCCGCGTCATGTCGACGCAGTGCATGTTCCATACGGCACTCCAGCACGAGCGCGATCTCCAGCTGAACTTCTGGGAGTCCCAGGCCCCGAAGATCGAAGGACTCGGCGTCTCGGTCGCCGCCCCCGGCTCGCACGACCCCGGTCCGACCCAGCGGGCGATCGACTGGGTGGGCCGGCTCGACGGCTACGCGCAGTCCGTCGACCAGCGGGTGAAGATGGCCGGCTGGATGGAGACCTTCGCCCAGCGCGGCGGCCAGCTGGTCATCCACGGCGCCGCGGTCTCCGACCTGGACTACTTCGCCCGTACGTACGACCTGGTCCTGGTGTCGGCCGGCAAGGGCGAGCTGGTCTCCATGTTCGGCCGGGACGCCGCCCGTTCCCCGTACGCGCAGCCGCAGCGCGCCCTCGCCGTCGCCTACGTCCACGGTCTGGGCCCGCGCCCCGAGCACCCCGACTACGACGCGGTCCGCTGCAACCTGGTTCCCGGCGTCGGCGAACTCTTCGTCATGCCGACCCTCACCACCTCCGGCCGCGCGGACATCCTCTTCTGGGAGGGCATACCCGGCGGCCCGGTCGACGCCTTCAACGGCATCAAGGACCCCGCCGAACACCTCTCCCTGACCCTGGAACTCATGGAGAAGTTCGTGCCGTGGGAGTACGCCCGCGCCACCAAGGTCGAACTCACCGACGCGAACGGAACACTGTCCGGACGCTACGCGCCCACCGTCCGCAACCCGATCGGCCGCCTCCCCGGCGGCGGCCTGGTCCTGGGCGTCGCCGACGTGGTCGTCGCCAACGACCCGATCACCGGCCAGGGCTCCAACTCCGCCTCCAAGTGCGCGGCGGCGTACCTCGGCGCGATCCTCGAGCACGAGGACAAGGAGTTCGACGAGGCGTGGATGCGGTCCGCGTTCGACCGGTACTGGGACACGGCCCAGCACGTGACGAAGTGGACGAACGCCATGCTGGGCGTGCCGCCGGAGCACGTCCTCAACCTGATCGGGGCCGGCGGCCAGCTTCCGGCGGTGGCGCATCGTTTCGCCAATGGGTTCAACGACCCGGCGGACTTCGAGAACTTCTTCTATGAGCCCGAGAAGACGGAGGCGTACCTGGCTTCCGTGACGGGGGCCTGAGCCTCTCCCTCCGGGTGCGGGGAGTCCGTGGCTGGTCGCGCAGTTCCCCGCGCCCCTCAGGGGCGCGCCCCTAACGGGACGCGAACCTCAGTGGTGTGTAGTGCTGCAGGGGCTTTCCGTCCGGGTCCGGGCGGACGGCCCCGAGCAACGGGTTGGCGGCGATGGGGGAGACCTTGACGTCGGTCCCCGGTCTCGGGGCCTGCACGACCAGGCCGTCCCCCAGGTACAGGGCGACATGGGTGGCCTCGGGGAAGTAGATCACCAGATCCCCGGGGCGCAGCTCGCTCAGCGGAATGTGGGGCAACCGGGCCCATTGCTCCTGGCTGGTGCGGGGGATGGGCCGCCCGGCGTGCTCCCAGGCCTGCGAAGTGAGCCCCGAGCAGTCGTACGCCCCCGGGCCCTCGGCCCCCCACACGTACGGCTTCCCGACCTGCTCCATGGCGTACCGCACCGCCTTCTCGCCCTCCCGCGTGGGCGGCCGCGCACTGCTGAGCGCTCCCGACGCCACGAACTTCTGCTGCGCCGCGGCGACTCCCGACTTCTCCAGCCGGGCGAGCTCGGCGAGCTGACCGGAGCTGAGCGAGGCGAGCAGATCCTCGACCTCCTTGAGCCGCCCCCGTACCTCGTCGCGCTCTTTCTTCTGCCGTTCGGCGAGGGTGAGTTGACCGTCGAGCGCCTTGCGCGCCTTCCGTGCAAGACCGTCGGTCCTGCGCTCCGTCCCCTCCAGCCGGTCGACGGTCTCGACCCGCTCTCGCGCCAGCTGCCCGATCACGTGCCCCTCGTCCAGGGCGTGCTGCGGATCCCGGGCGAGCAGCAGCCGTACGTACGACGAGATCTCGCCGCTGTTCTGGTACTGCTGCCGGGCGAGCCGCCCCGCCGCCGCGCGGCTGTCGTGCAGCGAGAGGCGGGCCGTGGCGAGGTTCCGGTCGAGCCGGGCGACCTCGGCCTTCTGCTTCTTCAGCTTCTCCGCGGTGGCGTTGTACGTCTCGGTGGCGCGTTCGGCGTCCTGGTACAGCCGCTGAAGATCCGTCAGCAGCTGAGTCACGGAACGCGCTTCGCCCCCGGGGTCCGGCGCGGCCACCACCGCCGGCGCGGAGGCCAGCAGCACCCCCGACGCCATCGCGGCCGTACAAGCCAGACGCACAAGCCTTCCTGACACGTCATCACCTCCGGTGCCGAGGTGGTACCTCCACCTCGCACCGGCAGGATCAGGGAGACGCATCCCGAGCGCGCGCCGACTGACCGGTTCGGCCCAAGAACCTCACTCGTCGGCGTGGGACTTCGGCGTGGCGCCCGCACTCTTGCCGCCGGGCCTGGACCAGGGCCACTTGCGCCCGCTTCCCGCGTCGCCCGAGGGGTCGTACGCGTACTTCCACGCCTGATGCAGCCCCAGTCGCTTGCTCGCCCGCGCCTGGACCCGCCGGTAGACGAGCACGGTCGGCGGCCCGCCGCCCGCATCCGGAACCGGAACCCGGTACACCTTCGGCGGATGTCCGGTCAGGCCGAGCAGGACGGGCAGCACACGCCCGTCCAGCGGGCCGCCCTCGAAGGGGGTGTCTTCGCTCTTCACGGCACCAGTGTCACAAACGCGCCCGTCACAGCAGCCGCGCGGCATCACCGATCACCGGAAGAACCGCCCGGGCCAGTTCACCCAGGGCCCCTTCCGGTCCCTCCAGGGCGAGCGCGGCCCGCACCACTCCAGCGGTCTGCGGATCACGTCCGGCACTGACCACGAGCATCGCCACGAACTGCTCCACGAGCCAGTCCCGCAGCTCGTCCAACGGCGGCTCCTTGCCCCCGTCCAGCCAGCTCAGCGAGGCGCCCTCCACCGCCGTGATCCACATCCGCACGGTCGTCCGCAGCCGTCGCCCCGGATCCTTCACGCCCAGATGATCCAGAATGTGCTCTGCCGCCGCCCGCCGCACGCCGTCCACTATGGCCGTCGTCCTGGAGGTCTCGACGACACTGCCGCCCTGAAGCAACGCGGTGAACCCGGCGTCGTGCTGGTCCACGAACGCCAGGTACCGATCGAGCGCCCGGGCCAGCCGCTCGCTCAGCGGCCCCTCGGGGGGCTCCGCGAAACAGTGCTCCAGATCCTCCGCGGCGGACCGCAGGGCAGCCTCGTACAGCTGCTGCTTGCCGCCCGGGAAGTACCGGTACACAAGAGGCCGCGACACGCCCGCCGCCTCCGCCACGTCATCGAGCGAGACCTCCTCGGGCGCCCGGTGCGCGAAGAGGGACAGCGCCGCTTCGAGGAGCTGCGAGCGCCGCTCCTCGACACTCAGCCGACGGTATGCGGGGGTGGGAGCCTGCGAGGTCATATCGGCAGCGTAACGGCCAGGACACGAGCCCCCACTCACCCGCAGCCGCCGGACCGCGCAAGGGGCCGTGGCGGTACGTCGCAAGCCCCCACCCGGCCGTGGCGGTAGGTCGCAAGCCCCCACCCGCA
Source organism: Streptomyces sp. NPDC090798 (assembly GCF_044768965.1). Classification (NCBI taxonomy): domain Bacteria; kingdom Bacillati; phylum Actinomycetota; class Actinomycetes; order Kitasatosporales; family Streptomycetaceae; genus Streptomyces; species Streptomyces sp. NPDC090798. The sequence continues at coordinate 411,964 of NZ_JBIVXA010000006.1, forward strand.
GCCGTCGGACTGCGCGAGGGGCCGTGGCGGTACGTCGCAAGCCCGTCGCTTACGTTCGGATCGAGCAGCGGCTCGCTTGCCCGGCCCACGTCTGATCCGGCGGCGACGGGCTCGACGTACCGCCACGGCCCCGACCCACCGACCCACCACAGCCACCGGGCGCCCCGCCCTCAGGCCAGCAGCCCCGACGCCTTCCACAGCCGCCGTCCGACTCCCCGCAGCACCCCGATGTCGTCCAGGAAGTCGGTCAGCCGTTTGGCCCCGGTCTGCATGACCTCCCGCCGGTGCCCGCTCGCCCGCACCTGCGCCACGGCCTCCCGCTGGTCGAGGCCGACGTTCGTGTAGACCTCGGGATTGACGAAGGCGACGGAGAAGACCCGGGCGAACTCCCCCGACGTCACCCGCGTGAACTCCTGCGACCACCGCGGCGCCGTCACCATCTGCCGCCGCAGCTCCTCCCGTGCGTACCGCACGTGCCGCGCCTCCTCCACCACGTGGATGCGCGTGACCCCCCGTATCAGGCTCTGCACCCGCTCGTCCGGAAAGGTCAGCCGCTGCATCCAGTCGAGGATCTCCTCGCCGAGCAGTGTCGCCGTGAAGGATCCGGGCGTGGTCGAGATGGTCTTGAAGACCCGCCCCAGATTCCGATGCGTCCGGCTCACCGGGTAGTACGGCGTTCCACCGTGCGAGATCAGCCGGGCGAACATCTTCGAGTGGCGGCACTCGTCCTCGATCTCGGTGAGCGCATAACGCACATGCGCACTCGTCGCCGCCTTGTCATAGATGTGCCGCACCAACAGCTGCATCAAAATGATCTCGAACCAGATCCCCAGCGAGGCCAGCGCGGCGGCCTCGTGCTGGGAGAGCAGAACCCGCTGCTCCTCGCCCATCCGCTTCCACAGCGGGGTGTCGTACAGCGACACCAGCTCCGGCGGCCAGAACCACTTGCCCTCCTCGAAGGGCGCGTCCCAGTCCAGCTCCTTGTCCGGGTCGAAGGAGTGCTTGGCGGAGGAGTCGAGCAGCCGCTCGGCGACCTGCTCCCGGTCCTTGAGCAGACCGATCGCATCGCGCAGTACATCCACTTCTGTCACGGTCGTCATGGCTGTTCCCACCTCGTCGTACGGGATTGCTCCAAGGGTTACCGACGGTCACGACTTATGAGACTGCTTGTCAGCAAGCTCGTCAATCCCTTGCGCGCGACTTGTTGACGACACGTCTACCTCGTGTGAGCCTGCGTTGTATGCCGACGCACGAGCTGTACGCCAAGGACCCGGGAGACCCGCTCTGGCAGATACCGGCCTCAGGAGCGGCACGCTTCAGCTGGGAGTACGACGACGGCCGCGACCGACTCCTCGCCCTGTACCAGAAGGGCAAGGACAAACAGTGGGACGGCCAGAAGAGAATCGACTGGGATCTGGAAGTCGACCCCCACGACGCCCTCGGCACCCCCGACGAGTCGATGACCCTCTACGGGACCCCGCACTGGGCGAAGATGACCGACCGGGACAAGGGCGAGCTGCGCAAGCACTACGCGTCCTGGCAGTTCAGCCAGTTCCTGCACGGTGAGCAGGGGGCCATGGTCTGCGCGGCGCGCATCGTCGAGTCGGTCCCCGACCTCGACGCGAAGTTCTACTCGGCCACCCAGACGATGGACGAGGCCCGTCACGCCGAGATCTACGCCCGCTTCCTGCAGGAGAAGATCGGGATGCTCTACCCGATCAACGACAACCTGCGGTCCCTCCTCGGCGACACCCTCCGGGACTCCCGCTGGGACATGCCGTACCTCGGGATGCAGGTCCTCATAGAGGGTCTGGCCCTGGCGGCCTTCGGCATGATCAGGGACACCACCGACAAGCCCCTCCCCAAGCAGATCCTCGCGTACGTGATGCAGGACGAGGCCCGCCACGTCGCCTTCGGCCGGATGGCGCTGCGCGACTACTACACACAACTCTCCGACACCGAACTCCGCGAACGCGAGGAATTCGTCATCGAGGGCTGCTACTTGATGCGGGACCGGCTGCGCGGCGTCGAGGTCCTGGAGAACTTCGGCATTCCCAAGGCCGAGGCCGAGGAATACAGCGAACAGTCCGAATTCCTGCGCCTCTTCCGCCAGTTGCTCTTCAGTCGCATCGTTCCGTGCGTCAAGGACATCGGCCTGTGGGGCGAACGCCTCCAACAGGCGTACGTGGACATGGGCGTCTTCGAGATGGGCGACTCCAACCTCGACCTGCTGATGGCCCAGGACGAGGAGGTGGCCGAGCGCTTGGACGCGGAGCGGTTCGCGACGGAGGAGAGGGAACGGGTGGCGGAGGTGGAGGAGATGATCGAGAAGGGCGGGGGCTCGTAGGGCGAGAGCCGGAAACGGCCTGCCCAGACACACGTGCGCCGGCCCACCCGGACCGGCATGCTCACATCATGACATCCGCCCCGGCCCCCCTTCCGCACCGCGCGCCCTGGCCCGCCGCAGCCTGGAGGGCCTGGCCCTGGGCGACGCCTTCGGCGAACGCTGGTTCCCCCTCTTCCGGGACCGCCCGCAGGCGTACGAGGAGATCCGCGCCCGGCGCACCCCCGAGGAACCGGACTGGCACTGGACGGATGACACGGCGATGGCGCTCGGCATCCTCCGTGTCCTCGACGAACACGGCGAGATCCGGCAACCGGAACTGGCCCAGGCCTGCGCCCTCGGCTACGACGCCGACCCGGCCCGGGGCTACGGCTACGGCATGCGCCAACTGCTCCCACGTCTCCTCCGGGAGCCGGACCGCTGGGCGGAGTTGGCGCGCGGCCTCTTCGACGGCGAGGGCAGTCTCGGCAACGGCGCGGCGATGCGGGTGGCTCCGCTGGGCGCCTGGTTCCGGCGCGACCTGCGCCGGGTGATCGCACAGGCGACGCTGTCGGCAGAGGTGACCCACGCCCACCCGGAGGGCATCGCGGGCGCGGTGGCGGTGGCCGTCGCGGCGGCGCTGTCCACCCGTTGGGACCTGAATATCGACACGGTGGTGGAGGCCACGCCCGACAGCGCCGTCCGCGAGGGGCTGCGGCGCGCCGCGAGGCTCCCCTTCACCACCGAACCCTGGAAGGCCGCGGACATCCTCGGCAACGGTCAACGCGTGCGCGCCGACGACACCGTCCCCTTCGCCGTCTGGTGCGCCGCCCGCCACCCCGACGACCTGACCTCGGCCCTGTGGACCACGGCGGAGGGCTTCGGTGACGTCGACACGACCTGCGCCATCACGGGCGGCATCGTGGGCGCCCGTACGGGAGTGAGACACGTACCCGAGGACTGGCTGAGCCGCCGCGAGGCGGTACCCGGCGCCGCCTAGGTCCTGGCCTGGACCGCCCGGCGCCGCCTCAGTTGTTCCAGCTCTCGTCGTACGGGTCGTGCGGCGTCGGGACCGGTTTGGCCGCGGTGACGTCGAGGAACGGGATGCGGCCGTCGTTGACGGGGTCCTTGGTCTGTTTGGCGGTGTAGGTGCCGGTGACCTGGAGCCAGGTGTCGGGCTGAAGGACGGGCGGGATGTGGCCGGTCAGGCCGATCTTGACCGGTTGGGCGTCGGCGGCACAGCAGTTGAGGGCCATCCGGACCAGATACGGGGTGCCGTCCTTGTCCAGGGCCACGAAGCCGGTGACTTCGACGCGCCGGTGACCCAGGGTGCGGCCGTGGTCGTAGGCGGCGCGGCCCGCGTAGTCGACGACGCCGAGCGGGAGCGGGTCGGTGGCCGGCAGGGACGGGTAGGCGAGGGGCGCCTGCAGGGCCGTACCGGCGTGCGTGGCGCTGTAGGAGCCCAGCGCGGGCGGGGAGACCAGGATCAGGGCGAGGAGGGGGAGGACGAGGAGCCAGGCGACCCGGGGTTCGCGGTGGACGTGCCCATGCCCGTGACCGTCGCCGTCGCCGGCTTCACCCCGGCCCCGCCGCTCGTACCAGACCGTCGCCACCGCCGCCAGGATCAGCACGACCCCGGCCGCCAGCAGCAACGGCCGCAACCCCGCCTTGACGTATCGCAGGTAGAGGTCGGTGAGTCCGGCGTGCAGGACCGCCGCGCCGACGAGGAACAGGACCGCCGCCTGTGCCTGCCGGTTCACAGCAGCACCGTCCCGACCAGGACCGAGCCGAGGATGGCCAGGGCGAAGGTGGCGGGCGCGAACCGCAGGGCGAACCCGCGGCCGAACGTGCCCGCCTGCATGGCGAAGAGTTTCAGGTCGATCATCGGTCCCACCACGAGGAAGGCCAGCCGCGCGGTCAGCGAGAACTGGGTCAGCGAGGAGACGACGAACGCGTCGGCCTCGGAGCAGATGGAGAGCAGCACGGCGAGGACCGCGAGGGCGAGGATCGCCACCACGGGGTTGGCGGCCGCGGCGTGCAGCCAGGTCGCCGGTACGACCGCCTTCAGCGTGGCCGCCGCCATCGCCCCGATGACGAGGAACCCGCCGGCGTGCATCACGTCGTGCCGTACGGAATCCCAGAACGCGGCGACCTTGCCGAGCCCCTCGTGCGAGGGCCGGGCCGGCGGACGCATCCAGTCCGCCCGCCCCAGCCGCTGCCACAGCCACCCCATCACGCAGGCCACGAGCAGACTCGCCACGAACCGGGCGAGGACCATCTCGGGGTTGCGGGGGAAGGCGACGGCGGTGGCCGTCAGCACGATCGGGTTGATCGCGGGCGCCGACAGCAGGAACGCCAGCGCCGCCGCGGGCGTGACCCCCCGCCGTACCAGCGCCCCCGCCACCGGCACCGACGCGCACTCGCAGCCGGGCAGCACCGCGCCGGCCATCCCCGCGACCGGTACGGCCAGCGCGGGCCGCTTCGGCAGCGCCCGGGCGAAGAACGCCGGCGGCACGAACACCGCGATGGCCGCCGACAGCAGCACACCGAGGACGAGGAAGGGCAGCGCCTGGCAGACCACCGCGACGAACACGGTCATCCAGCTCTGCATCACCGGCGCCGACAGCGCCCGGCGGATCGGCCCCTGCGCCGCCACCAGGACGAGCAGCAGCATGACCAGGACGAGCGGCGAGTTGAACTGCCAGCCCTGGAACGCGCCCGCCTGTTCCCTTGGGCCGTCCGGTGCGGCGGCCTGCTCTTGTGGACCGTCCGGTGCGTCCGCGTCGCGGTGGCCGGCCCCGGGCGGGGCCGCTTTGGTGATGCTCACGGGCGAGGTACCTCCGGCAGGGCACGGGCTGGAATCTCGTGGGTGGGTTCCCCTCCCCATGAATACGCCCGTACCGGTACGTCCGTTCAGGCGGGGTCGTTCATCGCCGAGAGGGGCCCCGACTCCCGTCCCGGAAGCCGAGTACTGCCTCCATCACCGCCTTCGCGATGGGCGCCGCGTCCCCGCCCCCGCTGATGTCCCCGCGGTCGGCCGCAGCGTCCTCGACGACGACCGCGACCGCCACCGCGGGCTCCATCGTGCCGTCCGCCTGGGCCCAGGAGATGAACCAGGCGTACGGCATCCCCAGGTTGTCGATGCCGTGCTGAGCGGTCCCGGTCTTGCCGCCGACCGTCGCTCCGGGAATCGCGGCGTTGGTGCCGGTGCCCTCCGTCACCACGTCCGTCATCAGCTCGCGCATCCGCAGGGCGGTCGCCGGGTTCATCGCCTGGTGGAGCGTGCGGGGACCGGTCGTCGACACCGTGCTGTCGCTCCGGGTGGTCGTCTTCTCCACCAGATAGGGCGTTTTGACGGACCCGCCGCCCGCGACGGCCGCCGAGATCATCGCCATCTGGAGGGGAGTGGCCCGGGTGTTGAACTGACCGATGGAGGAGAGCGCGAGCTGCGCCTTGTCGAGGGTCGTGTCGAAGTTGCTGGGGGCGACGGAGAAGGGGATCCGCAGACGGTCGTTGAAACCGAAGTCCCCCGCCGTGCGGGTCATGTCGCTCAGCCCCACGTCCACGCCCAGCTTGGCGAAGACCGTGTTGCAGGACCACTCGAAGGCGTACCGCAGCGAGGCGTCCTCGCAGCCCTCGATCTCGTTCGTCAGCCGGGTCGTGGTGCCGGGCAGCCGGTAAGGGTCGGGGGAGGTGGTCGATGTGTCGAGGTCCGTCACCACCCCCGCGTCGAGCGCCGCCGCGGCCGTCACCACCTTGAACGTCGACCCGGGCGGATAGGTCTGCCGGATCGCCCGGTTGAGCATCGGCTTGTCCGCCGCCCCGTTCAGCCGCTCCCAGGCGTGCCTGACCGCCTTGCCCGTCCCCGAGAGCTTCCCGGGGTCGTACGACGGTGTGGAGACCAGCGCGAGGATCCTGCCGGTGGACGGCTCGATGGCGGCCACCGCCCCGCGCCGGGAACCGAGACCCCGGTACGCCGCGCGCTGTGCGGCGGGGTCGAGTGTCGTGACCACCTTGCCGGCGGGGTTCTGGGCGCGGGTGGCGTCGTTCCACAGGGGGAACGGCGAGAGCAGCGGGTCGCTGCCGGAGAGGATGCCGTCCTCGGAGTTCTCCAGGAACGTCGTCCCGTACACCTGCGAGGCGAAGCCGGTCACGGGCGCGTACAACGGGCCGTCGGTGTAGGTCCGTTCGTAGCGGAGCTGCTGGCCGCTGTCCCTGGAGCCGGTGACCGGCAGGCCGTCGACGAGGATGTCACCGCGCGGCTGGCCGTAACGGGCGATCGTCTGGCGGCGGTTGGCCGGGTTGCCGTCGTACGCCCCGGCCTGGAAGACCTGGACGCGGGTCGCGTTGAGCAGAAGGGCCACCAGCAGCAGCGCGCAGAGGGCGGCGGCCCGGCGGATGTACTTGGTCATGGCGCCGCCGTCCCGTCGTACTGGCTGCGTGCGGAGTCGCTGACGCGGATCAGCAGCGCCACGATGATCCAGTTCGTGACGACCGAGGAGCCACCCTGGGCGAGGAACGGCATCGCCATCCCGGTCAGCGGGATCAGACCGGTCACACCGCCCGCGATCACGAAGACCTGGAGCGCCACGATCGAGGCGAGGCCGATGGCGAGGAGCCGTCCGAAGGGGTCGCGCAGGGCGAGGCCGGCGCGGTAGCCGCGTTCCACTAGGAGGCCGTAGAGGAGGAAGATCGCACAGAGCCCGAAGAGGCCCAGTTCCTCGCCCGCGGTGGCCAGGATGAAGTCCGACTTGGCGGCGAATCCGATGAGGATGGAGTGGCCGAGCCCGAGGCCGGTGCCCAGCATCCCGCCCGCGGCGAACGCGAACAGGGACTGGGCGAGCTGGTTCGGTCCCTGGCCCGCCTCGATCGTCGCGAAGGGGTGCAGCCAGTCCTGCACCCGGCTGTGGACGTGCGGTTCCAGCCAGCCGACGGCCACCGCGCCCACACAGGCGAGCAGCAGGCCCACGGCGATCCAGCCGGTGCGGCCGGTGGCGACGTACAGCATGATCACGAAGAGGCCGAAGAACAGCAACGAGGTGCCGAGGTCCCGCTCCAGGACCAGGACCAGCACGCTCAGCAGCCAGATCGCGACGATCGGGCCGAGGACCCGGCCGGTGGGCAGCTGGAGCCGCTTGAACCGCCAGACGGGGCGGCCCGCGTAGGCGAGCGCGTTGCGGTTGGCCGCGAGGTAGCCGGCGAAGAAGACCGCGAGCAGCACCTTCGCGAACTCGCCCGGCTGGATGGAGAACCCGGCGATCCGGATCCAGATCCGGGCGCCGTTTACGGCGGGGAAGAGGATGGGCAGGGCCAGCAGGCCCAGCGCCGTGACGACCGAGACGTAGGTGTAGCGCTGCAGGACCCGGTGGTCGCGCAGGAAGAGGACGGCCGCGATGAAGAGCGCGACGCCGAGCGTCGACCAGATGAGCTGGATGGGGGCGGCCCGGTCGCCCGGGGTCTCCAGGTCCAGGCGGTAGATCAGCACCAGGCCCAGGCCGTTGAGCAGGACGGCGATGGGCAGCAGCAGCGGATCGGCGTACGGCGCCCGCAGCCGCACCGCGAGATGCGCGAGGAGTGCGAGCACGCCGAGCCCGGCGCCGTAGACCGCGGCGCCGGGCGGGAGGGTGCCGTGCCGTGCGTATCCGACCGCGCAGTAGCCGAACACGGACAGCAGTACGGCCATGACGATCAGGGTGAACTCGATGCCACGGCGCCGGGGCAGGCGGACAGCGGGGGTGGGCGGGTCCGCTGCCACGGTCGTTCCCCGCGTACCGGGAATTCCGGGCATTCCGGGCTGAATCATGTCCGGAACGTAGCAAGCGGTGAACCTGATGTCCCGTTAGGTGGTGACGAACGGGTCGATCCGGTGGACGCGGCCCGGCGTCAGCACCAGCGCGGGGACGGGCCGATGTTGTCGATGTGCTGCGCCGCGCCCCAGGACCAGGTGCCGTCGGTGATCAGGTACCAGATCGGGTTGCCGCCGACGCGCTCGCCCCTGGTCTTGCAGTAGATGTGGACCCGCTCGCCGTACGGTGCGATACGGATGATCCGGCTGTCGAAGTCGGGCCGGGTGCGCAGCCCGAGGCCGTTGCGGGAGATGATCCGGCCCTCGAAGCGGCGGTGGTCGTCGAACCGGCCGTCGCCCGGACCGTCGTCGTCGAAGTAGGGGTCGTCGCCGTTGTCGAAGTAGGGGTCGTCGGCGTTGTCCCAGTCGCGGCTGTCCCAGTCGCGGAAGGAGTTCCCGGCGTCGTGGGCGATGTCGGGTCCGGTGCCCGTCGTCGCGGTGAGCGTGCCGGCGGCGAGGGCGGGTCCGGCGCCCGCGGCCGCGATGAACGTGCCGGCGGCGAGCACCATCCCGGTGCGGGCGAGGGTGTGGCGCAGGGACATGGGGGCTCCTCCGGAAAGGTGGCAAATCTGACTAATCGCCACATTAGGAGTGGGCTCGGACACGCGCAGGCCGCACTGCGCCATCGGGGACGCGAGGGCGCTCAGCGTGCCCCGGTCGGCCCTTCCCCACCGGTCAGGTCGGGCGTGTCCCGGTCGTCCTGAGGAAGCGTCAGCGTCGCGATCGCACCGCCCTCAGGGGCGTCGGCGAAGACCAGCCGCGCGCCCAGCACCTCCGCCTGGCCGAGCGCGATCGTCAACCCCAGCCCATGGCCCTTCGAACCGCCCTCCGTACGGAACCGCTGCGGCCCGTGCTCCAGCAGGTACTCCGGATAGCCGCCGCCGTGGTCCCGCACCGTCACCACCGGGCCGTCGACGGTCAGAATCACCGGGCCCGCCCCGTGCTTGTGCGCGTTGGCCACCAGATTGCCGAGCACCCGCTCCAGACGGCGCCGGTCGGTCTCCACCCGGACGTCACGCACGACCCGCACCTCGGTCTCGGTGCCCGACGCCCGCACCACCCGCTCGGCCAGCGGGGCCAGCGGCTCCGAGTCCAGCTCCAGCAGCTCCCGCCCGGCGTCCAGCCGGGAGATCTCCAGCAGGTCCTCGGTGAGCGTCCGCAGCGTGGCCACCCGGTCGCGGACCAGCTCCGTCGGCCGGCCCGGCGGCAGCAGCTCCGCCGCCGCGTGCAGCCCGGTCAGCGGGGTGCGCAGCTCGTGCGCCACGTCCGCGGTGAAGCGCTGCTCGCTCATCAGCTTGCTCTGCAGCGAGGACGCCATCGTGTCGAGGGCCCCGGCGACCGCGGCCACCTCGTCCTGGGGGCCCGCCGGGTACCGCGTACGGGGGTCCACGGCCGTACGGGGATCGTTGACACGCGCGTCCAGGTCGCCCGCGCTGATCCGCCGGGCCACCTGTGCCGTCGCGTGCAGTCGGCGGGTCACCCGCGTCACCGCGAACGCCCCCACCAGCAGGGTCGCGCCGATCGCCAGCGCCGAGGACCACACGATCGACCGGTCCAGGGCGTCGATGGCGTGCGCGCCCTGCGAGTAGTCGAACTGCACGGCGAGTGCCCGGCCGCCGCTCGCGGGTCCGGCCGCCCACATGGTGGGGTGCGGGTCGTTGTCCCCGACCATCGTGCCGCGGTGCCCGTCCGTCGCCAGCTCGCGCAGCGGCGCCGGCAGCCCCGGGAGATCCACCCCCGCGCCCGGCGGCAGCCGGTCGCCCGCCTCGTACTCCGCGGTCACCTCCGCCAGCCGGTCGAGCGCCCGGCCGCGGGCCTCGCCGACGGTCTGGTTGGTCACCGAGACATGCACGAGCACGCCGAGCAGGGCGGCGAGACCGCAGCACATCACCGTGATGAAGGCGGCGGCCTTCCAGGTGAGGGTGGCGGCCCAGTGGGGGAGACGGCGGGGCGGCCGGAAGCGGCGCCGGGGCAGCCTCATGGGGCGCTCGCGGCGTTCGACGGTGTGGGGGAGGCGGAGGGGGAGACCGCGGGAGGGGCCGCGGGAGAGGCTGAGGGCGAGACCGGCGGGGCGGGGGGTGCCGAGGGGACGGGTGCGACGGTGCCGCGCCGGGTGGGGCTGGGCGTGCCCACGCGCAGGATCTCGTCCCGGGTCGCCAGCATCGCGTGCTGGTGCGGGTCCCAGGTCCACACCGTGCGGTACTCGTAGCCCGGCAGGGTCGAGGGCGAGCGGATGATCACGTCACGGCCCGCGACCTCGACGCTGATCGTGCTGTCCGCGGTGCCCATGATCTGGACCAGCTTGTGGTGCTCGAAGGTGTAGACACGCACCGCCAGCTGGTTCTGCGGAAAGCGGATGCCGAGCACCAGGTCGTCCTTCCGGTCACCCGTGAGATCGCGGTAGTACGCGTGGAGGATCGGGCACTTCCCGCCGAGCGTGTCCTTGCCGGTGCAGTACTTCAGCTGCTGGGCCGTCTCACGGTACGGGGCGTGGACGGCGCTGTACTCGTCCGGGTGGCGGCCGATCTCGGCACGGAACACGGCGATCGGGTCCACCTTGTGGATGTCGTCGCCCGGCGCCGTGATGCCCGTGACCGTCTCGGTGTCCGCCTCGCCGTAGTCGAGGGCGGCCGTCGACGCGGGCGGCAGCTCGGGCCAGAGCCGGGCCGGGCCGACGGCGGTGGGCGTCGCCCCCGCGCCCCGCAGGGCACCGGAGTCGCCACAGCCCGCCATGGTCGCCGCCAGCAGGGCGACGAGGGCTGCGAGCACGACACGGCTGGGGCGGGTGAGGGTCACTGCTCTCCTGCGTCCGGGCCGGCCTCGATCCGGGGCCAGGGGGACGGCTCGGTGCGCGAGGTCGGCGTGAAATCGACGAAACCGACGCCTTACACCATATTCGTAGGGAAGTCCTTTTTGTTCGCGGGTGCGGTTGGTGGGGCTGGTGAGGAGTCGCTGGGGCTGGTGAGGAAATGAGGACGTGAGGACGTGAGGGCGTGAGGGCGTGAGGGCGTGAGGTGCCGGACGCGCGGGCGGCGGAGGGCGGCTACTCCGCCAGCTCCTCCAGGAGACGGGCCGTGGGCAGACCGGCGCGCAGGTACTCCACGAACAGATCGTTGTGCAGGGCCCAGGGCGAGCGGCGGCTCCGGATCAGCCGGATCGCCTCGTCGGAGCTGTGTCCCGCGAGGACCAGCGCGTGCGCGACCACGAGCCCCGAGCGGTTGTAGCCGTGATAACAGCGGACCAGGACCCGGCGTCCGTCCTCCAGCGCGTCGTCCGCGGCCCGCGCGAGCCGGATCACCCCCGCGAGCTGTGTCCCGTCCAGGGGACCGTCCGGAATCGGCCACACATGGTGCTCGACGCCCGGGTCCGGGCCGTGCCCCGGCAGCCGCAGCAGCGTCAGGACCAGGTCGAACTCATCCCTCACGACCGCGAATTCCGGCTCGCCGGTACGCCCCGCGAACGCGTGCCCGCCCATCCACAGGCCAGGCACGATCTCGCTCCACGGGCTGCCCGGAGCGGGCACATCGGGTTGCTTTCTGCGAGTCCGCAACAGCGCCTCCCACAACTCCCCCAACTGCTCACAAAGGTAACCGGGTTCTTGCCCCTGGAGCACCCCGCCTGTTCCCATGGTCATGGGGTGATGGTGCATGAACGGACTGCGCGTCATACCGACCTGGCGCCACGGGCAGGAGCGCCTGTACGTGTGCCTGACCGACGGGAGGAACGTCGCCTGGTACGACCGTGAGGCAGCCCGCGTCAATCTGCTCAGCGAGGAGCGGCGGGAGGACGTGCTCGACGCGCTCGGCCCGTTCCTGACCGGCCCCGTGACGGTGGGGCCCCCACCGGTCCCGACCCCCGCGGAACTGGCCCGCCTGACCCTCCACCCGGACGACGACCTCGCGCCGAACCGGCCCGGCGAGGCGCTGATGATCGACCTCGACCGCGACCCGGGACCGGCGCGCCGCCTGCGGCCCGACCCGCGACGTCGTGCGCTCGCCGCCGAGCAGGCGGTCGGGGAGGCGCTGGACCGTCTGGAGGGCGCGGGCTGGCACACCCTCCACTCCCTCCCGCTCCCCGGCGGAGACCGCGTCCACCACTTGCTGATCGGCCCCGGCGGCATCTTCGTCCTGCGCTCCCTGTACGCCCGCAAGCAGCGGGTTCTCGTCGCCGACCCCATGGTCACCGTCGGCCGCCGGGAGCCGAATCCGCTTCTGCGCCGGGTTCGTGCCGACGCCGACCGGGCCTCGTACGCGCTGACCGCCGAGGTCCACGCCGTCCTGGCCGTGGCCGGCCCCGCCGACCTCGACGTCCTCGCCCCCCTCCGCGAGGTCCGCGTCCTCCAGGACACCGGCCTGTCCTCGTTGGCCCGCCTCGGGGGTGTCCTGAAGCCGGCGGACGTGGAGGCACTCCACGCGATGGCCCGCGACCGCCACACCTGGCTACGAACGTGACTCCGTAGACCCCGGATCCCTGTCTGCCGGTATGTGCTTGGCTGCGGGCCGGTGGGGGCTGCTCGCGCAGTTCCCCGCGCCCCTAAAAGCCGCGGGTCGGCCGGCGATCGAGGGTGACCCCACCGACCCGGGCCCGCGCCCCCTCCCACCCCGTCCACGCCACCCACTGAGGCCCACACCCCTTGCGCCGTCCGACGCGTGAGGACGATGCCGAAGGCCGCACCCCACCCACCCTCCCTTGCCCCACCCGCCCGGCCCGCGTCTTCAGCCCGTCCGGCGTTTGAGGACGAGCCCTTCGGGCGAAGGGGGTCCGGGGGCGGAGCCCCTGGGGATGGGACGGGTAGGGGCGGCGGGGGCGAGGGACTGGTCGGTCAGGCCGACGGGGTGAGGAGCGGGGAGAGCAGGTCGCCATGTCGGCGCAGGCGCGGAGCGATGTCGTCCGCATGGAACACGAGCCGGGACGGATCCCCGCACGACGCGACCTCGTCCCACGTGACGGGCGCGGACACGGTGGGCGCAGACCGCGCACGCAGCGTGTACGGCGTCGCCGTCGTCTTCCGCGCCGCGTTCTGACTGTGATCGACGAACACCTTCCCGGGCCGCAGACTCTTGGTCATCCGGTGCGTGACGAGCGCCGGCAACGCCCGCTCCGCCTCCACGGCCAGCTCCTTCGCATACGAGCTGACATCCGAGGACGGCACCCGCACCACCGTCGCCAGCAGATGCAGCCCCTTCGACCCGGACGTCTTCGCGTACGCCTCGATCCCGTCCACGGCCAGCCGCTCCCGCAGCCACAACGCGACCTCGCAGCACTCGACGACCGTCGCCGGCGCCCCCGGGTCGAGGTCGAACACGATCCGGTCGGCCAGACCGGGCGCGTCCACCTGCCACTGCGGCGTGTGGAACTCGGTGACGAGGTTCGCCGCCCACATCAGCGAGGGGAGATCCTGGACCAGGACCATCCGGGCGGGGCCCTCCGTCCGGGGGACCTCGGCGGTCCGGACCCAGTCGGGGGTACCGGGCGGCACGTTCTTGGTGAAGAAGACCTGTCCGTCCGGCCCGTCGGGGTAGCGGAGGAAGGAGACCGGCCGGTCGTGGAGGTGCGCCAGCAGGGGTTCCGCGACCGTCGCGTAGTAGTGCAGGACCTCACCCTTGGTGAAGCCGGTCGCGGGGTACAGCACCTTGTCCAGATTGGTGAGCGCGAGCCGCCGTCCCTCCACTTCCGTGATCGGCGTCATACGACGAGAGTCGCATGAAATCGTCATCAAGGCGCCCAGATCACCCCGCCGCTCCCGTGCGGATGTGAGGTCGCGCACACCCGTCTAGCCTGGCTTTCAACCGCGTCCCGCGAGCCCGCGTCAGCGAGAACCCGTTTCACCAAGAACCCGCGTCAGCAGGAACCACCAGGAAGGTGCCGCACGTGCGATCCATCTGGAACGGCGCCATCTCCTTCGGCCTGGTCAGCATCCCGATCAAGGTCGTGAACGCGACGGAGAGCCACTCGATCTCCTTCCGCCAGGTCCACCTGGACGACGGCGGCCGCATCCGGTACCGCAAGTTCTGCGAACTCGAGGACCGCGAGGTCACCACCGGTGAGATCGGCAAGGCGTACGAGGACGCGGACGGCACGCTGATCCCGGTCACGGACGAGGAGCTGGCCGCGCTGCCGATCCCCACCGCGAGGACGATCGAGATCGTGGCGTTCGTGCCGGCCGAGCGGATCGACCCGCTCCAGATGGACACGGCGTACTACCTGGCCGCGAACGGCGTCCCCGCCACCAAGCCGTACGTCCTGCTGCGCGAGGCGCTCAAGCGCAGCCAGAAGGTCGCCGTCGCGAAGTTCGCGCTGCGCGGGCGGGAGCGGCTCGGCATGCTGCGCGTGGTGGACGACGTGATCGCCATGCACGGGCTGCTGTGGCCGGACGAGATCCGGTCCACGCAGGAGGTCGCCCCGGACGCGAGCGTGACCGTACGGGACAAGGAACTCGACCTGGCCGACGCCCTCATGGACACCCTCGGTGAGGTCGAGCTCACCGAACTGCACGACGACTACCGCGAGGCCGTCGAGGAACTCATCGCCGCCAAGGCCTCCGGCGAACTCCCGGCCGCGCCCCCCGCCGGGGAGCGGGCCGGCGGCAAGGTGCTCGACCTGATGGCCGCCCTGGAGAAGAGCGTGCGCGCGGCCAAGGTGTCCCGGGGTGAGGAGACGGGCGAGGGGACGGGCAAGGAGACCGGGGCGCGGACCGGTGAATCCGCCGAGGTCACCCCGCTGCCGTCCCGCAGGTCGGCTCGTACGACGCCCAAGGAGGTCGGCGGGAAGAAGTCCACGTCGACCGCGAAGAAGGCGGCGGCGAAGAAGACCGCCGCGAAGTCCACGGCGAAGTCGACGGGCCAGGCGGCCGGCAAGGCGGCGGCCACCAAGTCCACCGCGAAGAAGGCGGCGGCCAAGAAGACGACCGCCAAGAAGGCGACGGGGAAGAAGACGGCCGCGAAGAAGGCCACCTCGCGGGGGCGCGCCTCGGCCTGACCGCCCCGGGCACCCGCGGGACCCGGGGCCCCGTCACCCCGTACGACTCACTCCGTACGGCTCACTCGTACGGCTCGCCTCGTCCGGCTCACCCCGTACGCCGCAGGGCCAGCACCGCATTGTGCCCGCCGAACCCGAACGAGTTGCTCAGGGCGAGGTCGCCGAGCGCGGGCAGTCGGCGGGGGCTCTCGGTCACCACGTCCAGGTCGATCGCGTCGTCCTGGTCGTCGCAGCCGATGGTGGGCGGGATGAGGCCGTGATGGAGGGTGAGCACCGTGGCGACGGCCTCCACGCCGCCCGCGGCCCCCTGGAGATGGCCGAGGTGGCCCTTCAGGGCGGTCACGGGCACGCTCCCGCCGAGCACGGCACGCAGCGCGCTCGCCTCGGCGAGGTCGCCGTCGACGGTGGCGGTGGCATGGGCGTTGACGTGGACGACGTCCACGACATGGGCACCGGCGTCGTGGACGGCCCGGCGCAGTGCCAGCGCCACGCCGCTGCCGGACGGGTCGGGCGCGGCCATGTGGTGGGCGTCGGCGGACAGTCCCCAGCCCGCGGCCTCGCAGTAGATGCGCGCGCCGCGTGCCCGGGCGTGCTCCTCGGCCTCCAGGAGCAGGAAGCCCGCACCCTCGCCGTTCACGAAGCCGTCGCGGTCGCCGGCGAACGGCCGGGAGGGGCTGGTGGAACCGAGCTCGTGGGTGGAGAGCGCGCGCATGGCGGCGAACGAGGCCATGATCGCGGGGGTGACGACGGCTTCGGCGCCCCCGGCGAGGGCGACGTCCACCCGGCCGTACCGGATGCGGTCGATGGCCTGTCCGATGGCCTCGGTGCCGGAGGCGCACGCGCTGGTCACGGTGCGGGCCTCGCCGGTGATGTGCAGCGCCAGCGACACCTGGGAGGCGGCCTGCGAGGGCACGGTCATCGGTGTGGTGAGCGGGGAGACCGCGCGCGGGCCCTTGTCCCGCAGCTTGCGGTCGCCGCCGACGAGCACGGAGGCGTCACCGAGGATGGCCCCGACCGAGACGCCGACCCGCTCGGGCGCCAGCCCGCTCTCCGTCGTGCCGGCCGGGTCCAGCCCGGCGTCCTGCCAGGCCTCCCGGGCGGCGAGCACCGCGAACTGGGCGGACCGGTTCATCCGCCGGGCCTGCTGCCGGGGCAGCAGCCCGACGGGGTCCACGGGCACGCTGCCCGCGACCCGCACGGGCAGTTCGGCGAACTCCTCGCCCTCCAACTCGCTTATCCCGCAGCGGCCCTCGACCAGGCCCCGCCACAGCTCCTCGACCCCGACACCGAGCGGCGTCACGGCACCGAGCCCGGTGACGACGACCCGGCGGGGTGCGTACGCCTCGGCGGCTCGCCGCGGGCGCGGGTGATGTCGTACGACATGCCCCTTTTGGGTGGCTTGTTCGGCCAAGCCCCGCAGTTCCTCGTCGGGGACGGGATCGCCGGCCCGGCGGTCCAGGTCCCGGTGCCAGTGACCCCATCTGCGGGTGTACGACTCCTCGACGGCCAGGGGGTCCACGGTGCGCAGTGAGGTGACGCGGTCGCCGTCCCGGAATTCCACGGGACCGAGGTCGGTGGAGGTGATCTCGGGAATTGCCCCGACATCCATTCGGCGGCAGACCGTGGTCACTTGATGGCCGCGTTCGAATACCTCGTCGTGATCAATTCCGCCGAGCGGCGGCCGCAATGTCAGGCGAATGGTGTGGGGATTCTCGGGCAGGGTGTGCATCACCACGTACCAGGTGTTCTTCGCCACATCCTGTTCGGAGAGGGCGACCAGATCACCGGGGATCACTTCGGCGACGGTGACGGCGTGGGGCTGTACGGGAACGTCGGACGAATGGCGCATGGGGAGCGATTGCTTTCTGTGGGGATTTCCGTCCCCAACTGTCGGTGAAGAAGTGGGAATTGCCTAGATGTCCCCATCACATAGTGGGCAACGTCACCGAAATCAATGATCAGAATTTCGCTCCCGCACCTCCAGTACCGCCACCCCGTGCTGCCGCCTACGTCGGCATCCCGCACCCGGCCGTCTTCTCGTCGGAGCCCGCCGTGCTTTCAGGCATGTTGAGAAGCGCGTAGGCCCGGGCCGCGGGGTCCGGCACGCACCGGACCCCGCCCACCGGCGCCGTCCGGACGCCGTTTCGTGAATCGACCTGACCCAGAAGAAACGCCCTAGGTCTTACGGTCCTGGAGCTGAGGGCGTTGGTTGTTCTTGCGCTCGCTGTTCTCGAGGTCGACCACCCGGCCCCACCGTGTCGGTGGCGTGGGGGAGGGCGCCCAGGATTCGGCGGCGATCTGGTCGGAGTTGAGCACATCGTCGCCGTACAGATCCCGCAGCCAGCTGGCCTGGTAGATGGTGTCGAGGTAGCGCTCCCCGAGGTCCGGTCCGATGGCCACCGCGGTGAGTTCGCGTGCGTTGTGCCGGTCCAGCCAGTCCGTCGCGCCGCTGACCACCGTGCCGGTGGAGCCGCCGAACACGAACCCCCGCCTGGCCAGCCGGTGGCAGGTACGGACGGTGTCTCTCTCCTCGACTCGTATCACTTCGTCCACGTAGGACTCGTCGAGCAACGGCGGGCGCATGCTCATCCCGAGGCCCGGAATCATCCGGCGGCCGGGCGGACCACCGAAGGACACCGAGCCCACGCTGTCCACCGCGACGACCCGCACCGGCCGGTGCCACTCCCGGAAGAAACGCGCGCAGCCCATCAGGGTGCCGGTGGTGCCGGCCCCGACGAACAGCACGTCCAGCTGCGGGAACTGACGGGCGATCTCCGGCGCCGTCCTGCGGTAGTGCGCCTTCCAGTTGCTCGGATTGGTGTACTGGCTGAGCCACACGTACCGGGAGTCGGAGGCGCACAGCGCACGCACGTACTCGATCCGCGCGCCGAGATAGCCGCCGTTGCTCTCCTGCTGACCGGCGATCATGTGCACCTGGCTGCCCAGGGCCTCCATCATCATCCTGGTCGACAGGTTGCCGCGGGAGTCCGTCACGCACAGGAACCGGTAACCCTTGCTCGCCGCGATCATGCTCAGCGCCACGCCGAGGTTTCCGGACGAGGACTCGACCAGGATCGAATCCGGCTTCAGAACTCCGTCCCGCTCGGCGGCCTCCACCATCTCGAGGGCGGCCTTCAACTTGATCGAGCCGGCGAAGTTGAAGCCCTCGCACTTCAGGAAGAGCGAATGCCCGATGATCGACCGGAGGTCGACGTAGAGATCCTCTTCGTTGTAGGCGTGGGGAACGGAAATGACGGGCACGACGGTCTCCTCAATCTGAAGCAGAGCATTTTCGGAATGTCCGTCCGACCGTGGGCGGGCTTCTCGGTTCTGTGGGCGGGAGCCCGTGTCCATCCGAGTCGGACAGGGCCCTGCGTCAGGGGTCGCTGTCTTCTGCGGCCCGGGTTCGCGGCCGGCTCATCCGTACCGGCTCAGTTCGTGGAAGAAGTCGTCGACGACGTGCAGTTCTCCGCAGCGGGTCACTTCGTCGTAGACGTACTTGCCGACCGCGAGGTCGAGCACCCCGAGGCCGAAGGGCGAGAACACCACCGGCCGGTCCGCAGGCACGGTCACCCGCCCGGCCATCACGTCGTCCAACGTGCCGTGCACGAAGTCCCGGTTGCCCGTGAGCTGCTCGGCCAGATGCGGCGAGGTGTCGGCCTTCAGGCAGTGCTCGACGTCGTCGACGATGTTGGTCGAGGCGAGCAGGATCTCCGGCGCGAGGTCACGCAGCGACACATGCAGCACCACCGGATTGTGATCGAACCAAGACAAATCGCTGACGTGCGGCTGCCCGGCGACCGTGGCGAAGACCACCAGGTCGCTGTTGCGGATCAACTGCTCGGCGTTGTCGTGCACGGTGATCCGGCCGGTGGCGCCCGACTGCTCCAGGTAGCACCGGAAACCCGCCGCGCTGTCGGTGGACAGGTCGTGCACACCGATCTCGTCGAACGACCAGCCGGTGCCGACCAGGAACGTGTGGATGTACCGGGCGATCAGACCCACCCCGAAGAAGCCGACCCGCGCCGGTCGCCGCCGGTCACGGCTGAGCCGGTCGGCGGCCGCCGCGGCCGACGCGGCCGTCCTGGTGGCGCTGATGATCGAGCTCTCCAGACAGGCGAACGGGTAGCCGGTGTCATGGTCGTTGAGGATCAGTACGGCCGAGGCCCTCGGGATACCGGCCTTCACGTTCTCCGGGAAGCTGGAGATCCACTTCAGGCCGTCCACCCGTACCTCCCCGCCGATCGAGGCGGGCAGCGCGATGATCCGGGAGGAGGGGCGGTCGGGGAAGCGCAGGAAGTACGACGGCGGGTTCACCGAGTCACCGGCGCCGTGCACCCGGTAGGTCGCCTCGACCAACTCCACGATCTGCTTCTCGCGTCCGCGCAGCGCGCGCTGGACCTGGGCGCCGGGGATCACCGCGAACGGTGGCACGGTGATCGGCGCGACCGGCGCGGGCTCCGATGCGGCGGAACGGATGGTGGTCATGACGCGGTCACCTCGACGGTCGGAGAGCAGTCGGTCAGACGCACCGGGTCGGCCAGGGCGACGAGCACTTCGCGGGGTCCCTCGAAGGGCTCCCTGCTGTGCGCGGTGCGGATGTTGTCGACGAGCATCAGGTCGCCCGCCTGCCACGGCTCGCGTGCGGTGTGGGCCCCGTAGACGCTGTTGAGCAGTTCCACGACGTCCTCGCCGATCGGGTCGCCGTTGCCGAAGCGGGTGTTGAACGGCAGCCCGTCGGCCCCGTAGACGTCCATCAGGTACTCACGCACCTCGGGGGCCATCGTCCACTCGTTGAGGAACGCGATCTGGTTGAACCAGCAGCGGCGGCCGGTGACCGGGTGACGTACCACGGCACTGCGGCGCTGCCGGGTGCGCAGCCCGCCGTCCGGCTGCCACTCGAACGCGATCGCGTTGGCGCGGCAGTAGCTCTCGACGGCACCACGGTCCTCGGTGCCGAACGCCTCGGCCACCGACGCCCCGATCTCGTCGTTGTAGCTGCGGGTGAGCAGCCAGCCCTCGCGCTCGAACCGCTCGGTCAACTCGGCGGGCAGCGCGTCGAGGACGGTCGGTGAGTCGGCCACCGCGGTCGCCCCTCCGTCGGTGGGCGCGCTCAGACAGGCGAACATCATCAGGCCGGGGAACTCGAGCGTGTAGCTCAGTTCGTGGTGCATGCACATCGGCTGGTTCGGCGGCCACTTCGTCGAGGAGTACACGCCGTCGGAGTAGGTGCGCCGGGGTGCGAAGACCTCCTTCTCGGCCATCAGGCCGGTGGCGAGCTTCGAGAAGACAGCACCGGTCTCGGCCGCGTCGCGCAGCCCGAGGCCGCGGACCAGGACGCAGCCGTGCTCGGCGACGACGGCGCGCAGCGCGTCCCGGTGCCCGGCTGCCCAGCTCGCCGCGTCACCGGTGACCTCGGCCCGCAGGAGCGGAGGTCTGCCGGACAGCAGTTCCACGTCGACCATCGACGCCGTGGAAGTGGACGACATCTCGATTTCCTTTCCGTAGCCACTCAGTTGCTTGTCACTCAGTCAGTTGCTTGTCGGTCAGTCGCTTGCCGGTCAGTCGCTTGCCGGTCAGTCACTTGTGAGTCGGACACTCGTCGGTTGTCACTTGTCAGTTGTCACTCAGGAGGGAGCGAACAGTTCGGCGGCGCGCAGAACGGCCTGTGCCGCTTCGGCCGGACGGGTGCGTGGGAAGTAGTGGCCGCCGTCGGCGAGCTCGTGCAGGTCGACCTGTTCGGCCAGGAACTGCCAGTCGCGGTAGCGGTGCGGATGGTCCGCCGTGCTCGGGTCGTCGGCGGCGACGACCACGGTGACCGGAGCGGACAGCTTCGGCGTCGGCGGGTTGTCCAGGAGGTCGGCGAAAAAGCGGTGTGCGGACACGCAGTCGTGCCGGTAGGCGGCGCCCACGTGCTCGGCGTGCCGCGCGTCCAGCTCGCCGAGTTCGGTGTACCCGCCGGCCGCGCTCAGCTTCGCGGCGATCTCGGCGTCGCTCAGTTCCGTCAGCTCGTCGATGGCGGCGCGCCGCCGGGCGGCGTCGCCGGGCAGTTGCGCGCCGAGGAACACCCGCTGGACGTCCACCCCGCGCTCCTGGAGCCTTCTGGCCGTCTCCACGGCCGGCGCGGCGCCCGAGGAGTGGCCCCACAGCAGGACCCTGGCCAGGCCACGCCGGACGATCTCGTCGACGACCTGTTCGACCACCTCGGTCATCGGTGCGAACGGTTCGCTGTCGGCGGCCACGTCGTGACCGGGCAGCTCGACGGCGTAGACGGCGGGCCCGCCGGCCGGCAGCGCCCTGGCCAGCGGCTGGAAGTTCACCGCGTTGCCGCCGGCGTACGGGAAGCACACCAGGGCCCCGGCCCGCGCATCGTCCGGTTCCGACAGCGGGTGCAGCAGTCCGGGGCGCCGCTCGGACCTGCCGTCGACCAGCCCGGCCAGATCGGCGAGGACCGGGTGACGGGTGACGTCCTTGAGGGACACCGCACGGTCCAGGGTGATCGCCAGCTTCACCGCCGACAGCGATGTGCCGCCCCGGTCGAAGAAGTGGTCGCGGCGTCCGATCCGGTCCTGCGGGACGCCGAGCACCTTCGCCCAGGCGGCCGCCAGGCGCTGCTCGGTGGGGGTGGCCGGCGGCTGGTGGTCGTTGTCGGTGGTGGCGGGTTCTTCGGCGAGTGCCGCCAGGGCCTTCCTGTCGATCTTGCTGTTGGCGGTCAGCGGCAGGCTTTCGCGCCAGTGGAAGGCCGACGGGACCATGTACTCGGGCAGCGACTCGCCGAGCCGGGCCGGCAGGACGTCGCCGTCGAGGGCCCGCGGGCCCGAATAGAACGCCACCAGGTGTTTGCTCTGATCGGCCCGCTCGGCGACGACCACCGCGCCGTCGCGCACCCCCGGCACCCGCAACAGGGTGTTCTCGATCTCGCCGATCTCGATCCGGAAGCCACGGATCTTGACCTGGGTGTCCCGGCGGCCCAGGAACTCCAGCTTGCCCCCTGGCTGCCAGCGGCCGTAGTCGCCGCCCCGGTAGAGCCGGGCGCCCTCTCGGTGCGGATCGGCCAGATAGGCCTGCCGAGTGCGCTCGGGGTCGTTGATGTAGCCGCGGCCGACACAGACGCCGGAGAACACGATCAGGCCGGGGGCGCCGAGCGGCACCGGGGTGAGGTGTTCGTCGACGACGTAGACGCGCACGTTGTTGACCGCGCGGCCGAGCAGGATGCGGTCCGGCGCCCGGTCCATGACCTCGTGGTTGGTGTCGTCCGAGGTCTCGGTCAGCCCGTAGGCGTTGACCAGCTTGATCCCGGGCTGGACGGCGAACCAGCGCTCCGTGAGCTCCTTCTTCAGCGCCTCGCCGGTGACCGACACGCAGCGCAGGTCCGGAAGTTCGCGGGGGTGCTGCCGCAGACAGGACACGACGACGTCCAGGTACGAGGGCACGACCTGGAGGACGGCGACCCGGCCGTCGACGATCTTGTCGACGAACCGCTGGACGTCCAGGATCACCTCCTGCTCCACCAGCAGGGTCCGCCCGCCGACCAGGAGCCCGGACACCAGTTGCCACAGCGAGATGTCGAAGCACTGGGGCGCGGTCTGCGCGACCACCTGCCCCTCGCCGAGCCCCAGGTCGTCGATCTTGGCGTAGAGGTGGTTGAGCATCCCCGCGTGCTCGCACATCGCGCCCTTCGGCTCACCCGTGGAGCCGGAAGTGAAGTAGATGTAGGCGAGTTGGTCCGCCGCGACGGGCACGCCCGGATCGTCGTCGGCGTGGTCCTCCGCGTAGGCCGCGTCGATGAGGACCTTCTCGATCCCGGGCAGGGACTCCAGAGCCTGGTCGAGGGTGGTGGTGCTGCCGGCTTCGGTCAGCACGAGGGCGCACTCGGCGCGAGTCAGCGTGGTGGCGATGCGGCCGGCCGGGAAGTGCGGCTCGATGGGCAGGTACACGCCCCCGGCCTTGAAGACCGCCAGCACGGCGGCCGGCCAGTCCAGGTTGCGTTCGGTCACCACCGCGACCACGCCCTCCCGGCGCAGCCCCCGGGCCAGCAGCGCGCGTGCCAGCCGGTTGGCCCGGGCGTTGAGCTCGCGGTAGGTCCACCGCCGTTCACCGTGTACGGCCGCGACGGCGTCCGGGTGTTCCCGCACCCGCTGTTCGAACAGCTCGTGCATCCGGCGGTCGGGCAGATCCCGGTGGGGTCCGGCGAGCCCTTCGAGCTGGAAGTGGAGTTCCTCGGCGGAGAGCAGGCTCTGCCGTCCGTGCTCGGCATCCGGACCGACGGCGATCAGGGCGAGCGCGGTGACGTGGTAACCGGCGATCCGGGCGGCGCAGTCCGCGTCGAGTACGTCGGTGCGGTACCGCAGCCGCAGCACGAGCCGGCCGTCCCGCCACGAGAACCCGATCCACAGCACGGTGTCCTCGGCCAGGTCACCGCCCACACCGCCCGGATCGAACACGGCCTCGAAGGGCGGCTCGGTCAGGCCCAGTTCGCGCCTGAGGCCGTCGACCGGGAACTCCTTGTGCGACAGCAGCTCCGACGCGGCCCGATGGGCGTCCAGCAGCAGCGTCCGCCACGTCGAGGGTTCGGTCGTCAGCCGACAGGGCAACGGCCGGCCGCCGTCAGCGGGGACGTAGCCGGACACGACCTCACGCTCACCGGACAGCGCGGCGAGCACCTTGGCGTGCGCGGCCAGCAGCACCGAGTCGAGCGGTACCGCCAGGTCCTGCGCCAGCCCGCGCAACGGTCCCGCGACGTCCTCCGGGACCGTCGTCTCCTGGTCGGCGACGCCCGCCACCGGATGGGGCGTCCACCGCGGCAGCGCGGTGAACCCACCGGCCACGAGCTGACCGCGCCAGAACTCCCGATCGGCTTCCACTTGCACTCTCATCGCATCTTCCCGTTTGACTGGGTCTGCCGGCCGGGGCGGTCACGCTGTGCCTCGTACGCCAGTGCGGCAGGCTGATAGGGGGTGTCGCGCATTTCCGCCGCGGGATTTCCGCCCCACCGGGCGCGCGCCGGGACCTCCTCGCCCTTCATGAGGAAGGAGTCGGGGGCGAGTTCCGCGCCGTCGCCCATCGTCACGCCGTAGTGGACGTGGGCGCCGACACCGAGCGTGGAGCCGGCGCCGATCGTGCTGCGGTCGGACTTGAAGGTGCCGTCCTCCTGCGAGTGGCACTGGATCTTGCTTCCCGCATTGAGCGTGCAGTCGCTCCCGATGGTGGTGAGCATCCGCTCCGTCAGGTGGCAGCCGTCGTCGAAGACCCTGCTGCCGAGCCGAACGCCCAGCATCCGCCAGATCAGACTCTTGAAAGGGGTCCCGTTGAAGATGTTGAGGTAATTCTCGGGCACCTTCCAGAGACGCTCGTGCCACCAGAAGTACGGATCGTAGATGGAACACAACTGCGGTTGCAGCCCGCGGAATGCCGCGATAGAACGCTCCACCGCCACGAAGTAGACGGGCGTGAAAGCAAGGCTGAACACCAGGAACACGGCGATCAGCACTTGTCCGTAGGAGTCGTACAGATCGACGTCGGCGAGAGCGACCACCGTGAGGACGAAGAAGTAGATCCACCGCACCAGCAGGAAGAAGGCCATCGAGCGGATGTTGTAACGGTTCTTCGCGGCGAGACTGCGACGAAACTCCTCGCCGTTGCGGAGATGGTCGAACCGGGAGTCGCGCTCGACCGACCGGGGAATCTCGAAACACGGCGAGCCCAGCAGGCCCACCCCCTCGCGTACCTCGCCGTCGAGCGGAATCATCACCTTCGTCGCGAGGAGGCAGTTCTCGCCGGTCCTGGCCCCCGAGGGATAGGCGATGTTGTTCCCGATGAAGTTGCGTGATCCGATCGAAGCCCTGGACACCCGGAAAGAGGAGCTCGAGTAGTCCGCGTTGACGATGGAGAGCCCGTCGGCGACCATCGTGCCGCTGCCGACGGAGCACAGATACGGGGACTCGTGCTGCACTTCCGTGCCGAAGTTCGACCCGGTCTGTTCGATCCGGGACAAGTCATATCCGAGGCCGCGCAGATAGTAGACGATGTAGGAGCTGTCACCGAGCAGCCATTTGAAGAACTTGATGTTGGTCATGCGCCCGATCGCGCGGAACGTCGAGTAGTGAAAGCCGTACAGCGGATAGACCTTGTCCGGCTTGATGACCAGGTTCAGCAGGCGCGGAACGGTGAACAGTACGACCACGCCGAAGACGACGAAGCCGAAGAACAGCACAAAGGACAGGACCAGCGCGTCGGCGTAGAGACTCGGCGAGGTGAACCCCACCGAACCCGGGCCCAGCCGGTTGTGCAGCGCCGGAATCAGGTCCAACAGCAAGTACGCGCCCCCGACCATCAGCGGCATGTAGAGGAAGAACACCTGAAGCAGGGTGACGAGGCCGAAGCCGGCCCGGCGCAGTGTGCCGCACTCGGCCGGCTCGATCCTCAGGTAGTCGTGCTCGGTCGGCTGTGCCGGGGATCCGTGCCAGCGCTGGCCGTCCGGGACCGCCTGGCCGCTGTACAGCGTGGACGTGTGGCCGAGTTGCGCCCCGTCGCCCATCGACGTGTCGATGTCGAGCACGGTCTTCTCGCCGATGAAGACGTCCCGGCCCAGGGTGACCCGGCCGGTCTGGATACGGCCGGCGTGCGCCCGGTAGCAGTGGAAGAACGAGTCCTTGCGGATCACCGTGCCGGCGCCGATCGTGAGCAGGTCCGGGCAGACCGGAGTCTGGCGGGAGAGGATCGTGACCCCCTTGCCGATCCGGGCGCCCAGGGCACGCAGGTACAGCACGTACAGGGGATTGCCGACGAAGAAGATCATCGGGTTGGCGTGGATCAGCACCTTGACGGTCCAGAAGCGCAGATACGTCAGTCCCCAGATCGGGAACTCGCGCGGTTTCCACCGGCCGACGAGAAGCCACTTGGCCACGATCGGGAAGGTGCACAGAGCGACGAAGCCGATGGCGCCGAAGACGAGCGATCGCAGGTAGATGCCGATCGCGTCCGAGCCGGCGGACACCCATCCGTAGCCCCGGTCGGCGACCATTCCGGCGAGGAAGGAATATCCCAGGAAGAACAGGAACTGAAGCGCTCCGCACAGGACGTACTGTGCCGTCCGGGCCCGGGTCACCACCGTGGCCGGCGCTGGAACCGGCGACTCGGCCGGAAGCGGTTCGGCGTCCGCGAGCCCCGTCGCCAGGCTTCGGATCGTCGGGTGCCGGTAGATGTCCTTCATCGACGCCGAGGGGAGATCCGGCCGTTTCCTGATCCGTGCGCAAAACTGGGCCATCACCAATGAGTTGGCGCCGAGGTCGTCGAAGAAGTGACTCTCCACCGACACTCGTTCGACGTGGATGAGGCCGGCCAACACCTCGGCGAGGTCTCTCTCGATGTCGCTGTTCGGTCCGGTGTACTCACGCTTGTCGAGTGCGAATTCACCCGGACCAGGCGTCAGGACTTCGACGGACTTCTCCTCCATACGAGCTCCTTGAGGAACTTTCGAACGCCGCCTGCCAATACGGTCAACGCCCTGCACTCGCGCTTTTCGATGGCCGGAGCGAGTAATCCGGAAGCCATGAGGTCTGAATCTGTTGGCCGGTCACAAAACAGGTCCGGTCACAAGACCGTTGCCTCAGTCTTAGCCGCCCACCCGTGGGGCTGCCACTCGAACCGGATCGTGTCGGTATGGCACTGTCCTTCGACGGCGTCAGGGGGTTCTCGCCGCTGACGCCAGATGTCCGCGGCATTGAGCGCTCGACACCCGTTTTCACTCCTCGTCCACGATCCCGCCCGACGGCACGGCGACGAGTTGCGCAGGGGATTGGCCTTACTGCGTACGAGTGACGTGTACCTGATTCCGGAAGGGCGGGTGGACGCCGCCGACGGGGCCGCGGACGCGGAGGACTGTGGGGAGGCGGAGGGCTGTGGGGGCGTGGAGGAGAAGGGCGGCGCGCAGGCCGGCCTTCCAGCCGCTCACGCGCGCCGAGGAGAGGGCGCGGGGGCGTCCACGAACAGGAGGGCGCAGGTGGTCCACAAAGAGGAGGCGCAGGGGCGTCCATGAACAGGACTGCCGCCGCCGGCACCCGCGGCACGCCCGAGCCGGAGGCGCCCACGCGGTCGCGTGGGCGCCTCCGGCTCGGAAGGGGACTCCGTCACCGCCCGGCAGGGGGCGCCGCGTGTCCCGACGGCGCCTTCTCCGTGCCGGTTACACGCACCAGGTCCACGTCGCTCGCGCGGACGTAGGCGATCCGGTGGCCGAACTGGATCTCGTAGTACTCCTCGCGCCCCGTCACCACCAGGCTCGGTGTGTCGCTGAAGGCCGACCTGTCGATGTAGGAACCGACGGGCCGGGACTGCGCCACGTACCGCTGACCCGCGAGGAGGCTGTACGGGAGCGGGGACTCGGACTGCTGCTCCACTCCCTCCGGGTAGGCCTCCTCCTCCGGGAGGGCACGCCCGAACACCGGGATCTCGCTCAAGCCCTCCTTCGGAGTCACGAACCGGCCGCTCGCGCCGACGGCCGTCGGATGGTTCTTCGGGTTGTTGAACCACGCCTTGTGGCCCTGATACCAGATCGCCGTCCAGTCGCCACTGCGTCCGGCGACCGCGTAGGTCTGGCCGGCGGAGACCCGCGACCCCAGGTCGTTGACGTCCTCCGTGGAGGCCTCGCCCTCGGGGCGCCGGCCCGGGTCCTGGATCAGTGGCGCGCGCTCGTCCGGTGCGGTGTGCAGGCGTACGGCGCTGGAGCCGTGCGGCGCGCACTTCACACCGCTCTTGGTGCACCCCGTGAACAGCGGCTTGTGGGTGGCGAAGTCCGGCAGCACGGTCACCAGGTCGCTGTCGGGCCCGGCCGTGGCACGCAGAGGCACGCCGAGAAGGTCGAAGTAGTGCCGCCAGTCCCAGAAGGGGCCGGGGTCGTCGTGCATGTCGGGGATGCTCGAGCCGGTCGGTGACGCCACGTTGTCATGCCCGAAGATGTGCTGACGGTCGAGCGGGATGTCGTACTTCTTCGCCAGGTAACGCACCAGTTTGGCCGAGGACTGGTACATCTGCTCCGTGTACCAGGCGTCGGGCTGCCTGAGGAAACCCTCGTGCTCGATGCCGATCGAACGGGCGTTCACGAACTGGTTCCCGGAGTGCCAGGCCACGTCCTTGGTCCTGATGTGCTGGGTGACATGGCCGTCCTTGGAGCGGATCGAATAGTGCCAGGACGCCTCCGTCGGATCCTGCACGGTCTGACGCATGGACGGCAGGTCCGCCTCCGTGTCGTGGATGACGATGTACTCGATCTTCTGGTCCCTGGGCCGGTCGGCCAGGTCGTGGTTGCCGTAGTCGCCGTCTTCGTCGTATTCGACGTACGGCGCGGCGAGCCAGTCGCAGGACAGCTCCGCGGGACACTCGACCTCCTTGGGCCGCCGTGCGGCCTGCGGGTGAGGGGTACGGGGGTGCACGCTCGGGCTGGCGGGGAGAGTGATCTGCTGTCCGGAGTCGGTGGTGCGCCGCGCACCCTTGCGGATCACCGCGAAGACGTTGTTCGCGTACTCCGCCGCCGACGCGGTGTCGCCCGTCCCCGGGAAGCGTGCCACCGCCTCCCACCAGTCCGCCGGGTTGGCGCTGAGCGGCTTGCCGAGCTGGCGTTGCGTCTCCGCCAGGAGCGCCGCACCTCCGCGCACATTGGCGGCGGCGTCGGTGCGCAGCCGTGCCACCGGGGCTCCGATCAGGCCCGCGGCCCGTCGCAGGTCCGCCGGCTGCGCGGAGCGTCCGACCGGGGAGCCGGCCCCGGGCGAGGCCGTGGGCCCCGCCGCCGCCGCGGGCGGCTGGGCACCTCCGCGGTGCGACTCCGACGGAGCCGGTTTCGGGGACCTGCCCTTGGTCTGGCGGCCGTCCACCAGGTGCATCGGCCCATAGCCGCCGACGACACTCGGGGTGCCCGGCCGGGCGTCCCATCTCGACTGCAGGTACGACACGCCCAGGAGCACGCTGCGCGGCACGTGGTACTCGTCCGCGGCGTCCGTGAAGACGTTCTGCAGCTGCCGGTCGGCCGACGTCCCGCCGGCGCACGCCGCCGGGCCGGCCAGCAGCGGCATCAGGAGCGCCGCGGAGGCGGTCATGCGGACTGTACGACGTTGCTCGCGTGGGGAGTTGGGGACACGGGGGGCGACACGTTTTCTCATCGCAAGGGTCTCCAATCATGCTCGTCGCAATCAGGACAAAGGAGTTGCCCTCTGCATCACCCCTCGTACGTTTCCGTGCCCGACACGCCCCGTCGCGCCAAGCGTCACTGGTGTGGCCCAGCCACCCGGCAGAGGCCACCCGGTCGGCGGCAGGACGTCGGCCCCGGCGGGGAGTCGGCGCGAGCCCGCCGTACCGCGCGGAAGTCCCGTCGTACGGGGGAGGTGACGGCTCAGTCCTGGGCCGCGTCCACCTGCCAGTCGGGGTGTCCCGGCATGGACGGGGTGCGGTCCCCGTACAGCCACGGCGTCAGGAACGGCTTCAGGTCCTCGCCCGCGACCTCGGACGCGAGTGCGACGAAGTCCTGGGTGCCGGCGGCCCGGCCCTGGTACTTCGTCACCCAGGACCGCTCGATCCTGTCGAAGGTCTCCTCGCCGACCTTCTCCCGGAGGGCGTAGAGCACGAGCGCGGAGCCGTCGTACCGCACCTGCTTGAACAGGGCCGCCTCGGTGCGGGGTTCGGCGGGCGCCCCGTCGTCCTGGCGCCACTGGTCGTGCTGTTCGTACGCCGCCCGCATCGCGGACTCGATGCTGTCGCCGCCGTGCGCCTCGGAGTAGAGACGCTCGTAGAAACGGGCGTGCCCCTCGCTCAGCCACAGGTCGGACCACCGCCGGATGGCCACGCTGTCGCCGGTCCACTGATGGGTCAGCTCGTGCACGAGGTCGCGCTCGGCGTCGACCCGGTCACCCTGCAGGTCGCCCTTCGGCACAAGGGACAGCGACTGGGTCTCCAGTGCCACCGGCAGGTCCGTGTCCCCCACCAGCACGCCATATCGGCGAAAGGGGTACGGGCCGAGCCGCTGTTCCAGCCAGGCCAGGTGTTCGGGCGTGAGCGAGCGGTACGCCGCGGTGTCGGACACCAGGTCACCGGGGACCACGTCCCGGACGGGCAGCCCGTGCGGACCGCTGCTCTCGAGGAACGTGAACTTCCCGATCGCCACCTGCACGAGCTGCGCCGCGACCGGCCGCTCGGAGTCGTACGTCCACCGGATCCGTCCGTCGGGCTGCCGGACGCGTTCGACGAGCCGCCCGTTGGCCACCGCGCTGACACCCGGTGGAGTGGTGACGAGGAAGGTGACCGGCGCCCGCAGGCTCGGATGGTCGTCCGCAGGGAAGATCATCTTTGCCCCGTCGGGCTGCGGATAGAGCA
Source organism: Streptomyces sp. NPDC090798 (assembly GCF_044768965.1). NCBI lineage: Bacteria > Bacillati > Actinomycetota > Actinomycetes > Kitasatosporales > Streptomycetaceae > Streptomyces > Streptomyces sp. NPDC090798. The sequence continues at coordinate 442,467 of NZ_JBIVXA010000006.1, forward strand.
CGGTGCCGTCGGGCGTGGGGACCCAGCCGTAGTCTCCGATCGCGTCGCCGCGGTGCCGTCGCTGCGTCGGGTCGGCGGTGTAGTCGACCCGCACGGTGAACGCGCCGCCCCGGGGGATCGGCTTCGCGGGGGTGACGACGAGCTCGTCACCGTCGCGCACGGCCCTCGCCGGTACGTCGTCCACGGTGACCGAGTGGAGCGTGTTGCCCGCGAAGTCGAGGTCGAAGCGGGACAGGGCCTGCGTGGCGCTCGCGCTGATGGTCGTACGGGCGTCGAAGCGCGTCCTGGGCGCCCGCCAGTCGAAGGCGAGCGTGTAGCGGCGGACCGTGTACCCCCCGTTGCCGTCGAGCGGCAGCAGCGGGTCGCCGATACCCGGGGCGCCGGGGGAGGGGGTGGTGCTGGAGGGGGTGGTGGCGAGGGTGCCTGGGTGGGCGGGGGAGGGGTGGTCTCCGTGGGGGAGGGCGCCGACGAGGGCGACAGCACCGCCGATCCCGATGGCGCCGGTGAGGGTGAGGAGGAGGGCCGTACGGCGGGTGGGGCAGGTACGGCGGGCGGGGAGGCCTGGGAGACCACGGAGACCACGGAGGCAGCGCAGACCACGCAGGCCACGCAGGCCGCGGAGGCCACGGAACTGATTCGGCTGCCGGGGGTCGTGGATCTCCATGGCCGCACTATGTCAGCAGGATCCCTCTATAACCGCCTATTTCATTGCACATCCCTGTTGGTCGGTTGCCCCGTGCGGATCCGCTCGGGCGGCAGACGTGTGTGCGAGTCGCGGAGTGGATGAGGATCGGACAGAAACGGGGAATGGTCCCCGGTTGCGTGCTAGCGTCAAGGCTGGAAACGGGGAGAAGTCCCCGTTAGTGGGGAGGATGGACATGGCGGATACGGCGCTGGTGTTGGGCGGAGGCGGCCTGACCGCGTACGCATGGCAGGTCGGCATGCTGGCGGGACTGGCCGACGCCGGACTGGACCTCGGCGGTGCCGACGTGCTCGCCGGCACGTCGGCCGGCTCGCTGCTCGCCGTGGAACTGGCGGCAGGGGCGGCGCCCGCCGACTTGTACGAGGTACAGGTCGCCCGGAAGCGAGCCATGATGGAGGTGGACTTCACCTTCGTCATGACGGTCAAGTACCTGTGGGCCGCGCTCGGTTCGCGCGATCCGGCGACCGTGGTCAAGCGGCTGGGCCGGCTCTCCCTGAACGTGCGCGATGTGACGGAGGCCGACGTCTTCGACGCGATCCGCCCCCAACTGCCCGTTCAGGACTGGCCGGAGCGGCCCGTGCGGCTGTACGCGGTGGACGCGCTCACCGGCGAGCCGAGCGGCTTCAGCGCCGACAGCGGGGTCGACCTGGTGACGGCGATGTCGGCCACGTGCGCACTGCCACCACTGTTCCCACCGATCACGATCGGGGCGGGCCGCTGGATGGACGGGGGCGTACGCTCCACGACCAACGCCGACTTGGCGCACGACTGCCGGCGGGTTGTGGTCCTGGCCCCGATCCCCGACGTGCCGGGCGCGACCCCGAGCGCCTTCGATCAGGTGGCCTCCCTGGAGGCGGGCGGCGCCCGGGCCGCCCTGCTGGTCCCGGACCGAGCGGCCCGCCGCGCGTTCGGCCGCAACCCCCTGGACGCGTCCCGCATTCCGGGCGCGGCCCGGGCAGGGCTACGCCAGGCGGCCGAGTACGCCGAAGAGGTCCGAGCCGTCTGGCACGGCTGAGCCTCGACCGAGTTGGATCCCGGGTCCGTCGCCGGGCTCCCGGTCCTCTTGCCCGACCGCCTCGGCGTCTCGCTGAACTCGCCGCGGCCGTACCGGAGTTACGACCCTGGACACTCCGCCACACTTCCCCACACCTCCCCTGCGACCCCTACGACCCCTATGACGGTGACGCCCCGCCATGGCGGGATGTGAAGTCGCCGTCTCCGTTCGCCGCACAGGCGTCCCGGGCACAGGCTGCTGGTGCCGAATGCGGCCATGCGGCCGCCGACGAGACCACTTTGTCGCCGATGGCCGTCCGGCCACGGCACGAGTCGGCGGTGCGGCTCGCTTCCGTGGCAGCCCTGCTCCACGCCGATACTCCCCAGCAGGCCTTCTCGCTGCTGCTGCCTTCTGTGCGGCCGGGGAGTCGCAATGAGGAACCCCACTCCGCTGCGCCGTCGCGCCGCGCCCATCGTCGCGGCGGCGCTGTTGACCGGTGGCACGACACTGGCGACAGGCGCTTCCGCGGCCGTCGCCAACGTCAGCCCCTCCGATCAACAGGCCATCATCTCCGAGACCAACGCGTGCGCCAACAGGCCGGCCAGTCACCTTTGGCGTGGGACGACTCGCTCGCCAAGGAGGCCCAGGCCTGGGCCGACAACCCGGCATCCACTGCGGGCGGCAGCCTGCACCACGGCCCGACGGCCGTCCGGGCCGGCGAGGACTGACCTCTTCGACCCGAAACGATTCGACCACTGGTCCGGAGATTGGCCGGGTTCCTCGTGACCTGGGGCCAAAAAATCTGGGTCGCGGTCCGGACCCGTGACCGGTATCCGTGAGCTATCGGCGTTGCTTTTTACGGTTGGGACGGCGCTTGGCCTGCTTTCGTTGGTTCGCCAACAGGCGCTGGGCCGCGAATCGTTTGCCCATGGCGGTCCAAATGGCGGCCAGACTCTCGGTGGCATCCACGGTGTCGGGGTGGTCGTCGCCCAGTGTGCGGCGCTGGCGGTTGCGCACGTCTTCAGCCAGCTCGGCGGCTTCCGAATGGCGGCGGAGGCTATGCAGGGTGATGGCGAGGCTGTGGGCGGTTCGAAGCGTGTCGGGGTGGTCGTCGCCGAGGACGTTCCGCTGACGGTGGAGGGTGTCCTCGTGGAGGCGGCGGGCCTCGTCGCGTTGGCCGTGGTCTCTCAGGACGATGCCGAGGCTGTGGGCGGTTTGAAGAGTGCTGGGGTGGTTGTCGCCGAGGGTGTTTCGCTGGCGTCGGAGGGTGTCCTCGTGGAGGCGGCGGGCCTCGTCGCGTTGGCCGAGGTCTCTCAGGACGATGCCGAGGCCATGGGCGGTCTGAAGGGTGTTGGGGTGGTTGTCGCCGAGGGTGTTCCGCTGGCGTCGGAGGGTGTCCTCGTGGAGGCGGCGGGCCTCGTCGCGTTGGCCGAGGGCCCTCAGGACGATGCCGAGGCCGTAGGCGGTCTGAAGGGTGTCGGGGTGGTCGTCGCCGAGGATGTCTCGCTGACGTCGGAGGGTGTCCCCGACCATGCGGTGGGCCTCGGCACCTTCCCTGAGGTCATGCAGGGTCATGGCGAGGCCGTGGGCGGTTTGAAGGGTGTTGGGGTGGTTGTCGCCGAGGGTGTCTCGCTGACGTTGGAGAGTGTCCTCGTGGAGGCGGCGGGCCTCCTCATGCCTCAGGGAGTGATTCAGAGAGGTGGCCAGGTTCTGGGCTGATTGGAGGGTGTCGGGGTGGTTGTCGCCGAGGATGTTCCGCCGACGCCGGAGGGTGTCCTCATACATCTGGTGAGCTTCAGCGTGCTTCCCCAGCCTCGACGTGGTGGCGGCAAGGTCGTTGGCGGCGTGAAGGGTGTCGGGATGGTCATCACCGAGAATGCGTCGTCGACGGGCAAAAGTGTCTTTTACGAAGGCGAGAGCTCCAACGATGTCTCCCACATCAGCCGTGGCGTGACCGAAGTACTGCATACAGCTGAGAGTGTCGGGGTGGTCCGGCCCCAACTCGTCGGCCCACACATTGCGCAGGGATGCGGTAAGGCTGTGTGCGCTGCGTGGCTGACCGCTTCGGATAAAGAAGAAGGCGGCCTTGAGCAGGGTCGGTCGTAGTTCGGGCCGCCCGGCGAGGACGACATGCTGGGTGGTGAGGTGCGAGGCCAAAGAGGCCCAGGCGGGCCACGTGTCCGGTGTTTCGGGAGCGCCGGGGCCGGTGCCGCTGAGGATGGTGGCGACGTCGCTCCGGATCCTTCCGGTCTCCTCGGGGCTCGTCTGGTCGCGGAGGACGGCCTGGGTCAGGCGGTGGATCTGGAAGGTCTCGTGGTCAACGCGGGCGAGGCCGAAACGGCTGAGAGGTTGTAGGGCCGCGTGCGGCCACATGAGATCGCCCGGATCGCCGGGAATGGTGGCCAGTCGCGGGCGAACGCTCTCCAGCCAGCCAGTCGGTATGGGGTCAGGTCCGAAGAAGGCGCCGAGGCGTAGCAGAGCCGCGGCCTCCGGGTGCTCGTTCTCGAGGCCGGAGGTGGCGATGCTGACCGCGGCGGCCAGCGGCGCCGGGTAACCGGGGGCGTCGCCTTCTTTCAGAATCCGTGCGGTGCTTGTCGTGAGGAGCTGGCGGTAGCGGCCGATGGTCATGCCGCTGCCGATGACGCCCGCAGCTTGGGCGAGGGCCAGGGGAAGGTCGCCGACATCCCCGGCGAGGAGATCCGCCTCCTCGGAGGTGATGCTCGGAATTTGGGTTTTGAGATAGGAGACGGAGTCGGAGCGGCTGAAGACGTCCAAGCCGGTCTGGTGGGCGATACCGCGCCAGTCAGGATTGCGAGAGGTGATCAGGATGTGGCCGGAACCCTCCGGAAGCCAGGGGTCGATCTGATCAGGATTCTCCGCGTTGTCGAGGATGATGAGCCAGCGCTGTTGAGCGCGCAGGTGCTGAAGGAGGACGCGGGCGTTGTGCTCGGAACCGGCCTCCGGTTTGGCGATCCCGAGACGCTCGGCCAGCTCGATGTAGTGGACGGGTACCTGGTCGGCCTGTTCGGCGTCGATCCACCACACCAGGTCGTACTGGCTGGCGAACCGGTGGGCGTACTCCAGCGCGATCTGGGTCTTTCCGATGCCGCCCATCCCGTGCAGCGCCCGTACCACAGCTTGCTGCCCGCTGAGCAGACCGTCGCGGAGCTGGGCGATCTCAGCTTCACGACCGGAGAAGTCGGGGTTACGGCGGCGCACGTTCCACACGTCGGGCCGGCCAGTGCTGCTGGGCAGCCGGGGCTTTGTGCTGCTTGCGCCCGCGGCGACGCTCGCTGACGGAGCGGTGCCCGGGAAAAGTGGTGGAGTGGTGGGACGGATCCCGCCGTTGACCGCTTCACGCAAGGCGGCGACGGCGGCTCCCTCGTCCAGGCCATGGAGATCTTTGCGTAGCTTGGCAGCCAGGAGTGGCGGGACATCGGTGGCGGCGATGGGTTCGAGGGCAAGAGGGATGACTCGTTCCCTGCGGGCGACGGTCGCGGTCCACTCCTCCTGAGTCCAACGCTCGGGATCGAAGTAGGACCTGGAGAAAAGAGCCACGACGGCGTCAGCCCGACTGAGCGCCTGGTCCATGTGCTGGACGAAGTCCTCCCCCGTGCGCCAGTCCCACACATCGAGTATGACCTGGTGCCCAGCCTGTTCCAGGTGCCAACCCACCCATTCCGCCCAGGGCCGGTCCACACCCGCGTAGCTGATGAAGAAGTGCTGCGTGGCGTCGTCGGTCATCTTGGTCCCCCGCGTCACCATGTGCTGTCGTGTCGTGTCGCGGTAATGATCCCGCGTCAGGTGTGGGTGCGACAGGAGAATGGCAAGGTCACCGCAAGTGCTGCGGGGGGATGGGGACGGGGCGAGGATCGAGATCGCCGGTCGCCGGGAACCGATTGACACGGAACGCAGAGCACCCCGGGAGCTCTGCGTGGAGCTGGTCGCCCGCGTCTCCGTGGCGGCCCTTGCCGGACGACGAAGGTCTACTCCAGGAGGCACTGACAGCCGACGGACGCGCCGATCCGGCCGACCGGACCGGTGGAGCATGGCCGGCGTGGATTCGACGATTCGACATCTGCCGGGCCGTCAGCACGCGGCCGGTGTCCACGAGAAGAAGCCACGCGTCCAGAAAAAGGGACGACGCCCCGAAACCATCGCCCAGACGCGGGACTTGGACGGTCCCGGGCGGCCTGACCTGCAAGATCCACCTCGCAGACGAAGGCGGTATGCCCAAGGGGTCGCCGCTACCGGTCGTCGTTGCGCGGAATCCGGCACGACGCACCCCACGCCTTCACCATTTGGTCCGTACCAAACTATTGACGCCCCCTTATCTCACTTCTTAAATCAAGAGGCGACGCACTCACCCCCCACCTCGCTCGGCGCACCTGTGCGCCGGAAGGGAGAGCCGTGGTCTCGCCACGATCGCTCCGCAGATGTCTCTTCGCCGCCCTCTCCGCCATGCTGGTCGCGACCGCCGCGATCGGTCCGGCAAAGGCGGACGCCCCGAGTGTCGCGGCCGCCGCCGTGACGTTCTCCGACAACTTCGACGGGCCCGCCGGAGCGGCCGTCGACTCCTCGAAGTGGCAGATCGAGACCGGCGACAACGTCAACAACCACGAGCGGCAGTACTACACATCGGGCAACAAGAACGCGGCCCTGGACGGTCAGGGCCATCTGGTCATCACGGCCCGCCGGGAGAACCCCGCCAACTACCAGTGCTGGTACGGGACTTGCCAGTACACATCGGCCCGTCTGAACACGTCCGGGAAGTTCACCGCACAGTACGGGCACGTCGAGGCCCGGATGAAGATCCCGCGCGGGCAGGGCATGTGGCCCGCGTTCTGGATGCTCGGCACACCGGTCAACTGGCCGGCCTCGGGCGAGATCGACGTCATGGAGAACGTCGGCTACGAGCCCTCCACGGTCCACGGCACGATCCACGGCCCGGGCTACTCCGGCTCGGGCGGCATAGGCGCGGCCTACTCCCTGCCCGGCGGCCAGGCCTTCGCCGACGCCTTCCACACCTTCGCCGTGGACTGGGCTCCCGACTCGATCACCTGGTCGGTGGACGGGAACGTCTACCAGCGGCGCACACCCGCCGACCTGGGCGGCAACTCCTGGGTGTTCAACAAGCCGTTCTTCCTGATCCTGAACCTGGCGGTGGGCGGCTACTGGCCGGGCGACCCGGACGGCTCCACCTCCTTCCCGCAGCAGCTGGTGGTGGACTCCGTGTCGGTGACCACGGGCGACACCGCCGCCGGCGTCGCGATCAGAGGGCTCGCCGGGAAGTGCGTGGACGTCGCCGCGGCGAACTCCGCCAACGGCACCCCCGTACAGCTCTACGACTGCAACGGCTCCGCCGCCCAGCAGTGGACCGTCGGCTCGGACGGGACGATCCGCGCGCTCGGCAAGTGCCTCGACGTCACCGGCAACGGGACGGCGGACGGCTCGACGGTCCAGTTGTGGGACTGCGGGGGCGGACCGAACCAGAAGTGGGTCGTCTCCTCGGCGAACGACATCGTGAACCCGCAGGCGAACAAGTGTCTGGACGTGACGGGCAACAACTCGGCCAACGGCACCAGGCTGCAGATCTGGACCTGTTCGGGCGGCGCCAACCAGAAGTGGACGGTCGGCTGAGCCGCAGGCTGCTCTAGGGCGCAGGGGGCGCTTCATACGTACGTCCGCCCGCAGGGTGTGTCGGAGGTGTGTCGCGGACAGCGGGATGCAACGAGAGAGAGCGGGAGCCAGTAGGACTGACTCCCGCTCTCTCCTGTCGGCATCCGCCCAGCTCAGCGCTCGATTCCTGCCGGCTCGCATGCGCGTGTCCGTGCCGGGAAGGTGATCCAGCTGTCGATCAGTCGGGGAAGAGCGCAGCGATTCCGCGTTGGTCCAGTGTGTGGTGTCCGTCCTCAGGGACCGCTCTTCCGCAGACACGATCACGCTCGTCCCGGGCACAACCCGCGAGGAAGGCCACCGCGACGCCGACGCGGCCGGAGAGTCCTCGTTCCTCTCCGTGGGGATGTCCGGTGCGGATCCGTAGGGATGTCCGGTGCGGAAACCAAATTTCTGCGGCACCCGATCGTGCTGGCGAGCCCGGCTTCCGCTTTTGTAGGTCATCGCTCTGATGGAGTTGGCAAGTCAGCCCGTCACTGATTTCTTTACCGCGCCAAAAGATTCTTGCGCTACTCCACTCGTCAAAAATGCCAAACCATATCTTTCCGAGGATTGTTCGTTCTCACGTGAAGTGGGTTCACGGCCCTCATCGTTTACTGAGGCTATGACTCCAGTTATGTAGGGGCCAAACTGCGATTCCTGTGCCGGCTGTCCCAGAATCCACCAGGCGGTCAAATTCTTCGAGCCTCGGATTGCTTTCAAGATGGCGCTGTTTTGTGTGATTGGAGCTTGGTATTCTATGAACTCATGCTTGAGGGGTTGGTCGACCCAGTCGGGGGCATCTGTGGAGTGTTGATAGTTCTCATCCCATGAATACTTCTCCGAATACTCGAAGTCGCTAGAAAGCGACACCTTATCCTTCCGTAGGATTAGGGCTTCACTCCTGGCAAAAAGAACATCGTAGGCGCCACTCAAGGGTATCTCTATGACTTTGGTCTCCGTGCTGCTGTCTCCTGGGTCAATGTAGATTCCTGGGTCCTCGATGCGGCCACTTTGAATCAGGTCGTACCCCTTTACGTCCACATCTCGTTGGAGGTCGAATTGGGATCCTTCGATGTCCTGTAGCCAGTCTTTCGTTGTTCTAGCTTTCGAGGCGTGCGCTTTCCTTGCGGTGACCTGATAGAGCGAACCGACGATATAGAGGCTCACGTCACCTGTGTTCGCGAGATGTATGTGCAGCGGTAGCGCGACGGACTTTCCATCCGGGGTGACGCTTGGTTTGCCGAACGATGTGGTCAACTCTATCTTGCTTGGCTGTGCGTAAGGCTTGTAAACCTGAGTGTATGTGAAGTTCGCTACCGCCAGGACGCCGGTCAGGAACACACCCGCTGCGAATTTTTTCGGTTGAGGGATCCTCTTCCATACGCCTCGACGGCGGAGCATGAACAAGGTCCAGCAAGACCAAGATGCAAGAGATATCCAGAGCCACAGGTATGGCGTGTAGTCGCCTGTCTCGATTTGCATGATTAGAAGACCCAGGTTCATGAGTCCGGCGATAGCGACGCCGATCAGAATGACTGCGCCTGAGAAACTGGGCCCTCGAGTGCCGGTTGAGTAGGTGAACATCGCAAATACGGCTGCCAGCGCAAGTAAGGCCGAGGCAAGGAAGATAACTCCAGTGATGCGGCCGCCAAATGTCACGGCTGTACTGGCGTCAATGGCGCCGAGCGCCCCCATTTCTACAACGCTGGCAGAGAGGCCAACCCCGATCAAAAGCACGAAGGCTCGGGTTCTCTTGGCCTTCCGGTCTTCTGCTGTAGAGCCTGGCTTACTCATGTGTCACACTTTGGCGGGCGGTTGAAGATCATGCCACTCAGATAGCCCGCAGGGGTGACCTCAGAACTGATTTCACGGAGTGCGCCTCTGTCGTGGCTGACACGGCTGGTGGTCACCGAGGTCGGTGGAGTCCCAATGACCGAGTCAAGGGCCTTTGCTGGGCCGCTGTGCTGTCAGGCGTCGTGGTCGGCGGCCTCTTCGAGCAGGTCCATGGCGTCGTTGTGGAAGCGGCGCTCGGCGTCGAGGCATAGGGCGTTGAAGAAGGCTCGTTGGGCTTCGGCAAGAGGTCTCCGGCCGGCTGAAGCGGTCGGTCTTGTCGAGACTGACCTGGCCCTCCCTGAACCGGGCTGGGGATCGGCTTTGCTCATCGGACCCGTCGGTCGGCAAGCAGTGGACCGACTCGGGAGAGACCCACGACGACCGCGGGCTCAAGAACCGACCGACCGAGAACGTCCGGCGGGTGCCTCTCCCGCCTCACCTCGTCGCCGTGCTGCGCGATCACTTGGCCACATTCGGGACGGCGGATGACGGTCGGCCCTTCTTCGGCGAGAAGGGATCGGTGGTCCCGTCCTCGACCTACTACCGCGTGTGGCAGGAGGCTCGATTCCTGGCGTTTCCGCCGGCCGTCGCGGCCTCGCCACTCGCAAGTAGGCCGTACGACCTTCGGCACTCGGCGCTGTCGACGTGGCTCAACGCCGGGGTCGATCCCACCGAGGTTGCCGAACGCGCCGGCAACAGCGTCGAGGTCTTTGCTGACCCGCTACGCGAAGTGCCTCGACGGACGACAAGACGTCGCCAACCGACGTATCGAGGACCTGCTCCGCGAGTACGAGTGAGATCTACTGCCCGAGTCCGAGGCCTCTGGGATCCTCCAGGGGCCCTCTCGTCGGATCACGTGGTGGCTGTCTCCGCTCGTCCTAAGAGCTCGGCGCAAGATCGCGAAGGCAGACAGGTGTACTAGGCCTGCTCGGACGATTGGGTAGTTCCCCCACTAGCCTCGCCTGCGCGCTCGAAGGTCATCACCCAGCGCTCCTTGGGACGTGAGGGATCTTCATGTATCCCGGCCAGTTTCCAGCCCTCTGACTCGATCACCGAGGTGTACCGGTCCTGGATCTGCTGATTCGAACTGGCCAGTCTGTGAACGTAGGTGGTTTCACCCCGTTCCCGTGCTGCGATAGCGCCTTGAGTCATGCGCTTGCGCGCCCACTTCTGCAGTATCCCCATGACTGGCCCCTCCCTGCCAAGTCGGGCCACATGGCCCAGCCATGCGGACGATAGCGGCAGGCCACCCCCGCTCCCGACCGGGGGTGGAGCCGTTGATTTTTGCTGTGCCGTACCTGCTGTGGCCGCCGACGCCGGGACGAGGCCAGCTGGCGCGACCCCGCCCGGACCCTATGGACGATCTTGCCCGTAACTGTGTGCCCTGTGCTGCGCTGACTCAGCGGCTCGCGCGCTCTGTGGCGAGTAGGCGCTCAAGGCTTCCGCGGGCGGTGTCGAGCGAGGTGAGCATCTGCATGCGGATCTGCTCGAAGTGGGGCTCGACTTCGACGCCGAGGTCGTGTCGCAGGGTGACTCGTAGCAGCCACACGCCATCGGACAGGGGGCCGCTGAACCATGCCTTCGCCCGCTCATACGCCTCGTTGAGGTCGGAACTGCTTGGCAACTGCTTCACGACTGAGTACCCGACTCCGAGCGCCCTGTTGAGCTTGGAGGCCACCTGCAAGACGTCCTTCGCCAGAGCCATCTGCGCCTGGGAGTACTGGTCGCCCCAAGCATCCTTTGCGGCGTCAAGGATTGCCGGGTCGGCGCTTTCACCACGTTCGGCTGCACGGACGGCGTCTTGGGCGGCGACCCGGCAAGCGCGAACCGCGGTGTTCAGATAGGCATAGAGATCACGCTTGGCTTGCAGCGCTTGCTCATCGCGCTCCTGCTCCCGTGCACGATCCGCACGCTGGTTCTGCTCCGTCGCTTCGGCCCGGCTTGCGCGCTGGCTGCTGCCCCACCCAGGTTCCGCCCAGCGCTCCTCCGACGCATGAGCGCGACGGCAAGCGTGGTCACATCCACGAGATCCCCCAACTCGTCCATTCGTCGGTCCGCAGGCGGCGACTGAAGACGGCACGACAGCCCCTCAGCCATGGTCATGCTCCCCACCCGCAGCATGGTCCAAGACCGGGACGACGATGGCGAGGACAGGTCTGCTCGGACCCACTCAGTCTCATCCTGCGGCGATGCTTCAAGATCCCGTCCACACCTCCTCCACGGACCTCGACATAGAGCCGCTTCGGGCCGCATACGCCTGCACATACGCGAAGACCCCGGCCTCAGCGTTTCCGCTGGTGACGGGGTCTTTGGGCACCTCATAACGGGTGCCCCCGGCAGGATTCGAACCTGCGCACACGGCTCCGGAGGGCGCTTGACTCCTCGGCTTCTGCCCTGGTCAGCGGCATCCAGTGACGCGTAAGGGAAATTGTCGTCCACGACTGGTCCACGAGATTAGTGCGCACCGTATCGTCTCTCAGATACGCTGACCCGTCCTGGGGTGGGTTCGTTGGGGGTGGGAATGAGCAAGGGTGTACAGGGCATGCCTCTTGAGGTCCAGCACATCAGGAGCGCGCTACTACGGGAGTTCCGGGGCCGGATCTCCATGAAGGACTTCGAGAAGAAGGATCCGAAGGAGAAAGAGACGGCCTTGTTGTCGAGGGCCGTTTCGGCCAAGGCCGCCAGCATCCTTACGGATTGCACTTCGGACGAGGCGGCAGCAGGCGTAATTGACGGCCGGGATGATTTCGGCATCGACTGCGTCGCGTTCTCCACCTCCGGCTCTGAACTCCATTTGATTCAGGCCAAATGGAAGGATAAAGGGACAGCTGGCTTCGATACGGAAGCAGCTCTCAAACTTGTGCACGGATTGAAGAAGCTTGACAATCGCGATCTCGATCACTTCAACGATCGATTGCAATTGCTCGCCGATCGTGTGCACGGTGTCCTTCGGCTCCCAACTTGCAAAGTGAATCTGGTTATCGCGCTTATTGGTGATGGTCGTCTCTCCATCGAGACCCAGAACATCCTCAAGGAGGCAGCCCACGAGTTCGGCGGACTCGGGCGGACGGTGGAGTACCGAGTCCTAGACCAGAGGGACTTCCACCGAGCGATTCGGGAGGACCTGAAGCCGCAACCCATCACGCTCAAGGCCACGATGGACAGGGAGTGGTACACCAGAGAAACTCCTTACAAGGCAGTGATTGGTGAAATCAGCGCCGATCAGTTGGCGCGTTGGTACGGCGGAAATGGCGATGACGGGGGCCACGACATAGGACATGGCGAGCGCCTCTACGACCGCAACGTCCGACGTTCGCTGGGGTTGACCGGGGTCAACCAAACCATGGTGGACTCAATGGTGGGGGACCCTGAGGGGTTCATATACCGGCACAACGGCATCACCGTGCAGTGCGACAAAATTGTCCAGGAATACCATGGCAAGAGAGCGGTTGGGCAGCCCACCACTCTAACTCTGCATAATGCCAGCGTGGTGAACGGCGCTCAGACGGTGTCTTCGGCCTTCCGGGCGTATGAGAGAGACCCTGAGGCTGTCACAGAGGCCTATGTCCTAGTGCGAATCATCTCCCTTGACGGGGCCCCGACGGGCTTTGGTAACTCCATCACCACGGCCACTAATACCCAGAACCACATGGAGCGCCGGGACTTCATCGCCATCGATGCCGTCCAAAGCGAGATCCAGAAGGATTTCAGGCTTTCGCTCGATAAGGAGTATGTCTTCCGACGGGGCGAACTGGACCCTGCACCTGAGTCGGGTTGCACGGTCACGGAAGCAGCCACTGCTCTGGCGTGCATGCACCGGGACTCGTCGCTCGCCGTACGAGTCAAGGGATCTACGAACGCGCTATGGGAGGAGGGCGAGGGCGGAATCTACGGTAGGTTGTTCGGTCAGCAGCCAACTGCCCAGCAGATCTGGCGCGCAGTGCAGGTCTTTAGGCTGGTTCGCGACCAATTGTCAGAGGTGCGGGCCAAGATGACCGGACGGCCGGCGGCAGTGGTAGACAGCGGGGCTCTGCTCGTAGCCCATCTGGTGTTTCAACGCATCGGTAAGGACAAGTTCGACGAGCCGGATGACGAGTGGGAGGCTGTCCTCACAGGGGTGCCCGTGCAGGTCAGTACCGTGCTTGCGTGCCTCATCGCCATGGTCGACACTCTTTTCACGAGTGCGAGTTACGTCACGAGTACGTTTGCCAACGAGGCGCGCTGCGCGCAACTGGTTACTGCCGTTCTCGGGACTCTCGAACGTGGTAATGGGCCGGACTCTCCCATGAATCTGAACGCATTCATGGAAGGCACCGCACGGAGTCGGCAGCGGCGGCCACAGACCGTGCGTCTACTTGTCGACCACGATGCCATCAAGGATGGGACGCCTCTCATTTACGCCCCGAGCGCCGTGGAGGAACTGGCTATCGGTGCGTGGCTCGACGCGGACCCTCGGCGCCGCCGGGCCAGTTGGGTAAATGATCGGAAGGCGCCGCTCCTCTGGGAGGCCGACGGCCGGAGGTACTCGCCGACCGGACTGGTCTCTCAAATGTGGAACGAGGCCGACTGGAAGGAGCAGTGGAGCGCGGTCCAAGGCCCTAAACAGTGGAGGGTTTCGGGGGAAGGGACGCTCGTTGAGATCGCGGAGCGACTCTGGCGGCAGATTGTGGATGAGGGCGAAGCAGGAGACGTAAATCCTGCTTAGCACACCAACTGGTTGGGATGTACCCGGCATGGCGTCGCTCGGCTGGGACCGGAAGCGACGTCACACGAACAAGCACGGGATGCTTCCGGGACACCCCAGCCCTGCAACTAGGTCGTAGGCTGGCTTGCTCGTCTCTGCACCTTGATGTCACCCGTGGATGTCAGCCTGAGTTTGATGCTGTGCTTCACAGTCGCTGTTGGTTAGGGCCCCGCTCGTTCTGCCCGCGAAGCGGCGGGCCGGGGCGGGGAGCGGACGCCCGGTCCGGCGGACAGGGGAATGGGGGACAACAGCGAACGCGCTGCCGTGCGACGGAGTGGGAAGGTACAGGTCAGTCGGGCAGATGGGGCGGCACTCGCAGGGGAGGGATCTTCCGAGGCGTTCCCCGGAAGATCCCTCCCTCAAGCATTCATTCTTTTAGATCTTCCGGGCCGCCCTCAGGCTCCGTGCGCGCGCGCCGAGACTGGTACAGGTAAGCGCCGATCAGCTGAATGAGCTCTTCGGCTCGCTCGCTCTCGCCGGTCAGCGCGCCAGTCAGCTTCCCGAAAGCCCCCTCGTTAAGCACGGCCGCGTCAGTTAGGGCCTCGCGCAGGTTGGGGGAGATGAGGAACTGGTCCTGGGCGTTGTTGTCGATCTGCTCGGCGATCCGCGGGTCTTCCTCGGCCATCCCGGCCGCGGCCGTGACGAAGCCGCCGATCTGTGGGTTCGCGAACTCGCCCCCGAACAGGCTGTTGATCTTGGCGACTACCTCCGACAGCAGCACCTGCTGCGGATCGCGGGCTACGGCAGTACCGATGCCAGTGACGCCCCGCAGCCCTTGCGTCTCCTGGTCTCCGGACAGAGCTATGGCCGCCTTGCCCTGGTCAATGTGCCGCACCCGCTTGAGGACTATCCCGGACAGGTCCACGTCGGCGCGCGCGTCGTCGACCGCAAGTAGGCGCACCAGCTGGCGCAGGAACTCGGCGAGCTTCTCCAGGTCGGTGGTCGCGTAGTCGACGACCTGAGACATGAAGTCGTAGAGGCGGACGTAGGAGCCGCAGTCCTTGCGGAAGGTCCGCAGCTCGTTCAGAGCCTCGCTGTCGTCCCTATCGGTTGCGTCGACCCATCGGTTGGCGAACTCATCGCGAGCCGGCGCGATCGCCGCCGCCAGTGCCGAGTGCCGCTGCTGGCCCCACCAGGCTTCGGCGTAGCGTTCGACGTCGGCGCGGGTGTAGATGCCGGGCTGGGCGAGCTTCGTGGCGAGCTGGTGGACGAGGTTGGGGTCGGTAGCAGTCTCGACGTGGGCCTTGGTGTAGTACTGGAGGAATGCATTCTGGATGTCGACGGGGTCGTTAACGAAGTCGAGGACGAACGTCTGGTCTTTCGCCTCACCCGACGGGGCGCGGTAGGTGCGGTTGAGACGGGAGAGTGTCTGAACGGCATGGACGTCAGGGAGTTGCTTGTCGACGTACATTGCGCACAGCAGCGGCTGGTCAAAGCCGGTCTGGAACTTCTCCGCCACCAGCATCAGCCGGTAGTCGGGGCGCCTGAACTCCCGGGCGAGATCGGAGCCGAGGCCCGGGTTCAAGGAGGCTTCGGTGGCGTTCTCCAAGCCGTAGTCCTCGTCGGTGATGTCACCGGAGAACGCGACGATCGTCTTGAGCCCGTAGCTCTTGACGCGTATGTACTTGTCCATCTCGATTTTGTAGCGGACGGCTGCCTGGCGTGAGGAGGTGACGACCATGGCCTTGGCCTGGCCGTCGAGGAGACGCGCGACGTTGGCCCGGAAGTGCTCGACGATGATCTCGACCTTCTGCCCGATGTTGGACGGGTGAAGGTTCTTGAATCGCATGATCTTCTTCGTTGCGACCTTCGGGTCGACCAGTTGACCGTCCTCGCCACTGCTGATCGTGGTGACGACGCCACCGGTGCCGCGCTCCTCGATCTCGAACGCTGTTTTGTACGTTTGGTAACCACGCAGCACGTCGAGGATGAACCCTTCCTCGATGGCCTGCCGCATTGTGTACACATCGAACGACTCGGGCTTGCCATCGTCGCCGGGTCGCCCGAACAGGGTCTTCGTCTTGTGCTTCGGTGTGGCGGTGAACGCAAGGAACGACACGTGCGGCGACGAGGCTCGGGCTGCCGTCTCGGCGGATATCTGCCGCTCGCGCTTGGCCTGCTCGTCGTCGGCCGACAGGAGCTCGTTGACGACGTCCTGGGTGTCGACAACCTCGTCCTCGGCGACCTGCCCGCCATCGGTGAGGACCTTCTTTAGGGCATTGGCCGTCCTGCCCGACTGAGAGGTGTGGGCCTCATCGACGATGACAGCGAACACCTTGTCGCTGAACGTCGTGTCAATCAGGCCCTTGATGTAGGGGAATGTCTGGATCGTGACCACGACGACCAGAGCAGGCCCGGTCAGCGCGTCGAGTAGGGCCCGGGACTTCGAGCCGCCAGCGCGGCGCACGGCGGCGGAATCGATGATGGCCACCGAGTCGCCGGAGTCGTCGACCTGGCTGACGGCGTCCTGGAGCTGCCGGTCGAGGACCTTGCGGTCAGAGACAATTAGGACCTTGTCGAAGACCTTGCGATTGTCCCCATCGTGCAGCCGGGCGAGGTGGTGCGCGGTCCAGGCGATCGTGTTGGTCTTGCCTGAGCCGGCCGAGTGCTCGATCAGATACCGCCGCCCCGGCCCGCCAACGCGGACCTCGTCGACGATCCGCCGCACCGCACGCCACTGGTGGTAGCGGGGAAACAGCAGCGTCGTCGTCCGCTTGATCTTCCCGGTGGCCGGGTCCTCGTCCTCGTCCTTACGCAGGAACATCAGCGCGCCGAGGATGTAGAGCCAGTTATGCCGCTCAAGAACCTCCTCCCACAGGTAGGAGGTGGCCGCACCATTCGGGTTCGAGGGGTTGCCTTTCGCGCCGTCGGCGTGGCCCCGGTTGAACGGCAGGAAGTAGGTCCTGTCGCCAGCCAGCTTCGTGGTCATCCAGACTTCGTCGTCGTCGACAGCAAAGTGGACCAGGGCGCGAGTGCCGAAGCCAAGGAGCGGCTGGCCTTTCGGTTGGCGGTCCTGCTTATACTGCTTGACCGCAGTGCGCCACTCCTGCTTGAAGAATGACTTGAGCTCCAACGTTGCCACCGGCAGCCCGTTCACGAAGAACACCAGGTCGATCGACTGGTTGTCGCCGCGAGCCGACGAGAAGTGCACCTGCCGCACCACCCGCAGCCTCACCGACTCGTAGGCCTTCGTTACCGTCGGATTCAGGGTCGTTGCCGGCGCGAACTGGCACATCCGGAAGTGCGCTGTCGCACCACGAGTGTGCGAGAAACGCCGCCGCAGCACGTTTAGCGTGCCGCCACCCGAACTCATCGGAGCATCCAGGCGCGCCACGAGTGCATCGAGCAATGCGTCCCTGTCGGCCTGCACCGTCGGGGTACCGACTTTGACGACTTTCTCATATTCCTCAGGCTGAGTGGTGCTCAGCCACCAGTGCACGTCCTCCGGCCACAGGGCACGCTTCGCGTCGTACCCGTCATCCGACTCGCTGCACGCCCAGCTGTGGATGGCCAGGTACTCGCAGATCTCGGCTTCGAATGCATCCTCGCGGGTCTGATCCGACGCAGCCATCGTCAGCCTGCTTTCCGGGCGGTGCGTACGTTGATTTGTCCGGTCACAGCGGCCGTGATGAGCGCGGCACGACGCTCCTTGGCGAAGGCGATGTGCTCCTGCGCCTTGGCGATCAGGGCGTTGATCTTTGCGGTCTGCTCGTCAAGGCTATCTGCAATCTGCCGCTGCACACCTGAGGGCGGGATCATAATGGGCATTGCCGCCAGCTTTTCGGAAGTCAGGTGAGGCATCGAGACGATGTTGCAGTATGCCGAGATGAAGCCCTTCTGCCTGGCCATGATGAGGAAGTACGTCAGATAGCGACCATCGTTCTCACCGACGGGACGGATCCGGTTGATGGAATTCTGAAAGCACCAGCCCTCAAGTGACTCAGAGATGAAAGCCGCGCGACCGTAGCCACCGATCCCTCCCTCGACTACGACCACGTCACCTGCTCGCAGGTCGAGCATTCGCAATTCGCGAGGGTTGAACCACATCGACTTCGCGTCGACGAGGGCAAGTTCGCCGTTGGGTTGCACGTTAGCGGCTCGCATATATGGAGCAAGAACATCGGAACCCTTGTTTTCGCTCTGCAACATCTTGCCAAGAGTCACCGATCCGAAGTGCTTGACCTGGCCACGAGTCCATCCCGGAGGACAGGGCCCGATCCAGGACACGTGGTCCGACTCAAGATCGGCGCCGCGATCGAGACCAGCTACGACACTGGCGATCAACCCAGCTCGTCGTTCCCGGAGGAATTCGATGAACTCCTCCTGTTTGGAGACCAGAACATCAATCTGTGCCGTCTCGCGATCCAGGAAGTCAGCAATGGCCCGCTGCTCAACGAGGGCAGGTGCGGAGACCTCGAATTTGGACACCTTGTCGGCGGTGAAGTGCGGAATCGTTGCGGTGCTTGTGACGAGGTCAACCCGGCCACGCGTGAGTGCGTCTTGCAGCGCATAGTCGAGGAACCTCCCATCGGCATGCCCAGCGAGGGGGCGCAGGCGAATGATCGAGTTCTGGAAGCCCCACCCTGGCAGGTCCTCCCGGAGCACAGCTGATCGGCCATAACCGGCGCCACCTTCAACGATCACAACGTCGCCGCGTCGCAAATCGAGTATCCGCAGTTCGCTCGGTTGGAACCACATCGGCTGTTCCGGCAGGTCAATGATCTTCCCTTGAGGCTGGACGTGTGCAGCTCGCAGGTATGGTGCGGGGATGTCAGACGGGCTCTTCGGCTCCGGCTGAACCATTTTCCCGAGTACGACGTTTGCCAGTCGTTTCACTGGCAGAACAGCGCTCACGCCTCCACCTCCCGCAGCATCTTCATGATCTCGCTAACAACGCGGTTGAGGTCAGCGTCGATTTTCTCCAACGGGCGGGGCGGATTGTAGCGGTAAAAGTGCCGGGTGAACGGGATCTCGTAGCCGGTCTTCGTCTTGTCGACCCAGGCATCGGGAACGTGTGGTTTGACCTCAGCCTCGAAGTAGGCGGCGATGGTCTCCTGGGCGGCGTCGTGGGTTTTGGGGTGGCCGCCCCAACCGAAGGGGATGTTCTCGGTGTCGCGCAGAGCAGGGTCGGGCTCGATCTTGCCCTTGTGCGGGCCGGAGGTGTAGCGGCAGATGTCGGCGTCGTCATCGTGTTCGCCGATTGTCTGCCACAGTGCCTTGCGCTGAGCCGCGGTCAGCGTGACGGAGCACTCACGCAGGTGCTTGCCGATGTCATGGAGGAAGTCCTCCCTGTTGAGATAGACCTGCTCGCCGAAGGAGCCG
The DNA here is from genome assembly GCF_044768965.1 of Streptomyces sp. NPDC090798. Taxonomy (NCBI): domain Bacteria; kingdom Bacillati; phylum Actinomycetota; class Actinomycetes; order Kitasatosporales; family Streptomycetaceae; genus Streptomyces; species Streptomyces sp. NPDC090798. The sequence goes on from NZ_JBIVXA010000006.1 coordinate 461,721, forward strand.
AGGGCCTCAACCAGGTCTGGGATCTTACCAAGGGTTTTGTGGTCGGCCACGTCGGCGATCCGCGCGGCAGTGCACTGGAACTTTAGGCGCAGGGGACGCTCGACGGTGATCGTCCAGTAGGCGAAGTCTCGGTTCTCGAAGATCTTTGAGATATCCGATGCCTCGCGGGAGGCAAATGCCTGCACGATTGAGGTGCGAGCGTCGTCAGAGATTTCGACGCGCTTGGAGCCGATCGACTTGGGCAGCTTGGAGCCGAGCCCTGTAGCGTCGATGAGCTGGACGGTGCCCTTGCGTTCGGTCGGCTTGGCGTTCGAGAGGATCCACAGGTAGGTGGGGATTCCGGTGTTGTAGAACATGTCGTTGGGTAGAGCGACGATCGCCTCGACTAGGTCCTGCTCCAGCATGTGCCCGCGAATTTTGGACGGTCCGGATTCAGCGCCGCCAGTGAAGAGCGGTGAACCGTTGAGGACGATGCCGGCCTTTCCACCACAACCGTTCTCGTCCACGTCACGCATCTTCGAGGCGACGTGGAGGAGGAACAGCATTGCGGCATCCCCTATGCCCGGCAATCCGGGGGCGAAGCGTCCCTGACCACCGCGCTCGTGCTCGTCGGTTACCTCGGAAGCGACGGCCTTCCAGTCAGTGCCGAATGGCGGGTTGGACAGGACATAGTCGAACTTGCGGTCCTTGAATCGGTCGACGACGAGGGTATCGCCTTGGCGGACGTTGGTCGGGTCCTGACCCTTGATGAGCAGGTCGGCCTTGCAGATCGCGTAGGTGCGCGGGTTGATCTCCTGGCCGAATAGGGCTGTTGAGGCGGACGGGTTCAGGTCGTGGAGGTGCTCGTCGGCGACGGTCAGCATGCCGCCGGTACCGACCGTGGGGTCGTAGATGGAGCGCACCCGGCCTCGGTCGCGTAGTGCCTCGGTGTCCTCGGCATAGACAAGGTCGATGAGGAGGCGGACGACGTCGCGGGGTGTGTAGAACTGGCCGGCACCGTCGTTGGCGGACTCGGCGAACCGGTAGATGAGGTTCTCGAACAGGTCGCCCATGTCGGCGTTCGAGACGGTCTCAGGGCTCAGGTCGATCTTCTGAAAGTGTTTGACGACCGGTGAGAGGCGATCACGGACGTCGAGTGTGCTCAGGACGTTCTCGAAGTCGAAGGACTTGAACACGTCCAGGTTCGACGAGAAGCCAGAGACGTAGTCGATGAGATTGGCCGCGAGGTTTTTCGGGTCCTGCAGAGCCTTTTCCAGGGTGTAATTGCTGGTGGTCCAGAAGTTCAGACCCGCATTGTCTGGGGTGCGCGTCTTCAGCTTCAGGTGAGTGCGGCGCTGCTGATCACCGGGGTACTGGCTGATGATCTCGGCCATCACCTCCCGGTGCGGTTCCATCACGCACTCCAGGCGCCGCAGCACGGTGAACGGCAAGATCACAGAGCCGTATTCGGCTTCTTGGTAGGGGCCGCGCAGGGTGTCGGCGACGCTCCACACGAACTGACTGAGGACGCTCACGCAGGTCTTCTCCGGTCTAAGGCTTGGGCGGTCACAGCTCTGCTCGACGGGAGCCGTGCGCGTTAACCGAACCCTATCCGTCGGGACCTGCCCGAGGCAGAGCAGTGTTCAAGGTCGTGAGGTCGGCGGAACGGCTTTGGGCTGGAGCTGCTTTGGCGCGAGTGATCATGGCCCCGTAAGCTTCCGGCGCGTCGGGCAGTCTGTGGACCTGCCCGGTAAAGCACGACGTTGGGGCCATGATCTTCGAGGCTCGCGCCAAAGTGGCTGCCTAAAGCCGTGGAGCCGACCGCCCCAGCCGCGACGTACCCCTTCTCTGGCATCAGGCGGCTGATTGCTCAGTGCGCGGCACGGGCGCTGGCCGGGCTGGAGCGGGGCGGAGACAGGAGCGCAGGCCCGGCCGGGGGCCGGGCCGCGCGCGGTGAGCGGAGCGAGCCGCCTTGAACCAGTAGAGAAAGTTGTAACTCAGTGCGGGGCGTGGGGCTTGTCCGATCCCGGGTGATGCTTGACAGTTCGGTCCCAGCTGATGGTTGACAGTGGCCGTGATCGGGTTTTCTGTGCGCGTCGTTGCGGCGCGTGT
>NZ_JBIVXA010000007.1:0-426709 GCF_044768965.1 Streptomyces sp. NPDC090798
ATCGGCAACGAACTCCGCCAACTCGCCCCGGAGCCGGTCCACTTCCCCCAACCTCACTCCGGGAAGCTGCCCACGATCAGCCGAGATCACTCAACATAACGAAGCACTACTAGGTCCTGTCCGGCCGATCACGGTGGAGGGAAGCGGCGGGGCCTCTTTGGCGGGGGCGTTACGCTCAGCGGTGCCCGAGCCGCGCCAGAGATTTCGGAGAACCGTTCCATGGACACCGCCGCCGCCACCGGACTGACCTTCCGCGATGCCACCGACGCCGATGTGGACGCCCTCGTCGCGCTGATCGAGTCGGCCTACCGCGGGGACTCCAGCCGGAGCGGCTGGACCACGGAGGCGGACATCCTCGAAGGACAGCGGACCGACCCGGAGGGCGTGCTCGCCGTCATCAAGTCGCCGGACAGCCGCCTCCTGACCGTGGAGCGGGACGGCGCCGTCGTCGCCTGCTGCCAGCTCGAACACCGGGGCGACCACGCCTACTTCGGCATGTTCGCGGTCAGCCCCGCACTCCAGGGCGGCGGCCTCGGCAAGGTGATCATCGCCGAGGCGGAGCGGCACGCCCACGAGACCTGGGGTGTCGCGGAGATGCACATGACCGTGATCTCCGTACGCGAGGACCTCATCGCCTGGTACGAGCGGCGTGGCTACCGCCGTACGGGAAAGATGACCCCCTTCCCGTACGGCGACGAGCGCTTCGGCATTCCGCAGCGTGACGACCTGCAGTTCGAGCTGCTGGTCAAGCCCCTGGCGCGGCCGGCGGAGTGATCCTCAGGCCGTGAAGCGGCCGGTGCGTTTGATCTGGGGGTAGTCGGTGGTGGCGCCGTCCAGCTCCAGGGCGCGCACCAGCCGTAGATGGTCCTGGGTATTCACCACCCAGCCGATGATCCGCAGATCGGCCTTGCGGGCATGCTCGACGACCTCCAGGGTCAGCCGGCGGATGTTGAGGCAGACGGTGGCGGCACCGACCTCCACGGCGCGGTCCACGACGTCGACGCCGTAGCGGCTCGCGATGAGCGCCGTGCGGACGCCCGGCACGAGCCTGGTGATCTCGGCGATCGCCTCGTCGTGGAACGACGACACCTCCACCCGCCCGACCAGATCGCGCCGGTGCATCGCTTCGGCGAGCGCCCGTGCCGCCGCCGTGTCCTTGATCTCGGCCTGCAGCGGCGCCCTGACGGCGTCCAGGACCTCTTCGAAGACGGGCACGCGCTCACCGTGCCCGGCGTCGAGGGAACGCAGCTCGGCGAGGGTCATCTCGGCGATCGGCCCCGAGCCGTCGGTCGTACGGTCCACGTCCGCGTCGTGCATGACGACCAGCGCGCCGTCCTTGCTCAGATGCAGATCGAGTTCGATCAGGTCGAGGCCCGCGTGCTGGGCGGCGATGAAGGAACGGAGGGTGTTCTCGGGTTCGACGCCCATCACTCCGCGATGACCGATGGTGAGGAAGTTCAAGATTCGACTCGCTTCCGTCGACGGCGGCTCGGCTCGCGCGTGGTCTCGGCGGCGCCCACGCGGCAAGGCCGCAGCCTAATCGTCCCGCCGCGCGATGTACCCGCTCGTACGCCAGGCAGGGCGTGTCTGGCGCAAGGGGAGAGCGGGCCGTTGCCGCCGGGGCGCGTCACCCGGGCGTGGGCGAGTCTTTCGGCCGTTGACCCCGAGCGCCCCCGGGTCGTTGCTCCTGCCACTTCCCGGCCCTTCCCGCGGATGCCCGTGTGCCCGGCGCCGTATAGCGGAAGTAGTCGCCTGAGCGGTATCCGGCAGGAAAAAGAGCGGTGAAGATGAGGCAGTGCAGGATAATCTATCGAGTCTCCCCTTGCGGGAAGGAACCTCATATACATACGGTGTGCATACGCGAGGTTCTCCCGTGGAGGGTGAGAGATGACGGAAATTCTTGTGCCAGTGGGTGTGGAGGAGCGGGTTCCTCCCGTGGGCAGGGTGGTGGAGCACCCGGCTTGGCCCGTGCTCAAGGATGCCGTGGAGGAGATCCGGCCCTGGCAGTCCAAGGACGGGTCGATCGACTTCGAGGCCGAGGGCGCCCCGGACACGGCCGATGCCGATCTGGCCGTACGCCGTGCCATAGACGCCGTCGAGCAGCTCGCCCCGCTGCTGCCGCACGACGCCGAGTACCACGAGGCGCTCGTGAAGGACCTGCGCCGCTGGGCCGACGGTGGCTTCCAGGTGCCCGACTTCCTGGACTCCCTGCTGGCCTTCCAGCCCGCCGCGCACCGCGAGGACGGCCTCCAGCACCTGGTCGTCTTCCCGATGTACACGCAGAACGGCAACCTGGACCGCAACTTCGAGGCGGTCGTGCTGCGCATGGTCTGGCCGGAGTGGCTGGCGGAGCTGGAGCGCACCCGCTACGACAACCCGCTGTTCTGCGGCATCACCTTCGAGGACTTCACGGCGGGCTACGACACCAACTCGGCCGTCCTCTTCCCGGAGACGATCGCCGTGCGCGAGGCGCCGGAACGATTCTCCTGGGGCGGCATCTTCTGCGACCGCGAGGCCGCCCGCTTCCGCGCCGTCACCGACGCCGCCGTGGACGTCCTGGGCCTTCAGCTGCCCGAGGACATCGCCGCGATGGTTCACGACCAGGAGCGCTGCGAGCAGGCCTTCGTGCTGTGGGACATGGTCCACGACCGCACCCACAGCCACGGCGACCTGCCGTTCGACCCGTTCATGATCAAGCAGCGCCAGCCGTTCTGGATGTACGGCCTCGAGGAGCTGCGCTGCGACCTCACCGCGTTCAAGGAGGCCGTGAAGCTGGAGGCCGAGGGCCACCAGCACGGCCGTGACGTGCAGTACGCGGTGCTCTTCGACCGGATGTTCCGCTTCCCGGTCACCGGCGACCGCGTCCGCAACTACGACGGTCTCGGCGGCCAGCTCCTCTTCGCCTACCTGCACCAGCACGACGTCGTCCGCTGGACCGACAACAAGCTGCACATCGACTGGCAGCGTGCCCCGCAGATCACCAACCAGCTGTGCGCCGACATCGAGGACCTCTACCGGGCCGGCATCGACCGCCCCAAGCTCGTCCACTGGTTCAAGGCGTACGAGCTCGTCTCCACCTATCTCGCCCCGCACCCCGGCTCCCGCTGGGCCAAGGGCCCGGACGCCCTCGATCTGACCCAGCCGCCCCGTAAGCTCGTCGACGACGTGCTTCCGGACGAGTTTCCGCTGAGCATGTTCTATGAGGCGCTCTCCAAGAAACTGAAGAACGTGATCGCCTCCACCAAGGGCATCACCGCGACGAGCGCCGAGCGGGTCGCCGCGTGAGCCCTCGTACCGGGGATGTTCAGGAGGCGAAGGCGATGTCACACGGAAACGGCAACGGACCTCTCAGCGGCGCGGTGATCGCGGTCGCCGGAGCGGGTGGACCCGCCGGGCGCGCGACGCTGGCCCGGCTCGCCGACGCGGGCGCGACCGTCATCGGATCGGACAACGACCCCGAGCGGCTCGCGGAGGCCGTGGACGCGGCCCGCTACGGGCACGGCGGGGCCACCGTCATCGGCGACACGGTCGACCTGCTCGACCTCGAGTCGACCCGCGACTGGGCCATCCGCGTCGAGAAGGACTTCGGTCACGTCGACGGCCTGGTCCACCTGGTCGGCGGCTGGCGGGGCAGCGAGACCTTCACCAGGACGAGCCTCGACGACTGGGACTTCCTGGAACTGCTGCTCATCCGCACGGTGCAGAACACGTCCCTCGCGTTCCACGAGGCGTTGCAGCGCAGTGACCGTGGGCGCTACCTCCTGATCAGCGCCGCGGGCGCGAGCAAGCCCACCGCGGGCAACGCCGCCTACTCCGCCGCCAAGGCCGCCGCCGAGGCGTGGACGCTGGCCATGGCCGACTACTTCCGCAAGGCCGGGGGCGAGCAGGGCCCGACTTCCGCGGCTGCCATCCTGGTGGTCAAGGCACTGGTGCACGACGCGATGCGCGCCGAGCGCCCGAACGCGAAGTTCGCGGGCTTCACGGACGTCGAGGATCTGGCCGAGGCCATCGCCGACGTCTGGTCGCGGCCCGCCGGTGAAGTGAACGGAAACCGTCTGTGGCTGACCGAGAAGCCGTGAATCCTCCGAAGACCGACGCCCGGCGTCACCACGACCCGGCCGTCCGCGGCTTCGCCAGCGACAACTACGCGGGGGCCCACCCCGAGGTGCTCGCCGCCGTGGCCCTGGCCAACGGCGGGCACCAGGTCGCGTACGGCGAGGACGACTACACGGCGAACCTCCAGCAGATCATCCGCAGCCACTTCGGCGCCACCGCCGAGGCCTTCCCGGTCTTCAACGGGACCGGCGCGAACGTGGTCGCGCTCCAGGCGGTCACCGACCGCTGGGGCGCCGTGATCTGCGCCGAGAGCGCGCACATCAACGTCGACGAGGGCGGCGCCCCCGAGCGCATGGGCGGCCTCAAGCTGCTCACCGTGCCGACGCCCGACGGCAAGCTCACCCCCGAGCTGATCGACCGTCAGGCCTACGGCTGGGACGACGAGCACCGTGCGATGCCGCAGGTCGTCTCGATCACCCAGAGCACCGAACTGGGCACCCTCTACACGCCCGACGAGATCCGCGCGATCTGCGACCACGCCCACGCGCACGGCATGAAGGTGCACCTGGACGGATCCCGGATAGCCAACGCGGCCGCCTCCTTGGACGTGCCCATGCGCACGTTCACCAACGCGGTCGGCGTCGACCTCCTGAGCCTCGGCGGGACGAAGAACGGCGCGCTGTACGGCGAGGCCGTCGTCGTCCTCAACCAGGACGCGGTCAGTCATATGAAGCACCTGCGCAAGCTGTCCATGCAGCTCGCCTCCAAGATGCGCTTCGTCTCCGTGCAGTTGGAGGCGCTGCTCGCCAAGGACCTGTGGCTGCGCAACGCCCGCCACTCCAATCAGATGGCCCAACGGCTGGCCGAGGGCGTGCGCGCGGTGCACGGCGTGGAGATCCTCCACCCGGTCCAGGCCAACGCCGTCTTCGCGCGGCTCCCGCACGACGTGAGCGAGCGGCTCCAGAAGCGCTACCGCTTCTACTTCTGGGACGAGGCGGCGGGCGACGTCCGATGGATGTGCTCCTTCGACACGACCGAGGACGACGTCGACGGGTTCGTGGCGGCGCTCAAGGAGGAGATGGCTCAGGCGTAGCCCGAGCCCCCGCGTCTGCGCCTGCGCCTGCATAGGTATGCGGTCACCTGAAAAGTCATTGACTCTCGGGTGGTCGCATTCCTATGCTCTCCGGGCATGGAGCTGATCCAGAACACCGCCGACCTGTCAGCGTACTTGGCCGCCGACGAGGTCATCGACCATCATCATCCGCTCGTACGGGAGGCGGCCGCGCGGCTGGCCAACGGAGCCGTCGACTCGTATGCCTATGCGCGGGCGGCTTTCGAATTCGTGCGCGACACCATCCCACACTCGCAGGACTCCGGGGATCTTCGGGTCACCTGGCGTGCCTCCGACGTGCTGGAGCGGCGCACCGGCGTCTGCTACGCCAAGGCCCACGCCCTGGCCGCGCTGCTGCGGGCCGAGGACATCCCGACGGCGTTCTGCTACCAGAAGTTCGACGAGGTGCACGGGCTCGTCGCCGTACGGTTCAACGGCGCCTGGCACCGGCAGGACCCCCGCGGCAACAAGCAGGGCGTGGACGCGCAGTTCTCCCTGGACGGCGAGCGGCTGGCCTTCACGCCCGACCCCGAGTTGGGTGAGCTGGACTATCCGGTCCTGTACGCCGAACCGCACCCGGTCGTGCTCGGCGTCCTCAAGGCCGCCCCCGACCGGCCGTACCTCTGGAGGACGCTCCCCACCGCACTCTGAGGCCGGCCACCCGTCACCCGAGTCGGTACGGCCAGGTCCGGGGAGGGATGTGGCCGGCGAGCCACCGGCGAGGTGGCCGTCGATCTCCCGGACACGGGCGAGGCGGTGTGGTGCGACGGGGCCGAACTCACCGAACGCCTGGAGAAGTTCAGCACGGGGCGTGGAGCACCGGCCACGCCCCGGCGTGACGATTCAGCGGGCCTCGGCCGCCTTGACCTCTTCGGGGGTCGGCGCCGTGCCGCCGAGGTGTGCGGGCATCCACCAGGTGTCGTCCGGGCCCTTGGGGCGGATCGGATAGGCGCGCTGCGCGGCCTCCAGGAGCTCCTGGACACGCTCGCGCAGGCGCCGGGTGATGGCGCCCGCGTACTGGTCCTGCGGTGCCTCCACCGGTTCGCCGACCCGGATGGTGATCGGGGTGTGGCTGCGCTTGAAGTTGCGCGGGTGGCCCTTGGTCCACAGCCGCTGGGTGCCCCACAGGGCCATCGGGATCAGCGGCACGCCGGCCTCCTGGGCCATGCGCGCGGCACCCGACTTGAAGCTCTTCAGTGTGAAGGACTGGGAGATGGTCGCTTCGGGGAAGACGCCGACGATCTCGCCGGACCGCAGTGAATCCAGCGCGTGCTGATACGCCGTCTCGCCCTGTTTGCGGTCCACCGGGATGTGCTTCATGCCCCGCATCAGCGGACCGGAGATCTTGTGCCGGAAGACCGACTCCTTCGCCATGAAACGCACCAGGCGCTTCTGGGGCAGGGTCGCCAGACCGTCGAAGATGAAGTCCAGATAACTGATGTGGTTGCTGACCAGCACGGCGCCGCCCGAGCGCGGAATGTTCTCCGTTCCCTTGCAGTCGATCTTGAGGTCCCAGGCCTTGAACAACACTTGGGCGAGACCGACGACGGGACGGTAGACAAGCTCTGCCATGGACGGGGTGGACCCTTTCTCTCTGCTCGGGAAGGGGTCTCCCGGCGGGAAAGTTACGCAGCCGTAGGTTTACGGCATTGCGCAGATCGTGCCCGAAGAACGGACGAGTGGCCAGTCCTGGTGCCGCGATGCGGCGAGATCCTCGTCACGTGTCCCCTGATCGACCTCGGACTTCTAACTCACCGTCACTGGGCGCGTACCGTCACCCGGCGTACGAGCAGGTACATCTCGCAGCCCAGGCAGTACCCGAACGCCGCGTTGAGGAACGCGGCCGCCAGCGCGCAGCCGGTCGCGGCGAACCCCAGCCAGTCGGGCCCCGCCGTGAAACCGATCAGCCCCACCACGGCGAACACGAGCCCGACGGCCTGCGCGAACTGCGGCGGCTGCGGCGACTCGAACTGTGCCGACGGTCCGAGTCGGGCGCGTACGACCTTCCGGAACAGCCAGCCGTAAGGGGAGCGCGCCACGCCGCCCGAGGCGCCCAACGCGAACGCCAGTACCTGCCAGGCCAACAGCCAGGTGTTGCCGGTGATCAGAACGGCCGCCAGTACGACGGTCGTCACGGCCGCACCGAACCGCGGTCCTCTCGCGTCAATGTCCATGAATCAAGCATTCCGTATGACGGGCGGTTCATGGACCCGGGAATCTTTGCGGTCTCGTGAATGCTTGTCCTGAAGATGACCGGACTTGTGGTGTGCGTGGTGGTGCTCGCGGCGGCGAGCGCGTTCGGAGTGCTGCAGCGGCGGCGGAGCGGGAGGGTGAGAGTGCGCGGACGTGACGGCGGAAAGCGGCTCGGGGCGGCGGAGTTGGGGGAGGGGCTCGGTGAACGGGCCACGCTCGTCCAGTTCTCCAGCGCTTTCTGCGCTCCCTGCCGGGCCACCCGGCGGGTGCTCACCGAGGTGGCCGGAATGGTCCCGGGTGTGCACCACGTGGAGATCGACGCCGAGGACCGCCTCGAACTCGTCCGCGAACTCGAGATCCTCAAGACCCCGACCGTGCTCGTCCTCGACGCCGACGGACGCATCGTGCGGCGCGCGACCGGACAGCCGCGCAAGGCGGATGTGATCGCGGCGCTGGGAGAGGCCGTCTGACCCGTGGCGATCATGGTGAGGCATCTCGCAGATGACCGGACGTACTTGACTGCACGCACCACCTATCGTCAACCTGACCGTATGCCCCCGGAACTCCTTCTCTTCGAGCGCGTCCACGTGGACCTGGCCCGCACCGCGAGTGCGCGCTGTCCGGTCTGTTGAGCACCTACGGACCTTCCCCCACTCTCGGCTTCGCTCGAGCGGGGGGACCCCACGTCCCCACTCGCAGAAGGACGACTCCATGACGGCCACGCCCGACCTGGACACTTTTCGGCTTGCCTCTCCCGATGCGCAACTCGCCTCACCCGACCTCCTGCGCTCCGTCTTCCGGCAGCACGCGGCCGGTGTCGCCGTGATCACGGCGCAGGGCGGGTCGGGTCCGGTGGGCTTCACCGCCACCTCGCTCACCTCGGTCTCCGCCGAGCCCCCGATCGTCTCCTTCGGCATAGGTGTCGGCGCCTCCAGCTGGCCCGCGATCTCCGAGTCCGACCACGTCGGCATCCACATACTCGGCGAGCACCAGCAGGAACTCGCCGCCACCTTCGCCCGCAGCGGCGCCGACCGCTTCGGCGCGCCCACCCGTTGGCGTAAGGGCCCGGAAGGTGTTCCCGTCCTCGACGACGTACTGGCCTGGCTCGTGTGCCGGGTCGTGGCACGGGTGCCGGCCGGGGACCATCGCATCGTGCTGGCCGAGGTCGTCCTCGGTGATCCGTCGGGCGCGGGCCGCCCGCTGCTGTACCACCAGGGACGCTTCAACGGCCTGCGCGACTGACGCTACTCGCCGGTCCTGCCGGTGAGTCCTACTCGTCGGTTACGCAGCGTTGCGAAGGTCACAGTTCAAAGCGCTTGCTTAGTGGGCAGGAACTGGGTGTACTGACGAGTAATATTTCGTTCGGAGCGCGGGCCGCCCCGACCGGGATCGGCCGCTTCAGGCGCCTATGCTGCCTGAAAGAAGGCAGCCCAGAAATGACGATGCAGTAGGAGAGCCGGCGTGAGCTTGAGGATCGTTGTCACTGTGAAGTACGTGCCCGACGCCACTGGCGACCGGCACTTCGCCGATGACCTGACCGTGGACCGTGACGACGTGGACGGTCTGCTCTCGGAGCTCGACGAATACGCGGTGGAGCAGGCGCTGCAGATCGCCGACGAAGCGGACGACGCCGAGATCACCGTGCTGACCGTCGGCCCCGAGGACGCCAAGGACGCGCTGCGCAAGGCGCTTTCCATGGGCGCGGACAAGGCCATCCACGTCGAGGACGACGACCTGCACGGCACCGACGCGATCGGTACGTCGCTGGTGCTCGCCAAGGCGATCGAGAAGGCCGGCTACGACCTGGTCATCTCCGGCATGGCCTCGACCGACGGCACCGCCGGTATCGTCCCCGCCCTGCTGGCGGAGCGCCTGGGTGTCCCGCAGGTCACCCTGCTGTCCGAGGTCTCCGTCGAGGACGGTGTGGTCAAGGGCCGCCGTGACGGTGACAGCGCCTCCGAGCAGCTGGAGGCCTCCCTCCCGGCGGTCGTGTCGGTGACCGACCAGTCGGGTGAGGCGCGTTACCCCTCCTTCAAGGGCATCATGGCCGCCAAGAAGAAGCCGGTGGAGTCCTGGGACCTGGAGGACCTGGAGATCGAGGCGGACGAGGTCGGTCTCGAGGGTGCCTGGACCAAGGTCGACTCCGCGACCGAGCGCCCGGCGCGCACGGCCGGCACGATCGTCAAGGACGAGGGCGAGGGCGGCAAGCAGCTCGCCGAGTTCCTCGCGGGCCAGAAGTTCATCTAAGGGCCCGTTCGAGGCTCGCTGAACCCCCGACTCGCTGACCGCCCCTCATCTTTCGTAAGCAGGAGAGAAGAAGTCCCATGGCTGAAGTTCTCGTCTACGTCGACCACGTGGACGGCGCCGTCCGCAAGCCCACCCTGGAGCTGCTGACGCTGGCCCGCCGCATCGGCGAGCCCGTCGCCGTCGCCCTCGGCTCCGGCGCCGAGGCCACCGCCCCCGCGCTCGCCGAGCACGGCGCGGTCAAGGTCCTCACGCACGACGCCGCCGAGTACGCCGACTACCTGGTCGTCCCGAAGGTGGACGCGCTCCAGGCCGCGTACGAGGCGGTGTCCGCCGGCGGCTCCCTGGCCGCCGTGCTCGTCCCGTCCTCCGCCGAGGGCAAGGAGATCGCGGCCCGCCTCGCGATCCGCATCGGCTCCGGCATCATCACCGACGCGACCGACCTCGAGGCCGGCGACGAGGGTCCGGTGGCCACGCAGTCCGCGTTCGCCGCCTCCTTCACCACCAAGTCCCGTGTCGCCAAGGGCACCCCGGTCATCACGGTCAAGCCGAACTCGGCCGCCGTCGAGGCCGCCCCGGCCGCGGGCGCCGTCGAGGCCCTCGCGGTCTCCTTCTCCGAGAAGGCCACCGGCACCAAGGTCACCGCGCGTACCCCGCGCGAGTCGACCGGCCGCCCCGAGCTGACCGAGGCCGCGATCGTGGTCTCCGGCGGCCGTGGCGTCAACGGCGCCGAGAACTTCTCGATCATCGAGGGGCTCGCCGACTCCCTCGGCGCGGCCGTGGGTGCCTCGCGTGCCGCGGTGGACGCCGGCTGGTACCCGCACACCAACCAGGTCGGCCAGACCGGCAAGTCCGTCTCGCCGCAGCTGTACATCGCCTCCGGAATCTCCGGCGCGATCCAGCACCGCGCCGGTATGCAGACGTCGAAGACGATCGTGGCGATCAACAAGGACGCCGAGGCGCCCATCTTCGACCTGGTCGACTACGGCGTGGTCGGCGACCTGTTCGAGGTCGTCCCGCAGCTCACCGAGGAGATCAAGACCCGCAAGGGCTGATCGAGTCCGGCTCCGGCCGTACGAGGCCCCCGTGACCGCCCGCGCGGTCACGGGGGCCTCGCTCATGCCAGGCTCAGCCAGGTCTGCACGGGCAGATGGTCACTGGGGAACTGACCGTCCACCGCGAAGGTGTCGACGGCCGTCCGGTGCACGGTCACTCCGGAGCCGACCAGGATCCAGTCGATACGGTCGCCGTCCGGCGTCAACGGCTGGTAGCCGTGGAAGGTCCCGTAGAGCGGGCCGCGCTCGGCCGCCGTGTCCCAGGTGTCGACGAGCCCGGCGCCCAGCATCGCTTCGTACACCGGGTTCTGGTGGGCGACGGCGTTGAAGTCGCCGGTCACGACGAGCGGCAGAGCGCGGTCGAAGCGCGCGATGCGTTCGGAGATGAGACTCGCGGCACGCATGCGTGCGTACTGACTCGCGTGGTCCAGATGGGTGTTGAGCACATAGAACTCCCGTGCGTCCCGCAGGTCGCGGAAGCGCACCCAGGTGACGATGCGCGGGAAGGCGGCGCCCCAGGTGTTCGAACCGATCAGCTCGGGGGTGTCGGAGAGCCAGAAGCTGTCGTGCTCGACCGGGGTCAGCCGGCGGGTGTCGAAGAAGATCGCCACCGCCTCGTCGTGGCTGCCGCCCCTGCGGCCCGTGCCGATCCAGTCGTAGTGCGGTCCGAGGTCGGAGTCGATGTCACGCAGTTGCTGGTAGACGCCCTCCTGGGTGCCGATGACGTGGGGCGACTCCCGGCGTAGCAGCTCGCGCATCACCGGGCGGCGCACGGCCCAGCTGTTGGGCTCGGAGGCGCTCGCGAAGCGAAGATTGAACGTCATGATCTCCAGACGGTGGCCGCCGCGCCGGCTGGCGGAGGCGGACGCCGTGGTGAGCAGGGGTACGGCGACCGCGGCGGCCACCACCGTCCGCAGGCCCATGCGTCGCGTCACTCTGCGGGTTTTCGACATGTGTGATCCCCTCCTTTCGGGGCCAGCATGAGGGGTGTGCCCCGCGACGCGAAAGAAGGCGTGGGGCGGGAGTGCACATGACGGACCATGCCGTGGACAGGTGTTGACCATCGGGAAGCACCATGGATAACTTCGCTCTACGGATTGTTGATTCCGTGGAGCGGAAAAATGGAGGGTGTGGGATGGGTCAGGGCCAGCAGGAGAACGTGGCGACGAGCCTGGCGGGCGCCGTCAGCGAGGAGATCAGCGCCTCCCTCGCCCCGGTCGACGCCGAACTGGCGCGGCGTTACCCCGGAGACTCCGGCACCCGGCAGCCCGTCCACACCGTGTACGTCCCCGGCGACGTGTTCGCCGCCGACACCATCCGCTCCTGGGGCGACCGGGCCCTCGCCGCCCTCGACGAGCACGCCCCCGACGCCGCGTCCTTCGCCGCCGTCCTCGGCCTCACCGACGAGCTCGCCGAACCCGTGTACGACCGCGTACGCGCCAAGCTGGAGCGCGAGCCCGTCGAGGACCTGCGGGTCGACTTCGAGGACGGCTACGGCCCGCGCCCGGACGCCGAGGAGGACGAGGCGGCGGCCCGCGCGGCCCGCCTGATCGCCGAGGCGTACGAGAACGGCACGGCCGCCCCGTACATGGGCATCCGTATGAAGTGCATGGAGGCGCCGGTACGGGACCGGGGCATCCGCACGCTCGACATCTTCCTGACGGGCCTGATGGAGTCCGGAGGCCTGCCCGCGGGGCTCGTGCTGACCCTGCCCAAGGTGACGTACGCCGAGCAGGTCACCGCGATGGTCCGGCTCCTGGAGGAGTTCGAGAAGGCGCGTGGCCTGGAGCCCGGCCGCATCGGCTTCGAGATCCAGATCGAGACCAGCCAGTCCATCCTCGCGACCGACGGCACCGCGACCGTCGCCCGGATGATCCAGGCCGCCGAGGGCCGCGCCACCGGACTGCACTACGGCACCTTCGACTACAGCGCCTGCCTCGGCGTCAGCGCCGCCTACCAGGCCAGCGACCACCCGGCCGCCGACCACGCCAAGGCGATCATGCAGGTCGCGGCCGCGGGCACCGGCGTACGCGTCTCGGACGGCTCCACCAACGTCCTGCCGATCGGCCCCACCGAGAAGGTCCACGACGCCTGGCGCCTCCACTACGGCCTCACCCGCCGCGCCCTGGCCCGCGCCTACTACCAGGGCTGGGACATGCACCCCGGCCACATCCCGACCCGTTACGCCGCCGTCTTCGCCTTCTACCGCGAGGGCTTCGAACAGGCCGCCGTCCGCCTCTCCCGCTACGCCAGCCACACCGACGGCGACGTCATGGACGAACCCGCCACCGCCAAGGCCCTCAGCGGCTATCTCCTGCGCGGCCTGGACTGCGGCGCCCTGGACATCGCGGAGGTGGCGAGGCTGACGGGTCTGACGAGGGCCGACCTGGAGGGCTTCGCCGTGCCGAGGCGCGGTGACCTGACCATCTCGGCCAAGTGAAGCTCCCCGCTGCCAAGGGCGCGAGGAACCGCGCGATCAGCCACGGACCACCCGCACTATGAGGACGGGCCGGCTCCTACGTACTTCTCCAGACCGGAAGCCGTGGTGAGCCGCTCCTTTGTGAACAGCTCGGTACCGCGCGCGCAGAGCGCGGCGTCGCCGCGAGCCCGCGCGCAGAACTCCTCCGGCGTCTCCCCGAACAGCTCCCGCAGTGGCGCCGACCCGGCGAGGAGCGAGGCGAGCAGCGGGCGCTCGCCGGGGTGCGGGCGAGGTGTCCCGGAGCCGTTGTGGAGAACCCCGCGGCGGTTGACGTACACACAGGCACCCGGCAGGAGCTCACCGGAGTCCAACTCGATCCGCACGTCGGAGGCGGGCAGCCACGCCCGGCCGTACGCCCCCTCAGCCACCGCAACGCCCTCACTCGCGTCCACCACCGCGAGCTGCGTCGCGTCCAGCCACGTGAGGAACAACTCGCCGACGGCGCCCGGCGTGTGGAACGGCGACGCGGACACGTACCCCATCGGACTCACATGGGCCGAGACGCCGACCCCGAGGCCGCGGACCCGCGTCTTCACCATCGGGATCGTGCCCGACACCCCGGACTGCGCCATCTTGTGCCGGAGTTGGGCCGGGCAGGCGTTGGAGCCGACCGCGAGGACCGGGACGCGGTCCTCGTACACCCTGCGCGTGAGCGGCAACAGCCGGTCCCCGTCGAGGAGTACGGATTCCTCGGGCCGGGCGCCCGGGTAGCTCAGCGGGTGCTCGCGAGGCGCCTCGGCGAGGCCGAGCGCTTCGAGGGTGCGCGGGTCCGGCTCGGCCACGGCTCAGTCCGAGGGCGGCAGTTCGCCCGAGCCGCGGGTGATCAGACGGGTCGGGAGTTCGATGCGTTCCGGGGTGATGAGGGTGCCGTCGAGCTGGCGGAAGAGGCGCTCGGCGGCGGTGCGGCCGAGGGCGGCGGCGTCCTGGGCGACGACGGTGACGCCGGGCTCGAGGAGGTCGGCGAGCTCGATGTCGTCGAAGCCGACGAGGGCGACGGGCCGGCCGCGCTCGGCGATGACACGGACGACCGTGACGGTGACGCGGTTGTTGCCGGCGAAGACCGCGGTGACGGGGGAGGGGCCGGACAGCATGTCCTCGGCCGCCTTCCGCACCCGCTGCGGGTCGGTGACGCCCAGGGACATCCAGTCGTCCTCGACGGGTATGCCCGCCTCCTCCATGGCCGCGCGGTAGCCGCGCAGCCGCTCGGCGGCGGTGTGGATACGCGGCATGTCGCCGATGAAGCCGATCCGGCGGTGGCCGTGGGCGATCAGGTGGGCGACACCGTCGCGGGCCCCGCCGAAGCTGTCGGACAGCACCACGTCGGCGTCGATCTGTCCCGCCGGGCGGTCCACGAACACCGTGGCGACGCCCGCCTTGATCTCGGGCTCCAAATAGCGGTGGTCGTCACCGGCCGGGATGATCACCAGCCCGTCCACCCGGCGCGCGCACAGGGCGAGGACCAGTTCCTGTTCGCGGTCCGGGTCCTCGGCGCTGGAGCCGTTGATGAGCAGCGCGCCGTGGGCGCGGGCCACCTCCTCGACCGCGCGGCTGAGGGGGCCGTAGAAGGGGTCGGCGAGGTCCTCCAGGACGAGCCCGATGCTCGCGGTGCGGCCCTTGCGCAGCACCCGGGCGCTGTCGTTGCGCCGGAAGCCCAGCGCGTCGATGGCCTCCTGGACGCGGCGCTCGGTGTCCGGAGTGACTCCGGGCTCACCGTTGACGACCCGCGAGACCGTCTTGAGGCCCACCCCGGCTCGTGCCGCCACGTCCTTCATGGTCGGACGGTTGCCGTAGCGGTTCTCGGATCGGCGGGCGGTCTCTGCCACGATGCGCTGTCCTGTCCTGTCGTCCATGGTTCCCGTCGCCCACGCGGCGGTCCCTGTCGGCCACGGGTCCTGTTGTCCACGGGGGTGCGTCGGTCCATGGGGTTGTATGAGGATGTGGCGTCGAGCATAGAGCCTGGACAACGTTGTCAGATGCGGGAGAGACTGTCCACCGCATTCTCCGGCCTGCGCCCCCCATCGCGAGACCGGTCTGCCCCTTTCACCAGGTTCACCGGGAGAACTGACACTGATGCACACCGACCTCGTGGCCGCGCTCGACATCGGCGGCACCAAGATCGCCGGAGCGCTGGTGGACGGCCGCGGCCGCATTCTTCTGCGCGCGCAGCGCGCGACGCCCGCGCAGGAGGACGGCGACACCGTGATGGGGGCCGTCGAGGAGGTGCTCGGTGAGTTGACCGGATCACCGCTGTGGAGCCGGGCGGGGACCGTCGGCATCGGCAGCGCGGGGCCGGTGGACGCCTCCGCGGGCACGGTGAGTCCGGTGAACGTGGCGGGCTGGCGCGACTATCCGCTCGTCGAGCGGGTGCGTGCGGCGACCGGGGGCCTGCCGGTCGAGCTGATCGGCGACGGGGTGGCCATCACGGCCGCCGAGCACTGGCAGGGTGCGGCGCGCGGCCATGACAACGCCCTGTGCATGGTGGTCTCGACGGGTGTCGGGGGCGGGCTGGTCCTGAACGGTCAGCTTCACCCCGGTCCGACGGGCAACGCGGGCCACATCGGGCACATCAGCGTGGATCTCGACGGTGACCCCTGCCCGTGCGGTTCGCGCGGCTGCGTGGAGCGCATCGCGAGCGGTCCGAACATCGCGCGGCGGGCGCTGGAGGGCGGCTGGCGGCCGGGGCCCGACGGTGACACCTCGGCCGCCGCGGTGGCCGCCGCCGCGCGCGAGGGCGACCCGGTGGCGGTGGCCTCGTTCGAACGCGCGGCGAAGGCGCTGGCGGCGGGCATCGCGGCGACCGCGACCCTCGTCGAGATCGACATCGCCGTCATCGGCGGGGGGGTGGGCAAGGCCGGGGAGGTGCTCTTCGAGCCGCTCCGCAGGGCGCTGGCCGACTACGCCACCCTGTCCTTCGTGCAGCGGCTGACCGTGGCGCCCGCTCTGATGGGCACGGACGCCGGTCTCGTCGGCGCGGCGGCGGCCGCGCTCAGCAGGCAGCCGAGCACGGCCGCGGAGCGGGTCGCGGGCTGAGCGCCGCCCCGAGCCGCGGTGGATCGGCCGGGGCCGGATCGCCCCCCCGGGTCGCGGGCCGATCGCCCGAGTCGGGCGGCTGATCCCGCGAGCCGCGGTTCGCGCCCGCGGGTCGGGTGCGCCGGCCGGAGCCGCGGGTGATCCGCCGGGGATGCGCGGACCGCGAGCCGGGGACCGGCTTGCGGTCCGGGACCGATGACCGCCGGGGGAGCGCCCTGAGGCCTGCTCCCCCGGCGTGGTCGGCTCGGCCCCGCTCGGGCCGAGCACTTCAGCCGAGAGCGGAGCATCCGGGCAGGGGTACCGGCCGGGCTCGGGCCGACGGCCGGGACGGATTCGGCCGGCCGGGTCGCCGCCCGCTGCCGAGCCGGAGGAGCCCCCCGGCTCGGCGTAGCGATCAGCAGGTCAGTCGGGCGTTCGCCCAGTCCGCGTGGTCCGAGTCGACGCCGTCGCCGCCGTCGGTGACGACGAGGCGGACGACCTGGGCGCCGGTCACGTCGGCCGAGACCGGCTGGGCCGGCATGGCGTTGGTGAGGACCCCGGTCGAGGCGACCTTCTTGCCGTCCGCCCAGATCTCGAACGCGACGGTGCCGTTGGCGCCCTTCTCGTCGTCGACGCCGACATCCGCGGTGACGGTCCGGCACCGCGTGCCGGTGTAGTACTCGACGGCGCTCGGGGCGTGCGCGCCGAGTCCCTTGGCGTAGACGACTCCGCCGAGAGTGATCGGATGACCGTCGCCCGCGGCGCTCTCCCCGTTGCTGGTGTTGCGCTCGACCGGGCCGAATCCATTGGTCGTCGACAGCCACGGCAGGTCGCCGAGGTAGGAGTCGCCCGAGGGGGGAGCCACCACGACCGACATCGTCAACGGGAGCACGCTCCCGGTGCGTATGCCGGTCGGTGAGCGGTACGTGGCCTTGAGCGTCAGGTCGTACGATCCCGCGGCCGTGCCCTCGGGCGCGGTGACCCGCCACCTCGTCCGCAGGGAGTGTCCCGTGCGTAGCGTGCCCGCCGTGGTCGGTGAGGCGGCCGCGACCTTCCAGCCCGTCGGGCCGCTCAGCGCCACCGAGACGCGCCGCGCGGGCGTACGGCCGAGGTCGGTCACCGCCGACGTCAGGGCGACCGGCTTGGCCGCCTCCACCAACGGGCTGCCGTCCAGGCCGAGTTCGACGGCGGGCGGGTTCTTGGCCCAGTGGCGGTCGGCCGCGACGCGGACGAGGACCGTGCCGTGCGCGGGGACCGTCGCGGAGATGGCACCGGCGGTGTTGTAGCTCCGGTGCTGCCACAGGTCGCGCAGCGTGTAGCCGTGGGCGGCCGGCAGCCCCACGGCCGCCGCGGTCGTGGCGATGTGCTGGGCACCGCCGGTCTCGTTGAACAGCGCCACCGTCCGGCCGCCGTCCTTCATCTCCTTGGCGACGACCCAGCGTCCGCCCTCGGAGGAGAGCACGGTGCCCTGCTTGCCCAGTGGGTCCTGGTCGACCGCGATGACGTCCTTGTTGTCGAGGATGTCGAAGGTGGCGGGCGACGCCTTGCGCAGATCCGAACCGATGAGCAGCGGAGCCGCCATGACCGACCACATCGAGAAGTGCGAGCGGTACTCGGTGTCGGTCATGCCGCCGTTGCCGACCTCCAGCATGTCCGGGTCGTTCCAGTGACCGGGACCGGCGTACGGGGCGAGGGGCAGGTTCTGCTTGAGGATCGACAGCATCGAGCCCCAGCTGTCGTTGATGTCACCGGTCGTGCGCCACAGATGTCCGACGTCCGAGGCCCACTCCCAGGGCCTGTTCTCGCCCCATTCGCAGAGGCTGTAGACGATGGGCCGCCCGGTCGCCTTGAGCGCGTCCCGCATGGTCGTGTAGCGCTGCTTGGCGTCCACGCCCTGGTTGTTGCAGTTGTCGTACTTGAGGTAGTCGACGCCCCAGTCCGCGAACTGCCGGGCGTCGCTGTACTCGTGGCCGAGGGCGCCCGGGAACCCGACGCTGTCGCACGTCTTCGTGCCCGCGCTGGTGTAGATGCCGAGCTTGAGTCCCTTGGCGTGGATGTAGTCGGCGACCGACTTGATCCCGTTCGGGAAGCGCGCCGGGTCGGGTACCAGCTTGCCGTCGGCGTCCCGGGACGGCCGGGCCCAGCAGTCGTCCAGATTGACGTACCGGTACCCGGCGTCCTTGAGCCCCTTCGCCACGAAGAGGTCCGCGATCCCCTTGACCATGCTCTCGTTGAACTCGGCCCGGCAGTGCGTGGAGTTCCAGTTGTTGAACCCCATCGGAGGGGTGAGCGCGAGGCCGTCGGCCAGGGCGGGCGACGAGGGGGCTGCGGTGGGGAAGGGGGCGGCCAGGGCCTCCGGGGCGGTCAGGCCGGTCGTACACAACAGGGCCGTCGCGAGTGCTCCGACCACTCTTCGGCGGGTTGTGCGGGTGGGAAGGTGACGCATCGTTACGTTCCTCCGAACTCGCGAAAGATAGGATGACTACATGTCCGCGACAAGGGTGCGCGCTTACGGTAGGACCTGTCCAACTCTGTTGGAAGAGAAGTGGTAACGGTTGTTCGATATCTCGTCGGAACCCTTGACGACTCTCCGACATGGGAGTGGTATCCAAGCCGCGCGTTCGGTTGTGTTGAGTGGCACCCCGAGGAGGGGGACATGGCACAGTCATCGTTGAAGAGGATCGTCGTGTCCGAAGGCACATCAGGTCATCGGATGTCCCGGCGAAATCTCCTGCGTGGTGCGGCCGTCGGGGCCGGCGCGCTCACGCTCCCCGCCCTGCTGTCCGCCTGCGGCAACGGACCCGGCGGAAACAAGAACGAAGTCACCGTGGGGTCGAACGCCTCGGACCCGGTCCCCAAGAAGGCGTACGCGGCGGCCTTCTCGGCGTACGAGAAGAAGTCCGGCAAGAAGGTCAAGGCCAACACCAAGGACCACAACGACTTCCAGGAGAACATCAACCGCTATCTCCAGGGCACGCCCGACGACGTCTTCATGTGGTTCGCGGGGTATCGCATGCAGTACTTCGCGGAGAAGGGGCTCCTGCACGAGATCAGCGACGTGTGGAGCGGCTTCACCGGTTTCTCCGACGCACTGAAGGAGCAGTCCACCCACTCCGGCAAGCAGTACTTCGTGCCGTACTACTACTATCCGTGGGCCGTTTTCCACCGCAAGAGCCTCTTCCGGTCCAAGGGCTACCAACAGCCCAAGACATGGGACGACTTCATCGCACTGGCCAAGCGGATGTCGAAGGACGGGACGCCCGTCGCCTTCTGCGACAAGGACGGCTGGCCCGCGATGGGCACCTTCGACTACATCAACATGCGCCTGAACGGATACGACTTCCACAAGTCCCTGATGGCCGGCACGGAGGCATGGACCGACGCCAAGGTGAAGAACGTCTTCGACACCTGGCGCGAGGTCATGCCCTACTACCAGAAGGGCGCTCTCGGCCGGACCTGGGAGGAGGCCGGGCAGAGCCTGCAGCAGCGCAAGACGGGGATGGCGGTCTTCGGAATGCCGCACCCGGGCACCCAGTTCCCCGAGAACGAACGCGACGACATCGACTTCTTCGCCTTCCCCGAGATCGACCCGCGGTACGCGCAGGACGCCGTGGAAGCACCCATCGACGGCTTCCTGGTCGCCAAGAAGTCGAAGAACCTCGACGGCGCCAAAGCCCTCCTGGAATGGCTGGGCACCCCCACCGCCGAGAACACCTACCTCGCCCTCGACCCCAACAACGTGGCTGTCAACGACGGTGCCGACACCACCAAGTACAGCGCCCTGCAGAAGAAGTCGGCCCAGCTCGTCTCGGGTGCCAAGCAGATCTCGCAGTTCATGGACCGTGACACCCGTCCGGACTTCGCCTCGACCGTGATGATCAAGGCGATCCAGGACTTCATCGGCAACCCGAGGGATGTCGACGGTCTCTGCAACAGCATCGAACGACAGAAGAAGACCATCTTCTCGTCGCCCGTCGGCTGATCACTGGGGGAAGACGTTCCGTGGCGCTCAACAACCCACGGCGCGCCGGACGACGGCGGCTGCGGCGGTTCACCCGCCGCGACACCGTCGTCCTCGGCGTGCTCCTCGGCATACCCGTCCTGCTCGACATCGTCATCGTCTGGGGCCCGACCCTCGCCTCCATCGGGCTCTCCTTCACCTCCTGGGACGGCGTCGGCGACATCCACTGGGCCGGCGGCGACAACTACAAGAACGTGTTCGAGAACTACCCGGCGTTCTGGCCCGCCGTCCGCCACAACGTCCTGTGGCTGCTCTTCCTCGGCCTGATCGCCACCCCGTTCGGACTGTTCCTCGCGGTGCTCATCGACCGCGGAGTGCGCTTCAGCCGCTTCTACCAGTCCGTGATCTACCTGCCGGTCGTGCTCTCGCTCGCCATCGTCGGCTTCATCGCCCAGCTGATCCTCGGCACCGACCAGGGCGTGGTCAACACGATCCTCAACAACCACGAGAACCCGGTCGACTGGCTCGGCGACGCGCACCTCAACATCTGGATGATGATGATCGCGGCGAGCTGGCGGCACACGGGTTACGTCATGATCCTCTACCTCGCCGGACTCAAGTCCGTCGACCCGCAGCTGAAGGAAGCCGCCGCGATCGACGGCGCCAACGCCCGCCAGACCTTCTTCCGCGTCGTCTTCCCGACCCTGCGCCCGGTCAACGTCATCGTCGGTGTCATCACCGTCATCGAGGCGCTGCGCGCGTTCGACATCGTCTACGCGGTCAACAAGGGCCGCAACGGCCTGGAACTGCTCTCCGTCCTGATCACCGACAACATCATCGGGGAAGCCAGCCGCATCGGATTCGGCTCCGCCATCGCGGTCGTCCTGCTCACCGTCTCGCTGGGGTTCATCGTGACGTTCCTGGTCCAAGAGCTGCGAGGTGCGCGCGAACGATGACCGCCGACATCCGCACCGGCGCCCCCGCGCGCCCGGATCCCGTTCCGGAGCCGACGCCCGCTCCCCGCCGCCGGCCGCGCCCCGGCCGCTTCGGCGTCCACATCTTCCTGATGGCTGTCTCGCTCGCCTTCCTCGCGCCGCTGCTGCTCGCCGTCTACGCCTCGCTGCGCCCGTACGAGGAGACGGCGCAGAACGGCTACTTCTCCTTCCCGAAGCACCTGTCCTTCGAGTACTACCGCCGCGCCTACAGCGAATCCGGCATGGGCAAGTACTTCACCAACACCCTGCTCATCGCCGTGCCCGCCGTCCTGGTGACCCTCTTCCTCGCC
This sequence comes from Streptomyces sp. NPDC090798, assembly GCF_044768965.1. NCBI lineage: Bacteria > Bacillati > Actinomycetota > Actinomycetes > Kitasatosporales > Streptomycetaceae > Streptomyces > Streptomyces sp. NPDC090798. Next base: position 21,394 of record NZ_JBIVXA010000007.1, read on the forward strand.
TCGTTCGTCGCCTTCGCCGTGTCCCGGCTGAAGCTGCGCGGGGGCCTTGTCCTGCTGATGTTCTTCACCGCGGGCAACCTGCTGCCCCAGCAGGTCATCGTCACCCCGCTGTACGTCCTGTTCAACAGGATCCCGCTACCGTGGTGGATGTCCGACTCGCTGACGATGTACGACTCCTACTGGGCCGTCATCATCGTCAACATCGGCTTCCAGATGGGCTTCTGCGTCTTCGTGCTGGCCAATTTCATGCGGACGCTGCCGCAGGAGATCCTCGAGGCCGCCATCGTCGACGGCGCGGGCGTGTGGACCCAGTTCTGGCGGATCACCCTCCCGCTGTGCCGCCCGGCCCTCGCGGCCCTCGGCACGCTCGAGTTCACCTGGGTCTACAACGACTTCCTCTGGGCCCTGATCTTCATCTCCGACCCCGACAAGCTCCCGATCACGTCATCCCTCAACAACCTCCGCGGCCAGTTCTTCACGGACTACAACCTGCTGGCCGCGGGCTCCGTCCTCGTCGCCCTGCCCACGATCCTGGTCTTCCTGCTCCTGCAACGGCACTTCGTCGCGGGTCTGACACTGGGGTCCACCAAGGGCTAGAACCTGACCTGCAGATTTACGGGGCGTCAGGTAGTCACTGGCGCCCCGTTCATCCCGGGAGATCATCTTGAGCTGCGGCTGCGGGGGAGTGAAGCAAGCGACCATGGTCTGCCGTCCGCGGCCGTCGGCTGGGGCCTTCGTCGTGTCGGGGACCGCGCGGGCAACCTACCCCATCACAACTCGGACACAGAGGTTCCATATCGCACACACAGGCGCCATGATCACGCAATGAAGCAAGCCCTCACCATCACGGCCGCCGCTCTCCTTGTCGCCACCCTCGCGGCCTGCAGCAACACGAAGGCGGACAGCAGCGGAACCCCCGCGAGCCCGGCCGCCGCGAAGCACAGCTCCACCACGAAGCAGGACACCGCGAGCAAGCCGCTGACCGCCGGCACCGCGTTCGACAAGATCTCCGCAACCGTCACCGCGGCGAAACTCAGCGGTACCGTCACCGCCGAGAACGACCCCAACCACCTCCTCGGCCGCCCCAGCCAGTACACGTCGAAGGTCACCTTCTCCGACAGCCGGATCTCAGCCGACGACGTCAGCGGCACGGACAAGGGAGACGTCGACCGCGGCGGCGCCATCGAGTCCTTCGCCAGCCCCTCGGACGCCAAAGCCCGCGCCGAGTACATCCAGACGGTCACCAAGTCGATGCCGGCCCTGTCGGAGTACGACTACGTACAGGGCACGACGCTGGTGCGGGTGTCGCACTACCTGACGCCGAAGCAGGCGGGCGAGTACAAGGCGGCAGCGGCCAACCTCGACTGAGGCGCGGGACGCCGTGACGGCATGCGCAAGGCCCGCCCCGACGGATGGAATGGGCCGCCGCTGTGCACGACCACCCCTCCCTCGGCGACTACGCCTGGTCCACCGGCGGCGCCCGACTCGGGGCGGCCGCTCGTGCGTTGTGGGTGGGGTCGGTTGCCGTACTCCTGCACTGACCACCCGTTGGATCGACGGCCAGCTTCTGCTCAGTCCGCCGCGTGTCGTCGGTCGGGGTGGCCCATCCCGCAATCGGTTCGGCCGCGGGAGTTCCCCGTGCCTGGTCTCGACGACCTGCACGTCGGTGCACCCGTCGGCCTCGAGTTGGGCCGCTCGTCACGTCGGTGGAGACCACGCTTCAGGGCCGCCGCCGTGCCACTCGATCACCTTTGAGTTGGCTACATCGACTTCGTCGATCCCTTCCAGCCCGGCGTAGCGGAGGAAGGCGGCCAGGTCGCGCAGTGAGTGTGCGGTGAGCAGTTCTCCGTTGACGCGCACCTGTCGGCTGCCGTCGGTCGGGGATGGTGGGTAGACGATCACGTGCAGCTCTCCGGGCATGGTTTCAGGCTCGCCCGGCCCGCCCGGATGCGCATCCGGAGCGCGGGCTCAGAGCGCTCCGCACAGCGCGTGCCGGACAGTCCAATATCTGGCCGACCACTCCAAGCTCGGTGCCGGCCCGTTCCCCTGCTGGGCGCCGCTGGACCGGCCGTACACCCTGGTCGTGGACGAGCAGGCGGATCCGGCGACGGTGTCACCGTTCCGGGCCGATGGCACGGTGCTGCTCGCGCCGGTCACTTCCCCTCCAGCGCGGCCAGGCGCAGCTCAAGCTGGTCAACCCGGTGCCGTAGCAGGGCGACCTGGGCTTCCAGGCTGACTTCCCGTTCCGCCCTGCGCTGAATGCGCGGTGACGCGGCGGCGCGCTCGATCACCGCGTCCAGCCGGACCAGGCGCTGCGGTCCGTTCGGGCCGTCCACCAGCCGGGACTGGATCTCGTCATTGCGGTACCAGGACCGCAGGGCCGAGCGGGAAACGCCGGTCTCGGATTCCGCCTTGGCCAGCGTGACCCAGGGTGTCTCGTCCAGCTGCTCGAACAGCTCCAGCTCGTTCCGCCAGCGCGCGAGCCGGTCCTCCCAGTCCGACGGTGTCTCCATCACACCCTCCCTTCAGCATAGTGACCCTATCAATAACAGTGTATTGACACGGTTGCGACCATGGAGCCATGCCATTTGAACGGTTCACGGTGGAAGCCCGCAAGGTGGTCGTCACGGCTCAGGAGGAGGCGAGGCTGCTCAAGCACAACTACATCGGCACGGAGCACATCCTGTTGGGGTTGCTCGACGCGCCGGACAGCATGGCGGCGAAAGTTCTGCACCAGCTCGGGTACGACAAGGAGGCGGCGCAGGTCGATATCGCCGCGGTGGCCAAGCCCGGCACGGAGCAGCTGAGCGGTCATATCCCGTTCGCGCCGAGCGCGAAGAAGACGCTGGACCTTGCCCTGCGAGAGGCGCAGCGGCTGCACCACACCTACATCGGTACGGAACACATCCTGCTGGCCCTGGTCGCCGGGGAAGGTGAGAGCGTCGGCGCGAAGGTGCTTGCCGAGCGGATCAATCCGGTCAGCAAGATCCGTGCCGTGGTGCTGGCGTCATTGGAGGGATCGCAGGACGTCAAGGCCGGCCCGTGGCCGGCCGGCACACCTGCCACCGAGGAGACCGTGTCCGCGGCCGGCGCGCTGGCCGGTGGTGCACCGGTCGGCAGCCATCACCTGCTCGAGGCGATGCTGCGGGCGGAGAACAGCATGGCGGCCAGGGTGCTGCGCGAACTCGGGGTCGACCCGGACGCGGTCGCCGCCAAGATCGACGAACTGGATCCGGAGACGACCACGGACGCGAACCCGGAGGAGGCCGCCGCGCGCAAGATGGAAATCCGGCTGGTCGACGATGAGGTGCACCTGATCCTGCGGGACCCGACAACGGTCACGGTCGCCAAGAAGGTCACCGAACTGTCCAACGGCCCGATCCAAGGCGTCGGGCCGGCGGCCGGCATGTTCGTCCCGCTCTGGCGGTCGACCAACCAGCTGCTGCTGCAGATCCAGCGTGTGCTGGAACCGGAACCCGGAGAAGAGGACGGATCCGCCGCGAACAATGTGGCCAAGGTCGTACGAACGGTCCTCGCGCCCCGGCTCCGCCGGTGAACCGGCTGATCAGCGGCCGGAACCTGTCGGTGGGACTGGGGCGAATCCGCAAGGGAGGATCATGCTTCGTCGCTGGGCCCCTTCGTCGCGGGCCTGACACTGGGGTCCACCAAGGGCTGATCCGCGCGTCACTCGCAGCCGACGCCGTCTCCGTCGCGGTCGAGGTGGCGGCCGTAGCCGGGGTCTCCCACGTGGACGGGCGCGGCGCAGTTCTCGTAGTACACGCAGTCCCCGCCGCTGTCGTCGCTGCTGACGCCACCCGCGGCGGCGGGCTGCGCGGTGACCGTCGCGCGTACGGTCTTAGTGCTCCGCACGGTCACGGTCGCGGCGGGCGTCGCCATGGCCGTTTCCGTGGCCGTCCGCGTCGCGGTCGTCGTGGCGGTGACGGTGGTGGTCGGACCGGGCTTCGCCGCGCCGGACTCGGTGGTGTCCCCGCCGCGGTTGCCGATGCCGACGCCGATGAGGGCCACGGCCGGCGCGGGCAGTACGTAGCGCTCGTGGGCCCAGCCCGGGGCGGTGCGGGCCGATGCGGCGGGTGGTGCCGTGTACGGGTTGGTCATGTCGTCCCCCCTGAGGTGTTTCGAGTGGGATGACGGCAGTGCCGCTGATGTGTCCGAAGGGGGAGGAGCGGGAGTTGCGTGACCCACCCGTGACTCCTCGTCGCGTTCGGAGTTGAACCGGGCATGAAGAAGCGCAGCATGCTTGCCATCGCCTCCCTCGCCACCGGGTTCGTCGTCGCGGCGATCACCCCGTCCCACGCCGTCGACGGCGACTCCCTGGGCGACCTGCCCGTCAAGGACACGCTCAGCAGCCTCGACCACACGCTCGGCAGCGACAGCCCGGTCGTGGACGACACCGTGCTCGGCCGGAACGGCTGAGGCACGGGGGCGGACACGTGGCGCCGGTGCTCCCCGGGACGGGGCACCGGCGCCACGCCGTCGGCTCCCTCATCTGCGGCTGGTTTCCGTGGCAGGGTGTAGCGGGCAAGCCTCAGGGGGCCAACAGAAGAGGGGGAACCGTGATCGTCTGGATCAACGGTGCGTTCGGTGCGGGGAAGACGACCACCGCACGGGAACTGATCGACCTGATCCCGAACAGCACGCTCTTCGACCCCGAGGTGATCGGCGGCGAGCTCGCGCACCTGCTGCCCGCCAAACGCCTCGCCGAGGTCGGCGACTTCCAGGACCTGTCGATCTGGCGGCGCCTGGTGGTCGACACCGCGGCCGCCCTGCTCGCGGAGCTCGGCGGCGTACTCGTGGTTCCCATGACCCTGCTGCGCCAGGAGTACCGTGACGAGATCTTCGGCGGCCTCGCCTCGCGCCGGATCGAAGTACGCCACGTGCTCCTCGCCCCGGCGGAAACGATCCTGCGGGCGCGCATAGCCGGCCGGGAGATACCCGAGGACCTCCCCGACGGCGAGATACGCGTGCGCCAGTGGTCCTACGACCACATCGAGCCCTACCGCGCGGCGCTCGCCTCCTGGCTCACCGCCGACGCCCACCCCGTCGACACCAGCGCCCTCACCCCGTACGACACCGCACTGCGCGTCGCCGAAGCCGTACGCAGCGGTGACGCGTCCGTGTGCGACATCGTGCAGACCCCCGAACCGACCTCCGAGACCGTCGCCGCCGGAGTCCTCCTCTTCGACGAGGAGGACCGGGTGCTGCTCGTCGACCCCACCTACAAGGCGGGCTGGGAGTTTCCCGGCGGCGTCGTCGAACCGGGGGAGGCTCCCGCGCGTGCGGGCATGCGCGAGGTCGCCGAGGAGACCGGCATACGGCTCGAGGACGTACCCGGTCTGCTGGTGGTGGACTGGGAGCCGCCCGCACCGCCCGGCTACGGCGGTCTGCGCCTGCTGTTCGACGGAGGCCGCCTCGACTCCGACGAGGCACACCGACTCCTGTTGCCCGGACCCGAACTGCGCGCCTGGCGCTTCGTCACCGAGCGGGAGGCGGCGGACCTGCTGCCACCGGTGCGCTACGAGCGGCTGCGCTGGGCCCTGCGGGCGCGGGAGCGCGGCGCCGCACTCTATCTGGAGGCCGGCATACCGCTCGGCTGACGGCGCGCAACGGGCCGGTCGCTCCAGGGCTGTTCACCCGGCCAAGCTACCGCCCGGCGCGCGGAGAGGGCCCGCGCCTTCTGGCGAGGACCCTCTCGGCTCGTGCGCTCGTGCTCCCGGCCGGGTGGTCAGCTCGCCGCGTACTTCTGGAGGAACAGCGCCTCCGTGACCGAGAGACGCTCCAACTCGTCGGGGGAGACGCTCTCGTTCACGGCGTGGATCTGCGCCTGCGGCTCGCTCAGGCCGATGAGGAGGATCTCCGCGTGCGGGTAGAGCGAGGCGAGGGTGTTGCACAGCGGGATGGAACCGCCCTGGCCCGCGGACTGCATCTCCTCGCCCGGATAGGCGACCGCCATCGCCTCGGCCATCGCCGTGTACGCCGGGCTGGAGGTGTCGGCACGGAACGGCTGGCCCTGGCCGATCTGCTCGGTGCTCACCCGCGCGCCCCACGGCGTGTGCGCCTCCAGATGGGCCTGCAGGAGCTTGGTCGCCTCGACCGCGTCCACGCCCGGCGGCACCCGCAGGCTCACCAGCGCACGCGCGCCCGCCTGCACGGACGGGGTGGCGCCGACGACCGGCGGGCAGTCGATGCCGAGCACGGTGACGGCCGGACGCGCCCAGATGCGGTCGGCGACCGCGTCCGAGCCGATCAGCTCGACCCCGTCCAGCACCTTGGCGTCCTTGCGGAACGCCTCCTCCTCGTACTGCAACCCCTCCCAGCGCGCGTCCCCGGTCAGCCCGTCGATCGTCGTCGAACCGTCCTCGGCGCGCAGCGAGTCCAGTACGCGGATCAGCGCGCCCAGCGCGTCGGGCGCCGCCCCGCCGAACTGGCCCGAGTGCAGATTGCCTTCCAGCGTGTCGATCTGCACACGCACGAGCGTCATTCCGCGCAGGGTCGAGGTGACCGTCGGCAGGCCCAGCCGGAAGTTGCCGACGTCGCCGATGACGATGGTGTCGGCGGTCAGCAACTCCGGGTGCTGTTCGGCGTACCGCTCCAGACCGCCCGTGCCCTGCTCCTCCGAGCCCTCGACGATCACCTTGACGCCCACCGGAACGCCACCGCTCGCCTTCAGCGCGCGCAGCGCGAGCAGGTGCATGATGAACCCGCCCTTGCAGTCGGCGGCGCCGCGCCCGTACCAGCGGCCGTCGCGCTCCGTCAGCTCGAACGGCGGGGTCGTCCAGGCCGCCTCGTCCAGCGGCGGCTGCACGTCGTAGTGCGCGTACAGCAGCACGGTCTTGGCGCCCTCGGGCCCGGGCAGGAAGCCGTACACCGACTGCGTGCCGTCCGGGGTGTCCAGCAGCGCCACGTCCTGAAAACCCTCGGCGCGCAGCGCGTCGGCGACCCAGTTCGCGGCGCCCTCGCTCTCACTCCTGGGGTATTGGTCGAAGTCCGCCACCGACTTGAAGGCCACCAGTTCGGTGAGCTCCGCCTGCGCCCTGGGCATGAGCGAGGCGACGGTCTCGGCGACCGGATTCGACGACATGGGCACGCTCCTTGTAGGTGCGACGTTGTACTTCTGTGTACAAGTGATCGGGTGATGCGTACGCGCGTCCAGGTGTACAGGGCGCATACGCCCCCGATCCTCCCACAGCGGCCTGCGGCGATGCCCGCCGTAGGATGCTCGGGACCGTGGCGGCAGACGGCTGGACTGGGAGCAGTAGACCATCGTGAGCAGCGAGAACTCTTCGGCGGACGACGAACAGCGGGTGTGGGACGTCGTCGTGGTCGGCGCGGGGCCGGCGGGCGCCTCGGCCGCCTATGCGGCAGCGGTCGCGGGACGCAGCGTCCTGCTCCTGGAGAAGGCGGAGCTGCCCCGCTACAAGACGTGTGGCGGCGGCATCATCGGCCCCTCGCGCGACGCCCTGCCACCCGGCTTCGAGCTACCGCTCCAGGACCGGGTGCACGCGGTCACGTTCTCGCTCGACGGCAAGTTCACCCGCACCCGGCGCTCCAAGCAGATGCTCTTCGGGCTCATCAACCGGCCCGAGTTCGACCAGCAGCTCGTCGAGCACGCCCAGAAGGCGGGCGCCGAGCTGCGCACGGGCGTCACGGTCTCGCGGGTCGAACAGCACGGGTCCGCCGTGCCCGACCGGCGCACCGTCGCCGTCGTCCTCCAGGGCGGCGAGACCGTGCTGGCGCGGGCGGTCGTCGGCGCGGACGGCAGCGCCAGCCGCATAGGGGCGCACGTCGGGGTGAAGCTCGACCAGGTCGACCTCGGCCTGGAGGCGGAGATCCCGGTGCCGGAGACCGTCGCCGAGGACTGGCAGGGACGGGTCCTGATCGACTGGGGTCCCATGCCGGGCAGTTACGGCTGGGTGTTCCCCAAGGGCGACACACTCACCGTCGGCGTGATCTCCGCGCGCGGCGAAGGCGCCGCCACCAAGCGGTACTTGGAGGACTTCATCGCCCGGCTCGGGCTCGCCGGCTTCGATCCGAGCATCTCCTCCGGGCACCTGACGCGCTGCCGCGCCGACGACTCCCCGCTGTCGCGTGGGCGCGTGCTGGTCTGCGGCGACGCGGCGGGGCTGCTCGAACCCTGGACCCGCGAGGGCATCTCCTTCGCACTGCGCTCCGGGCGGCTCGCGGGGGAGTGGGCGGTACGGATCGCCGAGGCGCACGACGCGGTGGACACCAGGCGCCAGGCGCTCAACTACGCCTTCGCCATCAAGGCGGGGCTCGGCGTCGAGATGGCCGTCGGCAAGAGCATGCTCGCGGCCTTCGAGCGCCGGCCGGGCATGCTGCACGCGGCGATCACCAGCTTCCGGCCCGCCTGGAAGGCCTTCGCCGGGATCACCCGCGGTTCGACCACGCTGGGCGAGATGGTGCGCTCCCACCCGATGGCCGGGCGCGCCCTGTCCGCGCTCGACCGGCGATCGGCCGCCGCCGCGCCGACGGCCGCCGAAAGCACTCCGACCACGGAGTGACCGTTGGTCGCGGAGCGGTGACCGTGACCGCGGCCGTGACCGTGGAGTGGCCGGTGTTCGCGGAGCCGCGGCCGTGGAGTGGCCGGTGGCTGACGGGGCTGCCCGTCGGCTCCCGGCCGGTCAGCTCGTGACCGTGATCCGGAAGACCGGGTGGTCGGGGGCGATGCGCCGCAGCTCCTCGGGGGACGAGTCGGGGCCGACGCCACCGAAGAAGACACCGACCTCCGCCTTCCAGCGCTTGAGGTAGGCACGCAGCAGCGGAACCTTGTCGTCGTCGCCGACCTCGGTCGCGGTGAACGTGTCCACCTTCTTGCCGAGGCGCAGCTGGCCGCCGCCCGCGGCCCGCATGTTGTGCGTCCACTGGACGTGGCCGCGGGGGGCGACCAAGTACTGCTGCCCGTCCACGGTGAGCAGATTGACCGGGGTGGTGCGCCACTCGCCGCTCTTGCGGCCACGGACGGCCAGGACCCGGGAGCCCCAGATGCTGAGACCGCGGCGGGTCATGAACGCCACGCAGCGGTTGAAGACGTTGACGGTGAACCAGCCGGGCTTCTGGACGTGCGTGGACATGATGACCCCCATCGGTTGCGAGAGCGCCGCTCTCTGAGTTGAGCGCTGCTCGCTTTTGTGAGCACTGCTCTCGCTTGAGAGCAGTCTGCACGAGATCGGTGATCCAAAGCAAGAGCGGTGCTCTCGTTCATGTGCGCCGCTCTCGTTTGTGTGCACTGCTCTGAAAACGTGGCACACTTTCCCGCATGAGTACCGCACGCGGAGCACGCGCCCGAGCCAGGATCGAGGTCACCGCGGCCATCAAGGAAGAGGCGCGCAGACAGCTCGCCGCGGAGGGCGCCGCCAAGCTCTCGCTCAGAGCCGTCGCCCGGGAGCTCGGCATGGTCTCCTCCGCGCTCTACCGCTACTTCCCCAGCCGTGACGACCTGCTGACCGCGCTCATCATCGACGCCTACGACTCCCTCGGCGAGAGCGCGGAGGCGGCGCACGCGCAGGTCGCGGGCGCCGGGCCGCGCGAGCGCTGGATCGCGGTGTGCGTGGCGGCGCGCCGCTGGGCCTTGGCGCAGCCGCACGAGTACGCGCTCATCTACGGTTCGCCCGTGCCCGGTTACACCGCGCCGGACACGACCGTCCCGGCCGCCTCCCGTGTGGGGCTGCTGCTGGTCGGCATCGTGCGTGACGCGTATCGGGGCAAGGGGGTGGCCCGCACCCCGCTGTCGCCCGAGCTGAAGGCCGAGGCGAAGCGGATGGCCGCCGACCTCGCGCCCGACCTGCCGCCCGAGGCGGTCGCGGCGCTCGTCGCCGCCTGGGCCCAGCTCTACGGGCTGATCGGGTTTGAGCTCTTCGGCCAGTTCAACCGGCTCGTGGAGGACCGTGAGCCGTTCTTCCGGCAGGCGGTGGGCCAACTCGCCCACGGCGTGGGCCTGGTGTACCCCGAGCCGACCGGGACCCCGGGCAAGGGGAACGGCACGGGCGGTCCCTGACGACGATCGGGTGGTACTCCGTGGAGAGGCCGGGTGGTACTCCGTGGGGCGGCCGGGTGGTACTCCGTGGGGAGTACGCGTGATCACCTCGCCCGGCTGACGCCCCCGGCGGCCCGTGCCGTCTAGCGTGACCGTCATGGAAGAGCAGCGAACCCCCAGGTCCCCGGTGTGGGGCGGGGTACCGCCGTGGTGGCGGCACGGGCCACCGGGGTGGCACCGATGGAGCGGCGAGGACCACGGCGGGCGTGGCGGGCGCGGCGACCGGTGGCCGTGGCGTTCCACCCTGCTGCTGACCGTCTTCGTGCTGGGCGGCTCCCAGTTCGCGGCGCACGCCCAGGACGGCGAACGCACCCCCCTGGACCTCTTCGCGAGGGCCCTGCTGATCCTCGGTTCGGGCCTGTTGCTGTGGCGGCAGCGGTACCCGGTGTTCGTCGCCTTCGGTACAGCCGCCGCGGTGCTGGTCTATCTGGGCGCCGGATATCCGTACGGGCCCGTCTTCGTCACCGTGGCCGTCGGCTGCTTCGGCGCGGTCGTCGCGGGGCACCGGTGGGCGGCCTGGACGGCCGTCGGCACGCTGTGGGCCGGCCATCTGCTGGTGGGCCACTGGCTCTACCGCCGGCTGCCGCCCGCCGGGGACCGGGCCGCCTCCTGGAACCAGGAACTCGGCTTCCTCACCTGGGGCGTGGTGATCGTGGTGGTGTCGGAGCTGGCACGGATACGCCGTGAGCAGTGGGCCCGCGACCGCGCCGAACGCGCGCGGGCCGCCGCTCGGCGCGCCGACGAGGAGCGGCTGCGGATCGCCCGTGAACTGCACGACGTCCTCGCCCACAGCATCTCCGTGATCAACGTCCAGGCGGGCGTCGGCCTCGCGCTTCTCGACTCCGATCCTGAACAGGCGCGCACGGCGCTCACCACCATCAAGGAGGCCAGCAAGGAGGCACTCGGCGAGGTCCGCCAGGTGCTCGACACGCTCCGTACGCCGGGGGAGGCGCCGCGCGCGCCGGCGCCGGGGCTCGACCGGCTTCCCGAGCTTGTCGAACAGGCGGCGAGCGCGGGCCTGACGGTCGAGATCGAGAAACCCGGCGGCGTTCCGAAGCTTCCGCCGGGTACCGACCTCGCCGCGTTCCGTATCGTCCAGGAGGCGCTCACCAACGTCGTACGGCACTCGGGGTCGCGCCGCGCGCGCGTGCGGCTCGAATCCGCGCTGGGCACGCTGCGGCTGCGCATCGACGACGACGGGCCCGCGACCGGCACCGACGCGGGCGGCAGCGGCAACGGGCTGGCCGGCATGCGGGAGCGGGCCGTCGCCCTCGGTGGCACGATCGAGGCGGGCCCGCGCGACGACGGAGGCTTCCGCGTGCTGGCCGTGCTCCCGCTGAAGGTCAAGGAGGACCGGTGAACGCTGAAGGAGAGCCGGTGGACGGCGAAGTGGTGCCGGTGGACGGCGAAGGGGGACCGGTGGATGAGAAAGGGGGACCGGTGATCCGCGTCCTGCTCGCCGACGACCAGTCACTGGTCAGGGCGGGCTTCAAGGCGCTGCTCGACGCACAGGCGGACCTGGAGGTGGCCGGTGAGGCGGCCGACGGCGAGGAGGCGGTGCGCAAGGTGCGCGAACTGCGCCCCGACGTCGTCCTGATGGACATCCGCATGCCGCTGCTCGACGGCCTCGCCGCGACCCGCCGTCTCACCGACGACCCGGACCTGAAGGACGTGAAGGTGGTCATGCTCACCACCTTCGAGCTCGACGAGTACGTCTTCGAGGCGATCCGCTCCGGTGCCTCCGGCTTTCTCGTCAAGGACACCGAGCCGGACGAACTCCTGCGCGCCGTACGGGCGGTGGTCGGCGGCGACGCGCTGCTGTCACCGGGCGTGACGCGCCGTCTGATCGCGGAGTTCGCGGCCCGCTCCAAGGAGCCCGCGGCCGCGGAGTCGCTCGTCCGGCTCACCGAGCGGGAGCGGGAGGTGATGGCCCTGGTCGGTATCGGACTGTCCAACGACGAGATCGCGCGGCGTCTGGTCGTCAGCCCGCTCACGGCCAAGACCCATGTCAGCCGGACCATGGTGAAGCTCGGCGCCCGTGACCGGGCCCAACTGGTCGTGCTGGCCTATGAGTCGGGGTTGGTGCGGCCGGGGTGGCTCGGGTGAGTGCCGGCCGCGCGGCCGAAGCGGACGAGCACCGTGACCACGCGTACCGCGAAAAGCGCGGTGGCCAGCAGCACCCCTGAGGTGATCAGGCCCTTCTCGATGGGGAGTGGGAGATCGAAGAGCAGCGCGGGGCCGGATACGGCGCCCAGCGCCAGGGCTGCCGCGAAGGTCGCGCTGAGGAGCGCGTACCCGATCTCGACCGTCATCGCGTCCCGCTGCTCCTGCGTGCGTCTCCCCATGGCGCGAGTCTGTCACGACGGCGTGCCCGGCGGGCAAGGGGCTGCCTGCCGGGCGCGTCGGTCGAAGTGTCGGGTCGAAGTGCCGGTCCGGCGCGGTGAGTTGAGGTCGCCGGCGAACCGGTTCAGTCGACGACCGCCACCCTCTCCTCCGTGTCCTCCCGTACGGAGTCCTTCCCTGCGGACCCTGCGACCACGACGGTCTGCCGCGGGCGCCGGGACCGCAGCCCCGGCAGCGTGATCAGCAGCCCCGCCACGGCGATCCCCGTCACCACGATCAGTCCGGACCGGTAGCTGTCGAGGACGGCCTGCGGCGAGGAGCCCGCCGAGGAGTTCGCGGTCACGACGGCCGTCACCACGGCCAGGAAGAGGGCGCCGCCCACCTGGACGGAGGTGTTGAGCAGACCCGAGACCATGCCCTGCTCGTGGTCGTCGACACCGTTGGTCGCCTGGATGTTGAGCGAGGGGAAGATCAGCGCGCAGGCCGCGCCGATCAGCAGCATGGTCGGCAGGATCACGGCCGCGTACGCCGGGTCGAGGCTGACGCGCAGGAACAGCGCGTAGCCGACGACCATCAGCACGAAGCCCACCGCGATGAGCCGCGGGGTCCCGAACCGGTCGACGACGGCGCCGACCTTCGTGGAGGAGAGCGCGACCAGCGCGCCGGCGGGCAGGAAGGCGAGCGCGGTGTGCAGGGCCGACCAGCCGAGCAGCGACTGCATGTACAGCGTCACCAGGAACTGGAATCCGACGTACGAGCCGAAGAACGCCATCGCGCCGAGCTGGGCGCGGATCTGACCGCCGGAGCGGAGCACGCCGAGCCGGATCAGCGGCCCCGCCGAGCGCCGCTCGACACGGACGAAGACGGTGAGCAGGACGGCCACGGCGAGGAAGGACAGGAGGGTGCGGGTCGAGGCCCAGCCGGCCTCGGGGGCCTGGACGACGGTGAACACCAGCAGCAGCATCGACGCCGTGCCGAGGATTGCGCCGGGGATGTCGTAGCCGTTGTGGTCCTTCTCGCGTTCGCTGCGCGGCAGCAGCTTCAGGCCGACGAGCAGGGCGATCAGCGCGATGGGCGCGGGCAGCAGCATGGTGAGGCGCCAACTGGCCTCGGTGAGCAGGCCCGACAGCACGAGGCCCATCGAGAAGCCGGTGGCCGCGCAGGTGGTGTAGATCGACAGGGCGCGGTTGCGCAGGGGGCCCTCGGCGAAGGTCGTGGTGATGATCGACAGGCCCGCAGGGGCGGTGAACGCCGCGCTCAGGCCCTTGATGAAGCGGCTGGCGATCAGCAGCGGGCCCGAGTCGACGAGCCCGCCGAGCAGCGAGGCGAGCGCGAAGACACCCAGGGCCACCAGGAAGACCTGGCGGCGGCCCAGCAGGTCGGCGGTGCGGCCGCCGAGGAGGAGCAGGCCGCCGTATCCCAGGATGTAGCCGCTGACGATCCATTGCAGCGTCGAGGTGGAGAGGTCCAGTTCGGAACCGATGGACGGCAGGGCGACGCCGACCATCGACACGTCGAGCGCGTCCAGGAACATCGCGGCGCAGAGCACCAGCAGGGTGCCCCACAGCCGCGGGGTCCAGCGTCCCCCGGCGGTGGGGTTGGTGAGCGGAGAGGTCATGCGGGAGACAGTACATGCACATGCATTGAATGCAAGTGCATTTAATTCCGATGCAACAAACTCGATTCTTTGCTACGGTGCGCCCATGGCGGCGAAGAAGGCCGAGCAGGTGCTCGTGGACCAGTGGCGTGACATCCTCGCGGTGCATGCGCGCACCCTGTGCGAGCTCGACCGCGAGCTGCACCGACACGGCCTGGGCGCAAGCGACTTCGAGGTGCTGGACGTGCTGGCCGGGGGCGCCGCGTCCGACGGCGACTGTTCCTACCGCGTCCAGGAGATCTCCGACCGCGTCCATCTGAGCCAGAGCGCCCTGTCCCGGCTGATCGCCCGTCTGGAGAAGGACGGTCTCGTGACGCGCGGCATGTGCCCGGAGGACCGGCGGGGGGTGCGCGTGTGCCTCACCCCGAAGGGACGAACGCTCCATGCCGAGGTGCTGCCGGTGCAGCGGGCGGTGCTGACGCGGATGCTGGCGGGCGGGACAGTCGCCCGCGACTGACACCGCGGCCCGCAACCCGCAACCCGCAGATGGCAGATCGCAGACCGTGGATGGCAGACCGCAGCCGCGGAACGCAGCCCGCGGAACGCCACCGAACGTGCACCGCCCCGGTCGGGCCCGGGTGCCTCAGTCTCAGGTGATGCCGGATTTCTCCCGCCACAGCGCGGCGAGCGAGGCGTCACCGGTCACGTCCGGGAACGGCAGCCGGTTCCACAGCGCCAGATAGAGCCGTGCCGCGGGTCCCGCCATCTCGCAGTCGACGTCCCCGCCCGCCCCCGCGCCCCACTCGCCGACCGGCGGCTCGGGCGACAGCCGTACGGTCCACACCGCGTCCACGTCGGTGGCGCGCACCCGCAGTACACGGGGCGTTCGGGAACGCACCTTGCTCCTCGTACGTCCGTGGAAGCCGCGCAGCAACTCGTCGATCCCGTCCACCGCGAAGCCCGGCGTCACCGTGCCCGGGGTCTCGCCGAGCGCCGACTGCGCGTCGACCCGGTGCACGGTCGTCTCGTGCGCCTGCCGCCGTGCCCAGAAGGCGAGCGGCGAGGGTGCGGGCAGAAAGCTCCAGCAGGCCAGGTCGGGCGGAGCGGCCGCGAGCGTGTCGACGAGGCGGCCGTGGCCGTCCCTGAACCAGGCCAGCAGTTCGGCGCCGTCCAGCTCGGGCACGCCGCCGTCCGGGTGGTACGCGGTGTACCCCTCGGCGACGAACGCCGTCGCCCACCGGTGCACCATGCCCGTGTGCCGCACCAGATCCCGCACCTGCCACCCCGGGCAGGTCGCCACCTTGGCGTCGGGGCCCGCCTGCTCGGCCGCCGCGGCGAGCGACCGGCCCTCCTGGTCCAGGGTCTCCACGAACTCCGGAATCTCCATGAGGTGAGTGTGCCGGACGCAGTGGGCTCACGGCCGGCGGGTCCTTTGGCGGCGGGCAATGAGAAGCCCCGGCTGGACGGGGGAGACCAGCCGGGGCGGCATGTCGTGGCCGACGGAGGGCGGTCGCCTCGCGGCGGAATGCTCCATGGGGCTTCAGCCGGACGATCGTCCCCATGGGCTGTAGGTGAGACCCGGGGACACTGTCCCCTCCGCAGCCACGTATGGATCAACGGCCGATCCCCCCGGGTTGTTCCCGCCCGGCCCCGTCGCCCGCTGTGAGGTGGAGCACGGCCGCCTGGTCCGCGGGGACGTCCGACAGGGCCCAGGGGCGACGCGGCGTCAGCTGACGGCCACCCGGCGCGTCCCGAACCCGATGAGCGCGGCCAGCGCCGCCAGTACCGTCACGCTGGTGAGGGCGATGGGAAGCGAGAACCAGTCGGCCATGAACCCGATCGCGGGCGGTCCCAGAAGCATGCCGCCGTAACCAAGTGTCGAGGCGATGGCGACACCGCCGGGGCCGGCGAGGGAACCCGCGCGTTCGACGGCGACGGGGAAGATGTTGGCGAGTCCGAGCCCTGTGATCGCGAAGCCGAGCAGGGCCGCCCACACGGAGGGGGCGAGCGCGCCGAGCAGCATGCCGGTGGCGGCCGTGGCGCCGCCCCCCACCAGCGTCCGTGTGCGGCCCAGCCGTTCCAGCAGCGTCGTACCGCCGGCCCGGCCGATGGTCATGGCGAGCGCGAAGCAGGAGTAGCCGGCGGCCGCGACACCCGGGTGGGCCCGCAGGTCCTGTTCCAGGTGGAGGGCTCCCCAGTCGGCCAGGGCACCCTCGCCGTACGCGGTGCACAGGGCGATCAGGCCGAAGACGAACACCAGCCCGCGGGTGCGCGCGTCGAGGCGACGCGGGGCGCGCTCCTCGTGCGACTGTCCGCGCCCCGGGGGTGTCGGAGGCTCGTGGCCCAGCAGGGTGCGTCCGGCGAGGGCGGTCACCAGCAGGCCGATCACGGTGAGCGCGAGCAGGTGCCGGGTGGGGGATAAGGAACCCGCCACCAGTGCGCCGAGCCCCGCGCCGATCATGCCGCCCAGGCTGAACGCCGCGTGGAAGCTCGGCATGATCGGCCGCCGCAGCGCGGCCACCAGGTCGACGGCGGCGCTGTTCATGGCGACGTTGATACCGCCGTACGCCGCTCCGAACACCAGCAGGACCAGCCCCAGCGCGACCGCCGAGTGCGTCAGCGGGGGCAGGGCCACGCTCAGCGCCAGCAGGATGCCGCAGACAACGGTCACCGGATGGCTCCCGAAGCGGCGGCACAGCCGGCCGGTGAGCGTCATCGTGATCACCGCTCCGGCGGAGACGCCGAGCAGCGCGAGTCCCAGGGCGCTCACCGAGGCGCCGGTCTGCTCCTTGATGGCCGGGATGCGGACGACCCAGCCCGCGAAGACGAAGCCGTCGAGGGCGAAGAACGCGGTGATGGCCCTGCGCAGATGGGCGAGGTCGTCGGGGCCCCGCACGGCACTGTGCGAACGGGCTTTGTTTATTAGCGGCACAAAGTCAGCGTAGGTGGCGGGCGGGAGCGGGGCAAGGGATACGCTCCCGGGCCGGCGGTGTGCCACCGGGCCTCTCCCGCCACGGCCTCCACCCCCTGCGGCACCTCATGCGCTGGGTGAACGACGAGTGAATCGGCCTCCGATCCGCTGTGCGGACCCGAGCGCCGGACGGCCTGGTGGGGACCGGACAGACCAATTCCCATCTTCCGTTACGACAGACACCCTTGACAGCTTGCGTACTGATTCGCGACGTTTGAGCCTCGCGGAACAGTTCGAGACGCGTCATGGGGGAATGGGGGGCGGTCGGCCGTGCGATCGATGAACAACGATCCTCACGCCTTAGGGGTCCGCGCTGCGAACGGTATGTCCCTCGCGGAGCCCGCGGAAGGGCGGTTGATCTGAGGTGGAGATCACGATCCACAGACCGGAGGAGCTGAGCAGTTCGCTCCTCCTGGCCTGGCACCGGGTGATGGACGAGTCGCCCGACTACGCCAACCCGTTCCTGGCCCCGGAGTTCGCGGCGGGGATCGACAGGTACCGAGGCGGGGCGCACGTGGCCGTCCTCCACGAGAGAGGGGAGCCCGTCGGCTTCTTCCCGTACGAGCGAAACTCCCTGGGCGTCGGCCGGGCCATCGGTCTCGGTCTCTCCGACTGTCAGGCCCTGGTGCACCGCCCCGGGGTCACCTGGGACACGCAGGAACTGCTGCGGGCCTGCGGGCTGTCAGTCTTCGAGTTCGACCACCTCGTCGAGGAGCAGAGACCCTTCGGCAGACATGTCACCGGGACGTTCGCCTCACCGGCGATAGACCTGAAGGTCGGCGAGGGCACCTACGCCGAGTGGCTGCGCGGCGCCTACCCGGGACTGGCCAAGACGACGCTGAAGAAGGAACGCCGCCTGGGACGCGACCTGGGCGAACTGCGGTTCGTCTACGACGAGCGCGACCCGCGGGTGCTGCGCACCCTCATGCGCTGGAAGTCCGCCCAGTACCGCAGGACGGGACGGATGGACCGGTTCGCGCGGCCCTGGATCGTGGACCTGGTGGACCATCTCTTCCGGGTCCGTGAGGAGCACTTCAACGGTGTGCTGTCCGTGGTGTACGCCGGTGACCGGCCGGTGGCCGCACACTTCGGACCTACCTCGCGCACGTTGTTCGCGGCCTGGTTCACCGCGTACGACCCCGAACTCCGCTACTACTCGCCCGGGTTGATCATGCACCTCCGGATGGCCGAGGCCGCCGGGCGGGAGGGCGTGCGGCTCATGGACCTGGGCCGTGGCGACAAGGAGTGGAAGGACTGGCTCAAGACCCGGGAGCTGCGCGTGGGCGAAGGGTTCGCGACCCGCCCCCACCCGATGGCCGCGGCGCACCGGCTCTGGCGCAGGCCGGTAAGGGGCCTGCGCAACACGGTTCTGGCCCATCCCAGGCTGCGGGATCCGGCCGACCGGCTGCTGAAGACGGTGGGCACGCTGCGCACTTCGGGCCGGCCGGACTCCGGCGCGGCGGCCCCCCGCGCCCGCTGAGCCGGCTTCTCCACCGACGGTCCGGGTGGCCACGCGGCATCGGTGGCATCGGTGAGCGCGTCCACCCGGAGGGTTTCCGGGTGGTGCCGCGTGGTGCTGCTCGCCGCCGGCAGGTGCCGGGAATCCCGGCGTTCAGCGACGGAGCGCGTCGAGCGCCTCGTCCAGCGTCGTCGCGGCCATGATCAGCGAGAGATGGGTGAAGGCCTGCGGGAAGTTGCCGAGCTGCTCCCCGCTGGGACCGATCTCCTCGGCGAACAGGCCGACATGGTTCGCGTACGTCTGCATCTTCTCGAAGGCATAGCGGGCCTGGGAGAGGCGCCCCGCGCGGGCGAGGGCGTCGACGTACAGGAAGGTGCACAGACTGAACGTCCCCTCGGAGCCGCGCAGTCCGTCGGGCGACGCCCCGGGGTCGTAGCGGTAGACCAGGCTGTCGGAGACGAGGACGCGGTCCATGGCGTCGAGGGTGTTGAGCCAGCCGGGGCTCCGCGGGGCCAGGAACCCGACCCGGGGGACGAGGAGCAGGGAGGCGTCCAGGACGTCGCCGCCGTAGTACTGGACGAGGGCCTGCTCCTTCTCGTTCCAGCCGCGCTCCATGACCTGTTCGAGGATCGCGTCCCGGGCCTGGGTCCAGCGCACGGTGTCCGCCGGCCTGCTGAACTCGCGTGCCAGCTTCAGCCCGCGGTCGAACGCGGCCCAGCACATCACCCGGCTGTAGGTGAAGTCCTTGCGCCCGCCCCGGGTCTCCCAGATGCCCTCGTCGGGCCGGTCCCAGGAGTCGGCGAGCCAGTCGAGGGTGGCGGCGAGCCCCTTCCAGCCGTGGTAGCCCGTCTGCGCGCCGACCTCGCGGCCCTCGGCCAAGGCGTAGAGGGCCTCGCCGTAGATGTCGAGCTGCAGTTGGTCGGAGGCGGCGTTGCCGGCCCGGACCGGGTAGGAGCCGCGATATCCCTCGAAGTGCTCCAGGATCTCCTCCGTCAGATGGGGGTCGCCGTCGACCCGGTACATGATCTGGAGGGGTTCGTCGGCGGGGCCCTCGCGGGCGCCCAGACGGTCGCCCAGCCAGCGGGTGAAGCGGGTCGCCTCCTCCACGAAGCCGAGGTCGAGCAGGGCCCGCACCGAGAGGGAACCGTCCCGCACCCAGGTGTACCGGTAGTCCCAGTTGCGCTCGCCGCCGACCTGCTCGGGCAGTCCCATGGTGGCGGCGGCGACCGGGGCGCCCGTGGGGGCGTAGGTGAGGAGTTTGAGGGTGATCGCGGAGCGGTGCACCATCTCCGTCCAGCGGCCGCGGTAGCGCGAGGTGCGCACCCACTTCTGCCAGAAGTCCACGTTCTCCCAGAGCTCTTCGGTGATCCCCTCGGTGGTGGGGGGCGGTGGCGCCTCCCCGTCCGGCGCGCAGACGGTGAACACCACGGCCGCCGTCTGTCCTGCGTTGAGGGTGATGGCGCCCCGGACGTCCTGACCGTCCCGTTCGAGCGGGAGGGTGGCCTGGAGGTAGGCGGTCGTCCCGGGGGCCCGGAACGTCGCCGTCTCCTGCATCGGCTTGTCGTGCGTCAGATCGAGTGTGTGGGCGGCCCGCGCGTAGTCGAACCGCGGCCGGCATTCGAGGGTGAAGCGTACGGTGCCGCGCACCGAGCGGATGACCCGCACCAGGCTGTGCCGGTCGGTCGCCGTCGGGCCCGGCTGCACCGGCATGTGGTCGACGATCTCGCCGACTCCGTCGGGTGACATGAAACGGGTCACCACGACCGCGGTGTCCGGGTAGTAGAGCTGCCTCCAGGTGCCTTCGGGGTGGTCGGGCGCGAGGAGGAAATATCCGCCGCCGTCGTGGTCGAGCAGCGCGGCGAAGATGCTCGGCGAGTCGAAGCGCGGTGCCGCGAACCAGTCGATGACTCCCTGGGACGAGACCAGAGCCGTGGTCTGCAGGTCTCCGACGAGCCCGTGGTCGGCGATGGGCGGATAGCGATCCATGCTGCTCTCCTTGTCAGACGTGTCAGGCGGTTTCAGCCTTGACCCGCCCGGAACGGACGGCGTCGACGAGTGCCCGGTGGTCCTGCTCGTTCTGATCGGCATAGCGCTCGGCGAACGTCACCAGCGCCCGGTCGAAGACGTCACCCCCGCCCAGGTAGGCGGCGATGGCGATCCGGTCCCCCGACCTCGCGTGGGCGCGGGCCAGCGCGGCACCGCACAGTTCACCGAAGGCCCGCATCCCGTCCGGCACCATCGACTCGGGCTCGGCGATGCCCTTCCAGTCCCGCAACTGCCGTACGTAGAAGTCCCGTCGGCCGCCGTCGATGCCGTCAGCCCGAGCCCAGCCGAGGAAGATGTCGCTGGTGGCCTGCATGAGCCGCTGACCGCAGACCACGCGCTCCCCCTGCGTCCGGCAGGCGCTCGCCCCGGTGAACGGCGCGAGCACCGACTCGTCGGCCTCCTTGGCCTGCAGGAGCAGCGGATCCTGGCCGTCGCGGCCGAGCAGCAGAATGATCCAGCAGCGCGTGCCCACGCTGCCGACCCCGACCACCTTGCGGGCCATGTCGACCAGCCGGTACTGCTCCAGCAGGGACCGCCGGTCCGACTGGAGGCTCTGACCGTACCGTTCGATCATCCGGCGGATCTGCTCCTCCATCGCGTCGCGTTCGACGTCCGGAAGCAGGTCCTGGAGCGGGGTGACCAGCGGGGGATCCGGGGCGATGCGGACCCTCCCGTCGACGACGTGGGTGAGCTTGTCGAAGGCCTGGAGGCTGTCGCGAGTGCGTGCCTTCGCCACCGACCGCGACCAGCGCTCGCGGGCCCGCGCGCTCACCTCCTGGATGACGTGGTTGCGCACCCAGTCCTCGTCGAACCGGGCGTACCACACGGGGAGATTGCCCAGCTTGGCGAAGCGCCGCTGCCACTCGCGGTACGACCGCACCGTCGACCGTACGACACCGGCCCGCTCCTTGGCGCTGAACCCGTTCGCCCGGCCGGCGATGACGAAACTCGTGGACAGCCGCTTGACGTCCCACTCCCACGGGCCCGGCAGCGTCTCGTCGAAGTCGTTGATGTCGAACATCATGCGGCGCTCGGGCGAGGCGAGCAGCCGGAAGTTCAGCAGGTGCGCGTCGCCGCACACCTGCGTTCTGATCCCGCTGCGCGGAGTGTCGGCGAGGTCCCCGGCCATGATGGCGGCGGCACCCCGATAGAAGCGGAACGGTGACTCGGTCATCCTCCCGTAGCGGATCGGTACGAGCTCGGGCACCCGGGTCGCGGACTGCGCCTCGATGACGTCCACGGGGTCGGGCCGCTTCTGAGCGGGAGCGAACTCGGCGTGGCTGGAGCGGGGTACGGCGGCTCGGGCGGCCTTGCCTGCCTCGGCACGCTCACGGGGCGTGCGGTGCCGGACGACGCCGTCGGCCGGGTGGTGCGCGGTCATCGGAGTCGGTCCGCGATGCGATCACCGACACGCAGGGCGTTGGCGATGGCCGTCAGCGACGGATTGACCGCTCCGATGCTCGGGAAGAAGCTCGTGTCGACGACGTACAGGTTGTCGAGGTCGTGGGCCTTGCAGTCGACGTCGAGGGCGGAGTCGGCGGGGTCGTGGCCGAAGCGGACGGTGCCCGCCTGATGCGCCGTGGCGCCGATGGGCATGCCCTTGTGCAGGTAGATGCTCCGCGACAGGAGATGGTGTTCGTGCATGTCCAAGTGGCCGAGCATGCCCTGCAGTCTGTGCCGCAGGTGGTTCAGTCCGGCGATGTTGTTCTTCTCGTCGAGGGCCAGGTGGATGCCGCCGTCCCGGTCCAGCGTGACGCGGTTGTCGGGGGTGGGCAGGTCCTCTCCGCACAGCCAGAAGTCCACCGCGTGGTGGGCCAGTACCTCGAAGGGCGTGTCGGGAGAGACGGCCCCGGCCCAGCGGGGCGCCTCGCCGCGGATCTGTTCTGAGTCGGACTTGCCGAGCAGTTGGATGCCGCCGAGGGGATACTCCCAGTCGTCGGATCCCAGGTACCAGTCGTGCAGGGCCAGGGTCTTCTGGAACCTGGTGTCGTTAGGTTCCTTGGACACGGCCATCAGGGCGAGGTTGTTGTGCCGCATGTAGTGCCGGCCCACGACGTCCGAGCTGTTGGCCAGCCCCAGCGGATGCCGGTCGTTCGCCGAACGCAGCAGCAGGACGGCGGAGTTGACGGCGCCGCAGGCGACGACCACGATGTCCGCGCTGAACTCCACGGTCGAGCCTTCGCCGCCCCCGCCCCCGACCGTCGTGACGACCGAGGTGACGCTGCGGCCGGTCGCGTCCGTCTCCAGGCGCCGTACGTCCGCGTGGGTGATCATCTCGACGTTGTCGTGTTCCAGGGCGGGGTCGACACAGATGACCTGTGCGTCGGACTTCGCGCCGACCAGGCAGGGGAAGCCGTCGACACGGTCGCAGCGGATGCAGGCGCTGGTGTGGGTGGCCCGGCCCCGGTCGTCCTGGGTGAGGTTCACCCCGATCGGGAGGTGGAAGGGGTGCAGCCCCTGCTTCTCCAGGTCGTGGCTGAGCTGCTGGATGCGCGGCTCGTGCTGGACCGGCGGATACGCGTACTGGGCGCTGGTGGGACCCTCGGTCCGATCCTCGCCGTGGCGGCCGTGGACGAGGTAGAGATGCTCGGCCTGGGTGTAGTACGGCTCGAGTTCCTCGTAGCTCAGTGGCCAGGCGGGGGAGATGCCGTCGTGGTGGCGGAGCTCGCCGAAGTCCTCGGGGCGCAGACGAAAGAGCGCGGCGCCGTAGAACTTGGTGTTGCCGCCCACGTAGTAATTGACCTCGGGCGGGAACTGGTTTCCGTGTTTGTCGAACCAGAATTCCGGCGCGCGGTATTTCCCTTTGACGAAGACGGCGGTGGAATCCCAGTTGTCGCGTTCACGAGGAAGATAGTCCCCGCGTTCGAGAAGGAGGATGCGCTTCCCCGTGGGCGCCAGCCGGTGGGCGATCGTGCCACCGCCCGCACCGGTGCCGACGACGATGACGTCGTAGTGCTGTGCGTCGGTCATGCAGGCCACCGTCCCCACTGCCCGCCGTCGGCATCTGCCCCGACCCTCAAGGTATCTCCGGGGAATAATTCCGGCGAGTTGGACTATTCGGGTGAACCGAGGCGCCGGGACACGGCGGGTTCCCGCGCGATGACCGCGCCGGCGGTGATCCCGGCGGCGATGACGACACAGAGCCCGATCAGCCACGACAACACCGTGAAGACCGCGCCCAGCGACCCGTAGCGGTCCAGGCTGCGGTTGAGCGCGCCGGGCACGTACAGCTTGGCGACCACCGTCAGCGCGGTCATCGCCACCCCGGTCAGGAGCGCACCGGGCAACAGGGGCAGCCAGGGGATCCGCGCGGCCAGCAGCAGGTGCTGGGTCCACCACCAGACGCCCACCTCGGCGACCAGCAGGAGCGGCAGACCCAGCCACGCCCCCGCGCCGAATCCGGTGCGCAGCGGTCCCTGCAGGGCGAGGATGACGAGCCAGGCCGCGATCCACACAAGCCATCTCCAGGCGGCGATCCGTGGGCTCGCGCTCGGCAGCCGCCAGGCGCGTTGGCACAGGCGCTGCATCGCCCGGCTGCACGCGGTGGCGGAGAGCAGCACCATCAGCGAACTGACCACCCCGGCGCTCTGCTGCAGGTTCGAGGGATCGGCGTCGAAGACCTTCTTCAGCTCCTGTTCGGAGGAGCCGTTGATACCGAAGACGTCGTGAAAGGAGGAGAGGAACTCGTTGCGCACCGCCTGCGGGGCGAAGGAGGCGACCACGAAGAGCAGTGGGACGGCGGTCAGGAAGACCTGGGCCGCCAGTCGGGTCGCGGAATCCAGCAGGTTCACCGCGATCAGGTGCGAGGTGAGGCGGATGATCACCGGGAAGCGCTCCTCGGCGGTGCCGCGCAGCCGCCGCAGCCGCGCCCCCAGCTCCGCCGTCCGCCCGCGCAGGCGGCACGTCCTGCCGTCGGCGGGCGAGCCGGATCCTCTGCCTGCGCGCATTCCGCTCCCCGGGTCGGGACTGGGTTCCACGCCCCGAGGCGTGAGCACGCCACCAGGGTGCCGTCCCGGGCGCCCGCCCGCCTGCGGCGCGAGCGCCGTTGCGCCGTACGGGGGAGCGGCCGCCCGAGGAGTTCCGGACGGCAGCGCTGAATTGTGGGTGTGGGCGGGAGCGGTGACGATGGGGCCATGCGCGCATCCGGCGCCTTCCCGAGCCTCGCGCGGCCGTGCGGGGGCAGCGATGGTCCTTGACCTGGTCCTCATCGGTCTCGCGATCGCCGTGAACCCGTTCTCGGTCACCGCGTTCGTGCTGGTGCTGTCCGCGCGGGGCGGGATCTGGAACGGGCTGGCCTTCGTCCTCACGTGGCTGGCCAGTTTCGTCGCGATCATCGCCGTGGTGCTGCTCATGACCGGCGGGAAACCGCCGCCGCCCAAGTCATCGCCCTCAACGGCCGCCCTGGCCGCCAAACTGGCCATCGGCGTCGGCCTCGTCTGGTACGGGGAGCGCACCCGCCGCCGGAGGGGCAGGCGGCACAAGTCCCCCGGGATGATGTCCCGGCTCGACCGGATGTCCCCGTGGACGGCGGCCGGGCTGGCGCTGTTCCTCCAGCCCTGGGGGCTGGTGGCCGCCGGTGCCGCCACCGTCGTGGAGGCGGACCTCTCCCACCCCACCTCGTACGCGGCGTTGATGGGCTACTGCCTGCTGGCCAGCTCCAGCCTGCTGGCCATGGAGATCTACGCGACCTTCGCCCCCGACTCGGCCCGCGTACGGCTCGGGCGGCTGCGCACGTGGCTGGAGAGCCATCAGGACCAGGCGATCGTGACGGTGTGCCTGCTGTTGGGGCTGTGGCTGGTGGGCAAGAGCATCTACCAGCTGACCGCCTCGGCCTGACCGGCCATCACGGGGCCGCCGGGGTCGACCGCCGTCACGGGCCCGGAGGCGACCGCCGTCACAGGATCGCCAGCGGATTGACGGGCGAGCCGGTGGCCGCGGGCAGCCGGAGCGGGGCGATCACGCACAGGAACGACCAGCGGCCTTCCCGCGCGCAGATCGGCGCGAGGTCCTCGAACCGCAGATAGTCGAGCAGATGCAGTCCCATGGCGTGGACGGCGAGCACATGCACCGGGAACGCGACCCCTCGCACCGCGCTCGGGGCCGTGTCGTTGTTGCCGTCACTGCCGAGTACCGCCACCTCCCGGTCGGCCACGAACTCCATCGCGGTCGGATGGAGTCCGGCACGGGCGGCGGCCACGTCCCAGGGGCCCAGCTCCTCGCGGCGCCGGCGATGTCCGACCCGTACGAGCAGGATGTCGCCGCGGCCGACCCGCAGCCCCTGCCGGGTCTCGGCGGCGGTCAGGTCCTCGGCGGTCACATTCGATCCGGGTTCGAGCCAGGAGAGGCCGTGCACCCGGGGTATGTCGAGGAGGACCCCGCGTCCGACGATGCCGTCACGGGCCAGCTCGACGGACAGGACGCTCGCGCCCTCCGGCGACAGCGCGTCCGCCGCCGGTATGCCGCAGTGCAGCGTGCCGTCGTAGATGACATGGCACAGTGCGTCGAGGTGACTGTCCACATCGCCGTGAACGTTCATGGCGAAGCGGTCCCGCGCGAAGTCCAGGCCCTCCGGGACCGGTTCGCCGCCGGCCGGAGCGGTGAGCCGGTGCTCGGCCGGATCGGCGTCGTCGAGTTCGACACGGGTCTCCACGGGGGCGGCGAGCGACACCGTACGTCCCGACCGCACCTCGCGGACGGCCGCCAGCACCTGTTCCGCGGTGATCGTGTCCAGGGCGCCCCGGCGCGTGCCGCCGCCGGGGGCCGTGCCGCGCAGTTGGCGGTAGAGCGACCGGAACTCGGCCTCGCTCAGCTCGTCGGGCATCGGCATGTCACCAGCCTCCGACAGAAGCCGGATTCCGGCACGCCGAGTTGCCGGGGGCAGGCACCACCGCGTTAATGAAGGGGCGACCTGTCCACCTCACGAGCCTGCGCACCGCACCGAAACGCGGAGGTCCGGATGGACATGATTCATGTCCGCGCGGTGTGCCCGCCGGATCTCACGCGACGCACCATGGCCCTGCTGGG
This sequence comes from Streptomyces sp. NPDC090798, assembly GCF_044768965.1. NCBI lineage: Bacteria > Bacillati > Actinomycetota > Actinomycetes > Kitasatosporales > Streptomycetaceae > Streptomyces > Streptomyces sp. NPDC090798. The sequence goes on from NZ_JBIVXA010000007.1 coordinate 47,906, forward strand.
CGACGAGCCGTGCGCCTTGAACCTGGTCCTCCAGACGGGCAGCGTACAAAACCCCGACGGTGACGCCATCGAGTGCGACGTCCTGACCGGGGCAGCGAACGAGGTGTTGCGCGGCCTGCGGGACCTCGGTCTGGAGCGCCAGGGCTCCATCGTCCTCGATCCAGTGGACACGGTGTTCTCGGAACACGCCGCGAGGACCGGGGCCGAGCAGCTCGGGGCCGTGCCGCGCGCACCGGTGTGGGCGCAGGTGGAGGCGCGGATCCGGGCCGAGGGCAGATACCCCCCGAGCTTCTACCTCTTCCTGGTCATCGCCGGGCTCATCGGCGCGGTGGGCATCATCACCAACTCCCAGATCCTCATCGTCGCGGCCATGGTGGTCGGACCCGAGTACGGGGCCATCACCAGCGTCGCCCTCGCGATCGACCACGGCTCCCGGCCGAGAATCCGGCAGGGCCTGATGGCCCTGCTCGTGGGCTTCGTGGCGGCCGTTGCCGCGACCTTCCTCTTCTCGCTGCTCGTCCGGGGCTTCGGACTCCAGCCGAGGGCCTTCGAACTGGGTGTCAGGCCCGTCTCGAATCTGATCAACACCCCCAACTTCTTCTCGGCCGTGGTGGCGGTGCTGGCCGGTGTCGTCGGCATCGTCTCGCTGGCCGAGGCCCGGACCAGCGCACTCCTCGGCGTCTTCATCTCGGTGACCACCATTCCGGCCGGGGCCGACATCGGGGTCTCGTGCGCGTTCGCCAGCTGGCACGAGGCCTGGGGGTCGCTGCTCCAGCTCCTGCTCAACGTCGTCGTACTGATCGTGGTCGGGACCGGCACGCTCAAGTGCCAGCGGGCGATCTGGCGGCGGGTGGGCGAACGCCGGCACCGGCGCGAGGTCAGACGGACGGCGTAGGGGCGGACGGCGCCGCAGGAGGCGGCGTCGAAGCGGCCGAGGTCGAGGGGGCGCCGGTGTCCAGGAACTCGCGAATCGCGAAGGCGACCAGCACGATCACCACGGTCCACACCACGACCCACGTGGTCGGGTAGCTCCAGGTGAACAGCACGATCGCGGCGACCGCCAGGATCGCGGCGCCGATCCACCGCTTGAAGCGGTGCACGAACCGGCCGACCGGACCCAGCGGGAGCCCCGCCGACAGGGCGACGTCGCGCAGGGCGCCGATGCCCCTGCGACAGCCCGTACGGACGAGGACGGCGATCCGGGACGGCCCGACGAGGAAGGCGCCGGCGGCCGTCACGAGCGCGAGCGCGCCGACCGCGCGGACACCGGCGCGCAGGAACCTGACCAGGGAGTCGAACACCGTGGCGGCGGCGTCCTCGGACGTCCCGACGGGCAGATGGTCGAGGTACACCGCCCGTGCGAGGGCGAGGAGGATGCCGAGCACGAGCATGGCGGCGAACACCCCGAGTGCGGCCCCGATCAGGGCCCGGCGGCGGTTGGCGGCCAGATACACGCCCACGGCGGCGATCAGCACGGCGATGACGGGGAGCCAGCCGCCGATGATGTCCAGCACCCGCAGATACGTCTTGATCCTGCCGACGTCCTTCGACGCGAACACCACGAAGTCCGTGTGGACGGCCGGGATCCGGGCGGCCGGTTTGAAACCGGCGCTGACCAGCCGGTCCTTGACCTGGGCCACGATCGGCGCCACGTCGATGGTGACCTGACCGTTCTTGGCGGACACCGCACCGGTGGCGTTACCCGTGAGGGCCTTGTCCAGCGCGCTGTGGGCCCGGCGGTTCGCGTCCACCCAGACGGTGTCGAAGGCCTTGCTGGAGACCACCCGCTGCACGGTGTCCCCGACCAGACTCTTCAGACCGCTGTTGATCGGGCCGCCGAGATCGCCGAGCAGCTGGGCCACCCGCGGCGGGGCGCCCTTCTCCGACGCCGCCTGCTCCAGATCCTTGACGAGCGCGTCCACGTCGATCTGCGCCAGGACCGCGGTGGTGACCCGGTTGGTGACCGCCTTCTGCACATCCGGATCGCTCGCCAACGGCCCCACGGTGGCGACATAGCGGTCCGTGTCCCGGATGATGCTGTTCGCCCAGACCGCGACGACGGCCAGCAGCGACAGCAGTGAGGCGAGGAGAATCAGCAGGACCGAACCCGTCGAGCGGAGCCAGTGGTGCGGCGCGCCCCCTGGCGGCCCGCCGCTCTCCAGAGCGCTCACCCGGTGCCGCAGCTCGTCCAGTTCGTTGCGCTCCCGCGCCGAGAGCCGCTGCTCGCCGGACGGTTCTGGGGGCTTCTCGTCCGGGTCCGGTGGAGGCGGGCTGCTCGTCATGGTTACAGCAGAGGCGTACGGATCCGATCCCGCGACCCGGAACCGGCCCGGAGGGTGAACACCGCACCGAGGTGCGGCGCCTTCTGTCCGATGCTGCAATGGAATTCGGGGCCCCTGGATGCGCGGGCATGCGGGGACAGGGCGAATTCCATGACCACCCAGGGGTGAAGCCGTGAGCGATTCTGTCGTGAGTGATGAATTCGCCGAAATGGGCCCAATCGATTACATAGTCGTCGAGTTTCCCGGCAACCGTATGACCGGTGAAGGCTTTCCTCTGCTGGTCGACCTGGTGGACCGCGGCCTCATCCGGATCCTCGATCTGATGTTTGTCAGAAAGGACGAGGACGGATCGGTGGTCGGCCTGGAAATCGCCGACCTCACCGGTGACGGAGCCCTCGACCTCGCCGTCTTCGAGGGCGCCTCCTCCGGGCTGCTGGGCGAGGACGACATCCAGGAGGCGGGCAGTGCCCTGGAGCCCGGCAACTCCGCCGGAATCCTGGTCTACGAGAACCTGTGGGCCGCTCCCTTCGCCACCGCCCTGCGCCGCGGCGGTGCGCAGGTGGTCGCCTCCGGGCGCATCCCGGTGCCGGCTGTGCTGGCCGCGCTGGACGCGACGGAGTAGCACACGCCCCCCGCGAGTTCGTGTCTGATCCGTCAGCGGCCCGGGCGCTGGGCGCAGCGCTCGACTGCGGCCCGCACCCGGGCGAGGTTCGCCGGAAGGGCGGCCGTGGCATCCAGGGTCAGACCCGGCTCGTCCCGCTCCAGCGGCTCCAGCGTCTCGAACTGCGAGTCGACCAGCCCGGCGGGCATGAAGTGGCCGGTGCGCCGGGACACACGGTCCCGGGCCGTCGCCCGGTCCAGGGCGAGGTACAGGTACCGCAGCGCCGGCCCCCCGGCCTCCCGGAACTCGTCGCGATAGGCGCGCTTGAGGGCCGAACTGGCGACGACCAGTCCCTCACGGGCATCGGTGGAGCGACGGATGCGGTCGGAGAGGGCACGCAGCCAGGGCGCGCGGTCGGCGTCGTCCAGGGCGTGGCCCGCGGTCATCTTCGCGATGTTCGCAGCGGGATGGAAGTCGTCGCCCTCGACGAACGCCAGGCCGAGCTCCTCGGCTACCGCCTGGCCGAAGGTGGTCTTCCCGGATCCCGAAACGCCCAGGACCACAATGATCGGGGGCCTTTCCCCGTCCCCTTCCCGGTGCCCTTCCCCTTCCCGGTCCCCCTCCCCGTCCCTTGCGCCGCCTCCGGCAACGCCCCCGGCCCCGGTCAAGGGTTCTCGGGTTCCCGGCCTGGTGCCGTCTGCCGCAGGTCCGCCTCGGTGAGGGGCTGGAGGGCCCCGTGGGTGTCCAGCCGGTAGAGCAGGACGAGCGGCGGCCCGACGAGCACCACCGCGACGACCGTGACCAGCATCAGCCAGCGCAGCGTCGTCGACGCGCCGGCCGCCTGGGACACGGTCAGCGAGGTGGGGATGAGATAGGGCCGCTGGGCCAGTCCCCAGGCCACGACGACGAGGGCCACGCTGCCGACCGCGGTGACCCTCGCCCATCCCGTCGCGACGCGGTACAGCAGCCAGGCGGTGGCCAACGCGCAGACGACGGCGATGAGCACGAGGACGAGACCGATTCCGCCGGTCAGCCCGTCATGGACGTAGGGCGCGTCGTCGTGGGTCACGGCGAGCCCGACGATCGCCAGTACGGCGAGGACGACGAGAGTGCACCAGGCCCGCAGCCGGAAGTAGCCGACGAGGTCGGGGGTGTCGAAGCGGCGGGCGTCGGCGGTCAGGAACACCGCCCCGAGGAAGGCGGTCGCGGCGACGCTGAGCAGCCCGGCGATCACGGAGGTCCCGTTGGACCAGGCGTCGGCGGACGCCGACGTGCCGGGAGCCACCCGGCCCGTGGCGATCCCCCCGACCGCCGCGCCGAGGAAGAAGGGGGTCAGCAGCGAGGAGATGGCGAAGGCGGCGCCGTAGACCCTGCGCTTGGCGAGGCGCCGCGTGGGCTTGCGCAGGGCGAAGCCTGCGCCGCGCAGGACGAGTCCCACAGCCGCGAGTGCCAGCGGGAGCCACATGGCGGAGAAGACCGTCTGGAACAGCACCGGGAACCCGGTCCACATGACGACCAGGACGAAGACGAGCCAGACGTTGTTGGTCTCCCACACCGGTTCCATGGCGTGGTCGATGAGCCACCTGGGGCGCTTGCCGCGTTCGGCGCCGCCCGCGACGAGGTCCCAGAATCCGGCACCGTAGTCCGTGCCACCGGCACACGCGTAGGCGGCCACCGCGGCCAGCAGCACCCAGGCGACGATGTTCTCGATCATCCGTCTCCCCCGTCCTCGCCCGCGGTGGTCGACAACGGGCGGGGCCCGTAAGGAGTGCCGCCCTCCAGATCCTCGGCGGCGACACCCGAGGGCGCGCCCTCGTCGGCCAGCCGCCAGCGGTGGCTCATCTTCACAAGGACGGTCAGGAAGGAGCCGAGGACGAGGACGTAGACCACCACGACGATGCCGAACATCGTCCACAGGGACGCGGCGCGGGTGCCCGTGACCGCCTCCGAGACCCGCATGTTCTGGTAGACGATCCAGGGCTGCCGGCCCACCTCGGTCGTGATCCAGCCGCACTCCACGGTCAGCAGACAGGCGGCGCCGGCAAGGGCGGCGGACCGGAGGAACCAGGGCGACCGGGGCAGTTCACGACGCCGCAGCCAGCACCAGCCGTACCAGAGCGCGAGCAGCACCAGCAGGCTTCCGATGGTCACCATGATGTCGAACGCCCAGTGGACGATCGTGGCCTGAACCACCGTCGGGCGGTCGCTCGCGGGGACCGACGTCAGTCCGGTCACCTTCGTGGACGGTCTGAATCCGGCGAGGACCGAGTCCAGTTGGGGGATCTTGATCCCGCCGGAGACCGACCCGTCGGCATGCAGACGCCCGAAGATGTACTCCGGTACGTGGGTGTCGGTCTTCCACACGAGCTCGGTGGCCGCGAACTTCACGGGCTGCTGGTGGAAGACGGAGCGGGCGATGGAGTCCCCGAGCACGAACTGCACGGGGGTGAGGATCGCGGCGACGGTGAACGGCACGGTGAAGCCGAGCCGGTGGTAGCGGTCCCGCCGGCCCCGCAGCAGGCCGACCGCGTACACCCCGGCGACGACATATCCGGCGGTCAGGACCACGCCGACCACGAAGTGCCAGTACTCGGGGCCGAACATCGGTGTGAAGACCGCCTGCCGCACATTGACGTTCACCGGCCTGCCGGACGCGTCGAGCGTGAAGCCGCGCGGGGTGTTCATCCAGGAGTTCGCGGCCACGACGCCGAAGGCCCCCAGCAGGGCGGCCAGCGGCAGGGGCAGGCCGAGCCAGAAGTGCGTCCACGGCTTGAGCCGGCGCCAGCCGTACAGATAGATGGCGATGAAGATCGCCTCGAGGAAGAACGCCCAGGCCTCGATCCCGAAGCCGAAGCCGAAGACATCGCCCCACCGGCCCATCATGCCCGGCCACAGCAGACCGAACTCCAAGGACAGCACGGTGCCTGTCACGATGCCGATCGCGAACTGGACCGCCATGACCGCCGACCAGCGCCGTGCGAGCAACAGGGCGATGGCGTCGCCCCTGCGCAGCCCGCGGTAGTGCATCAGGAGCGTGATGGCGGGCAGGGCCACGCCGAACGGTACGAGCAGGATGTGGGAGGCCAGGGTGAAGGCCATCAGCTCTCGGGCCGGGAGGAGTTGTGGTGGGCCGTCCGTGAGAAGCTGGCCGATCGCGCTGTTCACATGACCTCGCTGTTCGTACGGGATGGCTGAGGGGGTCGCTCAGGGTTCTGGGCTTCAGCCGCCGGTGGCGAAACCGGGGAACAGCGTCATGCCGCCGTCGACGTAGATCGTGGTGCCCACGACGTAGTCGAAGAGGTCGGACGCGAGCGCGGCCACCGCGTTCGCGATGTCCTCCGGGTCGCCCACGCGGCGGTAGGGGATGAGCCGGAGGAGGTCGGCCTCGGCCTCGGGGGTGTCCCAGGCGTCGCGGTTGATGGGCGTGCGAATCGCGCCCGGAGCGACGGCGTTCACCCGGATCCCCCGGGGCGCGAGTTCCTGTGCGAGGGTCGCCATGAGCATCTGCACCCCGCCCTTGGACGCCGCGTAGTTCACATGGCCCGCCCAGGGGATGATCTGGTGGACCGAACTCATACAGATGATCTTCCCGGCCGAACGGGAGACCTCGGGGACGACGCCCCGCCGCAGGAACTCCTTGGTCGCTTCGCGGGCGCACAGGAACTGTCCGGTCAGATTGACGTCCAGCACCTTCTGCCACTGGGCCATGGTCATCTCGGTGACGGGGGCGTCGCGCTGGAGCCCGGCGTTCGCCACCATGACGTCGATGGTCCCGAACTCCTCGACCATGCGGGACACCATGTCGACGACCTGGTCCTCCTGCGACACGTCCGCCTCGTGCGCGTAGGCGCGCACCCCGAAGCCCTCGATCTCGCGTACGACCTCTTCCGCGGCGTCCCGCCCGGACACGTAGTTCACCACCACATCGGCGCCCACTCGGCCGAGGCCGATGGCCGTGGCCTTGCCGATGCCGGAATTCGCGCCCGTCACCAGCGCCTTCTGGCCCTTGAGGAGTGGGAAGGCAAGGGGCTGGCGACCGTCACTGCCGCTGGTTTCCACTCGTGTCTCCCTGTGGGTGCCGACGCGGATCATCGGAGGAATCCGCTTTTCGGAGGAATCCGCACCACAACGAAAACACCGGTGGGTCGGGACGGCTCGTCGGCACGTCCGCTGTCAGCCGTTGGGGGGCCGACCCGGGCTGAACGGCCCAATGCCGACCCGCGGGGTCGCCCGGGACGGCGCGCGCGGCTACTCGGTGCGGGGCTGCCGGCTGATTCCGACGCACAGCGCCCAGATGACGAAGGCGTCCACGGCGATCAGCACGATGGCCCAGACGGGGTAGTACGGCAGCCACATGAAGTTGGCGATCATCGACAGGCCTGCCAGGGCGATTCCGACCACGCGTGCCCACATCGCTCCGGTGAACAGGGCGGCGCCGGCGAGGACGACCAGGACGCCGAGGGAGAGGTGGATCCAGCCCCAGCTCGTCAGATTGAAGTTGTAGGCGTAGTTACGGGTGACGACGAAGACGTCGTCCTCGGCGATGGCGGAGATTCCCTCGAATATCGCCATCACTCCGCCGAAGATCATCATGACCGCGGCGAAGGCGGTCCAGCTGGCTGCCCACGGTCCGCCGCTCCCGGTCTCGCCTCGCTGGTGCATTCCAGTCGTGGTCATATCGAGCTCCTCCCACGTAGACCTCACCACTGACCTGTGACCGGTCGGTGGTCCACATTTCAGCTTGCCATGAGAGTCACCGACCGGCAGAACGGCGGAATTCCCGGAGGGCGGCGCCGATGCTGATGTGCGGGGGAATCCGTGCGGTGCTCCAATGGAGGTGTCCGATGCGCCGAGAATTGCCCGTCGGTCAGGGGGAGCGTGTTTATTTCGCAGGCCGCTTTTCCAGAAAGGAAACCGCCGTGCCAGGTCTCCTTCGCGGGGTCGCCCGCACTGCCGTGGTGGCCGGTACCGCGACCGCCGTGTCGAACCGTGTGTCACGCCGTCAGCAGGGTCGCTGGGCTCAGCAGGAGTATCAGGAGGCCGCGCCGCAGCCCGTGCCCGCCGCGGCGCCCCCGCCGCCGCCCGCACCGTCGGCCGACGACATGAACAGCAGGATCGATCAGCTGAAGCAACTCGGGGAACTCAAGGCCCAAGGTGTCCTGACCGAGGCCGAATTCGAGGAGCAGAAGCGCCGGATCCTTGGGTAGTGAGGGTCCATGAACCTCACAACTCCGGAAGGCCTGCTGTGGGAGCGCAGCGAGCGCTGGGTGCGCGGGCGCAAGGGCGAGGTCACGGTCGTCGACAGCCGGCACCCCGTCCTCGTATGGGAGCCCGAAGTGCCCGTTCCGCTGTACGCGTTCCCGCGTGCGGAGGTCCGCGAGGACCTGCTCCGCCCGGCGAAGAACCCGCGCACCGGCACCCACGGCGGATCGCGGGTCTTCTACGACCTCGAAGTCGACGGCGAACTGCTGGAGAACGCGGCCTGGACGTTCCCCGCCGAAGACCTGGCCGGTCACATCGCCTTCGAGTGGTTCCGTCGCAGCGGCCGGGGACTCGACCACTGGTACGAGGAGGACGAGGAGATCTTCATCCACCCCCGCGATCCGCACAAGCGGGTGGACGCCCTCCCGAGCAGCCGTCACGTCCGGGTCGAGATCGACGGTACGGTCGTCGCGGACACCCGTCGTCCGGTGCTGCTCTTCGAGACCGGCCTGCCGACGCGGTACTACATCCCGCGTGAGGACGTCCGCCTCGACCTGTTCGTCCCCAGCGACCTCAGCACGGGGTGCCCCTACAAGGGCACCGCCGAGTACTGGTCGTGGCACGCCGGCGGCGACGCCCCCGCGAACCTCGTCTGGAGCTACCCGGAGCCACTGCCCGCGGTGGGCGCCGTCAAAGGCCTCCTCGCCTTCTACAACGAAGCGGTCGACATCACCGTGGACGGGGAACGCCGGGAGCGCCCCGTCACCCCGTTCACCTCGACACTCCCGGCGCGACCGGCGACGTGACGGCGGCGTGGGCCGTTACCCGGCCGGTGGAGCCGGCGCCGATGGCGACCGACGTGGCGCTGCCCGCGGTGACGCCGTTCCTCTCCTTGCCGTGGCGCAGAAGGGATCCGCGCGAGGGCTCGTGCCCACGGCCCGGGGCCGTCCAGGTGGCAGGCACCTGGACGGCCCCGTGAGCGGCGAAGGCTCAGCCGTTCGGCCCCGCCGGGGTCGTGGTCGTCTTGAAGCCCTCGGTCTTGTTGGCCTGGATGGCGAAGTCGTTGGTGAACGTCTTGCCGAGGTCCACCGACCCCTTCACGTTGCCGACCAACTGCTCCGTCGCCAGAGAGGTCTTCGGACCGCCGGCCGGCATGAGGCCGTCCGGGAGGAACTGACCCTTGTCCTCGGTCAGGGCGGATATGTAGTCGGCCTTGGTCACCAACTGGTTCGACACGAACGACGCCGGCAGCTTGTTCGCGATGTCGGCCGCGCTGTGTGTGTTGATCCAGTGCATGGTGGCGACGAGCGCGTCGACGACCTTCTGCGTCGCGTCCTTGTGCGAGTTCACCCAGTCGGTGCGGGCGATCACACCGGCCGCGGGGTAGGCACCGCCCATCGCCGCCGTGGCGCCGTTCGTGGTGGCCAGGTCGATCGCGGAGGTACCGACGCCCTTCTTCTGGATGGCGGCGACCGTCGGCTGCGTTGTCATGACGCAGTCGACCTTGCCGTTCTGCAGTGCGGCGATGGCCGTGGATCCCGCGCCGACCCCGATCCGGTGGTACTGGCTGGTCTTGACACCCTTCTTGGCGGCCAGGAACTGGGTGAGGGTGTCGGTGCCCGAACCCAGGTCGGTGACGCCGACGGTCTTGCCCTTCAGGTCGGCACCCGAGGTGACGCCCGACTTCTTGGTGCACATCTCACGCTCGCCCGGGGCGCCGGAGAGCTGGACGACGTCCTCGACCGCCTTGCCCTTCGCCTGGAACTCGATCGTGTGGTTGTACCAGGCGCCGGCCATGTCCACCTGCCCCGAGGCCATGGCTTCCTCCGCGCCGACACCGCCGTCCTGCTCGGTGCTCAGCTCGACGTTGACGCCGTACTTCTTGTAGAAGCCGAGCTGCTGGGCGAGCTGGTAGGGCAGGTAGATCTGCTTGTCGAGGCCGCCGGCCATGAGCTTGACGGTCGGCGTGGAGCCCGAACCGCCGCCCGAGGCGGACGAGTTGCCGGAACAGGCGCTGACCGCGCCGAGGGTGAGAACGGTGAGCAGAGACGCGGCGACGGCGACGGGTCGTCTGGACATGGCTGACCACATTCCTTTGCTGAGGGTTCTGAGATGAAGCCGAGGGTTCTGAGATGAAGGGGGGAAGTACGGGGGCGTCAGAGGGAGTTCGCCTCGGACGGCGCAGGCGGGCGCCACGACAGCAGTCGGCGCTCCAGCTTGCTGATCAGCCACTCGGCGCCGAGCACGATGACCGAGATGACGAGCATCGTCGCGAACACGCCGTTGGGATCGAACTGGTTCTGCGCGGTCTTGATGACCAGGCCCAGCCCGCTCTGCGCGCCGAGCACCTCGCCGACCAGCGCGCCGACGATGGCGAAGCCGAAGGCGCTGTGCAGGCTGGCGATGATCCAGGTGAGCGCGGAGGGCACGGTGACGTGCCGGATGATCTGCATCTGCGAGGCGCCCAGCACCTTGGCGTTGGCGAGGATGTTGCGGTCGACCTCACGGACGCCCTGGAAGGCGTTGAAGAAGACGATGAAGAACACCAGCACCGCGGCGAGCAGGATCTTCGGCAGCACACCGATGCCGAACGCGACGATGAAGATCGAGCCGAGGACGATACGCGGGATCGCGTTGACCACCTTGATGTAGGGGCCGAGCACATCGGCGAGGAACCGGCTCTGGCCCAGTGCGACGCCGAAGATCACGCCGGCGACGGCCCCGAGGGCGAAGCCGGCGAGCGCCTCCTGGATCGTTGTCCAGATGTTCGAGTAGAAGGACCCGAACTCGGTGCCGTGCCGCAAGAGATCGACCAGCCGCTTGGCGATGCCGGACGGCTGCCCGAAGAAGAACGGGTCGACGATCCCCCAGGTGGTGAACGCCTGCCAGCCGCCGATGACGAAGGCCGCGAGGCCGATGCGGCCCGCCCACACGAGCGCGGTGCGCCGCCGGGCGGCCCGCTTCGCGGTGGCCGCGGCCGAGGACGGTGCGCCGTCCTTGACCGGCGCGGCGGAAACTGCGGACGTCGTGCTCATGCCGTACCTCCTGCGGTGCGTGCGTAGGCGCGCTCCACCTCCTCGCGCAGCGTTTCCCAGATCTGGTGCTGGAGTTCGATGAAGCGGGGCTGGAAGCGGATCTCCTGGACCGCGCCGCGCGGGCGGGGCAGGTCGATGTCGAAGACCGCCTTGACCGATCCGGGGCTGGACGTCATGACGACGACCCGGTCGGCGAGCGCCACGGCCTCGTCGAGGTCGTGAGTGATGAAGACGACCGACGGACGGATCTGCTCCCACAGGCCCAGCAGCTCGGTCGACATGATCGCCTTGGTCTGCACGTCCAGGGCGCCGAACGGCTCGTCCATGATCAGGATCTTCGGTTCGTTGATCAGCGCCGCGGCCATCGCCACGCGCTTGCGCATACCGCCGGAGAGCTGGTGCGGGTAGCGGTCCTCGAAACCGGACAGACCCACCCGGCGCAGCCAGTCGCGCGCCGAGACCTGGGCCTTCTGCTTGGGGACGCCGCGGAAGACCGGGCCCATCAGCACATTGCCGAGGACGGTCTTCCAGGGCAGCAGCGCGTCGGTCTGGAACATGAAGCTGACGCCGTCGGTGACACCGTCCACCTCACGGCCGCCGACCTTGACCGAGCCCTCGCTGGGCCGGTCGAGCCCGGAGACCATGCTCAGGGTCGTCGACTTGCCGCAGCCCGTCGGGCCCACCACCGCGCAGAACTGGCCAGGCTCCACGGTGAACGAAACGTCCTGCAGCGCCGTGAACACCTCACCCGCGGGAGTCAGAAATCGTTTGGTGAGCCCTGAAATCTCGACTCGCGCGCTGTCCTGGCCGCTTTTGTCGGCGACCGTGCTCAACGCGGCATCGTTTCGCGAAGCCATCTGAGGCCGTCTCCTTCCCTTACCTCGGGGTCGAGGAAGGCAGACGCTAGAGGCCGCCCCGTATTACGTCGCTGTTTCAGACGTATCTCGCGTTAGTTGTGTTAACCGGGGTTCTGCACGTTCTGCTCAGGGGGCCAGGGGTGGGCAGGGTGTCCCTGGTGGGGCACAATCACGCCACCACGGGTTACGGCGAAGGGGCCGGGCCCGGCATCAAGACAAGGGCGAAGGCACCAGTGATGCCCATCCGAATCCGGATCGGCCGCGCCAGGAAGGGGAGGCTCTCCGCGCGGATCCTGGCCAACCAGCTGGCCATCCTGGCCCTCTCCGGAGCCATCGGTTTCGTACTGTTCGCGTTCGCTCAGCGGGCCGAGATCGACCGTTCCTACGAGCAGCGGGCGCTGGCCATCGCACAGACCGCGGCCGCCGAGCCGCAGATCCGGCAGGCCATGGAGTACGGCGGTGGCGGCGACATCGTGCAGACCGTCGCCGAACGGATCCGGAAGGCGTCGAAGGCGTCGTACGTGGTCGTCATCGACCTGCACGGCATCCGTCACTCGCACCCCACCCCGGCACTGATAGGCGAGCCGGTGGACGAGCCGCTCGCGGTGCTGGACGGCCTCACTCACGTCGGCTCCGACCAGGGCGCGACCGGACGGTCCGCCAACGGCAAGGCTCCCCTCAAGGGGCCCACGGGCACGCTGGTCGGCGAGGTTTCGGCCGGCATCCCGGAACACGACGTGCTCGGCGAGCTGTGGCGGGAGCTGCCCACCTTCGGCCTGTATGCCACGATTGCCACCGCGCTCGGCTCCGTGGCCGCGTTCCTGCTGGCCAGACGTCTGAAGCGGACGACGTTCGGGCTGGAGCTCGAGGAGATCGCCGGGCTGCTGCAGGACCGGGAGGCGATGCTGCACGGCATCCGGGAGGGCGTGGTCGCCTTCGACCCCGAGGGCCGGGTCACGGTCATCAACGACGAGGCCCGCCATCTGCTCGGTCTGGGCACGGCACTGGGCAGTCGGCTGGACGAACTCCTGCCCGAGGGGCGGCTGCGCCGGGCACTGGACGGCAGCCTCACCGGGGCGGACATCACGGTTCTCACCGACGACCACTGCCTGGCCGTCAACCGGATGCCGGTGACGCTGCACGGCCGCGCGCTGGGAGCGGTGGTCACCGTGCGGGACCGCACCGAACTCGTCGGACTGCTCAGGGAGCTGGACTCGGTGCGCGGGCTGACGGACGCGCTGCGGGCCCAGCAGCACGAGTTCACCAACCGGATGCACACCCTGGCCGGGCTGCTGGACGTGGGGGAGCACGAGTCCGCGTACGAGTACGCCGTCGAGCTCGCCGGAGCCGACCAGGAGCTGACCGAGTCGGTGCGCGAGCACATCGGCAACGCCCTGATGGTGGGTCTGATCGTGGCCAAGACGACGGTCGCCGCCGAGCGCGGCGTACGGATCGTGCTGGGGGAGGACTCCGCGCTCGGCGAGCAACCGCCGCATCTGCACCGGCTGCTGACCATCGTCGGCAACCTGCTGGACAACGCGCTCGACGCCGCCGTCGGCGGACCGGCGCCGGCGGGTGGCCGGGAGATACGGCTCACGGTCGTCGAGGCCACCACGGAGATGCTGGTGCGGGTGGCCGACACCGGACCGGGCATCCCGCCGGGCGCGACCGAGTCCATCTTCGAGGACGGCTGGTCGACCCGGCCCGACCGCGGGACCGCCCGGCGCGGCCTCGGACTCGCCCTGGTCCACCGGCTGGTCCAGGGGCACGGCGGCACCATCACGGTCAGCGAGGGGCCCGGTGCGGTGTTCACCGTGACACTGCCCCTGCCGGACGCCGCGCCCGCGCCGCAGGGCGCACTGTTCACGACGGCCCTGCCGGTACCGGCAGGCGCCCTGGCCGCGGCCGAGGGAGGAGAACGCTGGTGATACGGACCCTGGTGGTGGACGACGACTTCCGGGTGAACGGACTCCACTGCACCTATGTGGCCCGCGTCGAGGGCTTCGAGGTCGTCGGCCAGGTGGCGAACATGGCCGAGGCGCTGGACGCCGTCCGTACGCTCCACCCGGAACTGCTGCTTCTCGACATCTTCCTTCCCGACGGCAGCGGTCTGGACGTGCTGCGACAGCTGACCGGCGACGCGGGCGGCGCCCGCCCCGACGCCATCGTGATCACGGCCGACCGGGACATCACCTCCGTACGGACCGCGATGAAGCTCGGGGCCGTCGGATACCTCGTCAAACCCTTCGGCGCCGCCGCCCTGGCCGAGCGGCTGACCGCCTACCGCGAGCTCCAGCACCGGGTGGACGTGCTGGGCCCGGAGGCGGAGACCGACCAGGCCGACGTGGACGCCCTGTTCAGCGTCGTCCGCCCCACCGCCCTGCCCACCGTCCCCGCCAAGGGCCACTCCGCCCCGACTCTCGCCCTGCTCCACGAGACGGTCCGCACCGCCCGCCGGAACCTGTCGGCGGCCGAGGCGGCGGAACTCACCGGCGTCTCCCGCGCCACGGCCCAGCGCTACCTCTCCTACCTCGTACGGGAGGGCATGGTCCGGCTGGAACTCCGCTACGGCGCGACCGGCCGCCCCGAACACCGCTACCGCGCCGTGTCCTGACGTCGCGGCCGGTGCTTCAGGCGCACACTGAAGGCATGCTCACGGCGGGCCGCTCCAGCTCTGCCCTCCACCAACAGGAGTCACGCATGCCCCTGCTGCGTACAGGCGACCTGGACCTTTACCACCAGGTCGTCGGGGAGGGCGACCCGCTCGTCCTCGTCCATGGTTCGTGGAGCGACCACACGTCGTGGCAGCCCGCGATCGAGGCCGACCTCCGTGCGTCGTTCCGGGTGGTCACCTATGACCGCCGTGGTCACGGGAAGAGCGAAGCGGGGCCGGGCCGGGGCACCCGCCGACAGGACGAGGACGACCTCGAGGCCCTGATCGAGCGGCTCGGACCCGCGCCCGTATCTCGTCGGTACTGTCGGAAGTGATCGCCGCTCGCTCTCCGCTCCTGGTCCCGGCCGGGCGGCGGAGCGAAGGAGGCAGGGTGCAGTGACCGTGATCTCCCTGAAGTCCGCCCAGGTGCGGGAAGGACTCACGCTGCCCTACGCCGAGGCCGGCTACCCCGGTGGCACACCGGTCGTCTTCGTGCACGGGCTCGGCGAGTCCTGGTGGGCCTTCGAGCCCCTCCTCAGGCGCCTTCCGGCCGCCCTGCGCGGTTACGCGCCCACCCAGCGCGGCCACGGCGACGCCGACCGCCCTCCTGAGGGCTACGCGCCCGAGGACTACGCCGCCGACCTCGTCGCGTTCCTGGACGCCGTCGACATCGACCGCGCCGTGCTCGTCGCGTCCTCGAGCGGCGGCGTGCCCGCCCGGATGGTCGCGGGCAGCCATCCCGACCGGATCTCGGGGCTGGTGCTGATCGGCGTACCGGGCACGCTCGAGGACAAGCCGGCGGTGACCGGGATGCGGGAGGCCGTCGAGGGGCTCTGCGACCCCGTCCCCCGGGAGTTCGCCGAGGAGTTCGGCTCCGGCGCGGTGGACCGACCCGTCGCCAGGGGCCTCGTCGAGACGATGATCGACGAAAATCTCAAGGTCCCCGCGTACGTCTGGCAGGAGACCCTGCGCGGACTGCTCGACACCGATCTGCGCGCGACCCTCGCGGGCATCCTGGTGCCCACCCTCGTCATCTGGGGCGACCAGGACGGCCTGCTGCCCCGGGGCGACCAGCAGACCATCCTGGACGCCATCCACGGTTCACGCCTGATCGCCTATGAGGGCGCCGGGCACGACGTCCACTGGGAGCAGCCCGATCGCGTGGTCGCCGACCTCGCCGCCTTCGCCGCGCACCTCGAACACCCCGCGGATCCCGGCACGTCATGAAGGCGTGCGGGGCGGCCGATTGGCCAGATTGGCCAGTTACCTATTGAATACCCGGGGTTACAACCACCCGGGCAGACAAGACTTGCTATCGTGTTACTCGTTAGTAGTAAGCCGAGTGGGGGTCACGAGGGGTCGGCGTCAGCATCGCCACCGCTCCTCGGGCGGGTTGGTCGAGACGGACTGTTCCGGCAAGGGGGCCGGGCGGCCACGGCACCTGCGCGTACGCACCCCGCGGCCTTCGAACTCCAGTTTTCTCGCTCACTCATTCGAACAGGTGAGACTCCTCATATGGCTCGTTCCCTGGTCGACTTACTGACCACGCATGCCTCGCAACAACCGGAGCGGACGGCATACCGCTACCTCGTCACGGGCGACTGCGACGGAGAGATTCAGGACATCTCGTACGGACGTCTGGCCCGTCGGTCCCGAGCCGTCGCCGCCTGGCTGCAGGAACGCGGTCTGGCCGGATCCCGCGCACTGCTGCTGTACCCGCCCGGGCTGGAGTTCATCTCCGGCTACCTGGGCTGTCTTTCGGCCGGGGTCGTCGCCGTGCCGGGCGTTCCCCCGCAGGGGCGGTCGCAGAACCACCGTGCCCTGACCCGCATGAAGCGCCTCATCGCCGACGCGGACGCCAAGGTGATCCTGGGCAGTCGCGAGGTGCTCGCCACCCTGGCCGCCCAGGGGGAGCACCTGCCCGAACTGGACGCGCTCACCTGCGTCGCCACCGAGGACATACCCGACGAGGCGGCCGACACCTGGCGCGAACCCGACCTCACCGCCGACTCGGTCGCCTTCCTCCAGTACACCTCCGGCTCCACCTCCGCCCCGCGCGGCGTGATGGTGACGCACGGGAACCTGCTGGACAACCAGCGGGCCATCACCGAGCGGATGGGCCACACCCCGGACACGCTCGCGGAGTACGACCACGAACTGTTCGTCAGCTGGCTGCCGGTGTACCACGACATGGGCCTCATAGGCCCGGTCCTGAACACCGTCCACCTCGGCGCCACCGCCACGCTCTTCTCGCCGCTGCACTTCCTGCAGCGGCCCGCGCGCTGGCTGACCGCGCTCAGCCGCTACCGCCCGCACACCAGCGGCGGCCCCAACTTCGCCTACGAGCTGTGCCTCAAGCACGCCACCCCCGAACTCCTCGACGGACTCGACCTCGGCCGGTGGAAGGTCGCCTTCAACGGCGCCGAACCGGTACGGGCCGCCACCCTGCGGCGCTTCACCGAGACCTTCGCCCCGGCCGGCTTCCGACGCGAGGCCCTGTACCCGTGCTACGGCCTCGCCGAAGCCACGCTCATCGTCACCGGCGGCTCGGCCGACACCCCGCCCACCCTCGCCGCGGCCCCCGGGCCGAGTCCGCGCGCGGGCGCGGCCGACGCGGCCGCCGTCGGCTCCGGGCGGCCGATCCCCGGTACGACCGTGGTGATCGCCGACCCCGAGCGGCGGGAGGAACTTCCCGACGGGGAGGTCGGTGAGATCTGGGTGAGCGGCGCGAGCGTCGCCAAGGGCTACTGGCGCAACGCCCTCGCCACCCGCGAGACCTTCCGGGCCACGCTGACGGGCCGTCCGGACCGCTTCCTGCGGACCGGCGACCTCGGATTCCTGCGCGAGGGCGAACTGTTCGTCACCGGCCGCCTCAAGGACCTGATGGTCATCGACGGACGCAACCACTACCCGCAGGACCTGGAGCTGTCCGCCGAGATGTCCCACGGCGCGCTCCGGCCGGGCTGCACCGCCGCGTTCTCCGTGGACGGAGGTGTCGAGGGCGAACAGCCCGTCATCGTCGCCGAGACGGCCCCGGACGCGGCGGCCGACTCCGAGCGGATCACCGAAGTGATCCGCAGCGCGATCGGCGAGGCGCACGGACTGTCGGTGCGTGACGTCGTGCTGGTCCACCCCGGCACCATCCCCAAGACGTCCAGCGGGAAGATCCAGCGCCACGCCTCCCGGGCGGCGTATCTCGCCGACGCCCTCGCGGTGGTCGGCGCGCCCGCCGCGAGATGAGGTAGACGAGGCCCCGTCGGCGCGGACACCCGCGCCGACGGGGCACCCAGTCGTACCGGCCGTACGCCAGGGGTTGCTCAGTCGCGAGCCGGTGCCTCCACCGGTCGCCGTCCACCGGCCGCCGTACCCGCCGTACCCGTCGTACGGAATCCGTCTGAACCCGAGTTCACGAGGACACCTTCCCCGATGCCTGCGAGCGAGTCCCCGAAGCAGTTCCCCGAGATGTCCGTCCCGGCCTCCGAGGACGTGCGGGCCTGGCTGGCGTCGGCCGTCGCCGAGGCGGCCGGGCTCGCCCCGTCGGCCGTCGATCCCGAGCGGCCGATCGCCGAATTCGGCCTGGGATCACGCCAGTTGGTGACCCTGGCGGCGGAGCTCTCCGGACGGATCGGCCGCCCCGTGGAGCCGTCACTCGTCTTCGACCACCCCACCATCGCGGCGCTCGCCGCAGCGGTCCTCGACGAAGGGGCCGTCGGCGCGGCGGCGCCGGTGCCGGCGGCCGCGCCCGTACGCGGCGACGGGGACATCGCCGTCATCTCCATGGGCTGCCGCTACCCCGGCGGCGCCGACGACCCGGAGGCGCTGTGGCGGCTGCTCGCCTCGGGTGAGGACGCCATCACCGAGGTGCCCGCGGGCCGTTGGGACACCCGGGGGCTCTACGACCCCGACCCGGAGGCCCCCGGCAAGGCGTACACCCTGCGCGGCGGCTTCCTCTCCGGCATCGACCGTTTCGACGCGTCCTTCTTCGGGATCTCACCGCGCGAGGCCGCGGCCATGGACCCCCAGCAGCGGCTGCTGCTCGGGACGGCCTGGGAGACGATCGAGCGCGCCGGGATCGTCCCGGGCACGCTGAACGGCAGCTCCACGGGCGTCTACATCGGGCTGTACGACAGCGGCTACCTGGCCTCGGCCGCGCTCGACCGCCTCGACGGGCACGTGGGCACCGGATCCGCGTCCAGCGTGGCATCCGGACGCATCGCCTACACCCTCGGCCTCCAGGGCCCGGCGGTCACCGTCGACACCGCCTGCTCCTCCTCCCTCGTCGCCCTGCACCTGGCCGCGCGGGCGCTGGCGAGCGGCGAGTGCGACCTCGCGCTGGCGGGCGGCGCGACGCTCCTTGTCACCCCGCGCGGACACGTCGAGTTCAGCCGGCTGCGCGGGCTGTCGCCGACCGGGCGGTGCAGCCCGTTCTCGACCGACGCGGACGGCGTGGTGTGGGCCGAGGGCTGCGGTCTGGTGCTGCTCAAGCGGCTCGCGGACGCGCGCCGCGACGGCGACCGGGTCCTCGCCGTCGTCAAGGGGTCGGCCATCAACCAGGACGGCCGCAGCCAGGGACTGAGCGCCCCGAGCGGCCCGGCGCAGGAACGGGTGGTGCGCGCCGCGCTCGACGCGGCCGGACTCCGCCCGGACGACCTGGACTACGTCGAGGCGCACGGCACGGGCACCCGGCTCGGCGACCCCATCGAGGGCAGGGCGCTCGCCGCCGTCTTCGGGCCGGGGCGCCCCGCCGACCGGCCGCTCGGCGTCGGCTCCCTCAAGTCCCACATCGGTCACACCCAGGCCGCGGCGGGCATCGGCGGCGTCATCAAGACGGTCCTGGCCCTCGACCACGAGCTGCTCCCGGCCTCGCTGCACGCCGACACCCCGACCGAGCACGTCGACTGGGCGGGCGGCGGCCTGCGGGTGCACAGCGGAGCCCGGGCGTGGCCGCGGGGCGGCGAGCGGGTGCGGCGGGCCGGGGTGAGCGCGTTCGGGATCAGCGGTACGAACGCGCATGTGGTGCTGGAGGAGGCGCCGCGGGACCTGGCGCGGCCGGCCACCGGGACACCCCTGGCGCAGCTCCCCGGCACGACCCTCTTCCCGCTCTCCGCGCGTACCCTCCCCGCCCTCCGGGGCCAGGCCGCCCGTCTCCTCGACGCGCTCGACGAACAGCCGCGGCTGTCGCTGCCCGACGTGGCCGCGACGCTGGCCCACCACCGCACGCACTTCGAGCACCGGGCCGTCGTCCGGGCGGCCGACCGCGACGACCTGCTGACCGCCCTGCGCACACTCGCCGAGGACCGAACCGGCACCGGCACCGACCTCGGTACGGCCGTCGGTACCGACAGCCGTACCGATACGGTCGTCGGACCCCAACAGGCCCTCCCCACCGGCAAGTTGGCCTTAGTCTTCCCCGGCCAGGGCTCCCAGTGGGCCGGCATGGCCCACGATCTGCTCGACCGCGAACCGGTGTTCGCGGACGAACTCGACCGCTGCGACGCCGCCCTGCGCCCTTTCACCGGCTGGTCGGTGGCGGCCGTGCTGCGCGGCGCCGCGGGCGCCCCGCCCATGGACCGCGTGGACGTCGTGCAGCCGGTCCTGTTCGCCGTGATGGTGTCCCTGGCCGCGGTGTGGCGGGCCCGGGGCGTACGGCCCGACGCCGTGATCGGGCACAGCCAGGGCGAGGTCGCCGCGGCCTGCGTCGCCGGCGCGCTCAGCCTCAACGACGCCGCCGCGGTGGTCGCCCTGCGAAGCCGGGCCCTGACCGCGCTGTCGGGCACCGGCACCATGGCCGTCGTCGCCCTTCCGCACACCGAGGTCGAGGACCGCCTCGCCGACCTCGACGGACGGGTCTGCGTCGCCGCCGTGAACAGCGGCCGCTCGACGGTGATCGCCGGTGACGTCGAGCCGCTGGAAACCCTGCTCGCCGACCTCGGCCGCGAGCAGGTCTTCGCCCGCCGCCTCGACGTCGACTACGCCTCCCACAGCCCCCGGGTCGAGCCGGTCCGCGAGACGGTTCTCGACGAACTCGACGGCGTCATCACCTGCCCGACCTCCGTCGCCTGGTACTCCACCGTCACCGGTGAGCCGGTCACCGAGGAGCTGGAAGCCGACTACTGGTACACCAATCTGCGCGAACCCGTCCGCTTCGCGCCCACCGTGGAGCGCATGGCCGCCGACGGCTACCGCTGCTTCGTCGAGCTCGGCCCCCACCCCTCCCTCGTCACCGCCGTGCACACCGTCGCCGAGGACTCCGGCCACGAGAACCTGGTCGCCGTAGGCTCGCTGCGCCGCGACGAGGACGGACCCGCCTGCCTGGACCGGGCCGCCGCCGAACTCCACGTCCACGGACGGCGGATCGACTGGCGCCGGCTGGTCCCCGACACCGCCCCCGCCGACCTGCCGACCTACGCCTGGGACCCGCGGCGCCACTGGATCGAGCCCGAGTCCACCACCGGTGCCCCCGGCCTCTTCGACCGTGCCGCGCACCCCCTGCTCGGCATCCAGCTCCAGTCCCCGGACGAGACCCGCTGGACCTTCCGCGGCGAGTGGTCCCAGGACACCGCCGACTGGCTGCCCGACCACACCGTGTTCGGCCGGACCGTCGTCTCCGGCACCACCCTGATGGAACTGTGCCGCGCCGCGCTCGCCGTGGCCCGACCGGACGACCCGGCCGACCTCACCGACCTGCTCCTCCTCAGCCCTCTCACCCTTCCCGACTCCGGCACGGTCGAGGTGTCCGTCGAGGTGGTCACCGCCGGTCCCGTACCGGAGATCACCGTGCACAGCCGCCCGCGCGCACGGGAGGCCACGGGCTGGACCCTGCACGCCACCGCGTCCGCGTCCGCGGCTGCCGCGCCGAGGGGGGAACGGCCCCCGGTGTGGCCGGAGGCGGCCGAACCGGCCTGGACCCCGGGTACGTACGAGCGGCTCACCGAGCTGGGCCTCGGCTACGGCCCGGCCTTCCAGGGCGTACGGTCGGCGGTCACGACCGGCGACGGTGAACTGCTGGCCCGGCTCTCGCTGCCGCCCACGGCCCGTGACACGGCCGAGCCGTACCCCCTCCACCCCGCCCTGCTGGACGCCGCGCTGCACGTGGCCGCCGGGCTCGACGCGTCCGACGGGCGGGTGCTGCTCCCGGTCGCGGTGGGCCGGTGCGTCCTGCCGCCCGGTGGCGCGAGGGACCTCACCGCGGCCGTACGACGCACGGGCGGCTCCGACACGGACCTCACCCTGGACGTCACGCTGTGGGACACCGACGGCCTCCCGGCCGGTCGTCTGGAGGGCGTACGACTGCGGGCCGCGGACCCGGCGGACCTGAACGGCCCCTCGGAGAACGCCCGGCACCTGTACGAGGTGGCCTGGACGGCCGTACCCGAACAGCCCGCCGAGGCGCCGGGCACCGAGTGGGCCGTCCTCGGCGACCTCTCGGACCCGGAGGTCACCGGGGCCCTGCGCGGCCTCGCGGCGGCGGGGACCCACGTCCGGAGCGGGACGGGCGGCGCCGACATGAGCGGGACGGGCGGCGCCGACGTGCTCGTACGGTTCTGGCCGCGCCCGGCGACGGACGCCGAACCGGCCGCCGTGGCACAGGAGTTGGCGGCCGCGGCCCTGGCCGAACTGCGTGCCCTGATCGCCCTCCCGCAGGACGAGGCACCTGCCCGGACCCTGTGGGTGACGCGCGGTGCGGTCGGGGCCGTCGACGAGGACGCAGTCCCGGGCCTGGCCCAGTCCGTGCTGTGGGGGCTCGCCCGCAGCGCCCGCGCCGAGCACCCGGAACTCGGCCTGACCCTGCTCGACCTCGACGACTCCGCCCCGGCGGACGCGCTCCTGACCGCCGCCACCCACGCCGAGGAGCCCGAACTCGCCTTCCGCGCGGGCGCTCCGCTCGCGCCACGACTCGTCCGCGCCCGCAGCCGGGACGTGCCGCGGACACCGGCGGGGGACCCGTACGAGCTGACCGGCCTTCCGGCGAACCCGGCCCTGCGCGCGGTGGCGCCCCTGGAGGGCCTGGCTTCCGGGCAGGTGAGGATCCGGGTGCACGCTGCCGCCCTGCCCGGCGCCCCCGGCGACCGGACGCCGCGCGCCGGCGTGCTCACCGAGGTCGGCGCCGACGTCGAAGGTCTTGCCCCCGGCCTGCGGGTCGCCGTCCTCTCCGACACCCCGATCGGCTCCGAGCTGATCGCCGACGCGGGGACGGTCGAAGTGCTCCCCGACGACCTGCCGTTCACGGCCGCGGCCGCCGGACCGGACCGCCCCCGGCACCCCCAGGTCCTGCCCGTCACCGCCGTACGCGAGGCGATACGGCGGCGGAACGCGACCGGCTCCCCGGTCGTCCTCGACCTGGCCGGCCGCCCCACCCTCGTACCCACCGACGGCACGGTGCTGATCACCGGAGGCCTCGGTGCCGTCGGCCGGCACATCGCCCGGCTCCTCGCCGAACACGGCGTCCCGCGCCTGCTTCTGACGTCTCGCCAGGGATCCGAGGATCCGCGCGCCGTCGAGGTCACCGCCGAACTGACCGCGCTCGGCGCCGAGGTCGAGGTCGCGGCCTGCGACATCGCGGACGCGGCGGCCGTGGCCGACCTGCTCGGGCGTATCGGCGAGGAGTCGCCGCTGCGCGGTGTCGTGCACTGCGCCGGAGTCCTGGCCGACGGGGTGGTCGCCGAGCTGACGCCCGAAAGCCTCGCACAGGTGCTGCGCCCCAAGGTCGACGGCGCCGCCCACCTGCACCGGCTCACCGCCGACGCGGGACTCGACCTGTTCCTGCTGGTCTCCTCGGCCGCCGGAGTCGTCGGCAACGCGGGCCAGAGCAACTACGCGGCGGCCAACGTCTTCCTCGACCAACTCGCCCACCACCGGCGGGCCCTGGGCCTGCCCGGCGTCTCCCTCTCCTTCGGCGCCTGGGCGGGCGAGGGCCTCGCCGCCGCACACGCCGACCTGGACCGGATGGCCCGTGTGGGGCACCGCGCCCTCACACCCGACCAGGGCCGCGAACTCGTCGAACTCGCCCTGCGGCAGGGCGCCCCGCACCTGGTCGCCTGGGTCCTGGACCTGCCACGCCTGCGCGAGACCACGGCCACCGCGGGTGACGGTACGGCGGCGGTGTGGCGCTCGCTGCTGCCCGCGCCCCGCACCGGCCGAAGCGGCGGCGACGGTCTGGCCGACCGCCTCGCCCGGCTGCCCGAGGCCGAACGCGCCGAACGCGTCCTGTCCCTGGTCCGCGAGGAGACCTCCCGCGCCCTCGGCCTGCGCTCGACGGAGTCCGTCCGCCCCGACCAGCCGCTGCGCGAACTCGGCATGGACTCGGTGACGGCGGTCGAACTCCGCAACCGCATCGGCGCCCGGATCGGCGCCAAGCTCCCAGCCACCCTGCTGTTCGACCACCCCACCGCGGCCCGGCTCGCCGCGCACCTGCTGTCCACCGCCCTCGCGGCGGGCGAGCGCACCACTCCCGCCACGCGGCCCACGCGCGCCACGACGCCGACCTCCGACGAACCGGTGGCCCTGGTCGCCATGGCCTGCCGGCTGCCGGGCGGTGTGAGCGATCCGGAAGGCCTGTGGAGCCTGGTCGCGGAGGGGCGCGACGCGGTCGGCCCCTTCCCGGCCGAACGCTGGGACGTGGCGGCGCTGTACGACCCCGACCCGGACGCCCTCGGCACGTCGTACGCCCGTGAGGGCGGCTTCCTGAACGACGACGACCTGGAGACCTTCGACGCGGGCTTCTTCGGGATCACCCCGAAGGAAGCGGCCGCGATGGACCCGCAGCAACGGCTGCTGATGGAGACGGCGTGGGAGGCGCTGGAGCGCGCCGGCATCGTGCCCGCCGCACTCGCGGGCAGCGCCACCGGTGTGTATGTCGGCATGTTCGGCAGCGACTATCTGGCCGGGTCCCGCCTCGACCAGCTGGACGGGTACGTCGGTACGGGCTCGGCGCTGAGCGTGGCCTCGGGGCGGCTCGCCTACACGCTGGGACTGAGCGGCCCCGCGCTGACGGTGGACACGGCGTGCTCCTCGTCGCTGGTGGCACTGCACCTGGCGGCGCAGGCGCTGCGGTCCGGGGAGTGCGACCTCGCGCTCGCCGGTGGCGTCACGGTGATGGTGACCCCGGGAACCTTCGTGGAGTTCAGCCGACTGCGGGGCCTGTCCCCGACCGGCCGCTGCCGCTCCTTCTCCGACGACGCCGACGGCGCCATCTGGGCCGAGGGCGCCGGCATGGTCGTACTCAAGCGACTGAGCGACGCCCGGCGCGACGGTGACGAGGTGCTGGCCGTGCTGCGCGGCACGGCCGTCAACCAGGACGGCCGCAGCCAGGGGCTGTCCGCGCCGAACGGTCCGGCGCAGGAACAGGTGATCCGGCGGGCACTGGAGCTGTCCGGGCTGGAGCCCGCCGACATCGACTACGTGGAGGCGCACGGCACGGGTACCACGCTGGGCGACCCGATCGAGGCGAACGCCCTGGCGGAGGTCTTCGGCGACTCCCGCCCGCAGGACCGCCCCCTGTACCTGGGCTCGCTCAAGTCCAACATCGGTCACGCGCAGGCTGCTTCGGGTGTGATCGGGCTCGTCAAGGTGGTGCAGTCGCTGCGCCACCGGACCCTGCCGCGCACCCTGCACGCCGACACGCCCAGCAGGCACGTCGACTGGGCGAACAGCGGGCTGCGGCTGGTGCGGGACAGGGCGGCCTGGCCGTCGTCGCCCGGGCGGACACGACGGGCCGGAGTGAGCGCCTTCGGGATCAGCGGGACCAACGCGCACGTGATCGTGGAAGAGGCCCCGCCGGTCGAGAAGACGGACCGGCAGGACGAAGTCCCGTCGGGCAAAAGGCTGTTCGTGCTGTCGGGGCGCAGTGAGGCCGCCCTGCGGGGGCAGGCGGCGCGACTGGCGACCCACCTGACCAAGGAGGCCGGCGAGGACATCGCTCTCCTCGATGTCGCCCACACCCTGGCCAGGCACCGCAGCCACTTCGAACGGCGCACGGCCCTCGTCGCGGGTGACCGGGACGAACTGCTGCTACGGCTCGACGCGTTGGCGAGCGGGCGGGCGCCCCTTGCCACGCCCCACGACGACGGGACGGGCAAGGTGGCCTTCGTCTTCGCCGGGCACGGCGGTCAATGGCCGGGCATGGGCATGGAGTTGATGGCCGGGTCGGAGGCGTTCCGCGAGGAGCTGGTCCGCATCGATGAGGCCGTTCGCCGGCGCGTCGGCTGGTCGGTCCTCAACGCGCTGCGTGCGCCCGAGGAGTTCGCCCCGCTCGGCCGCACCGAGTTCCTGCAACCGGTGCTGTTCGCGGTCAACGCCTCACTGGCCGCCGCCTGGCGCGCGCTCGGCGTCCGCCCGGACGCTGTCGTCGGGCACAGCCTGGGCGAGATCGCCGCCGCGTACAGCGTGGGCGCCCTCACCCTGGACGAGGCCGTGACCGTGGTGACCGGGCGCGGGCAGGCGGTCGTACCGCTGGCGGGCAAGGGCGGCATGCTGTCCCTGGAACTGCCGCCCGCGCGGGTCGAGGAGCTGCTCGCGCCGTTCGCGGGCCGGCTCTTCGTCGCGGCGGTCAACAGCGCGCGGTCCACGGCCGTCTCCGGCGAGGCCGACGCGCTGGCCGAGCTGCGCCACCGCCTCGACGAGCAGGGCATCACCGCACGCCCGCTGTCGACACCGTTCGCCTCGCACACCCCCTTGATGGACCCGATCCGTGCGGAGCTGCTCGACCGCTTCTGCGGAGTCAGGGGCGCCCGGACACCGACCCCGCTGTACTCGGCGGTGCTGGCCGAACCCGTCCCCGGCGACCGGCTGGACGGCCACTACTGGTACGCCAACCTCAGGGAGCCGGTCCGGTTCGCGGACACGGTCCGACGGATGCTCGACGACGGCTACCGCTACTTCGTCGAGCTGAGCCCGCACCCCTCGCTCACTTCGTCGATCGAGGCGGTGGCGGCGGAGGCCGGGATCGACGCGGTCGGCATCGGCTCGCTGCGCCGGCAGAGCGACGGACACGACGTACTGCTGCGCGGGCTGGGGGAGTTGTACACGGCAGGGCACACGCCCGACTGGCCGGTGCTGTTCCCGGAGGGCCGCCGGGTCGGCCTGCCGACGTACGCCTTCGACCGTGAACGCCACTGGCTCGCGCCCGCCCCGGCCACCGCCTCGGTCGGCGGATCACCGTTGCTCGGCACGCACCTGGAGGCCAGCGACGAACCCGACCGGCACCTCTTCCAGGCCGACATCGACCTCGACGACAGCCGCTTCGCCTATCTCACCGACCATCGGATCACCGGTGAGGTCTGGCTGCCCGGCGCCGCCTTCCTCGACATGGCCCTGGAAGCCGCGTCCGCGCTGCGGGGCGGCGGCGAAGTACGGCTGGCGGACGTCAGGTTCCTACAGCCGCTGTCGCTGGACGTGGACCGGCCCGTACGGCTGCAACTGGTCCTGCGGGCCGCCGAGGACGGCTTCCGGGACTTCACCATCGCCTCGACACCCGCCAGTGGCCACGGCGCGCCGTGGAAGCGGCATGTCAGCGGACGTCTCGCGGTCACCGCGGAAACCGCCGCCGACGGCGACGAGCGGCTCGACACCGTGCGTGAACGGTGTGACGAACAGGTCGATCTGTCCGCCGTCTACGCCGGGCTCGCGGCCCTGGGCATCGACTACGGCCCTGCCTTCCGGGGGCTGGAGGAGGGCCGACGTACGGATGTGGACGCCCTCGGCCGCCTGGCCCGGACGCCCGCCGCCGGTCATCTGCTGCATCCCGCCGTCCTCGACGCGGCCTTCCACACGGCCGCCCTGCCCGGCGGCGCGCCCGGGGGCCGGGCGTTCGTGCCCGCGGCCGTCGGACAGCTGAGGTTCACCGGACCGCGCACGGCGCCCGTGTGGGCGACCTGCCGACTGCGTTTCGTGGACGGCGACACCGCGACGGTGGACCTGCGGCTGTGGGACGAGAACGAGGAACTGGTGCTGGAGATAACGGAGTTCGAACTGGCCGCGCTGTCTCCGCTGGACGGCGCGCTCTTCGAGACCCAATGGCAGCCGCGCCCGGCCGCACAACAGCCGGTCGCCGAGGGCGGTTGGCTGATCCTGGCGGACGACACGGGCGTCGCGGCCGAACTGGGCGAGCGGCTCGGTTCGACCGTGCCGCGGGTGATCGCCCGCAGGGGTGAGTCGTTCGGCGTCGAGGGACCCGGTCGTTACGTACTCGACCCCGCCGATCCGCTCCACCTGGCCCGCCTCCTGGACGAGGCCTTCCCCGACGGACCGCCCGAGCGGGTGGTCCTGCTGTCCGCGCTCGACGCCCCGGCGATCACGGATGCCGGTACGGCCGAGGAGGCGGCGCGGCTGTGCTGCCTGAGCACGCTGCACCTGGTACGGGCGCTGTCGGACCGGCCGCGGGGCCGGACCCCCCGTCTGTTCGTCGTCGCACGGGGCAGCCAGGCCGCCGGTGGCAGCAAGCGGGTGACGCACCCTCAGCAGGCCCTCGCCTGGGGCTTCGGCCTCGCGGTGGCGCAGGAGTACCCGGAGCTGTCGGCCACCCTGATCGACCTGCCGCCCACCGGCGGTGTCGACGCCCTGTGGACACAACTGCGGCACGCGGACGACGAACGGCTCGTCGCGCTGCGGGAGTCGGGCCGACTGGTCCCGCGCCTGGCCCGCACCCGCCCCGACGACGGTGGCAACGGCGAGGTCACCCCCGACGGCGTGTACCTGATCACCGGCGGTCTGGGCGGCCTCGGCCGGGTCGTCGCCGAACGGCTGGTCCGCCGCGGCGCCCGCCGACTTGCCCTGATGAGCCGGGGCGAGCCGGACGCGCACACCGTGAGCTGGATCAGGGGTCTGGAGGAACACGGGGCCACCGTGCAGCTCGCCCGCGCCGACGTGGCCGACCGCGAGGAACTGACGGCAGCCCTGGACGCCGTACGACGGGAGGCGGGGCCGATCGCCGCAGTCGTCCACGCGGCCGGGGTCCTCGACGACGCGACGGTGGCGAACCTGACCGACGAGCGCGTCCTGCGCGTGCTCGCCCCCAAGGTCCTCGGCGCCACGCTGCTCACCGAACTGATCCCGGAGGCCGAGAGCCTCGTCCTGTTCGCCTCGGCGGCCGGTCTCCTCGGCTCCGCGGGCCAGAGCCCGTACGCGGCGGCGAACGCCTTCCTCGACGCCTGGGCGCATCACCTCTCCCGCGCCGACCGCCGGGCGCTGAGCCTGGACTGGGGCGCCTGGGCGGGCGTGGGCATGGTCGCCGAGTCCGGCACCCGAGCCGCCGGGGCCGGCGGGTCCGGTCTGCTCGCGTTCTCCCCGCAGGACGGCGGCGAACTCTTCGAACGGGTGCTGGCCACCTCCCGCCGCCAGCTCGCCCCCCTCGCCCTGGACTGGGAGACCCTCGCGCTCGACCCGGACGCGGCCCGCACCCGGCCGATCCTCGGCGAGCTGATCACCGTCCCGACCGGCGGTGACGACGCGGACGACCTCGTGGCGAGCGTGTTCGCGGCGACGACGGAGCGGGACCGCGCGGACCGCCTCGAAGCCTATGTACGGGCCCGGGTCGGCCAGGTCTCCGAAGGCATGGTGGACGTCTCCGCGACCACGGCCCTGAAGGAACTCGGCCTGGACTCCCTCATGCTCGTCCGGCTGCGCAACGCCTTCGCCCGCGAGCTGGGCGCCGAACTCCCGGCCGCCACCGTGTTCTCCGCCGCCGACATCCGCGGCCTGGCCCGGGCGCTCGGCGAGGTGCTGCCCGAACGGGACACGGTCGCGCGGGCCGGGGAACGGCGGCCCGCGGCGCGCCGCCCCGAGGCCGCCGTCGAGGTGCCCGAGAGCGAACTGCGGCCCGCGACCCGTGATGTCGTACGACTGCTGCGCAGCGCCCGGCCGGGCATGCCGGACGCGGCCCACGCCGTCGGCCTCGCCCTCCGGCTCACCACGCCCACCACCCGCGAGGCGCTCACCGACATCCTCACCCGCCTCGCCGGACGGCACGCCGCGCTGCGCACCGCGATCGTGACCGGTGCCGGTGCCGGTGGCGGTGGCGAACACGCGCGGCTGCTACGGGTGGACCGGGAGGTCGCACGGCCGGTGCTGCGCTGGACGGACGTGCCCGCCGACGGCGCACTCGACGCTGCCGACCGGCTGCGCCTGCTGCTGGAACCGCGGTTCGACCTGGCGAAGCCTCCGTTGTGGCGGTTCGAGCTGCTCGACGCCGGTGCCCGGGGCCAGATCCTGGCGTTCGGCGCGCACCACGCGGTGAGCGATCTGCAGTCGCTGCTGCTCGTGGCGGGGGAACTCGACGCCGAACTGTCCGGCACCTCGCTCGGCGACGCCGTCACCAACCGGGACATCGACCTCCTGATCGAGGCGCAACAGACGGACGACGCCCCCGGGGAGGGCGCGACCGCATGGCGTGAGGCCTTCCAGGGCAGTGCCCGACTCGACCTGACGCTCGCCCGGCCCCGCCCGGCGACGCGCTCGTACCGGGCCGGCAGCGTGAGCGTGACGATCCCCGACGGGCTCATGGAACGGGTGTCGGCCGCCGCGAGCCGGCTCGCCATCACGCCCGCCGCCTTCTGCCTCGGCACCCTCACCGTGCTGCTGGCCAGGATGCGACAGAAGGAACGTTTCGTTCTCGCCGTGCCCGTCGACACCCGCATCCACGCCGACGCGTACGACGCGGTGGGCTTCTTCGGAGTGCCGGTGCCGTTCCCGGCCGAGGCCGGGGCGGGCGAACGGATCGAGCAGGTGCTGCGCCGCACCGACGGCCGCCTCGACCGGGTCCTCGCGAAGGGCGCCATGTTCTCGGACGTGCTGTCCACCCTCGCCCGACTAGGGCTGCACCGGGCGAACGCGCCGCTGGTGGAGGTGTACTTCAACTACGTACGCTCCGCGGCGGGCCGTCTCGCCCACCTGGAGGTCCTGCCCGCCGGGACGGGGTACTCCGACCTCGACCTGATGATCACCATGACCCCCGACGCGGGCCGGATCCGCCTCGACCACAACCTCGACATCCTGGACGCGGCGACCTCTGTCGAACTGGGGGAGGAGTTCCTGCGGCTGCTCGCCGAGGCGGCGGACGATCCGACGGCGGCGGTCCGTTCGACGCCGGGTACGGCGGCCGAGGCGACCCCGGCGGTCCGTACGACGACAGGTACGACGACAGGTACGGCGGCGGAGGTGCCCGAGGCGGCGACCGACGACACCCACCGCCTCCCGCGCAGGTCACTCGCCCTCGCCGCCACCTTCGCCCTCGGACATCTGCCCCTGCTGTGCGAGGCAGCGGTCGAGGAGGGCGCGCGGGACGGCGGCCTGACAGTCGCGGAAGCCCCGTACCACCAGGTGCTCGCCGCCCTGCGCGACCCCTCCGGCGTCTTCGCCGACCCCACCGCGGCGGTGGGCGTGACGCTGCTGCGGGCGGCGGACCTGGAACGCTTCGGCCCGGTGGACGACGCGCTGCTCGCCGAGTTGCGCACCGCGTTCCCTGCCGCGCTGCGTGCCCTGTCCGAACGGACTCGCAAGCCGCTGATCGTCGGCTTCCCGCCGTCCGCTCACGCGCAGGACCGCTTCGCACGGTGGGAGCGCGAGATCGCCGACGAACTGGCCGAAGTGCCCGGCATCGCGGTGCTCCGCCCGGACGACTGGACCCGGTGCCACGCCGTCACGGAACGCTTCGACGAGCGGACCGAGCGGATCGCCCACCTCCCCTTCACCCCGCGGTTCCAGGCGGCGGTGGCGCTGTGCCTCGCCGACGTCGTACGTGCGGTACGGCGCCCCGCGCCCAAGGTGATCGCGGTGGACGGCGACGAGACGCTGTGGGGTGGAGTGGCCGGGGAGATCGGCCCGGAGGCGGTGGACCTGACCGGACCGCGCGCCCTGCTCGCGCGCCGGCTCCTTCAGTGGCGTGCGGCGGGCGCGCTGCTGGCGCTGGTCAGCAACAACGACGAGGACACGGTTCGGGCCGTCCTGGACCGCCCGGACAGTCTGCTCAAGGCCGAACACTTCAGCGTGCTCTCCGCGACCTGGGGCCCGAAGTCCGGCCGCCTCGCCGAGGCGGCCGGGACGCTCGGCCTCGGCTTGGACAGCTTCCTGTTCCTCGACGACAACCCGGTCGAGATCGCGGGAGTGCGGTCCGCGCTGCCGGAGGTGCTGTCGCTGACGTGCCCGCCGTCGGCCGAACTGGGCGCGTTCCTGGGCAGGTTGTGGCCGCTCGTCCCGGCTGCGGCGACGGCCGAGGACGCGCTGCGGGCGCGGTTCTACGAACAGGAGCGGGACCGGGACGCCGTGCGCGCGCAGGCCGGATTCGAGGAGTTCCTCGACCGGTTGGAACTCGAGGTCGACATCCGGGCCCTGTCCGAGGCCGACGTCGAGCGGGCCGAGCAACTCGTCCGCCGGACCAACCAGTTCACCCTGCGGGCCCGGTCCGCCGACGGGGGCGATCTCGGGCGGTGGCGGGAGCGCGGTGAGGTGTGGACGGCCGCGGCCCGTGACCGGTTCGGCGACTACGGCCAGATCGGGCTGCTCGCCGTCCGTGCGGATGGCGACCAACTCGACGTACTGGCCTGGCCGATGAGCTGCCGGGCGCTGGGCCGGGGAGTCGAGGAACGGCTGTTGCGGTGGCTGGCCGACCGTGCCGACGAGCTGGGCTGCGTCAAGGTCCGACTGACGGCGGAGCGCACCCCGCGCAACGTACCGGCGCGGCGGCTGCTGGCCGCGCTCGGTGGCGGAGACCAGGAAGACGAACGCCTGGAGGCCGTGGTCACGCCGGAACACCTGCGGGCCTTCCGGTCCTGGCGGCAGGGGCGAACCGGTGGCGCCGACGGGTGAAAGCGAGGGCAGTGCCGCAGTGGTGGAAGTGAGCGAAGGGACAGGTCACGGGGTGAAGGGCTCTCATGCGTGAGGTGAACGAGGACGCGTCGGCGTACGCCGGACAGCGGGCGACGGCGGAGGCGATCGAGCGGGGTGATGGCGGCGCGCTGAGCGTGGACGCCCTGCTGGCGAAGGTGAGGACGGCCGCGGCGCCCACGCCGACCGGTACCGACGTGGCCGCTGCGGCGGCAGCGGTTCCGGACGTGGTGCCGGACGCGGAGGGTCCGGCGGCGGTCCCGGACGTGGAGGCTCTGGCGGCAGCCATCGCCGCCGTGGCGGGCCGCCACCTGCCCGAGGGGCACCTGTCGCCCGACGCCGACTTCTTCGACGCCGGGGGCACCTCGGTGGGCGCCGTGGAACTCGTCGCGGCGCTGGAGGACGAGCTGGGCATGGAGATCGCCCTCGACGACGTCTTCGCCGACGCCCGCCCGATCAGCCTCGCCCACCGATGGCTGTCCACCGCACACACCACGGCCGTCCTCGCGGCCCCGGCCGCACCGATGCCGACGCCCGGGACGACCTGGGCCCCGGACATGGCAGGTACCGCCACGTCCGAGGGGACCTCGGCCCCGGTCACGGGGGGAAGTCCGCTTCCGCCGTCCGCCGCGGGCACCCGTCCGGCGCCCGCACCCGGCATCCTCCCCGTCCCGGCCCCGCGCACCGCCCCCGCGGTGGCCGTCACCCCCGCCCCGTACTCCACGGCCCGGCCCGAGGACCTCGACCAGATCCTGGCCGACCTGGCGCTCGCCGACCGGCTGCCCTGGACCGGCGATCCCGAGCCGCTGCCGCCCCGTCGGATCCTGCTGACCGGCGCCACCGGCTTCCTCGGCAGCCATATGCTCCTCGACCTGCTGCGGCACAGCGACGCCCACGTCTACTGCCTGGTCCGCGCCGCCGACGAGGAGGCGGCCCTCGGGCGGCTCGGTGAGGCGCTCAAGAAGTACGAGCTGCCCTGGTCTTCGGAGGTCCGCCGCCGGGTGACCGTGCTCCCCGGCGACATCCGGCGCCCGCACCTGGGTCTGTCCGACGAACTGTGGACCACGCTCACCCACGAGCTGGACAGCGTCGTCGGCGTGGCGGCGGCCGTGGACTTCCTGCGCGGCTACCAGTCGCTGCGGCAGAGCAACGTCATCGGCTCGCTGACCCTCGCCGAGCTCGCGGCGACCGGCCGGCCGAAGCCGCTGCACCACATCTCCTCCATCGCGGTCTTCAACGAGGTCGGCATCACCGCGATGGGCGAGGACGACCCGCTCGCCCACGTCGACCGCCTCGTCGCGGGCTACGACCAGACGAAGTGGGCGGCGGAGGTCGCCCTGCGACGGGCCCGCGACCACGGCCTGATCGTCACGGCCCTGCGCCCCGGCGGCATCGGCGGCCACACCAGGACCGGCGCCTACAACCCGCAGGACCTCAGCAGCGGCCTCCTCTCGGCCTTCGGCCGCTTCCGCACGGTCCCCGCCTTCAACCACCTGAACGCGGCGCCGGTGGACTGGGTGAGCCGGGTCGCGGTCGGCGTCGTCTGCGAACCCGACGCGTGGGGCTACGACTACAACCTGACCGGCGTATCCAACACCCTCGACGACGTCGTACGGGACATGGCGCTCGGCGGGATGCACGTACGCGTACAGGACTGGGACGAGTGGCGGACCCATGCCCTGGCCCGGCTGGAAGCCGAACCGGTTCCCGAACTGGCCTTCCTCGCAAGGGTGTTGCAGAGCCCCACCGCGCTCAGACTCTGCGAGGCGACCCTGAAGGGTCCGGCGGCGACCGCCGAGCGCACCGCCGCGCTCGTCGAGGCACTCGGCTTGCGGCCCGCCGCCCGCTACGACGCCCAGGCCCAGCTGAGGACGTTCGAGCGGCTCGCCCAGGACGGATTGGCCCGGCTGCCGCACAAGGACGACCAGCCCTACCTGTGGTTCTCCGAGACGACCGAGGGCGGTGTCGGCCCGGTCGGAGCCCCCGCCGACGCTCCTTGCTCGATGGCGCTCACCCTCTCCCTCGCGAGCATGTACCAGCTGGTGAAGGAGCGCCGGGTCGATGTCACCGGCGAGCTGACTTGCGCGGCGGTGCATCCCGAACCGCTGGTCGTCGAGCGCGGCGACGTCTGGATCCGGCCCGAGGAGGGCATTCCGCAGCGGCACGGTATGCGCCACCGACTCCTCACCTACCGGCTGGCGTTGCGTGACGCCGAAGGCGGCCACTGGTGGCTGGAGGGCCACAAGTACGCCCGTGCCCGTCGTGACGTGTGGCGCCAGACCCGGGCGCTCACCGTCGAGATCGGCCGCGAGGGCGCACCGGCGGCCCTGGCGGGCGAGCTCGTCGTGCCCGCCGACACCTATCTGCGTGACCAGGTCGACGGCATCAAGGTCGACCCGCGCCTGACCAGCCAGGAGAAGCGGGCCGCCAAGCTGACCTGGCTCGCCTGGTTCGGCGTGGAGATGGGCCGCGGTCTGCTCGGCCCCTTCGCCCGAGCCGCCGCCGACCTCCTCGACCTGCGCCGCACCCCGACCCCCTCGGAGCACCACCGATGATCCTCCGGAGCACCGACTCCCGCACCAGGCCGAGGCTCCGCAAGGTCAGGAGCACCACGACCCTGCGCCCCCTCCACCACCGCCTCGACCCGGCGCGGGTCGAGGAGATTCCCTTCCGGGCGGGCGACGGCGTACGCCTCGGCCTGACCCGCGTCGACGGCGGCGACACGGACCGCCCCGCCGTGCTGCTCCTGCACGGGCACACCGCGTCCGCCGACATGTTTCTGCTGCCCGAGACCCGCAACCTGGTCGACGTCCTGCTCGACAACGGCTACGAGCCCTGGCTGCTCGACTGGCGGGGCAGTTGCCGGCTGCCGTACAACGAGACCGGCCAGACGTACACGTACGACGACGTCGCCCTGTACGACATTCCCGCGGCCGTCTCCCACATCCGCCGCCGCATCGGCGACCGGCCGCTGTTCGTGGTCGCCCACTGCGTCGGCTCCCTCACGTTGTCGCTCAGCATGACGGCCGGGCTGGTCCCGGGCCTCGCGGGCGTGGTGTCCCAGGGCGTGTTCCTGACGCCGAAGCTCGCGGGCCGCACCTCGCTGCGCATGTCGCTGGCGGGGGAGCTGCTCAGGTCCCGCATCGACCACATACCGGTCGACATCCGCAAGGCCGGCCTGTGGTCGAAGTACACCCCCCTGTTCGCCCTCGCCTCCCGCGGGGCGAGCTGCCCGGATCCGACCTGCCAGATCCTGCACAACTCGGCGTGGGGGACGGGCGCCTCGCTGTTCGTGCACGAGCACCTGTCCGAGACCACCCACCACCGGCTCGCCGAGCTGCTGGGCCCCGCCCCGCTGTGGATCCTGCCGCATCTGCGCCGCATCGAGCTGGCCCGCACCGTGGTGCGCTGGCACGACGGCGACCACCGCTACCGGGCGCTGCCGCAGAACGCGCTGGACGCGGCGGCCCGTATCGACACCCCCGTCCTGCTGCTCGCCGGCAGCGAGAACGGCCTGTGGCTCGACTCCCAGAGGCTCTGTCACGACGTACTGGCCCGCAGACAGCCGCAGTTGGACGTCGCGTACACCGAGATTCCCGGCTACGGCCACCTGGACACGTTCCTCGGCCGGGGCGCCGCCCTCGACGTGTTCGGACACATCCTCGAATTCCTCGGCGAACGACGGTGACGGCAGACCGGGCGGCCGGTTACCGTACCCGTCAGTAACCGGACCGCACCGCAGGAGGCCACCCATGCCGCAGCTCGAAGTCGACGGCGCCACACTGACGTACGACGACGAGGGCCCCCACGACGGTGCGGGCGCGCCTCTGGTGTTCATCCACGGCTGGACCGCCAACCGGCACCGCTGGGACCACCAGCTGGCGCACTTCTCCGCCGCGCGACGGGTCATACGTGTCGATCTGCGCGGCCACGGCGAGAGCGGCGGGTCGGGACGGCGGAGCATCGGGGAGCTGGCCGGGGACGTCCTCGCCGTCCTCGATCACCTGAAGGTCGACCGGTTCGTCCCCGTCGGTCACTCGATGGGCGGGATGATCGCGCAGACCCTGGCGTTGGGCCACCCGGACCGGATCGAGCGCATGGTCCTGGTGAACTCGATCAGCCGGATGACGTACAGCCGGGGGAGGGGCCTGCTGATGGCGGTCTCCACGCGGGTGCCGTTCAAGCTGTTCGTCGCCGCCAACATCCAGCGGGCCTTCGCCCCCGGCTACCCGCGCGAGGAGATCGAGGAGTACATCCGGACCTCCGCGGCCACACCCCGGGAGGTGGTCATGACCTGCTACGGCGCGATGCGGTCCTTCGACGTCCTCGACCGGGTCGGGGAGATCCGGGTCCCCACCCTCATGATCCACGGCTACTACGACATCCAGCTGCCCGTCTCCCAGATGCTGCGGATGGCGAAGGCGTACCCGGACGCGGAGGTGCGCATCCTGGACGCCGGCCACGAACTCCCGGTGGAGAAGCCCGAGGAGCTCACCTCGACCATCGACCGGTTCCTGACCGAGCGCCCCTGACGCGCCCCTGGCCCGCTCGCTCGAAGACGCACCGGCCGGAGCGGACCCCCGCTCCGGCCTGTGCACCTCCGCCGGAACTACAGCCCTGCGGTCGACAGCCAGCTCTTGGCCACGTCCAGCGGGTCCTTGTTGTCGTTCTGCACCTGGGCGTTGAGCTTGACCAGGGTGTCCGTGTCGAGCTTCGCCGACACGGCGTTGAGCGCGGAAACTCCGGCGGCGGAGAGACCGCTCTTGTAGGCCAGCGGTGTCACGTTCTCAAAACCGAAGAGATTCTTCGGGTCCTGAAGGACCACGAACTTGTTCTTGGCGATTCCGGGGTCGGTCGTGAAAATATCTGCGGCCTGAATGTTGTTGCCCTTGAGGGCCGCCACGGTCAACGGCCCACCCGCGTCCAGCGCCTTGAAAGACTTGAATCCGAGGCCGTATTCGGACTTGAGGCCCACCAATCCCTGCTTGCGCGTCTGGAACTCCGGCGATCCCCCGATGACCAGGTCCTTGGCCGAGGCGGAGAGGTCGGCGATCGTCGACGAGGTCGTGAGCTTGTACTTCTTGGCGGTCGCCTCGTTGACCGCGATCGCGTCCTTGTCCTCCGCCTTGGAGGACTCGAGCAGGGTCAGCTTGGCATCGAGCGCGGCCGTGATGGCCTTGCTGGTGTCCTCGACCGTGGTCGGGGCCGCCTTGGCGTTCAGATAGGCCAGCAGCGCGCCGTTGTACTCGGGCAGGACGGTGATCGTGCCGTTCTTGATCAGACCGTAGGTGGTCTCGCGGCTGCCGATGTTCAACTTGTAACTGACCTTGATGCCCTTGGCCTTCAGGGCCTCGCCGTAGATGTCGGCGAGCAGGATGCTCTCGGGGAAGTTGTTGGAGCCGACCACGACCGTGCCGCCCTTGGCGGTGTCGCCCTTCAGCGGGTCCTTGCTGTCGGAGTTGCCGGAGGAACCGCAGGCCGTGAGGGCGGCCGCAGCCACAACCAGCAGGGATACAGCGTACGTTGCGGTCGTTCTGGTGCTTCTGGCGTGGGTCACGTTGGTCATCCAGACTTGTGCATGGGCGGTCGGCGGTCGGAAGGCATGGCGTGATGACGATCCAATCGAGCCCAGTAACGCACCGTCAAGACACGAATAGATCACCGATGGAGACCACACGGATTCGCCGCGTGGGCGCAACATGACTGAAACATGCGCGAATCCGGCGTATCGCCATGTCAGTTTTTGGTTGATCATGGCCGTACTCTTGCGGCAGCCGCTAATGTTGGCCGAGTCGGGGGACCTGGTTCCACTTGCTCGGCCCGAGCGTGCTGGCATGACCCAGTCCGCGCAGCCCGGGCTGCGGGCTTCCAATTGGGATTGAAGTCAAGGAGGTTTGGTGCCCGCGCACAGGAAAGCCGCCCGGGGGCCGCAGACCACGGCTCCCCGAATAGGCCGGACGCCTTCCCTCCTCGACCGTTGGCCTTTCCGCAGGAAACTCAACGTCCTGGTGATTGTTCCGCTCGCCGTCGTTTCGGCGATGATGGCCTACATCACCTACGCCGAGATCGACTCGGCCCGTTCCGCCGCCTCCACCGCCCAGCTCGTGCGGGACAGCGCGCAGGTCACCAAGCTCATCGACGGCGTGCAGACCGAGCACCGCCAGGCGCTCCTCGTCTCCCTGCGCTACGAGGCCGCCCGTTCCGGCGACAAGGCGCCGGGCACCTCCGCCTTCCTCCAGGCGCAGCAGAAGGTCACCGCCCAGGCGGAGGCGGTGCGGTCCACCTACGGGGGCCGGCTGCCCGACGCCGAGGCCCAGGCGCTCAAGGAGCTGGAGGGCCTCGACAGCCTCCGTAAGACCATCGAAGAGGGTCCGATTCCCGCCGACAACATCGACCCGGCGTACGGATCGGTCATCGAGGGCCTCATCAACGGCCTCGGGCTCGGTCAGTCGGGCGGCGAGTCCTCGGAGTCCGCGGGCAATCTGCTGGACGCGCTGCTGCGCGCCGACACCGCCCACGCCTCCTTCGAGACCAGCGTGTTCGCGGCCCGGACCCGGGACCCCAACGCGCTCATCGAGTACACCGGAGCCGTCGGCGACTACGAGCAGTACACCTACCAGGCCGAGCGGTTCACCCGGTTCGCCAGCCAGGAACAGGGCGCCGAACTCGCCGCGATCGAGCACAGCCCGTACCAGAGCGTCGTCGCCCAGCACTACGCCGCGCTGCAGGTCGACCCCAGCGGTCTGGTCGCGGAGAACGCCTCGCAGCTGCGCGCCGCGCTCAGCGACGCCCTGGCCGCCGACCCGACGTACCAGCGTCAGGCGGAGAACCGGCTGAAGATCACCGAGTCGCTCATCCACCAGATCGCCGCCGACACCCAGAAGGCGTCCAGCGACGCCTGGTGGCAGGTGCTGTGGCTGGTGGCCGCCAACCTCGCCGCCTTCGCGGCCTGGATCCTGTTCTCCGTCCTGGTGCG
Source organism: Streptomyces sp. NPDC090798 (assembly GCF_044768965.1). Classification (NCBI taxonomy): domain Bacteria; kingdom Bacillati; phylum Actinomycetota; class Actinomycetes; order Kitasatosporales; family Streptomycetaceae; genus Streptomyces; species Streptomyces sp. NPDC090798. Next base: position 87,329 of record NZ_JBIVXA010000007.1, read on the forward strand.
CCGCTCCGTGGTGCGGACCGTGCGGAGCCTCACCGAGGCGGCCCAGCACGTGGCCGACGCGGCCGAGACCGAGCTCGCGCGGGTCGCCGACGACGACGCCGACGACTCGAGCCCGCCGCGCCTCGAAGCCGTACCCGTGCCGGTCCGCGACGAACTCGGCGAACTCGCCGAAGCGTTCAACCAGGTGCAGGTCACCGCGACCGCTCTGCTGGAGCGCCAGGTCATCAGCCGTCGCAACATCGCCGAGATGTTCGGCAACGTCGGCCACCGCGTCAGCAACCTGACCGCTCGTCAGCTCGCACTGATCGACTCGGTGGAGCGTGGCGAGACCGACCCGGAGGTACTGGACAGGCTCTACCGCATCGACCACATCGCGGTACGCCTCCAGCGCAACGCCGACAGCCTGATGCTGCTCGCCGGCATCCGCGAGACGGGCCTCAACACCGGGCCCATGCGGCTCAGCAACATCGTCCGCGCCGCGCTCGGCCAGATCGAGGGCTACCAGCGGGTCACCCCGCACGCCGAGGGCGATGTCACCGTCGCCCCCGACATCGTCGGCGACCTCACGCTGATGCTCGCCGAACTGCTGGAGAACGCGGTGACGTTCTCCCCGGCGTCCAGCAGCGTCGAAGTCGTCCTGCGGCCCCGGCACGGCTCCGGCGGCGGCGCCCTGATCGAGATCATCGACCACGGGCTCGGGATGAGCGCCGAGCGGCTGGAGGAGGAGAACGCCCGCCTGATCCGCCGCGAACGCCTCGACCTGGCCCCGACCGAGGTCCTCGGCCTCTTCGTGGTCGGCGGTCTGTCCCGGCGCTGGGGCATCGAGGTCGTCCTGACCCGCACCCCGGGCGGCGGCGTCACCGTCACCGTCGCGGTGCCCGGCTCCCATCTGCTGCTCGCCGACCCCACGGGGGCCGCGGCCAGGGCCCCGCACATCCTGCCGCCGCCACGCCGCCCCGGCGGGAGCGAACCGCGCCCCGCGGCGGTCGACCCGGAACCCGGCCCCTCGTCCCTGCCCCGCAGGATTCCCGCGCGCGGCCGGGGAGCGGACGGCCACACGGGCCGTCAGGAACCGACGGGCGACGGCGCCATGGGCGGCTACGGCGGCCCCGGCGCATCCCGGCCCAGGCCGGGCGGCACACCGGGCACCACGACTCCGGGGGCGGCGCGGCCCACGGAGCGCGAGACGGCGGGACGCGGCACGCCTCAGGACGCGGTCGGCGGCCCGGGCCACCAGCGTGGCACCGGTATCGGCGTGGAGAGCGGACACGGTCGGCCGCCGCGCGCCGCGGGCAGCGGCATGGACAGCGGCCTCGTGCAGAGGTCACGGGGCGCGAGCACCGGCCCGGGGAGCGCGGCGGGACAGCCGCCGCGCGGCCCGAACGCCGGCTCGAGCAGCGGGTTCGGCCAGCCGCCCCGCGGCGCGAGCACCGCGCGCGGCTCCGGTACGGCTCCATCGGCACCCGGCAGCGCCCCGGCGCGACCGGGCGAGGGCGGCCCCAGTCCGCTCAGGCGGCGCGTGCGCGGCGCGACCCTGCAGGCCACCACCGCCTCGACCCGGCTGCCCAAACAGACCATCACCAACCCACGGCCCCCCGCCTGGCAGACCGCCGACGCGGAAGCGGCCCGATCCGAGATCGACGAGTTCGAGGAAGCCGTCCTGCGGGCCGAGCGCGAGAGCGCGACAGAGGCTCGCGGTAACGGCTTCGGGTCGGCCCGTTCAGGGGGCCGTCCCGAGACCTCTGGCGATTCCAGCACAGAGAACAACAGACCCTCATTCCCGGAAGGCATGAGCAAGTGACCATGTGGACAGGTGGACCGGAGTCCGCGGCCGTGGAACAGGCGACGGACGTGAAGGCCGCCGCTGCCGACTTCAATTGGCTGCTCAATCGTTTCGCCACCGAGACCGCCGGCGTCGTCGACGTGATCGGGGTGTCCTCCGACGGTCTGTTGATCGCGGTGTCCCAACTGCGCGGCAAGGCGGACTCGGAGCGGCTCGCGGCCATCGTCTCCGGGATCACCAGCCTCGCCATGGGCGCGTCCGGCAACTACGGCCTCGGCGGGCTCAACAAGGTCATCATCGACCTGGAGGAAGGGCATGTCCTGGTGTCCGCGCTCGGCGCGGGCGCGGTGCTCGGCGTGGTCGCCTCCAAGGAGGCGAAGCTCGGGAACATCGCGTACGAGATGACCCTCTTCGCCAACCGCGCCGGCGCCGCTCTGAGCCCGCAACTGGTCATGGAGCTCAAGAACACCGTGGGGATCGCGCCGACCGGTTGACGGTCGGCGGGGGCGTCACGAGGGCCGGGACGACCCGCGAGGTGAAGGGTGAGGACGAGATGACGGCCGGCGAGCCATCAGCCGCCGACGACGACGCATGGGGAGCGGAGCACCCCCCGTCGATCGTCCGGCCATTCCTGCTGACCGCGGGGCGGATCGCCGGCGGTGACAGTCTGGTACCGACGATTCCGATCGAGACGCAGGTCGTCGCGACCGATCTCGGTCTGGCCACGCTGGACGCCTTCGTCTTCGACCAGCACCGCGACATCATCACGGTCTGCCGCCAGCCGCAGTCGCTGGCGGAGATCGCGGCGAAACTGCGGATGCATTTGAATGTGATCAGGGTGCTCGCCGACGATCTGCGCGCCGACGGTCAACTGGCCTTGTACGCACCGCAGGCCGAATCCGCCCGCGACGCCACCGTATTGCGAAGGGTTATCGATGGTCTCCGAGCTATCCCCGACTCCCGGGGCGCGATCCGTGAGCGCTGACACCGAGGGTCCCCGGCCGCCGATGCCGGTGAAGATGGTGATCGCGGGCGGCTTCGGCGTGGGCAAGACCACCACCGTGGGTGCCATCTCCGAAATCGAGCCGCTCACCACCGAGGCGTCCATCACCTCGGTCGCCGCGGGCATCGACGACCTCTCCCACACCCCGGAGAAGATGACGACCACCGTCGCCATGGACTTCGGCTGTGTCACGCTCGACCCGACCCTGAAGCTCTATCTGTTCGGCACCCCCGGCCAGGAACGCTTCGGGTTCATGTGGGACGACCTGGTCGAGGGGGCCCTCGGCGGGCTCGTCATCGTCGACACCCGCCGACTGGACGACTGCTACGCGGCCGTCGACTACTTCGAGCACCGCGAGATCCCCTTCGCGGTGGCCGTCAACGCCTTCGACGGCAAGGTCGAACACGACCTGAACGACGTACGGTGGGCCCTCGACGTCGGCGACCATGTGCCGCTCACCGTGTTCGACGCCCGCGAACGCGGGTCCGTACGAGACGCGCTCCTCGTCGTCCTCGAACACGCCCTGGCGACCGCACAGCAGTGAACGTGGGAAGAGGGGGGACGGGCCTTGTGGCCCGTCCCCCCTCTTCCTTCTTCCTCAGGCCGTACGGCGCCTGCGCACCCCCGGGGACACCGCCACCCGGGCAATGGCCCAGAACAGCACCAGCACGAGCAGCGCCAGGATCGCGGTGAGGGCCGCGCCGCCCACCACCTTCTCGTAGTTGCGCTGGTAGAGGCCGTCCAGGATGTAACGGCCGACCCCGCCGAGGCTCACATAGGCCGCGATGGTCGCCGTGGACACGATCTGGATCGCCGCCGAACGCAGACCGCTGAGGATCAGCGGCAGCGCCGCCGGCACCTCGACCTGGAACAGGACCTTCCCCTCCGGCATACCCATGCCGCGGGCGGCGTCGACGGGGGAGGGATCCAGGGTGCGGATCGCCTCGTACGTGGTGATGAGGATCGGCGGGACCGCCAGCACCACGAGCGGGATCATCACGGGCACGATGCCGAGGCCGAGCCAGACGAACATCAGCACCAGCAGCCCGAAGGTGGGCAGCGCCCGGGCACCCGCCGACACGAAGGCCAGCGCGTTGCCGCCACGTCCGGTGTGTCCGGTGACCAGGCCGACGGGCAGACCGACGGCCGCGGCGATCGCGAGCGCCCCGGCGGTGTACTGGAGGTGTTCCCACACGCGCTGCGGGATTCCGTCGTACCCGTGCCAGTGGGAGCCGTCGGAGAAGAAGGACTGAATGAAGTTGAGTACGTTCACGAGACGCTCTCCGGTGTGCGGGCGGCGCCCGCGATCGTGGACGTACGGCGTGCGGCCTTGCGGCCGGAGACCGGCTGCCAGGGGGTGAGCACGCGGCGCAGCAGGACGAGCACGGCGTCGACCAGTACCGCGAGAACGGCGGTGGTGACCACCGAGTTCACGGCGAGGAGAGGGCGGTGGTAGAGCATCGCGGTGGTGAGCAGGTTGCCGAGCGCCCCCTGGTTGCCGATCAGCGAGCCGACGCTGACCAGGCTGATGCTGGACGCGGTCGCCACGCGCAGTCCGGCCATGATCGCGGGTACGGCGATGGGCAGTTGGACCTGGAGGTAGCGCCGCAGCGATCCGATGCCCATCGCCGCGGCGGCGGCGTTCGTCTCCTCGGGGACCGAGCGGACGCCGTCGACGACCGCCGGGACGAGAACCACCAGACTGTAGAGGGTCAGCGGGATCATCACGGTGGTCTTGCTCAGCCCGGTGTAGTCGATGAGCACCACGAAGAAGGCGATCGACGGGATCGCGTACAGCACCGTGGTGATCCAGAGAACCGGCGGATAGATCCAGTTGACGCGGACGCACAACAGGCCGATCGGCAGCGCCAGCACGAGACCGACGAGAACCGGGACCAGCGCCTCCTGCATGTGTGTGGAGATCAGGCCGAAATAGCTGCTCTGGAGGTCGCTCGGGATGTCGAAGAAGCCGTTCATCGCGCGGCCTTCACCGTGGAGACGCCCTCGGAGTCCGCGGCGCGGCGCTGCCTGGCCGCGCGGATCGCCGCGGCGACCGTCTCCTGCCCGGCGAGCCCCAGCACGCGTCCCGCCCCGTCCACGGCGACCGCCTGACCGGTGGGCGAGAGCACCGCCCGGTCCAGCGCGACCCGCAGCGAGTCCTTGCCGACCTCGAAGGCCTGCCCGTACGGCTCCAGTGCCTGGACGTCACCGGCCCACACCGTCAGGTCGGCCCAGCCCAGCGGCTTTCCGTCCGCGTCGGTGACCAGGACCGGCCCCTCGCCGCCCGACTTCCCGGCGAGCTGCTGCCAGTCGCTGCCGACCGGGAAGACCTGGGAGCGGTCGAGTTCGAGGTCGCGGGTGGACAGGAACGACAGCCCGCGGATGCCCCGGTCGCCGCCGAGGAACTCCTCCACGAACGCGTCGGCGGGCGCCGACAGCAACTCGTCGGGGGCGGCGAACTGGGCGAGCTTGCCACCGGTGCGCAGTACGGCGACACGGTCACCGATCGTGATGGCCTCGTCCATGTCGTGGGTGACGAACACGATGGCCTTGCCCAGCTCGCCCTGGATGCGCAGCAACTCCTCCTGCAGACCACGGCGGACGACCGGGTCGACGGCGGAGAAGGGCTCGTCCATCAGCAGGATCGGCGGGTCGGCGGCGAGTGCGCGCGCGACACCGACGCGCTGCTGCTGGCCGCCGGAGAGCTGGTACGGGTAGCGGCGCGCCATCGCCGGGTCCAGGCCCACCCGTTCCATCAGTTCCGCCGCGCGGGCGCGGGCTCGCTGCTTGGACCAGCCGAGCAGCCGCGGCACCGTGGCGATGTTGTCGAGGATCGTGCGGTGCTGGAAGAGCCCCGCGTTCTGGATGACGTAACCCATGGACTGGCGCAGCGCGTTGACCGGCTTGCGCAGGATGTCCTCGCCGTTGACGCGGATCGTGCCGCTGCTGGGCTCGATCATGCGGTTGATCATCCGCAGTGTGGTGGTCTTGCCGCACCCCGAAGGCCCGACGAGCACGGTGATCGAGTGGTTCGGTATCTGGAGGGACAGGCGATCGACGGCCACCGTGCCGTCGGCATATCGCTTGCTGACATCTTCGATGGCTATCAAGCGTCGAAACCCTTCGGGAACGGCTGTGATCGGACGTGACCGGATCACATGCACGAGGGTGCGTAGTCTAGCCAGTTGGCGCGTGCGTTCGGGTACCACAGGGTGGCCGGTTGTGGAGGGTGCGCAGGTGGAGCCCGTCGCGTCGCACGAGCCGCTCGGGTAGGCGCGGGCGCTCCGCCATGCGGGTGATCTCCGGGCGTGGCGGCGCGGAGGCGATGACATCCCTGGGGAGACTGTCGCCCTCATACCCTGACGCCCCTCCCGCCACAGCCCGGAGAGACCCACTTGCGATTCCCCTTCCGCCGGGCCGCGCTGGCCGGCGCCGCCGTGCTCGTCGTGTCGTCCGCCCCGGCCGCTCCCGCCGCCGCGGACGACACGGTGGCCGACCCGGCCCAGTACGTGAACCCCTTCGTCGGTACCGCGCCCGGAGGGGCCGATTTCGGCCATGGCGGTGGTGCCGGAAACACCTTCCCCGGCGCGACCGCGCCGCTCGGCGGGGTGCAGTGGAGCCCGGACACGGTGACCTACCAGCACGGCGGGTACGCGTACGGGGACAACCGGATCAGAGGGTTCAGCCTCACCCACATCTCCGGGGCCGGCTGCAGGGACTACGGCAATGTGCCCTTCATGCCGATGCTCGCCGGCGACACCAGCGGGCAGGCGACCTTCTCGCACGCCAACGAGCAGGCGACGCCCGGAAACTACCGGGTCACCTTCGACAACGGCATCGGCAGCGAACTCACCGCCACCCAGCGCTCCGGCATCGCCCGCTTCACCTACCCGGCCACCGACGACCGCCCCGCCGCGCTGAGCGTCGACGCGGGCAAGGCGTTCAACTCGGCGACGGGAACGGTCGACATCGGCACCGACACCCTGTCCGGATTCACCGACAGCGGCGGCTTCTGCAAGTCAGCCAACCGCTACCGGCTCTACTTCCACGCCGTGTTCGACCACCCCTTCGCCCACGTCGTCCACCCCGACGGCAGGCCGGGCGCCGCGCAGGTCTCCTTCGGCCCCGACGTACACACGGTGACCGTCCGTGTCGGCGTATCCTTCGTCAGCGTCGACGGCGCCCGTGGCAACATCGCCGCCGAGCAGCACACGAACCCGTACGACCAGATCCGGCGGGCCGCCCGCGACCGGTGGAACGACTGGCTCGGCCGCATCAGTGTCGGCGGCGGCACCGACACCCAGCGCCGGGTCTTCTACACCGCCCTGTACCACTCGCTCCTGCACCCCAGCGCCTTCAGCGACGCCGACGGCCGCTACCCCGGCATGGACGGCCGCATCCACACCACCCCCGCCGGACACGTCCAGTACGCGAACTTCTCCGGCTGGGACGTCTACCGCTCCCAGGTCCAGCTGATCGCCCTGCTGGCCCCGCGCGAAGCCTCAGACATCGCGCAGTCCGTCCTCAACCAGGGCCTCCAGGCGGGCTACTTCGACCGCTGGACCCTCGCCAACGGCGGTACCGGGGTCATGGTCGGCGACCCGCTGCCCGTCATCGCCTCCGCCGTGTACGCCTTCGGCGCCACCGACTTCGACGCCCGCGGCCTGCTGCGCGCCGCCATGGCGGGCCGCGAGGACGAGCGCCAGCGGCCCGGACACGCGCAGTACGACGCCCTCGGCTACATCCCCGCCGGCACCAAGGGAGTGTGGGGCTCGGCGGCCACCACCCTCGAATACGCCGTCTCCGACTACGCGTTGGCCCAGCTCGCCCACCGTCTGGGCGACACCGCCGCCTACGGCACCCTGCTGAAGGCCTCCGGGAACTGGCGCAACCTCTTCAACCCCGCCACCGGTTACCTCCAGCCGCGCGCGGCCGACGGCACCTGGCCGGCCTTCACCCCCGCGCAGACGAACGAGTACGTCGAGGGGAACGCCGCCCAGTACACCTGGATGGTCCCGCACGACCTGCCCGGGCTCTTCACCCTGATGGGCGGGAACGCCGCCGTCACCGCCCGCCTCGATACCTTCTTCACCCAGCTCAACGCGGGCGGCACCCAGCCCTACGCCTACCTCGGCAACGAGCCGTCGTTCGACACCCCTTGGGCGTACGACTTCGTCGGCCGCCCCGACCGCGCCCGTGACACCGTCCGCCGCGCCCTGACCACCCTGTTCAGTGACCGCCCCGACGGCCTCGTCGGGAACGACGACCTCGGCGCGATGTCCTCCTGGGCCGTGTGGGCGAGCCTCGGCATGTACCCGCAAGCCGTCGGCACCGGGCAACTCGCCCTGGCCGACCCGGCGTTTCCCCGTGCCGTCGTGCACCGTCCGGGCGGCCCGAGGACGGTGCTCGTCGCGCCTGACGCCTCCGCCACCAGCCGAGACATCCGCACGCTCACCGCGCCGCGGCGGAAGGGTTCGTGAAACAGGCGTCGAGGCAGCGGGGGCCGGGGTCGTCAGACGGCGACGACCTCGACCCCCGCCTCCGTGAAGCGCCGCACGGTCTCCTCGTCCACCGCCGAGTCGGTCACCAGTGTGTCCACCGACTCGGCCGCGCAGATCCGGGCGAAGGCGCGCCGGCCCAGCTTGCTGGAGTCGGCGGCGACGATCACACGCTCGGCGCGCTCGCACAGCAGCCGGTTGATCGCCGCCTCGGCCTCGTCGTGGGCGGCGGCCCCGTGCGTCACGTCGAAGGAGACCACGCCCAGCACGGCGACATCCATGGTGATCTGGCTGAGCACACCGTCCGCGAGCGGCCCGACCAGCTCGTAGGACTGCGGGCGGGCCACACCGCCGGTCAGCACGATCTTGAACTGGGGCCGCACGGCCAGTTCGCTCGCGATGTTGAGCGCGTTCGTCACCACGGTCAGCGCGGGCGACCCCGAGGCGAGATCGGGGCGCAGGGCCAGTGCGCGGGCCACCTCGGTGGTGGTCGTGCCGCCAGTCAGGCCCACCGCCTCGCCGGGCACGACGAGATCGGCCACCGCCTTCGCGATGCGCTGTTTCTCCGAGGCGTGCCGGGCGGTCTTGTAGCGCAGCGGCAGTTCGTACGACACCCCGTGGACGACCGCGCCGCCCCGGGTGCGTACGAGCATCTGCTGCTCGGCGAGTTGGTCGAAGTCGCGCCGGATCGTGGCGGGCGACACCTCCAGCTCGGCCGCGGCTTGCTCGACCTCCAGCCGGCCCCGCTCCACGAGCAGTTCCAGCAGCGCCTTCCAGCGGGCGTCGCGCGACATCCGCACTCTCCGTTCCTCGATCCTTCGCGACCCTAGCGCACCCCCGGCGTGCCGCATTCCGTGGCATTTTCGACGTCACAATGCTTGATTGTGCTCGAAAGTAAGCCTTAAATTGCACTATCTTGCATGGAGGACTTCAGAGGGAGGGGTACGGCATGACCCATGCCGAGCACGAGCTGAACAGCCAGCCCGAGTGCTGGATCCGCGCCGCCGAGCAGGCCAAGGCGCACGGCGGCGCACTGCCGGAAGTGGGGGAGCGGGTCGCGATCGTGGGCTGCGGAACCTCCTTCTTCATGGCGCAGGCCGCCGCCGCGCTGCGCGAAGGGTCCGGGCAGGGCGAGACGGACGCCTTCGCCGCGTCGGAGTTCCCGGCCGGCCGCTCCTACGACCGCGTGGTCGCCCTCACCCGCTCCGGCACCACCACCGAGGTGCTCGAACTCCTCGGGCGGCTGCGCGGACGCACCCCGACGACCGCGATCACCGCCGACCCCGCGACCCCCGTGATGGACCTCGCGGACGACCTCGTCGTACTCGGCTTCGCGGACGAACGCTCCGTGGTGCAGACCCGGTTCGCGACCACCGCGCTCACCCTGTTCCGCGCCCACCTCGGACTGCACACCGACGCCGTCGTCGCCGACGCGCGCACCGCGCTCGCGACCCCGCTGCCCGAAGGGCTCGTCGACTGCGCGCAGTTCACCTTCCTCGGCCGCGGCTGGACCGTCGGGCTCGCCAACGAGGCCGGGCTCAAGATGCGCGAAGCCTCCCTGGCCTGGACCGAGGCGTACCCGGCGATGGAGTACCGGCACGGGCCCATCAGCATCACCACCGAAGGCACGGCCACCTGGATGCTCGGCGAGGCCCCCGAAGGGCTGGCCGAGCAGGTACGGGCCACGGGGGGACGGTGGGTGGCGGGTGAACTCGACCCGCTCGCCGAACTCGTCCGCGCCCAGCGGCTCGCGGTCGCCGTCGCCGCGGCGCGCGGGCTCGACCCCGACCGGCCCCGCCACCTCACCCGCTCGGTCGTCCTCGCCCCGTCGGCCCGCTGAGCCGGCGGGCCGCGCACCCAGAAGGAGGAGTTGTGCCACTCGCAGCCACCGGTGACCTGGTCACCGCCGCGGCCGGGGCGCGGACCGCCGTCGCCGCGTTCAACATCATCACCCTGGAGCATGTCGAGGCCGTCATCGCGGGCGCCGAGTCCGTGGCCGCCCCCGTCGTCCTCCAGGTCAGCGAGAACGCCGTGAAGTTCCGCTACGGACGGCTGCTGCCGCTGGCCCGCGCCGCCGCCGCGGCCGCCGAACGCGCCTCGGTGCCCGTCGCGCTGCATCTCGACCACGTCCAGAGCGACGACCTGCTGCGCCAGGCGTCCGCCGCCGGATTCAGCTCGGTGATGTACGACGCGGCCCGGCTGCCGTACGAGGAGAACCTCGCCGCCACCCGGGCCGCCGCCGACTGGGCACACGCCCAAGGCCTTTGGATCGAGGCCGAGTTGGGGGCGGTGGGAGGCAAGAACGGTGAGCCGCCGCTCGACGCGCACGCGCCCGGCGCCCGCACCGACCCCGCCGAGGCACGCGCCTTCGCGGCCGACTCCGGCGTCGACGCCCTGGCCGTGGCGATCGGCAGCTCGCACGCGATGACCACCCGCACCGCCGCCCTCGACCACGACCGCCTCAAACGGCTGACCGCGGCGCTCGGCGTGCCGCTCGTCCTGCACGGCTCCTCCGGAGTGCCGGACGACCAACTGGCCGCGGCCGTCGCGGGCGGCATCGCCAAGGTCAACGTCGGAACCGCCCTGAACATCGCGATGACCGGCGCCATCCGGGAGTTCCTCGCCGCCCACCCCGAAGCCGTCGACTCCCGCAAGTACCTCAGCGTGGGGCGGGAGGCGATGGCAGGGACGGTGGCGCGCCTGATCCGCGTACTGAGCGCCTGACCTCAGCGGCCCCCGACGTCGACCAGCTTCTCGAAGAAGAACTCGTGCTTGAGGAACGACACGTCGTACTCGCCCCCGGGACACGGCGGGATCAGCTGCGCCGCCTGGAAGAGCCGCCAGCCGTCCTTCAGGGCGTCCACACCCGACGCGTACGGCGGCTCGTCGCTGTCCCCGGTCGTGGGGGACGTGCGGCCGGTGCCGTCGTAGACCGACCAGCCCACCACCTCCGCGTCCAGGGCGGAGGTGGCCAGGTAGAGGACCAGAACCTGCTGACGGACACTCATACGGCCTCCTCCTGGGGGTGGTTGGAGACCCGGGTCACCCAGTGGTCCAGGTCGAAGGAGTCGTCCCCGGTGAGCGCGCGCCACAGCAGGATCCGGCGGTAGATCTCGAGGCGGCCGGTGGCGGGCTCGTACCAAGGGAACGTCGTGGAGAGTTCCCCGGCGACCCCCGGGTCGCCGAGGTCCGAGGTGTCCCACAGCCGCCGCTGCCGCACGGTCGGGTTGAAGCGGATCTTGAACATATAGCGGACCACGTCGCTGTCGTTGCGCCGCCCGCCGTGCCACAGGCCATGGTGCAGAAACACCACGGTGCCCGCCGGGCAGACCAGCCGGCTCTGCCCGCGCAGATTCTGGTAGCGCCCGGTGTCCGTCTCGTTGGTGCGCCGCAGATGGCTGCCCGGCACGCTGAGCGTGCCGCCCATGCCGAGGGTGACGTCCTGCGGGTAGTACATCAGCTGCACGTCGAAGGCGTCGGTGCGCACATCGATGATCGCGTCACCGTGCAGCGGCTGCGCCCGCCCCTCGTGCGGCTCGCGGATGTGGACGTAGTGGTGGTCGACGGTGGGGCCGGGCCCGACGAGGCTTCGCAGGGCCCCGGCCACGGCGGGGAGTTCCAGCAGCCGACGGACGAAGGAACCCGCCGGGTAGGCGGTCGGCACGGAGCTGCCGTAGGGCACCGCGGGGATGCCCGCGCGCAGCACCTCCATGCCCTCGGCGTTCATCTCCGGCGGCACCACGGCGTCCAGCCGCAGCGAGCCGTGGGCCACGAAGTGCGCCACCCGGACCGAACTCAGGAGTGGGGTGCCCGTGGTGTGCTCCAAGGTGTTGGTCATGCGACTCAACGTAGGGTCGAAGCCGCCGTCGGCGCGTTGGCGCGGCTCACCACTGCTGGTAGTTTTTCACCATGCGGGAGACGGAACTGCACCTCGGTGAACCGCCCGCCGTCGTCAACATCGGCGTCGGCGTGCACGGCGTGGCGAGCCGCACGGACGTCTTCCGGCTGCCGGAGCTGTGGCAGCTGCACCTCTACCAGTACGACGCCGAGCTGACCGTCGACGGCACCGCGCACACCATCCGCCCCGGCCGCGTCAGCCTCGTACCGCCCTCCACCACGGTCCGCTACCGCTACCAGGGCCCCTCCGAACACCTCTACGCCCATCTGCGCATCGCCCCCGCGGGACCGCCCCGCACCGTCGCCGTGATGCAGGACGCGGGACCCGAATTCCCCATGCTTTCCAGCCTGTTGCTGAACGCGATCGCGGCGGCCCCCGGCGCGCCCGAGCACACCCGGGCCGAGATCTGGACCGCGCTGTGGCGTATCGCCCGGCTCACCCCGCCCACCGCCACGAGCCGCGGCCCGCACCCGGCGGTCGGCACGGCCATCGCCCACATCGAGGCCCGGCTGGCCGCACCGCTCACCATCCCGGAGATCGCCCGCGCCGCCGGGATCTCCCACAACCACCTCACCCGGCTCTTCCGCGCCGAGACCGGCACCACGGTCGTGGCGTACATCCGCCGCCGCAGACTTCAGCGCGCCCACCATCTGCTGCGCGCCTCGACGCTCTCCATCCCGGCGGTCGCCGCCTCGGTCGGCATCCCCGACCTGCAGGCCTTCAACAAAGCGTGCCGCCGCGAACTCGGCGCCTCGCCCCGTGTGCTGCGCGGGGTTACTTCTTGACGGCCCTCAGGACGACGAACTTCGCGTCGCTCGCCACGAGTTCGCTGTTGCCGAAGAGCCGGCGCAGCTTCAGGTGGTAGCCGAGATGGCGGTTCCCGATGACCCACAGCTCGCCGCCCGGCCGCAGCGCGCGCCGCGCCCCCGAGAACATCCGCCAGGCCGTGGTGTCCGTCGTCGCCTGGTGCGAGTGGAAGGGCGGATTGTTCAGGACGAGATCCACGCTCCCGGCGGGAACGTCCGCGAGTCCGTCGCCCACGCGGAACTCCGCGCCCACGCCCCCGGCGTTCGCCCGGTACGTCTCCTCGGCCGAGGCGACCGCCTGGTACGACTCGTCCACGAACAGCACCTCCGCCTCCGGGTTGGCCAGCGCCATCGCCGTACCGACGACTCCGTTGCCGCAGCCCAGGTCCACGATCCGCTCCGGGCCGCGGCTGCGCGGCAGGTGCTGGAGGAGGAAGCGGGTGCCGATGTCGAGACGGTCGGCGCAGAACACTCCGGCGTGGTTGACGACGGTACGGCCGGAAACCGGTCCGATGTCGTCGGGGAGCCGGTAGCTGTACGGCCAGGGGTTGGCGGCCCGGGCGATCCCGGGGTACGGGGTGCAGAAGATCAGCCGGGCCTTCTTCTCGGCCAGCGAGGTCCGGGTCGGGCCGAGGATCCGCTCGAAGAGGTGCAGCGTCGAGGTGTGGATCTCCTTGACCATGCCCGTGCCCACGACGACGGTCCCCTCGTGCACCCCGGGCGCCAGCCGGTGCAGCTGGTCCTCCAGCAGGGCGAGGCTCTTCGGCACCCGGACGAGCAGGACGTCGATGCGGTCGGGAGGCGTGTCCTGGGTGGTCAGCAGCCGTACCGAGGACGCCTCGACCCCGTTGCGGGCCAGGTTCGCCCGGGTCGCCTCCTGCGCGAGGAAGGAGTCGGTGATCTGTGTCGGCCGGTGCGCCGACAGCGCCGTGGCGAGCGCTCCCCAGCGGTCGCCGACCACCACGACCGGCCCGGACAGCGGCGTTCCGCTCTCCGCGAGGTGCCGCAGCAGATAGGTGTCGGCGGCGTCCCAGGCACGGAGCTGGTCGCGGGGGTTCTCGGGGAAGCGGGCCAGCGCGTACTCGGCCCAGGGCGCGGTCATCCGATCGTTCATCGTGGGTCAAGGCTAGCCGAGCCGCAGCTCAGCCAGGTGCGGGCACGGGACGGGCGGGGTGCGCGAGGATGGTGGCATGTCCATGGATGCTGAGCTGTTCCCCCGGAGCCGGGCGGAGATCGCGCCGGGCGCGGTGCATCTGCCGGACTGGCTGGACCCGGTTGCCCAGCGGGACCTCCTCGAGGCCTGCCGTGCGTGGGCCCGCCCACCGGCCGGACTGCGTACGGTGCGCACGCCCGGCGGCGGCACGATGACCTCCCGGCAGGTGTGCCTGGGCTGGCACTGGTACCCCTACGGGTACGCGCGCACGGTCGTCGACGGTGACGGCACCCCGGTGAAGCCCTTCCCCGCCTGGCTGGACGGGCTCGGCCGCCGTGCGGTCGCGGACACCCTGGGTCCCGAGGCCGCCACCGCCCCGTACGACATCGCACTGATCAATTTCTACGACGCCGACGCCCGTATGGGCATGCATCGCGACAGCGACGAGAAGTCCGACGCGCCTGTGGTGTCGCTGAGCCTCGGCGACACCTGCGTCTTCCGCTTCGGGAACACCGAGTCGCGCTCGCGCCCGTACACGGATGTCGAGCTGCGCAGCGGGGACCTGTTCGTGTTCGGCGGGGCCTGCCGGCTCGCCTACCACGGGGTTCCCCGAGTGCACGCCGATACGGCGCCGCCCGAACTGGGACTGACCGGCCGTCTGAACGTGACGCTACGGGCGAGTGGCTTCCAGGTGCCTTCGGGCGGGGCACCGCACGAGCGGATCATGGGAGACTCGCCCTCATGAACGGCAAGGCGGGCCCCCGGACGGCGGGGGAAGGGAACACGCGGACACGGCTGGACCGGGGGCGCGGGGCGCTCGGACCCGCGCTGGAACTCGTGCACACCGGACGTGCGCCGACGCGTGCCGTACTCACCGCCGAGCTGGGCGTCACCCGGGCGACCGCGGGCGCGGTGGCCGCGGAACTGGAGGCGCTGGGGCTGATCCGGGTCGACGCGCGGCCCGGCGCGGCGGCCGGTTCACAGGGACGGCCCTCACACCGCCTTGAGGTCGCCGAGGACGGTCCCGTCGCGCTGGCCGCGCAGGTGCACGCCGACGGGTTCCGCGCCGCACTGGTCGGTCTCGGCGGCCGGATCGTCGCCACCGCGCCCAGCTGCGAGACCGTCGACGCCGACCCGGCGAAGGTGCTCGGCGCCGTCGTCGAGACCGGTGCGGCGCTGCTCCGTGAGACCGGGCGGCGCTGTGTGGGCGCTGGGCTCGCCGTACCGTCCGCCGTCGCCGAGCCGGACGGGCTCGCCCTCAACCCCCTCCACCTCGCCTGGCCCGCGGGCGCCCCCGTTCGCCGGATCTTCGCCGAGCGGGTGCGCGCTGCAGGCATCGAGGGCCCGGCGTTCGCCGCGAACGACATCAACCTCGCCGCCCTCGCCGAGCACCGCCACGGCGCCGGGCGAGGCGCCCGCGACCTGCTGTGCGTGGCCACCGGGCACCGGGGCGTCGGCGGCGCGCTCGTACTCGACGGGCGGCTGCACACGGGCAGCTCGGGCCTCGCCCTCGAAGTCGGCCACCTCACCGTCAACCCCGAGGGCCGCCCCTGCTACTGCGGCAGCCGTGGCTGCCTCGACGTCGAGGCGGACCCCCTGGCGTTCCTCACCGCGGCGGGCCGCGACCCCGGCCCCGAGGTGTCCCTCCTCCAGCAGGCCAACGACCTGATCCGCACCCGGTACGACCAGGACCCCTCCGTCCGCACGGCCACCGAGGCGCTGATCGACCGCCTCGGCCTCGGCCTCGCCGGACTGGTCAACATCCTCAACCCCGACCGGATCATCCTCGGCGGCCTGCACCGCACCCTCCTCGACGCCGACCCCGGCCGCCTGCGCGCCGTCGTCGCCGACCGCAGCCTGTGGGGCCAGAGCGGCGGCGTACCGATCCTCGCCTGCACCCTGGACCACAACACCCTGGTGGGCGCCGCGGAGTTGGCCTGGCAGCCGGTCCTCGACGACCCACCGGCGGCACTGGCTCGGACCTGAGGCGAGACCGTCGACGCGGCCCCCTCACGCCCTCGGTGTGCTCAGGCTCCACAGGGCCGCCACGAGCGATCGCCGCAGGTCGGCCCTGCGGACGCACAGGCCGATGGGAAACGGCTCGGGCGGCGGATCGGCGGGGACCACGGACAGCCGGTCGCGCACCGCGCTGTTGTCGAGCACCAGGCGCGGGACGACCCCCGTGCCGCAACCGAGCGCCACGAGCGTCAACAGCCCCTCGTGGCCGTCGGGTTCGGCCGCCGCGCCTGCTGTCCTGCCGCGGGCCCGGAACCAGCGGTCGGCCGCCTCGCGGACCAGGCCGCGGTGGGGGAGTACGAAGGGACCGTCGAGGCCCGGGTCCGGGCGGTCGCGGGCGGTGACGAAGACCAGCTCGGTCGTCGCCACCGTGCGGCCGACCAGCGGCTCCGGCAACCGCGCCGGAATCCCCGCGACCGCCACATCGACCTCCCCCTCGTCGAGCCGGGCCAGCGCGGCCGCCGCGTCACCGGTGCGCAGGTCGAGCCGGACCTGGGGGTGGGCGGCCCGGAAAGGCGCCAGCAGATCGGGGAGCAGTGCCTGACATGCCGTCACTGTGGCGAACACCGCGAGGCTCCCGGTGAGTTCGGCGGGATCCGGATGCTCCTCACGGTACGAGCGCCACAACTCGAGCGCGTCGGCGGCGTACGCGCGGAAGCGGTGGCCCTCCGCCGTCAGCGACACCCCTCGCGGGCCGCGGTCGAGGAGCCGGTGTCCGACCTCCGCCTCCAGGCGCTGCACGGTCCGTGTGAGCGTCGCCGGACTGACATGACAGTCGAGACTCGTGCGTCCGAAGTTCAGCGTCTGCGCCAGGTGCAGGAAAAGCCGCAGCTCGCGCTGGTCGTCTCGCATCCTCCCACCTGCACCTTTCATGTCGCGCAACGCCGCGCTGCACAAGTTGCGCTTGTCGCAAGAGCTGGTCGGAGCCTACAACTCGACCATGACCTCGACGACGCACACCGCCCCGTACACCTCCACCGTCTTCCCGCTGGAGACCATGGACGTCCCCGGCGGCACCGAGACCATCCTGCGCGGCGGCCGGCACCTCTTCCCGCTGCTGGCGACCGCCTTCGCGGGCGTCCGCCGCATCGGCGTCATCGGCTGGGGACCGCAGGGCCGCGCCCAGGCCCAGAACCTGCGGGACTCGCTCGCGGACACCGACATCCGGGTGGCCGTCGGCCTGCGCCCCCACTCCGCCTCCGCCGCGGACGCCCGCGCGCACGGCTTCACGGAGGAGGACGGCACGCTCGGCGACTGGCTCGCCGTCACCGCCGCCAGCGACCTCGTGATCCTGCTGATCGCCGACGCCGCACTCGCCGCGCACCACCAGGAGATCTTCGCGGCGCTGCGGCCGGGCGCCACCGTCGGGCTCTCGCACGGCTTCCTGCTCGGTCATCTGCGCGAGACCGGCGGGGAGTTCCCCGCCGGGCACGGGGTGATCGCCGTCTGCCCCAAGGGCATGGGCGACTCGGTGCGCCGGCTGTACCAGCAGGGCGCGCAGATCAACGGAGCCGGGATCAACAGCAGTTTCGCCGTGCACGCCGACCCCGACGGCCGTGCCACGGACCGCGCCCTGGCCTGGTCGGTCGCTCTCGGCTCCCCCTACACCTTCCGCACCACACTGGAGAGCGAGTACCGCTCCGACATCGTCGGCGAACGCGCCATCCTGCTCGGCGCCGTCCACGGCATCGTCGAGAGTCTGTACGGCCGCTTCCGCCTCGCGGGCGACGACGCGGTGACGGCGTACGAGCGGTCCTGCGAGAACATCACCGGGCCGATCGCCCGGACGATCTCGCGCGACGGTCTGCGGGCGGTCCGCGAGGGCCTCGACGTGAGCGGGCGTGACGTCTTCGACCGGGTGTACACGGCGACGTACGGCCCCGCGCGCGAGATCGTCGCCGAGATCTACGACGAGGTCGCCGACGGCACCGAGTTGCGCAGCGTCGTCCTCGCCGAACGGCGGCTCGGTGCCCGCCCGATGAGCCGGATCGGCGGCTCGCCCATGTGGTCCGCGGCCGGCGACGAGGTGCGGGCCAGGAGGGACCGACGCGCCCTGCCCGTCGACCCGTTCACCGCCGGGGTGTTCATCGCCACCATGACGGCCCAGATCGACGAGTTCGCCGAGCGCGGCCACCCCTGGTCGGAGATCGTCAACGAGTCCGTCATCGAGGCGGTCGACTCGCTGCTCCCGTACATGCACGCCCGCGATGTGGCCTACATGGTCGACAACTGCTCCCGCACGGCCCGTCTCGGCGCCCGCCGCTGGGGCCCGCGCTTCCAGGCGGCGTACGAGCAGATCGCCTACCCGGCCGCCGAACACCCCGCCGACGAGGCTCTGTTGACGGCCTTCGACACCCACCCGGCACACGAGGCCCTGACCACCGCGGCGAAACTGCGGCCGTCCGTGGACATCTCGGTGGCCTAGGGTCTGTCCGGCAGCCGTGGCGGACGGGGTGGTGCACCGCGCCATTCCACGGCGAGTGCCCGGCCGGGGTTCTGTGTGAAGACGCGCTCCACGAGTTCCGCACCCAGAGCCAGTGCGAGCCGTGGGCGCACCCGGCGCAGCAGATACGGCATCCCGGGGCCGCCGTTGACCGAGCGCGCCGCCGCGGTCGTCGTGTCGGCGCCGAGGAGCAGGCGGTCGCCGAAACCGGCGTCGGCCAGGGCGCGTAGGGCGTCGGGCATGCGCCAGTCGGTGGCGTGGTTCGTGCGGGAGGGGCCGTCGAAGGCGAGGTAGGCGCCCGCCTCGGCGGCCTGGCGCTGCACCACGAGGTCCGGGGAGCGGTTGAGGTGGCCCAGGATCACCCGGTGCGGCGGCACCTCCAACTCGCCGCACAGCAGGTCGAGTACGTCGAGCGCGGCCGTGCCCAGCTCCAGGTGCACGGCGATCGGCGCGCCGGTGGCGTGGTGCGCCTCGGCCGCCGACGTCATCGTCCAGCGGGCGTGCGCGTCGAGCGCGTGGAAGCCGCCCGCGACCTTGACGAGTCCGGCCCGGACCCCGGACGTGCCGATGCCCGAGGTGAGCTCGGAGACGAAGACGTCGGTCAGCCTGCCGCGCAGTTCGCAGAGCGACTCCGGTGAGTAGTGGACCGCCTGGTGCAGGCCCGTAGCGGCGACCACATGGACGCCGGTGTCACGGGAGAGCAGCGGCAGGTCCGCGGCGCGCCGGCCCAGCCCGTACGGCGTCCACTGCACCACGCTCCCGCCGCCCTGCTCGCGGAACGCGGCCAGTTCGGCCCGCGCGGCGGACGCGTCGCGCAGTTCCTGGCCGGGGAGCGCGGGACTGCCGAAGAAGAGGTGGTCGTGGGCGTCGCACACCCCGAGGTGCTCGGGCGGCACGTCCGCGAGGACCGTACGGACCCTCGCGGGGACGGCGCCACCGAGGCTCGTGGAGACAGGGCTCACCACTGCCGGCCCCGGGGCAGGCGGTCGCGCCCGGGTGCCGACAAGTGCAGCACCTGGAAGACCTCGCCGGGGGCCTTGGGTGTGTCGTGGTCCCAGAGAGAGAAGTGGACCAGTTCCCACTGGCGCGGGTCTACGGCGGCGGCCGCGCACACCGCGCCGTCGAGCGAGGCCAGCCGCTCCGCCTCCGCCGCGGCCTTTGCCATCGCCTCGGCCAGGTCGGCGCCCTCCGGTACGGGCTGCCGTCGGCGCACCGCGAGTCGGGCCGGCGCACCGGCGGCGCCGCCATCCTCGTAGGCGAGGCCCGTCCAGTTCTGCACCACCGGGCGCCCGAAGTCATTGACGAGTCCTTGGAAGGCACCGTCCCAGAGGAAGGAGTTCATGCCCTCGACGGTGTTCCAGAGGTAGAAGGGCGCGTACTGGTTGACCGGCGAGCCGTGCACCCCGCGCTCACGCATCAGATACGTCTTGAAACCGAGCCCCTCCCAGTCGTCGAGGAGGTGCCCGATGCGGGAGACCCGGGCGCGGATGATCCCCATGTCGTAGTCGGTGGGAAACGTCAGTTCGTACTGCATCGCGTGCATCGCATGCCTCCTTGAGGGGCCTTCAGGCCTTCAGGCCTTCAGACGAGGCTCGGACGGCGGGGGAGAGCAGGGCGAGCAGTCCGCGGACGGCCGTGTCGAAGGCGGCCGGGGAGCCGGAGGCGCGCGCGAGCACATAGCCCCCCTGGACGGTCGCGAGAATCGTCGCGGCGATCTCCTCGGCGTCCAGGGACGGCGCGAACTGCCCTCGTTCCTTGCCCTCTTCGACGATCTGGGCCAGTCGCTCGCGCAGCCAGTCGATCGTCTCGTCGACGGGCGCGCGCAGCTCCGCACTGGCGATCACGTCCGGGTCCATCGTCAGCCGGCCGACCGGACAACCGCGCAGGACGTCTCGCTCCCGGCGCAGATACGCCTCGACACGCTCGTACGGTGAACCGGGCGCGCCCAGTACGCCCTCGGCAGTAGCCCGCAGTTCCTCGGCGGTGCGTCGGATCGCGGCCAGGGCGAGATCCGGCTTGCCCTTGAAGTGGTGGTACATGCTGCCCTGTCCGGCGCCCGCGTGCTCCTGGATCGCCTTGGGGCTGGTGCCCACGTAACCGCGCTCCCACAACAGCTCGCGCGTGGACTCGATCAGCCGCTCCGGAGTGCTCATGAACTCACTGTACATACTAGTAGGTACAGAGTCGAGTTGGCGGCGAGAGCGGGCTGAGGAGCAGACGGTGACGCCCCGCGTACTCCCGCGGGGGTACGGGAACGGCCGCTGGCCGTACGACGACTCGGGCCCCCTCGCGGAGCGAGTCTCGACGCATCGCAACTGCTCCCACCTAGGAGATGACCCGACATGCAGACCCTGGCGAACTGGGACGGCGGCCCCGGCCCGTGGATCCTGTTCCTCCCGCTGATCTGGGCGGCCGTCGTGATCGGCGTCGTGACGGTCCTGCGCCGCACCGTGGGCCGCGGGCGCCGCGGACCGTGGCGCGCCATGGGCGGCTTCGGCCCGCCCCGCGACTCCCGCTCGACGGGCGACTCACCGATCGCGCTGCTCGGCCGCCGCTTCGCCACCGGCGAGATCGACGAAGACGAGTACTGGCGCCGGCTCTCCGTCCTGGACGAGCAGTTCGGCCGCCCGGGCAAGGGAGGAGCGGCATGACGACCGCCATCACGACGCGTCATGCCGCGGGTGTCGCCGACGCCGTCAAGGTGTACGGCAGCGGCGACACCGCCGTCAGGGCCCTGGACGGGGTGAGCGTCGGCTTCCCGGCCGGACGCTTCACCGCGATCATGGGCCCCTCGGGCTCCGGCAAGTCCACCCTGATGCACTGCGCGGCGGGCCTGGACACACTCACCTCGGGCGCCGCGTTCATCGGCGACACCCCACTGAGCACGCTGGACGACCGCCGCCTCACCCTCCTGCGCCGCGACCGCGTCGGCTTCGTCTTCCAGGCGTTCAACCTGATCCCGACGCTGACCGTCGCCGAGAACATCACGCTGCCGCTGGACCTCGCCGGGACGAAGGGCTCCCGCGAGTGGATCGACGCGCTCGTCGACGTCGTCGGCCTGCGCGACCGGCTCCATCACCGCCCCGCCGAACTCTCCGGCGGACAGCAGCAACGCGTCGCCGTGGCCCGGGCGTTCGCCGGCCGTCCCGACGTCGTCTTCGCCGACGAACCCACCGGCAACCTCGACTCCCGCTCCGGCGAGGAGGTCCTGAACCTCCTCGGCCGCGCGGTGCGCCGGATGGACCGTACGGTCGTCATGGTCACGCACGACCCGGTGGCGGCCGCCCACGCCGACGAGGTCGTCTTCCTCGCCGACGGACGCCTCGTGGACCGGATGGAGTCCCCGACGGCAGACAAGGTCCTCGACCGGATGAAGGCGTTCGACGGCAAAGGCGGGCGGTCGTGAACGCCTCCGTGCGCCTGAGTGTGTCCTCCCTGCGCGCCCACAAACGCCGCTTCGCCGGGACGTTCCTGGCGGTGCTCCTCGGTGTCGCCTTCCTGGCCGGAACGCTGGTCATGGGCGACACACTGCGGGCGAGCTTCAGCGCGCTGTTCGGCGACGCCACGAAGGGCACCGACGCGGTCGTCCGAAGCGCCGACGCCATCACGACGCCCGGTGAGAGCCAGGGCGTGCGGCAACCGGTCGACACCGCCCTGGTGAAGACCGTCGAGCGGGTTCCCGCGGTCGCGGCCGCCGCCCCCGACATCCAGGGCGCGGGCCAGCTCGTCGGCAGCGACGGCAAGCCCATCGGCGGCCAGGGCCCGCCCACCCTCGCCGGCAACTGGATCACCGACCCGAAGCTCAACCCGTACCAACTCGCCGCGGGCCACGCCCCGTCGAAGTCCGGCGAGGTCGTCGTCAACCGCGGCGCCGCGAAGAAGGGCGGCCTGAAGATCGGCGACACGACCACCCTGCGCACCCCCGATCCCGTCAAGGTGACGATCGTGGGCCTCGCGACCTTCGGCGGCGAGGACGGCATGGCGCAGGTGACGTTCACCGGGATGACCCAGGCCGACGCCGAGAAGTACCTCACCGCGAAGCCCGGCGAGGCCGCGAACATCCGGGTGCGGGCCGGCCCCGGGGTCGGTCAGGCCGAACTCGTCGCGGACCTGACTCCCGTCCTGCCCAGGGGAGTCGAGGCGATCACCGGCCAGGAGTCGGCGCGGGAGAACACCGACATGATCTCCAGCCAGTTCCTGAACATCTTCACCACCTTCCTGCTCGTCTTCTCCGGCATCGCGCTACTGGTCGCGACCTTCTCCATCCACAACACCTTCGCGATCGTCGTCGCCCAACGCACCCGTGAGAACGCGCTGTTGCGCGCCCTGGGCGCCTCCCGCCGCCAGGTCACGGCCTCGTCCCTGGTCGAGGCGAGCGTGGTCGCGGTGACCGCGTCGGCCGTCGGCCTCGCGGGCGGCGTCGGGATCGCGGCCGGGCTGCAGGCGCTGTTCCCGGCCATCGGGTTCCCCTTCCCCCAGGGCGACTTGGTGATCAGCGGCCTGTCCATGCTGCTGCCGCTCGCGGTCGGTGTCGTGGTCTGCCTGGGCTCCGCGCTGCTGCCCGCCGTACGAGCCGGACGCACCGCGCCGCTGGCCGCGCTGCGCGAGACGGCAGTCGACCAGTCCGGGGCCTCACGGGGGCGGGTGATCGTGGGCGCGGCGCTGGCCCTACTGGCGGCGGGCGCCACCCTGACCGGCGTACTGGTGAGCCAGTCGCTGTGGCTCGCGGGCCTCGGCGCCGTCCTGGCCCTCGCCGCCTTCGTGGTCCTCGGACCCGTGGCGTCGTCGGCCGCCGTACGAGCCCTCGGCGCCCCCCTCGACACGCTGCGCGGTGTCACCGGCGGCCTGGCCCGGCGCAACGCGCTGCGCAGCCCGAAGCGGACCGCCGCCACCGCGAGCGCCCTGATGATCGGCGTCGCCGTCGTCTCGCTGTTCACGGTCTTCGGCGCCTCGCTGAAGGCCACCATGGACCAGACGGTCTCCCGGTCCTTCGCGGGAGACGTCGCCGTCAGCACTCCGTCCTTCGGCGCGGGCGGCAGCGGGCTGAGCCCCGAACTGGCTCCCGCGATCGCGCGGCAGCCGGCCGTCGAGTACGCGGTCGGCCTCGGCCGCGGGGTCGCCCAAGTCGACGGCAGGGGGCGGGCGCTGACCGTCACCGACCCGGTCACACTCGCCAAGGTGTTCGACCTCGGCGACGTACGCGGCTCCCTCGACCACCTGGGCACCGACGGCATCGCGCTCACCCGGAAGGAGGCCGACACACAGCACCTCACGACCGGCGACACCGCCCGGCTCACCTTCACCGACGGCAAACGGGAGAACTTCACCGTCCGCGCGGTCTACGGCCGCTCCGAACTCGCCGGCGACTACGTCATCACCCGTGCCGCCTGGGCCCCGCACCGCACCCAGGACTCCGACTCGCTCGTCGCCGTCACCTTCAAGAACGGTGTCAGTACGGCCGACGGCAAGGCGGCGGTCAAGAAGGTCGCCGCGCGGTACGGCAATCCCGAGGTGCAGACCCGCGACGAGTACGCGCAGTCCTCGGCCGGCGGCATCGACATGATGCTGACCCTGGTCTACGCGCTGCTCGCACTCGCGGTGCTCATCGCCCTGCTCGGCATCGCCAACACGCTCACCCTCGCGATCCACGAGCGCACCCGTGAACTCGGTCTGCTGCGGGCGGTCGGGCAGACCCGGGCGCAGCTGCGCGCCATGGTCCGCTGGGAGTCGGTCCTCGTCGCCGCCTCCGGAACGGCGGGCGGGCTCGCCCTCGGTGCCTTCCTGGGCTGGGTGCTCGTCGAGGCCTCCGACGGCGCGTCGGACAGCGCTTTCGCCTTCGCCATCCCGCCCGTGCGGCTCGTCGTGGTGGCGCTCGTGGGCCTCGCGGCGGGAGCCCTCGCGGGACTGCGCCCGGCCCGGCGGGCAGCACGACTGGACGTGCTGCGCGCCATCGCCACCGAGTGACGTACGAGACGGGGGTCACCGCCCGGTCAGCCGGCAACGGCGGACCGGGCGGGAGCGTGTTCGGGCCGGCGTTCGTCGAGGGGGTCGAGCGGGTCGACGGCGTGTCGGCGCGTGGTCTCGCGAGTCGGTTCGTACGGCGGAAGCACGGGCTCCGCCACCGGGGGCGAGGTCGCCGGCAGGGTGAACCACACGACCTTGCCCGACTCGCCGTTCGGACGCACGCCCCAGCTCTCGCTCACGGCGGCGATCATCGCGAGACCGCGTCCGCAGGTGGCCGTGGGATCCACGTCCTGCACCTCGGGCAGGCGGGGGTCGTGGTCGTGCACCGAGACCGTGAGCCGGTCGAGCAGCAGCTCGATCTCCACGGTGCACACCTTGTCCGGCTGGGCGTGCCGGTGGACGTTGGTCAGCAGCTCGGTCACTCCGAGCGCGGCCCGGTCTATCAAGGGGTCCTGATGCCAGTAGCGCAACTGCGCAGAAAGGATTCTGCGGACCTGGCCGATCCGCGACGGCAGGGCTTGGAGCTCCACCGTGCAATGCCTGTTTGGCTGGCTGATCACGGCTGCGACTCCCCGAATTGAGGTCCGGAAGAAGACGGAGATCGGATCCAGCAGAGTGGCTGAGTGGAACGGCCGCCTGCTGCGGTGACCGGCGGACTGGTTCGTAGCGTTATCGCCGGTAAACCCAGAGTGATGATGTGAGAACAGCGTGACTCAGGGGGTGCGGTCCTGCAACTCGCGCCGCGGTCCGCTCCGGCCCGAGCCGTCGCGGGGCGGGGGTCTCGCCTGAGCGGCGGCGTCCGGCGGCCCGGGTTTCATCGTTCACCGCCGTGGGCTCCGGTCGGATCACTCACGCGTCGGCTGTCGTCGGCTGCGAGCGGGGGCCGCTGGGCCGAGGGTTTCGGTGCGGGATCGGGTTCTTGTGGGCTGTAACGGTTGCGGGCTGTGGGCGGATTGCTCACGCGTCGGCTGTCGTCGGCTGCGAGCGGGGGTCGCTGCGTCGAGGGTGTCGGTCCGGGATCGGGTTCTCGTGGGCTGCAGCGGCTGTGGGCTGTGGGCGGGTCGCTTATGCGCCGACCGTCACCGGCTGCGAGCGGGGGCCGCCGGGCTGATGGCGTCGGTCCGGGATCGGATTCCCTTCGGCCGTAGCCGACCGAGGCCCCCGACACCGACCCTCGCTGGTCGCGCCCCGGAGTCTCCTCTTCGGACCACGCCCGGCCACAAGCCCGCCAGGGCTTGGCCACTGACCGTCGCCGGCCGAGAGCGGGTCGTTCCGGCATCGGGCTTTGGCGGGCGTGGGCCGGGGACTTCCGGGCCGACCGTCGCCGACCCCCGGCCCGGGGCCGTCCTGTCGGCGGTCGCCGGCCGAGAGCGGGTCGTTCCGGCATCGGGCTTTGGCGGGCGTGGGCCGGGGACTTCCGGTCCGACCGTCGCCGACCCCCGGCCCGGGGCCGTCCTGTCGGCGGTCGCCGGCCGAGAGCGGGTCGTTCCCGCAGCGGGTTTCCGCGGGGGTGGGCTGGAGGCTGTTGGATCGGGCTTGGGCGGTTGTCGGCCCAGGGCTCTCGCGCTGGGCATCGCCGGATGTGCGCCCACGGCTTTCCCGTGGGGCGTCGGCGGTTGTGCGTGGGCGGCTGTCGTGCTGGGTCCCACGTCGCGTTCCGCCGGACGCGAGTTCGCGGTGTGCCTTCGGCTCTCGTCGACCGAGGAGGCCGCCGTCGGGACTCGGCGGTCGCGCGCGTGAGGCTCCCGGTCCGGGGATCGGCGGCTGCGAGTCCGGGCCTTGCCGGTCGGCTGTGGCCGGCTGTGGTGAGGGCGTACGTGCCGGACGTCGACGGTGGGACGTCCGAGACCTGCCCGGCCGCCATCTCCGGTTGCGGGCCGGGGCTGCGCGGGCAGGCGACCGGGGGGTGCGCGCCCGGGTCCCGCGTGCCGGCCGCCGCAGGTCGCGAGCGTCGCTGGTCGCGCGCTCGGGGGTGCCCGGCAGGCGGCCGTTGGCCGGGGGCCGAAGGCCTGCGCGCAGGGCGTCCCCGGTCGCGAGTCGTGGGTGCCTGTGTCGGCCCTTGCCGGTGGCGAACCGAAGGCTCCCGTGTCGGTTGCCGCGCGGCCGACTCAGCCGTTGCGCCCCGCCGCCCTGCGAACCGCCTCTATGAACCGGCGCGCCGAGGGCGGCCCCGGCTTGCCCGGCGCGGG
Organism: Streptomyces sp. NPDC090798; assembly: GCF_044768965.1. NCBI lineage: Bacteria > Bacillati > Actinomycetota > Actinomycetes > Kitasatosporales > Streptomycetaceae > Streptomyces > Streptomyces sp. NPDC090798. The sequence goes on from NZ_JBIVXA010000007.1 coordinate 114,082, forward strand.
GTCGTGCTCGCCGAGCGTCAGCGAATAGCGGGTGCCGTTGACGTCGGCCAACGCCCGGTCCTCGGGCGCGAACCACGGTTTCGACGCCCGCACCGCCTGCACCGGCGCACTGTCGATCTCGCTGCCGTAACTCGTCAGCAACTCCAGCCTGCCGTCGCTGATCCGGACCTGTCCGGCCCGGGTGAGCGACCGCAGCCTCTTCCCGATCCGCACGCCCGTGGCCGTGAACTCCGGCTCCGCCATGATGCTCCGCCCCCTTGTGCGCGTCGGCTGTGCTCTGTCCCGCGTGCAGGCCCCGGATCCCGCGCGGGTCGTGCTCCGGTGTGCGCGACCGCTCCGGGGTGTCATCCCGCGCGGCGCGGTCGGACGCGGGCCGCGTCCCCTGCGGTGCAGTCTGCCCGCAGGCAGCGGCGAGCACCAGTGCGCATGACGAGGTGACGGCGGGGACGGGAGCACTCGCCCGGGTGCGCCCCCGTCGCTTCGGACACCCCTGCTCCAGGGGTGCCTTTGAGGTGCTCAAAGGAGTGTTTATGCAGGTGAGAAGCGTGCGCAAGGTGTTTATGATCGAGGCGTCCGACCATCTGAACCGGCGTCGGCGCGATGCGTAAGGAGCCCCGCCGTGAGCACCCCTCAGCAGATCCGGACCGGCGAAACCCTCGACGTCGACCACAGCGACGCGCGGTACCGGACCTGGCTCAAAGAAGCCGTCCGCAAAGTCCAGGCGGACGCGAACCGCTCGGCGGACACCCACCTGCTGCGCTTCCCGCTGCCCGAGGCGTGGGGTATCGACCTCTACCTGAAGGACGAGTCGACCCACCCCACCGGCAGCCTCAAGCACCGCCTCGCCCGCTCACTCTTCCTGTACGGGCTCTGCAATGGCTGGATCCGGCCGGGCCGCCCGGTGATCGAGGCGTCCAGCGGCTCGACCGCGGTCTCCGAGGCGTACTTCGCGAAGCTGATCGGCGTGCCCTTCATCGCGGTCATGCCGCGCACCACGAGCGCCGAGAAGTGCCGTCTGATCGAGTTCCACGGCGGGCAGTGCCACTTCGTGGACGACTCCCGCAGGATGTACGAGGAGTCCGCCGCCCTCGCGGTCGAGACCGGCGGCCACTACATGGACCAGTTCACCTACGCGGAACGGGCCACGGACTGGCGCGGCAACAACAACATCGCCGAATCCATCTTCCGCCAGCTGGAGTTGGAGCGTTTCCCGGAGCCCGCGTGGATCGTCGCCACGGCCGGCACCGGCGGCACCTCGGCGACCCTCGCGCGCTACGTCCACTACATGCAGGCCGACACCCGCATCTGCGTCGCCGACCCGGAGAACTCGTGTTTCTTCGAGGGCTGGACCACCGGCGACCCGGACGTCACCTGCGACTGCGGCTCGCGTATCGAGGGCATCGGCAGGCCCCGTATGGAGCCGAGCTTCGTGCCGGGCGCGATCGACCGGATGATGAAGGTGCCGGACGCCGCGAGCGTGGCGGCCGTACGGGCACTGGAAGCGGCCATCGGCCGCAAGGCGGGCGGCTCGACGGGCACCGGGCTGTGGAGCGCGCTGAAGATCGTCGCCGAGATGGTGACCGAGGGGCGCAAGGGGAGTGTGGTGACGCTGCTCTGCGACCCCGGGGACCGCTATCTCGACAAGTACTACTCGGACGCGTGGCTGGCCGAACAGGGGCTGGACATCGCGCCCTACACCGCGGCGATCGCGGCCCTGCTCCAGACAGGCGTCTGGCCGGACTGACCGTTGGGGCGCCGCTCACAGGGCGCGTCCACGGGCGGACCTGGGGCCTGTCGTTCGGATCAGGCCTGGGCCGGGGGTCCGATCAAGCTCCGTCGCCTGAAACGACCCGATTCGAACGACAGGCCCTCGCCGTCACGCGCCTGTCGTCGCCAGCCGTCGGTCGAGCGCCGTCACCGCCTGGCGGAAAGCGCGGCCAAGACCCGCCCGGCCCAGCTTCAGGGCCAGCCGGAACGGGGCCGCGCCGTCGGCGGCGAAGGTCCACTGGACCCGGGTGCCCTTCCCGGCCGGAGCCAGCCGCCACTCCTCGACCAGGGCCCGGGGGCCGGGCGCGTTCGAGACGTCCACCCGGTACGCGTACACCTCCGGGGCCTCGGCCACGAGGACCGTCTCCTGGAAGCGCGTACCGCCCCGGAGCCGGATCTCCCGCCCGGCGCCGTCCGCGGTCGGCCGGGCGAGCGTCACCGCCGAGAACCACTCGCTCCAGCCGGGCACGTCCTCGGCCAGCGCGCGGAAGACCACCTCAGGAGGGGCCGCCACCTCGCGGGCGAACACCAGACGCAGAGGAGCGGTGTCGGCGAAGTCGAGCCCCACCGGGTGAAGACGGCGTGCCATGGACGAAACCTCCACCTGGGTACGGAGCCTCCGGTCCCGCGTACAGAGCCGCGGGCAGCGTCACCATAGCTGGCGGACCGTCAGATGTCTGTACCGTCCTCGGGCTCTCCGGCCACCACCAGGCGCCGCAGGTGCTCGGAGACCTCCGCCCGCGCCTCGGCCGGCAGCCCGGCGTCGGTGACCAGCGTGTCGACCTGGTCCAGCGCGGCGAACGAACTCAGACCCACCGTGCCCCACTTGGTGTGGTCGGCGACCACGACGACCCGCCGTGCGGACTGCACCAGCCGCCGGTTGGTCTCGGCCTCCGCCAGGTTCGGCGTCGACAGGCCCGCCTCGACCGATATCCCGTGCACTCCGAGGAACAGCACGTCGAAGTGGAGCGAGGCGATGGCCTGATCGGCCACGGGGCCGACCAGCGAGTCGGACGGGGTGCGCACCCCGCCCGTCAGCACGACCGTGGCCGCGCCCTGCCGCTGGCCGGAGAGGCGCTGCGCCGAGTGGAAGACATCGGCGACCCGCACCGAGTTGGTGACCACGGTCAGGTCCGGCACGTCAAGGAGCTGCTGGGCCAGCGCGTACGTCGTCGTACCGCCCGAGAGCGCGATCGCCGTGCCCGGCGCGACCAGCTCGGCGGCGGCCTGCGCGATGTCCTCCTTGGCGGTCAGCTCCAGACCCGACTTGGCCTCGAAACCCGGCTCGTGCGTACTCGCCTCGACCACCGGCACCGCGCCGCCGTGCACCTTCTCCACCACGCCCTGGCGGGCGAGCGCGTCGAGGTCACGACGGACCGTCATGTCGGAGACGCCGAGCTTGCGGGTCAGCTCGTTCACCCGGACACCGCCCCGGCGGCGTACCTCGTCGAGAATCAGGGCGCGACGCTGCTCCGCGAGAAGGTTCTGATTCTCAGTCACGTCCGCTCCGATCCTTGCGCCACAAGCTGCCCGACACTCCGTCCGAACCCACTCCCACGTGGACATTCTCCTTGTCCTAGGCCTGGAGGACGACCCATCCTCGCACGGGCCACCGACGCGTGCGCCACTCCCCGCAAGGACACCGCGTCCCGCCCGTCGCGTCACTGTCACACGTATCGGGGAGATTCCGTGACCGCAGGTGCGCGCGCACCCCTGAGCGGAGATCCTTGTGCCTGCACATGACACATGCCAGACGCGCGCACGGGGGAAGTGCAGAAAAGTGGAACGTGCACGGGAACACGCCTCGGCGGGAAAGCTCAGCGGCCCCGCACAGCGGCCCGAAGCGGCCGATACCGCCCTCGAACTCCTCGTCCACGGAGTCGGCGGCACCACACCCGAGAAGATGCTGGGCGATCCGCGGACGGTCCGGATCAGCGGCGACGACACCGCGGCCGTGTACCGGCGCGTCGACGACGCCGACGCGGAGCTGCGCCCCGACGACTACCGGGGCAAACCGGTCCCCGAGGCCTATGTGTGGTGCAACCTCACCTCCGGCAACGGAACCCGGGCCCTGTGGCTGTTGCTGCTGCCCTTCATGGTCGTCAACCTCGCCCACTGGATGCGTCCCGCCACCCGCGGCCGCACCCGGACGGTCCGCCTGTACGGCCTGCTCGTCCGGCTGGCCGGGCTCACCCTCACCGTGCTGCTGGTCGCCGCGGCCTGCGAGGTCGCCCTCGACCTGACCGTCTGGCAGTGCGCGGGCACGCGCGCGTGCGCCGAAGCGCACTCCTGGCTGGGCTTCCTGTCCCCGTCTCTGTCCGACAACGGCTGGTGGAGCCGGCCCGGCCGTCGCCTCGCCCTGGCGGGCCTGGTGCCCGCGGGGCTCACCTGTCTGCTCTGGTACCTCTCGCACCGCACCTGGAGCGCGTACGAGTCCCAGCAGCCCGTGTCACGCAGGCCCGAGCCCGCCGAGGAGACCGGTCGCACCGGACTCGGCAGGCCCGGCTTCTGGTACGGGCGCCGTCTGGTGGCCCGGCTGCGCGCCGCGCACACCGCGGCGGGACTCCTCACCGTCACCGCCGCCGTCGGCGGCCCCGCGGCCCGCTTCGACCGGGAGACCGGGGGACCCGCCGTGCTCGGAATCCTCGGCCTGCTGCTGTACGCGTCGCTCGTCGTGGGCGCGGTCGTGGTGCTGTGGGTGGTCTGCCGACGCGGACGCAGCGAACACCGGCTGGACCAGGAACTGGACACCATGCTCGTGCGCGGGCTGCCCCTGGGCTCGATCGCCCTGTTCGCCGTGACCCTGCTGTACGCCGGATGGGCACGGCCCGGCTGGCACTCGACGGGGCGGCTGCCGGGCGACACGACCTTCGGAGGCCTCGCCCTCGCCCAGGGGGTGCTCGTCATCGCGCTCGGCGTGGTGGCCCGCGTTCTGTACCGCACCAGGCCCGATCCGCGCACTGCCCTGCGTGGTCTGGCCGGACCCGCCGTCGCGATGCTGGCCTGCGCCCTGGGCGGCGTGATGTCCGGCGGAGTCGCCCAGCGCGTCGCCGACTGGCTGGACGGCACCCGCGGCTCGCTGCCCGGCCCGCCCGTCCTGCTGACCTGGCAGGCGTCCGTGATCCCGCCGACGCTGCTCGTGCTCCTCGGCCTGTGCGGCAGGCTGGCCCTGCGCACCTGGCGGCTGCGCGGCCTCGAGATGCGCGAGGTGGAACTCGACTACCGGGGCGAGGCCAAGGACACCACCCGCACCGGCCGTATCGCGAGCACACGCGCGATGGCTGCCCTCACCGACCGGGCGCCCCTCATGGTCGGCGTGATCTCGTTCGTGACCCTGCTCCTCGGCGCCGGAGCCCTGGTGGGCGTCCTGACCACCGGTGACGCCCCGGCACAGGCCGCGCGAGGGTCGTACGCCTTCGTCCGTGGCGCCGCCGAAACCGCGCAGGCGCTCGGGTCCTGGCTGATCGGCCTCGGCTTCATACTTCTCGTCACCTCGGGGCGGCGCGCCTACAAGGACCAGGCGGCCCGCCGCACCATCGGCATCCTCTGGGACGTCGGCACCTTCTGGCCGCGCGCCGCCCACCCCTTCGCGCCGCCCTGCTACGCCGAGCGTGCCGTGCCCGACCTGACGTGGCGCATGGTCACCTGGACCCGCGCCACCGGCGGGCGCCTGGTGCTCTCCGGGCACTCCCAGGGCAGTGTGCTGGCCGCCGCCGCGGCCTGGCAGCTGAAACCCTCCGTACGTAGACGGGTGGCGCTGCTCACCTACGGCTCCCCCCTGGAACGGCTCTACGGGCGCTGGTTCCCGGCCCACTTCGGCCCGGCCGCCCTCACCTCCCTGCACCGGGAGGTGGACTGCTGGCGCAACCTGTACCGCCTCACCGACCCCATCGGCGGCCCCGTGCGGCTGCCCGGCGACTGCGGCCCCCAGGTCGACCGCGCGCCCCTGAAGGACCCGCTCGCCTACGGACGCACCCAGGAGCATCCGCTGCCCGCGCCGATCCTCGGACACGGGGACTACCAGGCGGACCCCGCCTTCGCCGAGGAACGCGAACGGCTGCTGGCGCGGCTGCGGCCGGAGGCGGTACCGGGCCCCCGCCCCGACGGCGACGCCACTACCTGAGAGTGACCACCGGTCCACGGGGCGAGGCTCAGGGCAGCTCCGGCAGGTCCTCCGGGTAGAGCAGCGTGAGGTCGTCCGTGCTCGGCTCCTCGAGCTGGGCGACCCGCCCCGCGTGCCGCTCGACCATCGCCTCGAAGGTCTGTCGCGCGGTGCGGCCGTTGCCGAACGCCGGGCCCTTGGGGATGGCCGTGAAGTACTTCAGGAGTGCCTCGGGCGCGCCGGGCGCCAGGCTGTACTCGTGCTCCTCGGCCTGCTGCTCCACGATCCGCAGCAGTTCCTCGGGGATGTAGTCGCTGAAGGTGATGGTCCGTGAGAAGCGGGACGCCACACCGGGGTTGACGGTGAGAAAGCGCTCCATCTCGGCCGTGTAGCCCGCGACGATCACGACGACCGCGTCCCGGTGGTCCTCCATCAGCTTCACGAGTGTGTCGATGGCCTCGCGGCCGAAGTCGCGGCCCGAGTCCTCCGGCGAGAGCGCGTACGCCTCGTCGATGAACAGGACACCGCCGCGCGCCCGGTCGAACGCCTCCTGGGTGCGGATCGCCGTGGAGCCGATGTGCTCGCCCACCAGATCGACGCGGGACACCTCGACCAGGTGCCCCTTCTCCAGGACACCGAGCGAGGCCAGGATCTCGCCGTACAGCCGGGCGACCGTCGTCTTGCCGGTGCCGGGGGAGCCGGTGAAGACCAGGTGGCGGCGGGCGGAGGCCGCCTTGAGGCCCGCCTGCTGTCTGCGGCGGCCCACCTCGATCATGTCGGTGAGAGCGCGCACCTCGCGCTTGACGCTGTCCAGGCCCACCAGCCCGTCGAGTTCACCGAGGACGACCTTCGAAGTACGGGCCGGCTCCGCGGGCTCGGGCTCCGCGGCGGTGACGAGCGGTTCCTGCTCGGTGGTGCGCTGGCCGGGGATCACGCCGAGCAGGCCCGTGGACGAATTGGACGTCTGTACGGCCGTCTCGTGCGCCGGGGGGCGCACTCCGGCGCTCTCGTCGCTCGTGCAGTCCTCGACGACCGGGCCGCCGCCCGGTGTGTTGCCGCCGTCGGCGAACTCGTAACCCCCGCGTGCGCAGCGCTCCGTACGGCACTTCCTCAGCGTCGCCCGGCAGCCGTCGATGACATGGAAGCCGTAGCCCCCGCTGCCCGTCACCCGGCAGTTGTGGAAGCTGCCGCGGCCACCCGCCGACACGTAGAAACCGGCCTCCGCGGGGGAGTCGACCGTGCAGCGCTCGAAGGTGGGGTCGGCGCCCTTGGTGACGATCACGCCGGTCTGCGTGCCGTCCACGGTGCAGCCGGACAGGGTGCCGCCGCTTCCGTGGTCACGGAACCAGGCGCCCGTCGCCGCGTCGCGGATACGGCAGTCGTCGAGCTGCGCGGTCGCGCCGTCACTCACCGAGACGGCGGTGTTGCGCACTTGGGAGAGGTCGCTGTCGACGACGTCCACACGTGAACCGCGGTCGAGGACGAACAGGGCGTCGGGCACGTCGTGCACCCGGCAGGACTCGAGCACCGCGGTCGCGCCGTCGCTGACCCACACCGCGGGGTAGTCGCCCGTGCTGTCGAAGATCTCGCACTGGTTGGCGTCCACGCGTGTGCCCGGGTCCCAGACCGACAGGCCGTTGCGCCCGAACTGCCGGACGGTGGTGCGGGTGAGGGTGAGGACCGAGCGGGAACGCAGGTCCACCGCGTTCTCCGGGATGTCGTGGATGCGGCAGTCGGCGAGCGTGAGCACGGCGTCCGTGTCCAGGGTGACGCCGTCCGACGTCGTGCGGTGCACATCGCAGTCGGTGAGGTGGGCCGCGGCGCGCGCGGTGATCTGCACACCGGATCCCTTGACCTCGTACACCTCGCAACCGACCGCCTCCAGCGAGGAGTTCTCGCCGGTCACCGACAGGCCCGCGCCGGAGGCGTGGTGCACCCGGCAGCGCTCCAGGCGGGGATGCGCGCCGCCGCGGACCGCGATGCCGGACTGTCCGGCCGCGACGACCTCGCACTCCTCGAACACGCCACCGCCGCCGTCGAGCACGGCGATGCCGATGCCGGCCGGATTGTCGACCGTGCAGCGCCGCACGGTCGGGCGGGCGCCACCGCGCACCTCGATGCCGGCCGCGGAGCGCGTGACGATCCGCACGTCGAGGAGCTCCGGGGTGCCCTCCTCGACGAGCAGCGCGGGCGCCGCCGAGTCCTGGCCCTCCACGTGCAGGTCCTGAACCACGGCCGAGGCGCGCACGGTCAGCGGCACGCCGTCCACGGGCGCGATGCGCACGGAGCCGGGGGAGCCCTCCGGGCCGCGCAGCGTCACCGCGCGCTGGACCACGAGATTCTCCCGGTAGGTGCCGGGTGCGACGGTGAGCACGTCCCCGTCGGCCGCGGCCTCCAGAGCGGCGGCCAGCGATGCGTACTCTCCTGTGCGGCGCCGCCACCGCGAGGTGCCGGTGTGCGTCACCTGGACCGTGCCCTGTGCCATGGCGCTGTTGTGCCCCCACCTCGTCGTACGCGGGTCCTGCGAGGCTGTGCTGATACCCCGTCGCGATCAAGAACAGCTTCTCACGACGGCGCCGAACGATTCGGTCGGTCCACCGTAGCGTGCGCGGGCACGGTGGGTTGACCGGAGCCGGAAGGCGGTCAGCTGCCGGTGCCCGTCCTGCCCCAGTCCGGACCCGCCCTGTCCCATGCCTGATCCCAACGGGCGTACCGGCGAAGGACCATGCGCCACACGATCAGGCGTCTGCCGCTGTCGAGGAGCCCGGCGGTGAGCAGGGCCGCGCCGATGCCCGCCAGCACGGCATGCGTCGTCGCGGTGGCCGAATCCAGCGGGCGGGCGACCATGTCACCGTGCTCGTCGGTCCAGAGCGTGAAGTGGTCGCCCTTGTGCGGTGACTTGAGGGCGGCTATCACCTTGCCGTGATGCGCCGTGCCGTCCGGAGCGGTCCAGTCGGCGAGCACACGGCTGTGCGGATCCTGCGCCGACGAGGCCTCGGGATCGGGATCCAGCGGGGCCCGGGCCGCCTTGCCGACCACGGTGGCCGTCACGACGTGGCGGGCCAGGTGCTGGTCCCGAACGGCCTGTTGGAGGGCGTCCTGCGCCGACGCTCCGGTGAGGGCGCCGAGCAGGGGCGCGAGGGTGAGGATCAGCAGGACGGCCAGCAGGGCCAGCCACGCCTCGACCAGATCGGTCGTGCGGCGCAGCGGATTGTGCCGCCAACGCCAGAGTCCGCCGATAGCTCGCACCGTCCCGCACCCCCTTTCGCCTCCGTGATAACCCCCGGCGGAGCCGTTCATATGCGAGCCCCGGGAAAGAGAGAGCGAAATCACCCTTCCCACGGGCCTTTCATGAACTTCTCACGCAGTCTCAACGACCGTGCCAGGGGCCCGGGTTCCCCGCGGGCGGCTCATTCGAGCACCGTGACCGGATCACCGATCCGCACCGTGCCGGGCGACTCCGGCACCAGGTTCTGTCCGAAGACGAGCTGGGAGCCGAAGCGACGGTGGCGTCCGAGCGTGCGCAGCGGCTCCTTGCCGCGCTGGGCGGTGTCCTGGTCGGTGGTGGTCACGACGCAGCGGCCGCACATCTTGGGCACCCGGAAGCTGACCTCGCCGATGGCGATGCGCCGCCAGTCGTCCTCGGCCCATGCCGTCGTGCCCGCCACCACCACGTTCGGCCGGAAACGGTTCATCGGGAGGGGGCCCTCGTCGGCGCGGTCGCCCCGCGCGATCAAGGAGTTGAGCGCGTCCAGCGAGGCGAGGGTGGTGACCAGCAGGGGATAGCCGTCGGCGAAGCTGACGGTCTCCCCCGGACGTGCGTAGTCCGGGTCCACCGGCCTGCGCGTGGCGGGATCGTCCATGTGGAGGAGACGCACCTCGGCGCCCAGATAGTCACTGCACCAGGCGTGCGCGCCCGCGTCGGCGAGGACCGCCTCCACCTTGTCGCCGAAGAGATCCAGCGGCGTCGTGCGGGCCGGCTGGGGCACGAGGACGGTCAGCGGCTCACGGCCGGGCGCGGACAGCCGTATGCCGCCGCCGGGCAGCAGCTCGGCGGCGGCCAGTGCCAGTCGTGGTTGCTGACGCTGGGTGACGACCTTTCCCCCGTCGTCGATCAGTACCCAGCGTCGGTCTCCGGCCAGCCCCCAGGGCTCCACGACGGCCTCCCGGGGCGAAAGAGCCCGGAAGGCCTTGACCGGATGGACATGGATCGAGTGCAGCTCCGCATTCCCCATGACCCCATCGTGCCAGCGGGCACCGACATTCCGGTCCGAATGCCATGGTGCCCGCGTACCCCGGCCTCTCAGTAACCGCGGTACTGCTGGTTGTTGTACGGGTCCTGGTACGGAGCGGGGGCGGGGCGGGGAGCCGCGGGGCGCATCGCCTCGTAGCCGGTGCCGGCCGCCATCGGGCGCTGCGGCTGCTGCTGGGGTCCCGGGTAGCCACGCGGGGCGCCGGCCTGCTGCGGGATGTACGGCGCCGGGGCCTGCTGCAGCGGTGCGGGCTGCTGGGCCTGCGGGTAGCCGCCGTACATGGGGGCCTGCTGCGAAGGTCCGGCGGGCAGGGCGGGAAGTGCCGAGGGGAGCGCGGGAAGATAGCTGCTGCCCGTGTCGTAGGCGGCGGGAACCCTGATCGGGGCGATCTGGGGAGTGCCCCGCTCGGCGACCAGGGAGTCGTAGATCGGGGTGTCCGGGAAGGACGGCGCGGAGTAGTAACCGCCGCCATAGGTGGAGCGGGGGGAGGTCATGGCACATAAGTTAAGCCCACGATGTGCTGGTTGGGGAGACCGATAAGAGGGTTGTTTTCCGTGTCGGCAGTGACGCGGGATCCCCAATGCGAGCGAACTCGGCAAAAAAGGGCGTCAAGACGGGTTCAGATCGCGTAAAGGCCGAGTTCCGAGGGGGTTACCGGTGGTTGACCGGCAGTCTTCGAGGCCCCTCGTGCGATCTTCCGGGGCACCTCGCAGGAGTTCGCTGCTTTGGGGGAATAGGTTGGTCGGGAAAAAGGCCCGAGGGACGGCCCGAGGCGCGGCCTGGCGCGGTGACACGTGATGGGGGCGGACATGACAATGTCTAAAGGTTCGAATGTTCCTGTGCCGACGCGTGCGTTGCGCGTCGAAATGGGGTGGCGTTCGGGGCTCGGGGTCCCCGACGCGGATGCCTCCGCACTGTTGCTGGTCTCCGGAAAAGTCCGCTCCGACGGCGACTTCGTGTTCTACAACCAGCCGGCACACCCCTCCGGCGCCGTGCGGCACGAGGGCAAGCGGGGCGACGGCGGTCAGGTGACCGACACACTGTTCGTCGACCTCGCGCGCGTGGAGGGCGCGATCGAGACCGTGGTGCTGGCCGCCTCCGCGGACGGCGGCACCTTCGGACAGGTGCCCGGTCTGTACATCCGTGTGTTCGACGCGGGGCTGGGCACGGAGATCGCGCGCTTCGACAGCAGGGACGCGACCGTCGAGACCGCCTTCGTGCTCGGCGAGTTCTACCGGCGCCAGGGTGCCTGGAAGTTCCGCGCGGTCGGACAGGGTTACAGCAGCGGACTGGAAGGGCTGGCGAAGGACTACGGAATCACCGTGGACGAGCCCCAGCACGCGGCACCGCCCCCGCCCGTGCCGACCGCCGCCGTGCCGACGGCCTCGATGCCGATCGCCCCCGTACCACCTGCCCCCACACCCCCCGCCGCCATACCGCCCGCGTCCGGTACCCGTGTGGCCGGTCCACCGCCGGTCGGTCCGCCGGTGAACATGCCCCCGCCGGTCGCCCCGCCCTTCACCGCCCCGCCCGTCACCGTGTCGCCCCCCACCACGCCTCCGCCGCCCGCCCGGCCCGGGGTCCCGGTCCGCCTCTCCAAGGTCACCCTCACCAAGGAGGCGCCCTCGGTCTCGCTGACCAAGCAGGGCGGCACGTCCGGCGCCATGCGCGTCAACCTCAACTGGCAGGTGCGCAAGCAGTTCTCGGGGTGGGGCAGCAAGCGGGGCCGTGCCGTCGCGGCGCACCGGGACCTCGACCTCGACCTCTGCGCCCTGTACGAGCTGTCCGACGGCCGCAAGGGAGTCGTCCAGGCCCTCGGCAACGCCTTCGGGGCGCTGCACCAGCCGCCGTACATCCACCTCGACGGCGACGACCGCACCGGTGCCGTGGAGAGCGGCGAGAACCTCACCGTCAACCTCGACCACAAGCAGAGTTTCCGGCGGATCCTCATCTTCGTCACCATCTACGAAGGGGCGCGTTCGTTCGCCGACCTGCACGCCACGGTCACCCTGCAACCGCTGAACGGCGCCCCCGTCGACTTCTCGCTCGACGAGTGCACGGTGCCCTCGACGGTCTGCGCCCTCGCCCTCATCACCAACAACGGCGGCGACCTGATCGTCCAGCGTGAAGCGCGCTACCTCGTTCCCGAGCGCGGCGTGAGCCCGCAGCGCACGGTGGACCGCGTCTACGGGTGGGGCATGAACTGGACCCCCGGCAGGAAGTGACCCACAGGAAATGACTCGCGGGAAGTGAGGGTCAGCGCTCGTCGAGCGCGGTGTCCGGACGTGCGTAGGTGCGGCCCTTCCAGGCCGCGCCGCGCCCCCTGTAGTGCTGCACCGCGGAATCGACCGTCATGAGGAGGTACAGGAACGCGGTCACCGGCAAGGACGCGGCGAGCCACACGGTCTGCCGGTAGTAGCGCAGCATCGGCAGATACGTCGCCGTCATCACCAGCCACGCGAGCCCTCCGGCCGCGGCGATCCCCGTATGCCCGGAGAAGAGACCCGTGAAGAGGGCGACCGGCGGTACCAGATACACCACGGTGAGGCCGAGGACCGTGCCGAGGAGCAGCAGCGGGTTGTGCCGCAGCTGGGCGTACGCGCTGCGCGAGACCATGCGCCACAGGTCGTGCAGCCGGGGATAGGGACGCACGCTGTCGACCCGCTCGGCCAGCCCCAGCCAGATGTGGCCCCCACTGCCCTTGACCGCCCTCGCCAGTGCCACGTCGTCGATGACGGCGTGCCGGATGGCGTCCGGAATCCGCGCCCGCTCGGCGGCGTCCGCGCGCAGCAGTACGCAGCCGCCCGCCGCGGCCGCCGTCCTCGAGCCCTTCACCGCGATCCACCGGAAGGGGTAGAGCTGTGCGAAGAAGTAGACGAAGGCGGGGACGACGAGCCGCTCCCACACGCTCTCCACCCGCAGCCGGGCCATCTGTGAGACCAGGTCGAAGCCGCCGGTGCGCGCCGCGGCGACCAGCGTCCGCAGGCTGTCCGGCGCGTGCGCGATGTCCGCGTCCGTCAGCAGCAGGTATTCGGGGCCACGCGCGCGTGCCAGTCCGACGCCGTGACGCACGGCCCAGAGCTTGCCGGTCCAGCCCGCGGGCGGCTCCCCGGGCGAGTCGACGGTGAGCGGCAGCCCGCCGTGCGTACGGGCCAGCTCACGGGCCAGTTCCCCGGTGCCGTCCGAGCTGCCGTCGTCGACAAGGAAGACCTCGGCCCGCCCCGGATAGTCCTGGGCGAGCAGCGAGGGCAGGCTCTCGGGCAGTACGGCGGCCTCGTCGCGCGCCGGTACGACGACGCAGACGGACGGCCAGTCGTCCGGTTCCCGACGCGGTGGCAGCCGCAGATCCGTACGCCAGAAGAAGCCCTGGCCGAGCAGCAGCCACAGCCAGGCGGCCAGTGATCCCACGGCGGTCCACGCGACGGCACTCACCCGCCGCAGTCTGCCCCACCCCGGGGGTCCGCCGGGGCGGATCGTCTATGGTGACCGGGTGAAGATCGCGCTCATGGACTCCGGAATCGGACTGCTCGCTGCTGCCGCCGCGGTGCGTCGACTGCGGCCCGACGCCGATCTCGTGCTCTCCTCGGACCCCGGCAGCATGCCCTGGGGACCGCGTACGCCCGAGGACGTGACCGCCCGCGCCCTCGCCGTCGCCGAGGCCGCCGCGCAGTACCGTCCCGACGCCCTGATCGTCGCCTGCAACACCGCCTCCGTACGAGCCCTGCCGGCGCTGCGCGCGCGTCTGGAGCCGGAGGTGCCCGTCATCGGCACGGTCCCGGCGATCAAGCCGGCCGCGGCCGGCGGGGGACCCGTCGCGATCTGGGCCACGCCCGCCACCACCGGCAGCCCCTATCAGCGCGGCCTCATCGACGAGTTCGCCGACGGGGTGTCCGTGACCGAAGTGGCCTGCCCTGGGCTCGCCGACGCCGTGGAGCACGGTGACCAGGAGGGCATCGACGCCGCGATCGCCGCGGCGGCCGAGCGCACCCCCGGCGATGTAAGGGCCGTAGTCCTTGGCTGCACCCATTACGAGCTGGTCGCCGAACGCATCCGTACGGCCGTGCAGCAGCCCGGCCTCCCACCGCTCGTGCTGCATGGCTCCGCCGGGGCGGTCGCCGCGCAGGCACTGCGCAGGATCGGCGAGCTCCCGGACCCGGCAGCTCCCGCCGAGGGCTCCCTCACCGTGCTCCTCAGCGGCAGCGAGGGCGGTCTGTCGGCGACCGCGCTGGCGTACGAGGAAGGCCGTCTCCTTCAGGCGGTCAGCCCCGCCCGCTGACCCTGTCACCGTTCGGAGGCCTACGGACGGCGACCGTCCGTCATCGTCCGTCACCTCCCGCCACCGCCCTGGCGCCCACCCGGAGCAGTGACCCTCCGCGACCCGGTGCCCGCGGTGCGGAACCTGAGTAGTCTCGTAAACATGAGGGACCATCCCCGCCGCGAAAACTTCTCGCACCCTGATGTCTGGACCGGGAGTGCGACCAATCGCGTCCAGTGGCTGCCCGCCATAGGCGGGGCCGCCTGCATCGCGCTGGGTGTCGAACTGGCCGTCGACTCGACGTGGACGTCGGGTGTGGCGGCGCTCGCCATGTCCGTCGTCGGGTGCATCGCCGCGGGACTGCTCATCATGTTCGGGACGCTCGCCTTCGTGCACGTCGCCGTGAAGGTCGACAAGGACTGCCTCGAAGTGCGCTGCGGCCACATCGGTCTGCCCCGCCGGCGTATTCCACTCTCGAGTGTCGTCGGCGCCGACTTCGCACCCCGGGTCACCCCGCGGCAGTGGGGCGGCTGGGGCTACCGCTGGCGTCCCGACAAGGGCACCGCGGTCATCGTCCGGCGCGGCGAGGGCGTGGTGCTCCAGCTCGGCGACGGACACACGTTCACCATCACGGTGGACAACGCGGAGGCGATGGTCCGGATCATCCGGGACCGGCTGCGGCCGGCCACGCCCGGCGCGGTCATCTGACCGTCGCGGAGTTCACGGCTCGAGCCGGTTCCTCAGGGGTTGGTCTCCCGCGTTCAGGACGCTCTCCAGGTTCTCGTCGACCAGGGGCCGTGCCGTGGCGAGCCCCGCGAGCAGCCCCGCACCCGCCGTCACCGTGGTGAAGCTCAGCGCGTTGCCCAGCGAGGCGATCGCGGCCAGCGTCGTGAGGGCGGCGCCCGCCGTCAGCGCGATCGTCGTGGACTGCGGCGAACGCCACAGTGAATAGAGGACCCAGCAGAAGACCGCGGCGAGCAGCGCGACGCCGACCAGACCCTGCTCGGCCGCCTGCTGCCACGGTGCCGAGTGGGGCTTGCCGTCGGGCAGCAGCGACTGCGTGACCGTCGGGCTGAGTTCCCCGTACCGCCCGGGCCCCACGCCCAGGGCGGAATGGTGTCCGGCCAGTTGGAGCGCGTCGCGCCAGAGCAGGACCCGGTGCTCGGTGAGCTGCCCCTCCAGGGAGCCGGTGAGACCGTCCGGAAGCACGTTCCCCGCGATCGCCCAGGTCGCCCCCGCCACGAGCGCCGCGGTGAGAGCGAGAGCCCCGAGTCCGAGGGCGCGGCGGCGCACGCGGTCGGCGGCGAGCGAGCACAGCAGCACTCCGGCGCCTGCGGCGCAGCCCGTGGTCGAGCCGAGCACCGCGGCGCTCACCACGATCCCCACGGCGAGCAGACGCAGCGCGAGCCGCTGCGCCGGCCTGCGTGCCGCCCAGGCCGCGCAGCACGCCGCACCGGTGGACAGGGCGAGCAGCGCGGCCGTGGCGCCGCCGTGCCCGAGCGGCGCCGTGAGCTGCGGGCCCGGGGTGTCGGCGGCGGTGAGCGCGAGACCCAGTCCGGCGAGGGCCCCGGCACATGGCGCCGCGACCGGCAGGAGAGCGCCGAGGATCCGGCCCGAGGCGTACCCGGCGGCCACGGCGAGCACGGCCAGGAGCACGCCCTCGGGCCGCCCGTCGTGCGCGGTCGCCGTGATCAGCGCCCACAGCGCGCAGGCCCCGAGCACGATCACTCCCGTGGCGTCCGAAACGTTTCGTCTCTCGCCTTCGGCCGCCGAACCGGCCGCGGATCTCATCCCCGTGGACCCCACCCCGTCGCCCCCCGACCTGTGCCGGGCCCCGACCGCCACGGCCACATCCGGCCGCACGTCAGAGGCTCGGGCACACCGTAACGGCTGATGCGCCGGTTTGTGGATGAGTTGCGCAGGAACGGTGCATCAGGTGGGCATGCGACGGTCTGCGGAGCGGACGGACCACCCCCGGGCGCCGGGAGGTTCATGGTGCGGACCGTGCTGTCGGTGCCCAGGTCACGCGCCGTACACTCCCCGAGTGACCGCCACCGCAACTTCCGTAGACGAGCCGGATCAGCTCGAACCCCGGCCCGCGCCCGCATCGCGCGGGGCCAGACTGGCTCGGCGATACGCTCCGGCCGCCGCCGCGGCGCTCTCCGGAGTGCTGCTCTACGTCAGTTTCCCGCCGCGCACCGTCTCGTGGCTGGCCCTGCCGGCCTTCGCGGTCCTTGGCTGGCTGCTGCGCGGTCGCTCCTGGAAGGCGGGCCTCGGGCTCGGCTATCTGTTCGGCCTCGGCTTCCTGCTGCCGCTGCTCGTGTGGACCGGTGTCGAGGTCGGCCCCGGCCCGTGGCTGGCACTCGTCGCCGTGGAAGCGGTGTACGTGGCGCTCGTCGGCGCGGGCATCACCCTCGTCTCCCGGCTGCCCGGCTGGCCGCTGTGGGCGGCCGCGGTCTGGATCGCGGGCGAGGCGGCACGCGCGCGTGCGCCGTTCGGCGGCTTCCCCTGGGGCAAGATCGCCTTCGGTCAGGCGGACGGCATCTTCCTTCCGCTGGCCGCGGTGGGCGGCACTCCGGTGCTCGGCTTCGCGGTCGTACTCTGCGGCTTCGGGCTGTACGAGGTCGTACGCCAGGTCCTCGAGGGCCGGCGCACCGGTGTCGTACGCCGGGGGGCCGCCGCGGCGGCGCTGCTCAGCGTGGCCGTCCCCGTGGTCGGGGCGCTCGCCGCGCGGTCGCTGGTGAGCGACAAGGCCGAGAACGGCACGGCGACCGTCGCCGTCATCCAGGGCAATGTGCCGCGTGCGGGGCTCGACTTCAACTCCCAGCGGCGTGCCGTGCTCGACTACCACGCACGGGAGACCGAGCGGCTGGCCGCCGAGGTCAAGGCGGGCAAGGTCGCCCGGCCCGACTTCGTGCTGTGGCCGGAGAACTCCTCCGACGTCGACCCCTTCACCAACGCCGACGCCCGCCTCGTGATCGACAGCGCCGCCAAGGCCATCGGCGCGCCCCTCTCGGTCGGTGGCGTCGTCGAGCGCGACGGCAAGCTCTACAACGAGCAGATCCTGTGGGACCCGGTCAAGGGCCCCCTCGACACGTACGACAAGCGACAGGTCCAGCCCTTCGGCGAGTACCTTCCACTGCGTTCACTTCTCGGCGCGATCAACAAGAACTGGACCTCGATGGTCCGCCAGGACTTCAGCCGGGGCCACAAGCCGGGCGTGTTCACCATGGACGGTTCCAGGGTCGGACTCGTCACCTGCTACGAGGCGGCCTTCGACTGGGCCGTGCGCAGCACCGTCACCGACGGCGCGCAGCTGATCTCGGTGCCGAGCAACAACGCGACCTTCGACCGCAGCGAGATGACCTACCAGCAGCTCGCCATGTCCCGCGTCCGCGCCGTCGAGCACAGCCGTACCGTCACGGTGCCGGTGACCAGCGGCGTCAGTGCCGTGATCATGCCGGACGGGAGGATCACCCAGCGGACCGGGATGTTCGTGGCGGACTCGCTGGTCCAGAAGGTGCCGCTGCGTTCCTCCGAGACCCCCGCCACGCGGCTCGGCATCCTGCCGGAGATGCTGCTGGTGGCGGTCGCGGTGGGCGGTCTCGGCTGGGCGGGTACGACGGTGGTCCGCGGGCGCCGGACCGACGCCGTTCCGGGTGATCTTGACTGACCTCGGCCGGGTGACGGAATCCGGCCGTTAGGGTCGGTCCATGGCTACCCCTGACTTCATCCGCACCATCCGGGCCTCGGCCGGCCACCAGCTGCTCTGGCTGCCCGGAGTCACCGCCATCGTCTTCGACGACGAGGGCAGAGTGCTGCTGGGCCGGCGCACCGACACCCGGAAGTGGTCGATCATCGGCGGCATTCCGGACCCGGGCGAGCAGCCCGCGGCCTGCGCGGTGCGGGAGGTCTTCGAGGAGACCAACGTGCGCTGCGTCGTCGAGCGCGTGGTGCTGGTCCAGGCCCTGGAGCCGGTCACCTACGAGAACGGCGACACCTGCCAGTACATGGACACCACGTTCCGGTGCCGGGCCGTCGGCGGCGAGGCGAGGGTCAACGACGACGAGTCGCTGGACGTGGGCTGGTTCGCGGTCGACGCCCTGCCCGAGCTGAACGAGTTCGGGATGTTCCGGATCAAGCAGGCCCTGTCGGACGCGCCCGCGTGGTTCGACCCCACGACCTGAGCGCGGGCGCACCGGGGACCGGACGGCTCACAGCCGGATGACGACGAGCGCGGTGTCGTCGTCGGGGCCGCGCTGGGGTGCGGGGACGAGATCGGCGAGCACGGCGTCGGCGAGGAGTTCGGGGCCGAGCAGGTGATGGCGTTCGACGCTGTGGGCGAGGCGATCCAGACCGGCGTAGATGTCCTCGCCCCGGCGCTCGATCAGACCGTCGGTATAGAGGACGAGGGTGCTGCCGGGAACGTAGCCCACCGTCGACTCGCAGCGGGGAAGGAAGTCGTCGCCCGCTCCCAGGGGCGGGTCGGCGGCCGAGTCCAGCACCTCGACGGAGCCGTCGTCGTGGGCCAGCACAGGCGGCGGATGGCCGGCGCGACTGTAGGTGACGGTGAGAGCGGTGCGGTCGATGACGGCCTGGACGGCGGTTGTCGCGAGCGCGCCGTCGACGGTGTGGGCGTGCGCCGCGAGGGTGGTGAGGGCGGTGGCGGGCCGCCCGGTGGCGCGGATCGCCGCGCTCAGGGCGCTGCGCAACTGTCCCATGGTCCCGGCCGCCTCCAGACCGTGCCCCACCACGTCACCGACCGCCACGGCCAGCCGTCGCGCGTCGAGGTCGATCAGGTCGTACCAGTCGCCGCACACGTTGAGGAAGCTGGTCGCGGGCCGGTAGCGCACGGCCACCCCGGGGCGGTCCGGCAGCGCCGTACTCGGCAGATGGCGCGCTGGAGGGTGACGGCGACCTCGTGCGCGCGGGCGTGGGCCTTGCGCAACTCCTCGTTGAGTTCCTGCAGTTCCAGGGAGCGGTTCAGCAGATCTGCGGTCATCGCGTCCTCGGCGGTGAGGGGCAGTTCCGGTGCGGCGCCGAGCGCCCGCCGTGCGTGTATCAGCGCGGTGACCTCCTCGACGCGGTGGACGATGAGTGACACCCGGCCATCGGTGTTGAGGAGAGGGATGTTGACGGGGCTCCAGTAACGCTCCTCGAACACGCCGGGCCGGTCGGGTACCTCCACGGAGTACTTCTGCAGGGCCATGGTGTCCGGCCCGCCGGTGGCCAGCACCCGCTCCAGCGAGGCACGCACCGCCTGGGGGCCACTGGCCCGGGGGTCGGAGGGGTTGTCGGGGAACACGTCGAAGACGCACCGGCCGAGCAGCTCCGCGAGGCTCCGTCCGGAGACCCTCGCGTAGGCCCGATTGGCGTCGACCGCCACCATGTCGGGCGTGAGCAGCAGCACGGGACTGGGCAGGGCCTGGAAGACCTCCGCGTAGTCGATGTCGATGCCCCTGCCGCGTCTTTCGGCGGGCGCATCACTGTCACCCATGTCCCATGTCTACTCCGCCCCCTCCTCCGATGCGACACGGTGACCGTTCCCCGCCCGCCCGAGCGCACGGCTCGTGGCCGGGTCTTCTGGCACACTGCGACGTCCGGAAGGATGATGGAGGAAAGGTCGCAGCCCCCAACAGGGCCGTGCTCACCAAAGAACGAGGTGAGGACATGAACTGTTACGACTGCCCCGGCACCCCCGGTCCCGCGGTCGCCGTATGCATCCGCTGCGGCGCGGCGCTCTGTCGCACGCATGTGCACGAAAGCCACCCGCCGACCCAGGACATCACCGGAACCGGCCGGGCCACCCACGAGAAGCCGGCCCGCCACATCACCTGCGGAGCCTGCCGCGCGGCGGAGACGAGCTGAGTCCGGCAGCGCACCGGCCGCGAACCGGACGCGACCCATGGTGTGAGCCGCGGCGTGCGTCCCACGATCTGAACGTCACCTGAACAGCCACCGCCCCCAGGCATCCCGGTGGGCCGTTCCGCCCTCTTTCCGAGCGAACGGCGAGTCCACCGGGAAGGTACGTCCATGGTCAGCACCACCGCAGCGATCCTCGCGTCGGCCCAGCGCACGGGCGGGCGGCTGCTCGCCCGTCCCGGGGCGTCCGGCCGCGGCCCGGTGGGGAAAGCGGCCCACGCCAGACCCGCGCTGCTCGCGATCCTCGCGGTGGCGGCCCTGCTGTTCACCTGGGACATCCAGCACAGCGGCTACCACGCGTTCTACGCGCAGACCGCGCGCAGCATGTCCGAGAGCTGGAAGGGCTTCCTGTTCGGCTCCTTCGACCCCGGCAACTCGATCACGATCGACAAACTGCCCGGCTTCCTGTGGCCCCAGGCGCTGTCCGCGCGGATCTTCGGATTCCATCCGTGGGCGCTCACCCTGCCCCAGGTCATCGAGGGCGTGCTCAGCGTCGCCGTCCTGTACCGCGCGGTGCGCCGCTGGGCGGGGGAGAGCGCGGGCCTGCTCGCGGCGGGCGCGTTCGCGCTCACTCCGGCGGTCGCGGGGCTCTTCCGCACCCAGGCCGAGGACCCCGCGTTCACCCTGCTCGTCCTGCTGGCCGCCGACGCCACGCTGCGCGCGGCCCGCGAGGCCAGGCTGCGCCCGCTGCTCGCGGCCGGGATGTGGGTCGGCCTGGGTTTCCAGGCCAAGATGCTGGAGGCCTGGGCGGTACTCCCGGCGCTCGGCCTGCTGTACGTGGTCTCGGCGCCGGCGGCGCCGCGCCGCCGCCTGGCCCACCTGGCCGCCGCCGGCGCGGTGTGCCTGGCGGTCTCGGCCTCGTGGGTGCTGCTGGTGACGCTGACCCCGGCCAAGGACCGTCCGTACGTGGACGGTACGACGAACAACTCGGCCATCAGCCAGGTCGTCGGGTACAACTTCCTCACCCGTTTCTCCAGCCTCGGCATCGACGCCAAGGACACCGGAAGCGTGGCGGCGCAGACCATGGCGGGCACCGCCCCCGCGGAGCCCGGGCGCGGGCACGCCGCCACGCAGTGGGCCAAGATGGTCGGCCCGTCGCTGGCCTCGCAGGTCGGCTGGCTGTACCCGGCGGCCGCGCTCGCCGCGGTGTGCGGTCTGGTGTGGCTGCGCGGCAGGCCGCGCACGGACCCGCTGCGGGCGGGCTTCCTGCTCTGGGCGGTCTGGCTGGCCACGTACTTCCTGGTGTTCAGCGCCGGAGCGGTCGGCGGCCATACGTACTACATGGGTGTCGTGGCCGTACCGCTGGCGGCGCTCTTCGGCGCCGGGACGGTGCAGTTCTGGCGTGCCTGGCGCAAGGGGAGCGGGGCACGGACATGGGCGCTGCCCGTGGCCGTGGTGACCACGGTGGCCTGGTCGGCGGTGGTCGCGGGACAGTACCCGACGTTCCTGCCGTGGCTGGCCCCGGCCGCGATCATCCTCGGAGCGGGCGCGCTGGCGCTGCTGGCACTGTCCCGTAGCGACGGCGCCGAAGGGGCGCGACGGCGCATCGCGGTGCTGGGCCTCGGCCTGGCCGTCGCGGCGATGCTGGGGCCCTCCGCGGCCTGGGCCGCCTCGGTCCTGGACCCCGCGTACGGACACTCCGGCATGGGCTCCGCCGGGCCGGTGTCCACATGGCACCACCACAACGTGCGGCAGCGGACCTCCCCCGCACCGCCCGTCGCCCGGAACGAGGGTGGCCACGCCCCCGGGTCCACCGACGGACTCGACGAGGACCAGCAGCGGCTCCTGGCCTACACCCGGGCCCACCAGGACGGAGCCACCTACCTCTTCGCGACGACCAGTTGGCGGTCCGCCGCCGCGTACATCCTCTACGCGGGCGCCAAGGTGCTTCCCATGGGCGGGTTCACCGGGGCCGCGCCCACGCCCACCGGCGCCCAGTTCCGTCACCTCGTCGCCACCGGCCGGTTGCGCTACGTCGTCCTCGGCGGCGTGGTGACCGCCCCGGGCCGGACCAACGCCGAATGGGTGCGCGCCCATTGCGCGCGCGTACCGTTCCCGACGTCACGCCTCTACCGGTGCTCGCCCCGTTCCGCCGCCGTACTCCCTTGACGCGGTCCCTGCTCAGTCGCGGCCGGGCTCGGTAGAGGTCCAGCTCGCCCTCCAGCTCGACGGCGAGGACGGTGGCGTACTCGCCGAGGTCGGCCGCGGCGGGCGCGTCGATCCAGATCACGCCCGGGACGGCGTCGAGACCGCCGGTGACGTGGCGGCCCAGTTCGGTGCCGGTGCACAGGACCGTGACGCGCTTGACCTCGTTGCGCCGGCCGCGCAGCGAGACGTTGTCGCGGGGTGCGTCGAAGCCTTCGAGCTGTTTCATGTACTGCTCGTGGGTCATCTCGCCCGTGTAGAACGACCAGGACTCGGCCGCTCCGCCCACGGCGTAGACACCGTAGTGGATGAAGACGCCCACCTTGGCGTCGGGAAACCAGGGTTGCAGCGGCATGCGCCCACGGTAGGAGGCGGGGCCCGCGGGGCGCGTGGTCGCCACCACTGGTTCGTTTTCACCGTGGCCATCGCCTCGAAGCACTGGCCGACGGGTGGGAAAGGCGCTCCCTTCGCGCCCCGGACGGGCGGCCCGACGCTTCAACCAGGGGACGGATCCGCGTACTTGGCGTTATCCGGTGGTACACCGTGGCGGATCTGCGTGTTCAATCACTGGTATCGCCGCACGTACGGACAGTCCCACCCGTCAGGAGGCCCCGTGATCGCCGTTCCCGAACCGGAACTCACCGAACGCGAAGTGATCGAGCGAGCCGTGGCGATGCGGCCCGCGCTGCTCGAACGGCAGCCGGAGACCGAGCGGCTGACGATCTACCCCAAGGACACCCACGAGGACTTCCTGCGCGCCGGTTTCTACCGGATGCTGCAGCCGCGCAGGTACGGCGGGTACGCCTTCGGGCTGCCGACCTTCTACCGCGTCGTGACCGAGGTCGCGCGCGGCTGCCCCTCCACCGGCTGGGCCCTGTCTCTCACCGCCGCCCATGTCCTCCAGGTCGCCTCGGTCTTCGACGAGAGGACACAGGACGAACTCTTCGGTGACGAGGGCGACTTCCGGGCCGCCTCCACCGCGACCCCCGTCGGGGTGGCGCGGCCCGACGGCGAGGGTCACGTGGTCCTCGACGGCACCTGGTCCTATTCCTCCGGCTCCCCGTACTCCACCCACTACGTCGGTCAGACCCTGCGCGCCCCCGAGAAGCCGGACGACCCGCCGGGGCCGCTCGTGCTGTTCGTGGCGCCGCGCTCCGCCTGGACCCTGCTCGACGACTGGCAGGGCGTCCTCGGCCTGCGCGGCAGCGGTTCCCACAGCATCCGCTTCGACGAGGCGCGCATCCCTGTGCACTTCACCCGGGAGGCGAGCCTGCTCGACCTGCCCGTCGAGGGCGGCTCCCCCGGCTCGAAGCTGCACGGCCATCCCATGTACGCGGGGCGCGCCGCGAGCTTCTTCCACGGCGAGCTGGCCGCGCTCATGATCGGCACCGCGTACGCGGCCGCCGACGAGTACGCCCGGATCATCGCCGAACGGCCGCTCGTCCTCGACCCCGGCCGCACCCGCGCCGACCTCCACGACTACCAGCGCCATCTGGGAGAGGCGCTGGCCGCGATCCGTACGGCGGACGCGGCGCTGCGGGCCACCGCCGACGACTGGATGGAGGCCTGCTGCGACAACGTGTCGGGCCGGGCCCCCTTCACCACCGCCGTCGACAACCGGCTCGCGCTCGTCTTCGTCACCGCCGGGCGCCTGGCCTGGGACGCGCTCCAGGGCATCCTCTTCCGCACGGCGGGCTCCCGGCACGCCCGCGACGGCGCGCGGATGCAGCGCTACTTTCGGGACGCCGCCACGATCTGGTCGCACCTCGGCCCCACGATGGCCGAACCGCTGGCCCGGCGCGTCGGCCGGGACCGCCTCGGCCTGCCGTCGGACGACATCCCGCTGATCTCCTGACCTCCTGACCTCCTGACCTCTTGATCTTTTGATCTCCTGGGTGCCCGCGGGCGGCTGCGAGGAATGCCCCGGTGGCGAGTGGGTACGCGCGACAGGAGCCGCGCCCGGGGCGAGTCCCGCCCGGGCGCCCTGTCCGTCACTACCTGGGATCTGCCAATGGACACACCCTCGAACAACCACCCCTACCTGCCGACGGCCACGACACCGGCCCAGGAGGCACTGAACGCACTCGCGCAGAACACCGAGAACCCGCTGGCGCTGGACACCCTGGCCGGCAGCGAGGTGCTGGTCCCCGTGCCGGACGACGCGAGCGAGGAGGACGTGCGCGACCCCGCCGCCGTGGCGCTGCCCGTGCTGGAGCAGCCGGGCGGGGAGCAGGTGGTGCCGGTGTTCACCTCGGAGCCGGCGATGGCCGAACTGCTGCCGTCCGTCTCCCGCTACCGCCTGGTTCCGCTGGGCGCGCTCGCCTCCCAATGGCCGACCGGTGATCTGTCGCTCACCATCGACCCGAGTTCGCCGAACGGCCTGACCCTCACCTCGGAGGGTGTGCGCACCCTGTTGGTCCGGCCGCGGCCCTGACCGCCGTCCGGCCTTAGAGGCATTTGCCCGGATCGAGGATGCCCCGTGGGTCGAACGCCTCCTTGCGCCGGCGCTGCAACGTGTGGGCCGCGGGCCCCAGTTCGTCCGCCACCCACTGCCGCTTGAGTACGCCCACACCGTGCTCACCGGTCAGCGTGCCGCCCAGCCGCAGGGCCAGCGCGAAGATCTCACCCGCTGCCTCCCAGGCCGCGCCGGGGAGGCGGGGCAGCGACGGGTCCACGACGATGATCGGGTGGAGGTTCCCGTCCGCCGCGTGCGCGAGGGTGAAGTGAAGACGGGCACGTCATGGCGTGCGGAGACGGCACGGATCTCCCGCGCCGCCTCCGCCAGCCGGGAGCGGGGCACCGCGATGTCCTCGATCAGCGGACGGCCGAGGCGCTCCAGCGCGGGCAGCGCGAGACGGCGGGCGGCGAGCAGGGCTTCCGCCTCCACCGGATCCGCCGTCGTCTCGACCGTCGTGGCCAGCGGGGCGAGCAGCCGGGAGACGGCCTCGGCCTCGATCGCCGCGCCCGCTGAGTCGCACTGCACCAGCAGCAGGGCCGCGCCGCGCTCCCGCAGTGCCGGGTCGACGGCACCCAGCACCGGCCCGTCCACCAGCTCCGCGAGCGCCGGTTCGACCCCGGCCCTGGTGAGGGCGTACGACGCTTCGGCGGCCGCCTCGAAGGAGGCGAAGTACGCGGCGAGGGTGGCCGTCGCCACGGGCACGGGCCGCAGCCGCAGCGTCGCCGACGTGATCACCGCCAAGGTGCCCTCGGAGCCGGTGAGCAGGGCCGTGAGGTCATAGCCGGTGACGCCTTTGACGGTACGGCGGCCGGTGCGCACGACGGTGCCGTCCGAGAGCACCGCCTCCAGGCCCAGCACGCTGTCCCGGGTCACGCCGTACTTCGCGCAGCGCAGCCCGCCCGCGTTGGTCGCGATGTTCCCGCCGATCGTGGACAGGGCCGCGCTGGCCGGATCGGGCGCGTAGCGCAGCCCGTGCCCGGCCGCGGCCCGGTCCAGCTCGGTGGTGATCACGCCGGGTTCCACGACGGCGAGCTGGTCGTCCGGGGAGAGTTCGAGGACGAGGGCGCCCTCGCCCGCCGTCGCCCCGGAGGACCCGTGCGCGATCCGCCGCCGGGCCATCGCCACCCTCGCCGCGCACGGCGTCGCGGCCACCGTCGTCGGCGACGCCGGCTATCTGGAGGGCGTCCTCGACGTCGCCCGCACCGGCCAGGGCGTGGCCCTGCTCGCCGCCGTAGAACCCGCCCTGACGGGCTCGCCCGGTACGACCGGCTGCCCCCGGTCACCCCCATCCCCATGAGCGCGCTGGCCCGCCCCGGCGCCGACCCGGCGACCGTCACCGCCGCCTTCGACGCCGTACGGGATCTGTTGCGCTGAAGACGTCCGTGCCGGGCGTGAGAATGACCGCATGAAATGGATCTCGGGCGTGGCCGGCAGCCTGCTCCTGGTACTGGTGTTCGCCAGCATCCTGCGCACCCTCGTCGTGCCCCGCGGGCTGTACTCCTCGATGGTGATCCGCTGGTGGCGCTCCCTGCGCCTCCTGCTGCGCCTCGCCGCCCCCGGCGGCAGCTACCGCGCCATCGACCGGGCAGAGACCTGGCTCGCGCCGCTCATGCTGATGGGCATGCTCGTGAGCTGGCTCGGCGGCGCCCTGATCGGCTACGGGCTACTGCTGCACGCCATCTCCTCGCTGACCTGGACCCAATCGGTCCGGGAAGCGGGTTCCAGCCTGTTCACGCTCGGCTTCGCCAGCGGCGACCGACTGCACCTGTCCGTGGTGGACTTCATGGCGGCCGCCACCGGACCGGTCGTGATCGCCCTCCAGATCGCCTACCTGCCCACCCTGTACGCCGCCTACAACCGCCGCGAGCTGGAGGTGACCCTGCTCCAGTCGCGCGCGGGCGAACCCGCCTGGGGACCGGAGATCCTCGCCCGCCAGTGGCTGGTCGACACCGAGACCGCGCTGCCCGAGCTGTACCGCTCCTGGGAACGGCTCGCCTCCGACATCGGCGAGAGCCACTCCACGTACCCCGTCCTGCTCGCGTTCCGCTCACCGCGGCCCTACCGCAGCTGGATCGTCGCCCTCGTCGCCGTCATGGACGCGGCCGCCATGCAGCTCGCCCTCACCCCGAGCAGCGCCCCGCCCGAGGCCCGGCTGATGCTGCGCGCGGGATTCACCGCGCTGCGTGACATCGCCCGCTCCCTGCGTTTCCCGTACGACACCGACCCCGCGCCCGACGCCCCGATCCAGCTCACCTACCTGGAGTTCGACGCGGCCGTCGCGATGGTGGAGGCGGCCGGTTTCCCCGCCGAGCGGACGGCCGAACAGGCGTGGCCGCACTTTCGCGGCTGGCGGGTCAACTACGAGACGATCGCCTTCGAGTTGTGCCGCCGCGGCGACGCGGTCCCGGCGCTGTGGACCGGGCCGCGGGACTTCCCCTCGACACCGATCCCGCCCGCGCGCCCCGCGGACCGGCGTCCCGGCGAAGAGCGTCCCGGACTGCCCCCGGCCGCCGCGTAGTTCTGGCCGCCGAGTGGGGAAGATCCCCCGGTTACGGTTCGATGCGGAGGGATGGGGGCCCTTGAAAGTCGTCCTGCTGGGTACGGCCGCCGGTGGCGGCTTGCCCCAGTGGAACCGCGCGTGCGCGCTCTGTGCCGCCGCCCGCGACGGAAAGCTGCCCGCGCGGACCCAGGAGTCACACCCGTACGGGGCGTGCGCCTGACCGCCGCGGAGGCCGGACCTAGGCGTTCAGCATGCGGGCCAGCACGGCGCGTTGCAGAGGGCGTACCTCGGTGTGCAGGTCGCGTCCCTTGCGGGTGAGCGCGACCCATACGCCGCGCCGGTCCTCCAGACAGACGGTGCGTTCCACCAGGCCGTCCTTCTCCAGCCGCCCGATCAGGCGGGACAGGGCGCTCTGGCTCAGATGGACACGGTCGGCGATGTTCTGCACTCGGCAGTGCTCGCCGTCGTGCGCGAGCTCGCTCGAGACGAGGACGTCCAGCACCTCGAAGTCGCTGGCGCCGAGACCGTGCGGGTGCAGCGCGCGGTCGATCTCGCACATCGTGCGCGCGTGCACCGACAGGATGTCCCGCCACCGGTCCTCGAGCCGGACCTCGCTCGCCGTGTTCACTGCCATATGTGCACGGTAACAGAGGCCCGGGGTTTTGTTGAGTGTGCAACTAGTGTGGTTGCGACAACCCGGCGGGGCTACTCGCCGGGGCCGTCCTGGAGGAGCCCGACGAGGTTCCCGTCCGTGTCCTTGACCGAGGCGATCAGCCTGCCGCCGCCCACGTCCTGGACGTCCTGGAGCGTCTCGGCCCCGGCTTCCAGCAGGGCCGCGAGCGTCGCCCGGATGTCGTCGACGTGCCAGTACGGGACCGGTCCGGTCATCCCCTTGGCGTGACCGTTGGGGTCGAGGCCGACGTCCTGCCCGGAGTCCTTGAAGCCGACGTAGTACGCGGTGTCCGCGTAGGGCTCCGTTCCGAGCAAGGCGCCGAACAGGGCCTTCGCCCGTGCGAGGTCCTTGACGGGGTAGATGATGGTCTTCAGCCCTGCGGTCATGGTGACTCCTCCGTGGTGTGTTGCGGTGCTTCCACGGTAGGGCGGGGGAGGGCCGGGAGGCTTCTCGAATCCTGACCGGTCCCAGCCCCTGGGTGCGGCTCAGGTCGAGTCGCGTCGCACCAGTTCCGTCGGCAGGATCACCGCCGCCGGGTCGTCGCCCCCTATCTGTGCGAGCAGCACCCGCACCATCTCGTTGCTGATGCGGTCCCAGGGCTGGCGGATGGTGGTGAGGGCGGGGGTGACCGCGGTGGCAGCGGGGGAGTCGTCGAAGCCGCCGACAGCGACGTCCTCCGGGATCCGGCGGCCGGCCTTGTGCAGCGCGGCCAGCACGCCCTGGGCCATCAGGTCGGAGGCGACGAACACCGCGTCCATGTCCGGAGCGCGGTCGAGGAGCCGCTCGGCGCCCGCCTCACCGCTGGCCCGGCTGTAGTCCCCGGAGGCGACGAGGCGGTCGTCGGCCTCGATGCCCGCCTCGGCGAGCACCTCCCGGTAGCCCGCGAGCCGCTCGACACCGCCCGGGGTGTCGAGCGGACCTGTGACCATCCCGATGCGGCGACGGCCCAGGGAGACCAGGTGCTTGACCATGTCCCGGGCGCCGTCGCGGTCGTCCGCGGCGACGTAACTCACCTTGGAGCCGAGCCCGATGGGCTTGCCGCAGGCGACCAGTGGCACGCCCGCCTCACGCAGTTGCTCGGCGACCGGGTCGCCCGAGTGGCTGGAGACCAGCAGCACTCCGTCGACGTGGCCCGCGGTGATGTACCGCGTAATGCGCCGCCGTTCGTCCTCGGTGCCCGCGAGCATCAGCAGGAGGGGAATGTCGTGCCCGGCCAGCGCCTGGGTGCAGCCACGCAGCAGGACGTTGAAGTTCGGGTCCTCGAAGAACCTCTCCTGCGGTTCGGTGAGCAGGAAGCCGATGGAGTCGGAGCGGCCGGTGATCAGCGAGCGGGCGTGCCGGTTCACGACGTAGCCCGTTCTGCGGATGGCGGCGTTGACCGCCTCCTGTGCCGCCGGGCTCACGTAGTGCCCGCCGTTGAGCACCCGCGACACCGTGCCCCGGGACACGCCGGCCTCGCGCGCGACGTCATGGATCGTCGGCGGTCTGCGCCTGCCCCCCGCGTTGGTCATGGTCACGACTTTACGGCTCCCGAGAGCAGATCGAGGCTCCAGAAGCGCTGGATGACCAGGAAGAGAGCGATGAGCGGAATGATCGCGAGCAGCGCGCCGGTGATCACCAGCGTGTACAGCGCCGGGGTGTTGGAGCCCTGTTCGAGCAGCGTGAACAGACCCAGCGTGATCGGGAACTTCTCGTCGTCGCTGAGCATGATGTACGGCAGCAGGAAGTTGTTCCACACGGCGACGAACTGGAACAGGAACACCGTCACCAGTCCGGGCACCATCATCGGCAGTGCGATCCGGGTGAAGATCCGCCACTCGCTCGCCCCGTCCATCCGCCCGGCCTCGACCACGTCACCGGGCACGGCCGCGGAGGAGTAGATCCGGGCGAGGTAGACGCCGTACGGGGAGAGGACGAGGGGAAGGAGCACGGACGCGTACGAGTCCGTGAGGTCCGCCTTCGCCAGCAGCAGGTACTGCGGGATCGCCAGGATCACCGGCGGCATGAGCACGCCCGCCATCAGGACGCTGAAGACGGTCTCGCGGCCCCGGAAGCGGTAGATCGCGAGGGCGTAGCCGCTGAGCGCCGAGACGGCCGTCGACAGGAGGGCGCCGAGGCCCGCGTAGAGGGCGGAGTTGCCCATCCACTTCCAGTAGATCCCGTCGCGGTAGGCGTTGAGGTCCTTGACGTTCTGTGTGAAGCCGGAGCCCGGCAGGAACGTGAAGGTCGAGAACAGCTCACGGCCCGACTTGGTGGCCGCGATCAGCACCCACGCGACGGGCAGCAGACAGTAGAGCGCGCCGAGCAGCAGCGTCAGGGTGGGTACGAAGGCGATACGGCGGCGCAGCGGCGGCCCCTGGGCGGTGCCGGGGGTGGTACCCGCGGCCGGTGCTGCCTTGCGCACGGCAAGAGAACTCATCGTGCTTCCTCCTGCTTGTTACGGGAGTTCGCGGCCCGCAGGAAGCCGAAGGACAGGACGAGGGTGACGACGGCGATGATCGCCGCCTCCGCCGCGGCCGAGTAGATGTCGCCCTTGCCGAAGGCGTCCTGGTACACCTTCATCAGCGGACTCCAGGTCGTGGACACGGAGTTGGTGAGGGGTTTGAGGGTGGTCGGCTCGCTGAACACCTGGAGCGTCGCGATGATCGAGAAGAAGAAGGTGAGTACCAGCGAGGGCGCCACCATCGGGATCTTGATCTTCAGCGCGGTCTGCAGGGGTGTGGCGCCGTCCAGTTTCGCCGCCTCGTACACCTCGGCCGGGATGGCCTGCAGCGAGGTGTAGATGACGATCATGTTGAAGCCGGTGCCGCCCCAGACCGCGATGTTGGACAGCGCGAGGTACAGCGGGCCGCCGTCCAGCAGGTTCGGCTGCGGCATCCCCAGCTTGTCGAGCACGAAGTAGAAGGGGCTGACGTCGGGGAGGTACAGGAAGCCCCACAGCAGAGCGGCGACGACGCCGGGAATGGCGTACGGCAGGAAGATCGCGAGCCGGGTGAAGGGGGCCAGGCGTACCTTGTCCGTGTCGAGCATCAGCGCGAACAGCAGCGCGAGGCCCAGCATCACCGGGATCACGATGGCGCCGTAGCCCACCACGCGCACCGCGCCGCTCAGCAGCTCGGAGTCGGACAGGGCGTCCTTGTAGTTCTCCAGCCCCGCCCAGACTTCGTTCCGCGCACCCGAGCCGAGGCCCAGGCCCTTGACCTGCACCTTGTGCAGGCTCAGCCAGAGCGCGTAGCCGATGGGCAGCGCGAAGAAGAGGGCGAAGAGGATCGTCGCGGGGAGGAGGAAAGCGTACGGGGCCCCCTTGACCCCGTACGACTTCCGACGTGCCGTGGTCACTGAGCGACCCCGAAGCCCTGCTTCTTGAGGTCGGCCACCGTGTCGTCCTGCATCTTCTTCAGGGCGGCGGTGAAGTCCGACTTGTCCTTGGCGGCGGCGCCGAAGGCGTCCTTGAAGGTCGTGTAGGCGACGTTCACGTTCGGGCCCCAGGCGGACGGCGCGGTGGTCTTGGCGATCTCCGCGGCCTTCGGGTAGAAGTCCGCCTGGTTGGAGAAGAACGCCGGCGGCTCGGAGAAGGCGTCACTGGTCTGCGCGGTGGTGGCGGCCGGGTAGATGCCACCCTCCTTCGCCAGCGCGGCCACCGCCTGCGGGTCCGTGTTCAGCCAGGTGGCGAACTTCGCGGCGGCCACCTTGTGCTGCGAGTCCGTGGTGACGGCCGTCGAGGAGCCGCCCCAGCTGCCGGTGACGTCCGTGCCGCCGTCCCACTGCGGCAGCGGGGCCATCGCCCACTTGCCCTTGGTGTCGGGGGCCGCGGTGGTGAGGGTGCCCGGCGCCCAGACCGCGCTGACCCAGGCGATCTGCTTGCCGGTGTTCAGCGCCTTGTTCCAGGACGGCGTGTACATCGGCTGGTTGTCGATCGCGCCCTCCTTGACGAGACCGCCCCAGAAGTCGGCGACCTTCTCCGTCGCCGCGTCGTCGATGCCGACCTTCCACTTGTCGCCCGAGGCGGTCCACCACTTGGCGCCCGCCTGCTGGGCGAGACCGGCGAAGAGGCCGGAGTCATTGGCGGAGAAGGTGGTCAGGTCCTTGTCCGGGGCCTTCTTCTTCAGCGCGCGGGCGGTCTCGGCGAACTGCTCCCAGGTCGTGGGAACCGTCAGGCCGTACTTCTTGAAGAGGTCCTGGCGGTAGTAGAACATCATCGGGCCGATGTCCTGCGGGATCGCGTACACGGCGTCCGAACCCAGGGTCGTCTGCTGCCAGACACCGTCGGCGAACTTGCTCTTCGCGTCCTTCGACTCGCCCGCTATGTCGGCGAGCGCGTCATTGCTGACCAGCGTCGGCAGCGCCTGGTACTCGGCCTGGACCAGGTCCGGGGCCTTCTTCGCCTTGTGCGCGGTGAGGATCTTGGTGACCAGCGTGTCGCCCGAGGCCTGCTTCTTCACCGTGACCGTGATCTTCTGCTGCTTGCCCGGCCCCTTGTTCCAGAGGTCGGCCACCTTGTCCATGCCCGGAGTCCAGGACCAGTACGTCAGGGACGCCGGACCCGATTCGGACGAGCTCTTGTCGTCCGACGAGCCGCAGGCGGCGAGTGCGGTGCCGCAGAGCGTGACGGCGATGGAGGTGGCCACGAGGCGACGCAGCTTCGTGTTTGGCATGGATCTTTCTCCCCTGACCTGGGTCCCCGCCTGCTGCGGCGACCGTGCCATGCTTCTGTGAGCGTTCACAGTAGAGAAACATCCCGGACACTTGTCAATGGTTGTTGCTGTGCGGTTATGTTGGGATCGCGCCGCTGATCGAGTGTGTGCACGTTCCCAAATGATCGATTAAACGGGAGAAGATCCATGCCGGAGACCACACCCAAGGGCCTCACCGGGCTCGCCTTCGGTGGGGACTACAACCCCGAGCAGTGGCCGGAAAGCGTCTGGCACGAGGACGTCCGGCTGATGCGCGAGGCGGGGGTCACGATGGTGAGCGTCGGGATCTTCTCCTGGGCGCTGCTCGAACCCGCCCGGGGGACTTACGACTTCGGCTGGCTGGACCGACTGCTCGACCTGCTGCACGAGAACGGCATCCGTGCCGACCTCGGCACCCCGACCGTCGCGCCGCCCGCCTGGTTCTACCGCGAGCACCCCGAGGCGCTGCCGGTGGCCGCCGACGGCACCCGCTACGAGTTCGGCTCGCGCGCCGCCATCTGCCACAGCAACAGCGACTACCGCGCCGCCGCGGCGAGCATCACCACCGAACTCGCCACCCGGTACGCCGACCACCCCGCGCTCGCCCTGTGGCACGTCCACAACGAGTACGGCGTCCCCGTCTCGGCCTGCTACTGCGCGTCCTGCGCCGCCCACTTCCGCCGCTGGCTGGCCCGCGCGTACGGAACCGTGGAGGCGGTCAACGAGGCCTGGGGCACCGCCTTCTGGGGCCAGCGCTACGCGGACTTCGAGCAGATCAACCCGCCGCGTGTGACCCCCACCGTCGGCAACCCGGCCCAGGCCCTCGACTACAAGCGCTTCGCCGACGAGACCATGCGCGAGAACTTCGTCGCCGAGCGGGACATCCTGCACCGCCTCGCCCCCGGCATCCCGGTCACCACGAACTTCATGGCCGCCCTCAGCCAGTGCGACTCCGTCGACTACTGGGCCTGGGGCCGCGAGGTCGACCTCGTCACCAACGACCACTACCTGATCACCGACGGCCGCCGCACCCACGTCAACCTCGCGATGGCCGCCGACCTCACCCGCTCCGTCGCGGGCGGCGCCCCCTGGCTGCTGCTCGAACACTCCACGTCCGGCGTCAACTGGCAGCCCCGCAACCCCGCGAAGGCCCCGGGCCAGATGGCCCGCAACTCCCTCGCGCACGTGGCGCGCGGCTCCGAGGGCGCCATGTTCTTCCAGTGGCGGCAGTCCCGGCGCGGCGCCGAGAAGTTCCACTCGGCGATGCTGCCGCACGCCGGCACCGACTCCCGGGTCTGGCGCGAGGTCGTCGAACTCGGCGCCTCCATCGACTCGCTGACCGCGGTCAAGGGCAGCCGCGCCGTCGCCGACGCCGCCGTGCTGTGGGACTGGCACTCCTGGTGGGCACAGACCCTCGACTGGCGCCCCAGCGAGGACCACGACCCGCGCGAGCGCGCCGACGCGTTCTACGAGGCGCTCTACGACCGCCACCTCACGGTCGACTTCGCCCACCCGGAAGCCGACTTGTCGGCCTATCCCCTTGTCGTCGTCCCCGCCCTCTACCTGATGACCGAGGCCGCCGGGAACAACCTCAGGGAGTACGTCGGACACGGCGGCACCCTGGTCGTCTCGTACTTCTCCGGCATCGTCGACGAGCACGACGCCGTGCACGAGGGCGCCTACCCCGGCGCGCTGCGGGACGTGCTCGGCCTGACCGTCGAGGAGTTCTCACCCCTCCTGAAGGACGACCGGGTCCGGATCACCGGCCCCGACGGCTCCGAGCTCACCGGCGACGTCTGGACCGAGTTCGTGGTGCCGCGCGGCGCCGAGACGGTGTGGACGTACGCCGACGGACTCACCGCGGGCCACCCGGCCGTCACCCGCCACCGCCTCGGCGAGGGCTCCGCCTGGTACGTCTCCACCCGCCTCGGCGCGCAGGGCCTGGACGCCCTCATCGGCTGGGCGTCCGACGACGCGCGGATCGCGCCGCGCGCCGACCTGCCCCGCGATGTCGAAGTGGTGCGCCGCGGCGGTGAGTCGGGCACCTTCCTGTTCGCGATCAACCACACCTCGTCGGACGCCAAGGTGCCGCTGGACGCGGCCGGCACCGAGCTGCTGACGGGCGAACGCGCCGCGGGCCGCCTCGCGCTGCCCGCGGGGGCCGTACGGGTCGTACGACTCGACGGCTGAGCCGGCCGCCGTCCGGGTCGTACGCCTTGACGGCTGAGCCGATGCCGTCCGGGCCGTACGACCTGACGGCTGAGCCGATGCGGTCCGGGCCGTACGACCTGACGGCTGAGCCGATGCCGTCCGGGTCGTACGACTCCATGCTTCACCCGACTGCCGTCCGGTCGCAGGACCCGGCGGCCGAGCCGAACTCCCCTCCGCCCGTGCGTGCCACGAGAGCCGCGGGCGGAGGGGCCGCCCCCTCCAGAGCCACTCCGGGGGCACCCCATTCCCATCACGTCGAAGGGACGACGGACGAAGATGTTCCATCCCAGACGCACCCTCAGGGCCCTGCTGCTGCCGCTCGCGGCCGGGCTGGCCCTCACCGCCGTGCCCGCGCAGACGGCACAGGCGGCGAGCACCCTCACCAACGCCGGATTCGAGGCCGACGGCGCCGGCACGGCCACGCCCGGCGGCTGGTCGGAGTACGGCGACACCGGTGCCTCCTACGTGGAGGCCGGGGGCCACAGCGGTGGTTACCGCCTCACGCAGTACTCCTCCGCCGCCTACAAGGTGGAGACGTACCAGTACCTCTCCGGGCTGACCAACGGGAACTACCGGCTCACCGCCTGGGTGCGCTCGGGCGGCGGCCAGAACTCCGCCTACCTCGCGCTGAAGAACTGCGGCGGCACCGAGCAGCGCACCGACCTGCCGGTCTCCAGCAGCGGATGGATACACCTCGTCGTTCCCGTCGCGGTGACCGGCAACCAGTGCACGATCAGCATCAACTCCGATGCCAACGCGGGCAACTGGATCAATGTCGACGACCTGACGTTCACCTCCGGCAGCGCCACCGGGCTGTCCGTCAAGGGCTCCGACATCTCCTCACTCGCCAAGAGCGAGGCCCTCGGAGGCGTCTACAAGACCGCCTCCGGGACCACCGGTGACGCGCTCGCCATCCTCAAGTCCTCCGGCATGAACTACGCGCGCCTGAAGGTCTGGGTGAACCCCGCCGACGGCTACAACAACAAGACGCGCGTCCTGGCGATGGCCAAGCGCATCAAGGCGCAGGGCATGAAGCTCCTGGTCGACTTCCACTACTCGGACACCTGGGCCGACCCCGGCGCCCAGACCAAGCCGGCCGCCTGGGCGGGCCACTCCTACAGCCAGCTGAAGACGGACGTCTACAACCACACGTACGACGTCCTCAACGCGCTGAAGGCGCAGGGCACCACCGCCGACATGGTCCAGGTCGGCAACGAGATCAACGGCGGCATGCTGTGGTCCGAGGGCTCCACCGACAACTGGTCGCAGCTCGCCGGGCTCCTCAACTCCGGCTACGACGCCGTCAAGGCCGTCAGCTCGTCGACGACCGTCGCGCTGCACCTCGCCAAGGGCGGCGACCTGTCCGGCACCCGCTGGTGGTTCGACAACGCGGTCTCGGGCGGCGTGAAGTTCGACGCCATCGGCCTGTCCTACTACGGCTACTGGCACGGCCCGCTCTCCGACTTCCAGACGACCCTGGACGACGCGGCCGCGCGCTACGGCAAGCCGGTGTTCCTGGCCGAGACGGCCTACCCCTTCCGTCTCGACAGCGACGACTCGCTCGTCAACCAGATCGACACGACGGGTGAGCTGGTTTCCGGCTACCCGGCCACCACCGCCGGACAGTCCGCGTGGCTGCGGGACGTGATGAACGTCGTGGAGGCCGTCCCGAACGGCCGCGGCCTCGGTGTCTTCTACTGGGAGGCCACCTGGACCGCCGTCACGGGCAACGGCTGGGACCCGGCCGACGCCACGTCCGGCAACGGCTGGGAGAACCAGGCGCTGTTCGGCTTCGACGACAAGGCGCTGCCCGCCATGTCGCAGTTCGGCCACCGCTGATCAGTCACCTGATCAGCCACCGTCGATGACATGAGGGTCCGGCTGCCGGGGCGGCCGGGCCCTTGTGGTGTCCCAGGGACTTCCGGGCCGCGCGAAGGCCCGCAAGTCCCGTGCCGGCCGCCCCGGGCTGCGGGACAGTGGTCACACAGCGCCACCATCACGAAGGACAGGGGGACGAGATGCTGAGGGTTCCCGTCGGCGGGCGACGCCTGGACATCCTGGAGTGGCTGCGGGACCCCGCCGCGCACTTCCCGCCCGAGCGCCACGGCTCTCTCGTCGACGGCGTCGACGCGGCCGCCCTCGCCACCAAGCTCGGCGTGAGCCACGCCGTCGCCCGCACCCACCTCGACCTCCTCGTCGGGGTCGGACTGCTGCGCGCGAGAAGGATCGGGCGGCGCACGCTCTACCGCCGCGACGAGTACCGCATCGCCGAGGTCCGCTCCCTGTTCGAGAAGGGCTGGTAGGACAGGGGGAAGCGGGGGAGGGGAGAAGGGGAGGGGCAGCCGGGACGCCACGCCCCCCGGTCGAGTGTGCGAGGGCGGTGGGGTCGGCGTTACCCTGTTCAGCGGTCGCGATCATGTGTCGCGGCGCGGCGGTGGGGCCCGCCGTACCCGAACCGCGGCGCTGATGCCGCCAACGGTCCCTACTTGCGATGAGGTGTGCCCGGGGGCCCGGGCCCGGCGAGTAGGAGAAGTACGTCATGACAGTCCCGCGTCCCGAGCGCGTCGACGAGCCGGGTGCCGCCACACGGCCGACCCCGCGCCCCGCGTCCCCCTGGCACGGCCAGGCCCCGGTCGTGGCGACGGTCTCGCTCGGCGGAGCCATCGGCGCCACCGCCCGGTACGGGGCCGCGCGGCTGTGGCCCGTGGAGACGGGCGGTTTCCCCTGGACCACGTTCTGGGTCAACGTCATCGGCTGCGCGGTCATCGGCGTGTTCATGGTCGTCATCACGGACGTGTGGGCGGCCCACCGACTCGTGCGGCCCTTCTTCGGCACCGGTGTACTGGGAGGGTTCACCACCTTTTCGACGTACGCCGTGGACATCCAGAAACTGGTCGGCTCGGGCCACCCCGGAACCGGCCTCGCCTATCTCGTCGCGACCCTGTGCGCGGCGCTCACCGCGGTGTGGTTCGCGGTGACCGCGACCCGCCGCGCCCTGGTACGGAGGCAGCGATGACACGGCTGTACTCGGAGATCGTGCACCGTGCCCACGCGGCGGGGCAGGCCGGCGCGAGCGTCTTCCGTGGTATCGAGGGCTTCGGCGCCTCCGAGGCCGAACCCGGCAAAACGGGCAAGAAAGGTAAGAGATAGTTGTGAACTGGCTGCTGGTGATCGTCGGTGGAATGGTCGGCGCGCCTCTGCGCCATCTGACCGACCGTGCGGTGCGGACCAGGCACGACACCGTCTTGCCCTGGGGTACCTTCGCGGTCAACGTCGTGGGTTGTCTGATCCTCGGCCTGCTGACCGGCGCGGTCGCCGCGGGGGCCGCGGGTTCCCACCTTCAGCTGTTCCTCGGGACCGGCCTGTGCGGGGCACTGACCACGTACTCGACGTTCTCGTACGAGACACTACGGCTGACCGAGACCGGCGCGGGGTTCTACGCTGCGGCCAACGTGCTCGTGAGCGTGGCGGCCGGGCTCGGCGCGGCGTTCGCGGGTGTCTCGTTCGCCGAGGCGTTGTGGGCGTAGACGCCGGACGCCACTCGCACATAGTTAAGACTGTCTACAGCACTGTCGACCAACCCTCCTCACCATCAGTCCCTCAGACCTAGAACTGGATCCCATGAGCGTCATCAACGTCGGTCAGGCCGTCGTCCTCGGAGTCGTCGAGGGAGTGACCGAGTTCCTCCCCGTCTCCTCCACCGGCCACCTCAAGATCACCGAGGGGCTGATGAACATTCCGGTCGACGACAAGGCCGTCGTCGGGTTCTCAGCGGTCATCCAGGTCGGCGCGATCGCCGCCGTACTGGTGTACTTCTTCAAGGACATCGTGCGGATCGTCTCGGCGTGGGGCCGGGGGCTGCGCGATCGCGAGGAGCGGCAGCACCACGACTACAAGTTCGCGTGGTGGGTCATCTACGCCACCATCCCGATCGTGATCGTGGGCCTCGCCGCCAAGCCGCTCATCGACGGACCGCTCGCCTCCCTGTGGGTGGTCGCGGGTTCGCTGATCGTCGGCAGTGGCGCGATGTGGGCGGCGGACCAGATGGGGCGCCACAAGCGCGGTGAGGACGACACGTCCTTCAAGGACGCGATGCTGGTCGGTTGTTCGCAGATCCTCGCGCTGCTCTTCCCGGGCTTCTCGCGCTCCGGCGCCACGATGTCCACCGCGCTCGTCCTCGACCTGGACCGGGTCGCCGCCACCCGGCTCTCCTTCTTCCTCGGTATCCCCGCCCTCACCGGCGCCGGTCTGTACGAGCTGAAGGACGCCCTGGGCACGGGGGTGGGCGCCGCGCCGCTCGCGGTCGGCACGATCGTCTCCTTCGTCGTCGCCTACGGGTCGATCGCCTGGCTGCTGAAGTTCGTCGCCAAGCACTCCTTCAACGCCTTCGTGATCTACCGCATCGTGATCGGCCTGGCACTGTTCGGGCTGCTGGCGAGCGGGACCCTCGCCGGCTGATCGCGGAAACAGCAGCTCACAGGGGGTGCGAAGCCGGTTTACAGGCTTCGCACCCCCTGAATTTTTCTTTTCACTCCCCTTGACAGCCCCCTCTTGTCACCCGCAGGATCACCCCCGTGAACCTGTCAGACAGCCAGACAGGTGGATGGGTACCGCGGCGCGTCAGCGCCATGGAAGCGGTGCTCACCCACCTTCGCCGCGCCATCGAGCGCGGCGAATACGCCATCGGTGACAAACTCCCCTCCGAGGCCGAGCTGTGCCGCCGCCTGGAGGTCAGCCGGCCGGTGCTCCGCGAGGCGCTGCGGGCCCTGCAGGTGATGGGCCTGACCGTGTCCCGTACGGGCAAGGGCACCTTCGTGGTCGCCAACACGGTCGAGGACCCCACCTTCGGCGACTACGCGGCGAGCGACCTGCTCGAGGTGCGCCGCCACGTCGAGATCCCGGTCGCCGGTTACGCGGCGGTGCGCCGCACCCCGGAGAACCTCGACCACCTGCACCATCTGCTGGACCGGATGGAGCGGGAGACCGACACCACGGCGTGGGTCGCCATGGACACGATCTTCCACATCGCGGTCGCCGAGGCCTCGCAGAACCCGGTCTTCCGCAGGGTGATCGAAGAGATCCGGGACGCGCTGGCCCGCCAGTCCGCCTTCCTCAACGAGCTCGGCGGGCGGCGCGAACAGTCCAACCGTGAGCACCGGGCGATCGTCGAAGCGCTGATCGACGGCAGTGAACACGACGCGGTGGAGGCGATGTCCCATCACCTCGACCGCGTGGAGACCACCCTCACCGACATCGTGCGCCCCGCGCGTACGGACATCCCCACGGAAGGCGGACCCGAGGCGTGAGCGAGCAGTCCCTCAAAGACGAGGCCACATCGGCAGGCAAACCGGCCGCGCACGTCGATGCCGGAGACGCGGGTTACAGCAAGTCGCTGAAGTCCCGGCACGTCAACATGATCGCCATCGGCGGTGCCATCGGCACCGGCCTCTTCCTCGGTGCGGGCGGCC
Source organism: Streptomyces sp. NPDC090798 (assembly GCF_044768965.1). NCBI lineage: Bacteria > Bacillati > Actinomycetota > Actinomycetes > Kitasatosporales > Streptomycetaceae > Streptomyces > Streptomyces sp. NPDC090798. The sequence goes on from NZ_JBIVXA010000007.1 coordinate 154,509, forward strand.
GGCTCGCCGACGCCGGCCCCTCCCTCTTCGTGGCGTACGCGGTGTGCGGCGTCTTCGCCTTCCTCGTCGTGCGCGCGCTCGGCGAACTCGTCCTGTACCGGCCGTCCTCCGGCGCCTTCGTGTCGTACGCCCGGGAGTTCCTGGGGGAGAAGGGCGCGTACGTCGCCGGCTGGATGTACTTCCTGAACTGGGCCACCACCGGTATCGCCGACATCACCGCCGTGGCCGTCTACACCCACTACTGGGGCATGTTCTCCGACATCCCGCAGTGGGTGATCGCGCTCGTCGCGCTCGCCGTCGTCCTCACGGTGAATCTGATATCCGTACGCATGTTCGGCGAACTGGAGTTCTGGTTCGCGATCATCAAGGTGAGCGCGCTCGTCGTCTTCATGCTCATCGGCATCTTCCTGCTGGTCACCCAGCACCCGGTCGACGGCAACACCCCCGGCCCGTCCCTGATCACGGACAACGGCGGAATCTTCCCCAACGGCCTGCTGCCGATGCTGCTGATCATCCAGGGCGTCGTCTTCGCCTACGCCTCCGTCGAGCTGGTCGGTGTCGCGGCGGGCGAGACGGAGAACCCCGAGAAGATCATGCCGAAGGCGATCAACTCGATCATGTGGCGTGTCGGCCTGTTCTACGTCGGCTCGGTCGTCCTGCTCTCGATGCTGCTGCCCTGGAACAAGTACAGCGCGGGCCAGAGCCCCTTCGTGACCGTCCTGTCGAACATCGGCATCCCGGCGGCGGGCGGCGTGATGAACCTGGTCGTACTCACCGCGGCCATGTCGTCCCTCAACTCCGGCCTCTACTCCACCGGCCGCATCCTGCGCTCCATGGCGATGTCGGGCTCCGCGCCCAGGTTCACCGGCGTGATGAGCCGCAGCCAGGTCCCGTACGGCGGCATCCTGCTCACCAGCGGGATCTGCGTCCTCGGTGTCGGCCTCAACTACGTGGTCCCCGCCGACGCCTTCGAGATCGTCCTGAACTTCGCCGCCATCGGCATCCTCGCCACCTGGGGCATGATCATGCTCTGTCATGTGCTGTTCTGGCGGAAGACCCGGAGTGGTGAGCTGACCAGGCCGAGTTACCGTCTGCCCGGCTCGCCGTGGACCGAGATCGCGACGATCGGCTTCCTCGTCTCCGTCCTCGTCCTGATGTACGCCGACGGGGGAGCGGGGCGCACCACCGTGCTGTGTCTGCCGCTGATCGCCGTGGCGCTCGTCGCCGGGTGGTACGGGGTGCGCCGCCGGGTCTCCGGCATCCGTGACGGAGTGGACGCGTGAGCACGAGCGTGACGTACGCCGCTTCGATCGCCGCCGCCCCGGTGATCCGCGAACCCCTGCACGCCCCCGTCGCCCAGCTCGTCCGCGGCGGAGTCGTCGAAGGCATCCACTACGGCTCGGTGGTCGTGCTGGCCGCCGATGGCGGCGTCGACCTCCAGATCGGGGACATCGAGGCCGCGTTCTACCCTCGCTCGGCGCTCAAGCCCGTCCAGGCGGTGGCGATGCTGCGGGCGGGTCTGCCGTTGGACGGCGAGCTGCTCTCGCTGGCCGCGGCCAGTCACTCCGGCGAGGAACGGCACCTCGCCGGGACCCGGCGGATCCTGGAACTGGCCGGCGCCACCGAGGACGACCTGCGCAACGTGCCCGACCTGCCGTACGACCCGGTCGTGCGGGACGCCTGGGTCCGCCAGGGGCGGCTGCCGTCCCGGCTCGCGCAGAACTGCTCCGGCAAACACGCCGCCATGCTGATGACCGCCCGGCTCAACGGCTGGACCCTCGACGACTACCTCGACCCGGGCCACCCCCTCCAACAGGCCATCGCGGAGATCGTCGAGGACCTCACCGGGCAGGCGATCGCCCAGGTCACCGTCGACGGTTGCGGCGCGCCCCTCTTCTCCGTCTCGCTGCACGGGCTCGCCCGCGCCGCCGCCCGGATCACCACCGCGCCGGCCGGCACCCCCGAGGCGCGGGTCGCCGACGCGATGCGCGAGCACGCCGAGATGGCGTCCGGCTCCGGCCGCGATGTCGCGGCGCTGATGCGGGCCGTGCCGGGGCTGCTCACGAAGGACGGCTTCGAAGGCGTCCAGGTGGCCGCGCTGCCGGACGGCCGGGCCGTCGCCGTGAAGATCGCCGACGGTGCGGACCGGGCGCGCGGGCCGGTGGCCGTGGCGGCGCTCGCGCGCGCGGGGGTCGCCCCGGCGGTGCTCGCGGAGTTCGCCTCCGTGCCGTTGCTCGGGGGCGGTGCCGTTGTGGGCGGGCTTCGCCCGGCCCGGGTGCTCGATCCGCTCTCGGCCTGAGCGGCGTGCGACCAGGTCGTGGTGGCGCGTCGCCGGGTGCGGGTTCGTCGTGGCCGGTCGCGCAGTTCCCCGCGCCCCTTGGGCCCGTGCACCTCAGGTCCGGATTAGCGGCTCGCCCCTGACCGCCTCACCCCATCCACCCTCACCCCTCCGAAAGAGGACCGCTCAGTCATGACCGTCGCCGTAGCGCACCGCAGTGAACACGATCTGCTCGGGGACCGTGACGTCCCGGCCGAGGCGTACTGGGGCATCCACTCCCTGCGCGCCACCGAGAACTTCCCCATCACGGGAACGTCGATCTCCGCCTATCCGCATCTGATCGAGGCCCTGGCCGCCGTCAAGGAGGCCGCCGCCCGCGCCAACGAGGAACTCGGCCTGCTCGAACCGGAGAAGGCCATGGCCATCGTCGCGGCCTGCCGGGAGATCCGCGCCGGCAAGCTGCACGACCAGTTCGTGGTCGACGTCATCCAGGGCGGCGCCGGCACCTCGACGAACATGAACGCCAACGAGGTCGTCGCCAACCGGGCGTTGGAGCTCCTCGGCCGCGCCAAGGGCGAATACCAGTACCTGCACCCCAACGAGGACGTCAACCTCGGCCAGTCGACCAACGACGTCTACCCCACCGCCGTCAAGGTCGCCACCGTCTTCGCGGTGCGCGAGCTGCTCAAGGCGATGGCCGTGCTCCAGGACGCGTTCGCCGCCAAGGCCTTCGAGTTCCGTGACGTACTGAAGATGGGGCGTACCCAGCTCCAGGACGCGGTGCCGATGACCCTCGGGCAGGAGTTCTCGGCGTACGCGGTGATGCTCGACGAGGACCGCAGCCGGCTCGCCGAGGCCGTCGAGCTGATCCACGAGATCAACCTGGGCGCCACGGCCATCGGCACCGGCCTCAACGCACCCGCCGGATACGCCGAATCCGCCCGCCACCACCTCTCCGCGATCACCGGGCTGCCCCTGGTCACCGCCGCCAACCTGGTCGAGGCCACCCAGGACTGCGGTGCCTTCGTCCAGATGTCCGGCGTGCTCAAGCGGATCGCCGTGAAGCTGTCGAAGAGCTGCAACGACCTGCGGCTGCTGTCCTCCGGGCCGCGCGCGGGTCTGGGCGAGATCAACCTGCCGCCGGTGCAGGCCGGTTCGAGCATCATGCCCGGCAAGGTCAACCCGGTGATCCCCGAGGTCGTCAACCAGGTCGCCTTCGAGGTGATCGGCAACGACGTCACCATCACCATGGCCGCGGAGGCGGGGCAGCTCCAGCTCAACGCCTTCGAGCCGATCATCCTGCACTCCCTGTCCGAGAGCATCACCCACCTGCGCTCCGCCTGCCTGACCCTCGCCGAGCGCTGCGTCGCCGGGATCACCGCCAACAGGGAGGTGCTGCGTGCCGCGGTCGAGAACTCCATCGGCCTGGTGACCGCCCTGAACCCGCACATCGGGTACATGGCCGCCACCGACATCGCCAAGGAGGCCCTCGCCACCGGGCGCGGCGTCGCCGAACTCGTCCTGGAGAAGGGCCTGTTGCCCGCCGAGCGGCTGGCGGCGCTGCTGCGGCCCGAGGTGATCGCGGGCAGCGGCACCCCGCAGGCGGTGTGACCCGATGCGCACCCGGACCGGCCCGGCGGCACAATGGTGATCATGGCTGTGTCTTCGTCGTATCCGTCGTCCCCGACCTTCCAGCCGGTCCTGGAGCGCATCGCCACCGAGATCGGGCAGACCCCCGGCCGCGGCCGGCCCGCCGACTACATCCCGGCGCTGGCCGCCTGCGACCCCCGGCGCTTCGGCATGGCCGTGGCCGAGATCGACGGCACGGTGTACGGCGTGGGGGACTGGCGGCAGCCGTTCTCCACGCAGTCCATCACCAAGGTCTTCACGCTCGCCCTCGACCTGGCCCGTGAGGGCGACGAACTGTGGGAACACGTCGGCCGCGAGCCCTCCGGCAACCCCTTCAACTCGCTGGTGCAGCTGGAGTACGAGAACGGCATCCCGCGCAATCCCTTCATCAACGCGGGCGCCCTGGTCGTCACCGACCGGCTCCAGACCCGTACCGGCGACGCGGCCGGCACCCTGCTGGCCTTCCTGCGCGCGGAGAGCGGCAACGCCGACCTCACCTTCGACAAGGAGGTGGCCGCCTCCGAGGCCACCCGAGGCGATCGCAACGCGGCCCTCGCCCACTTCATGGCCTCGTACGGCAACATCGACAACCCGGTACCGGTGCTCCTCGAGCAGTACTTCCGCCAGTGCTCGATCGAGGCGTCCTGCGCCGACCTCGCCCTCGCCACGAGCTTCCTGGCCCGGCACGGCATCCGCGCCGACGGCTCCCGACTGTTCACGCAGAGCCAGGCCAAGCAGGTCAACGCGGTCATGCTGACCTGCGGCACGTACGACGCGGCGGGCGAATTCGCCTACCGCGTCGGCCTCCCCGGCAAGAGCGGCGTCGGCGGCGGAATCATCGCGGTGGTCCCCGGCCGCTGCACCCTGTGCGTCTGGAGCCCAGGTCTGGACGAGCGGGGCAACTCGGTGGCGGGCGTAGCGGCCCTGGACCGCTTCACGACGCTGACGGGCGTGTCGGTCTTCTGAGCCACCACCCGGAGGTAACGCCACATCCCCCGCCCGGAGGGCGCCCCGTCGCTTTCCGGCCACCCGCCCTTGACACGCTTGCCAAGTGTTGGCCAAGGCTCCCCTCGATCTCCACCGCTGTCAGGCCCTGGGCCTGACCGGTACCGCCTTCCTCGCGCTCGGCGGTGAGACGGCCGGCGCCCTGCCCACGCGGGACTTCCTCGACCCCGGCTCCGCGCGTGCCGTACTCGGCGTGGTCGGGGTCTACTTCGGCGTCGTCCTGCTGATCGCCGCGTGGGTGCTGCTCGGCAAGGTCGTACGCGGTCCGCAGCCGCCGACGCCGCGCGCACTGCTGCTGGTGCTCGCCGCGTGGGCGGCGCCGCTGCTTCTCGCGCCGCCGCTGTTCAGCAGGGACGTCTACAGCTATCTCGCGCAGGGCGCCATGGTCGACGCGCACATCGACGTGTACGCCCACGGGCCCGCGCAGCTCGGCGGCCCGCTCGCCGACGAGGTGGCACCGGTGTGGCAGCAGACCACGGCGCCGTACGGCCCGGTCTTCCTCGCCGTCGCCTCCGCGCTGTCCGGCCTCACCCGCGGGGAGATACCGGCAGGGCTGCTCGGGATGCGCCTGGTCGCGCTGCTCGGCGTCGGCCTGATGGCGGCGGCGCTGCCCCGCCTCGCCCGGCACAGCGGTGCCGATCCGGCCGCCGCGCTGTGGCTCGGCGCGCTCAACCCGCTCGTGCTGCTGCACCTGGTGGCCGGTGCGCACAACGACGCCATCATGCTGGGACTGCTCGGCGTCGGCCTGGTCGCCGCGCGCGGCCGATGGCACCTCCTGGGGGTCGTCCTCATCACCCTCGCCGCCCTGGTCAAGGCGCCGGCCGTGCTCGGCCTGCTCGCGGTGGTGGCGCTGCGCGGGCGTCGCGGAGCGCTGCGCACGGCCTTGACCACGACCGGGGTCGCGCTCGCCACCACGGCCGTGGTGACCGCCGTGGCGGGCACGGGGTACGGCTGGATAGCGGCCCTGAAGACCCCCGTCTCCCCGCACAACTGGTCGCCCACCAGCCTGCTCGGCGGCGCCACCGGCGCCCTGCTGAAGGATCTCGGCAGCGGCCTCGCCCCGCTGGCGATGCCCGTCTGGCACGCGACCGGGCTGGTGGTGACCGTCCTGGTCGTCCTGTTCATATGGCTGCGCCTGCGGCCGGGCCCCATCTACGCGTTGGGCCTGAGCCTGGGCGCGGTCGCCGTGTTCGGCCCCGCCATCCGGCCCTGGTACGCCCTGTGGGGCCTGTTCCTCATCGCCGCCGCGGCGCCCAACGGCTCGGTGCGCCACCGGGTCGCGGCGGCCAGTGCGGTACTCGCGCTCGCCGTACTGCCGAGCGGCGGCCCGCCGGACGTCGATCAGGTGGTGCTGGCCGTCTCCGGCGGCGCGCTCGCCCTCGTGGTGCTCTGGCAGGCCCGTCAGGCCGCCCGGGCCGAGGAGTCGGCTCAGCCGCCGGTGCTGGGGCGTACGGCATGAGACATCTGGCCACCGACGGCCGACGGCTGCTCGGCCTGCTCTCACTCGTTGTCGCGGTGGGCGTGTTCACCGCGACCGTGCCGCTGCTGCGCGACTGGTTCGATCTGCGCGTCTACTACGGCACCGTCGACGCCTGGGCCCATCACGGCGGCCGGATCTACGACTACTGGGTGCCGGGAACCACGTACGGATTCACCTATCCGCCGTTCGCGGCCGTGACCATGCTGCCGATGGCGCTGATCGGGCTGCGCACGGCGATCGCCGTCTCCGTGGTGCTCAACCTCGCGGCGCTGGCGGTCGTGGTGTGGATCCTGATCGGGCCCGCGCTGCGCCGCTACGGCTGGTACGGCTGGGCCCTCGCGGCCTGTCTGCTGGCCCTGCTCGAACCGGTCCGCGACACCTTCAGCTTCGGGCAGGTCAACCTGCTGCTGCTGGCCCTCGTCCTGAGCGACGCCCGGCTGCTGTCCACCGGCCGGGGACGCCGGGCGGGCGTCGGCATCGGGCTGGCCGCCGCGATCAAGCTCACCCCCGTGCTCTTCATCGGCCTGCTGCTGCTCGGCCGCCGCCGGCGCGCCGCAGGGGTCGCGACGGCCGTCGCCGCGGCGGCCACCGGTCTTGCGGCCTGGGTGGCGCCCGGCGCCTCGCGCTTCTACTGGTCCGAGGCACTGTGGGACACCAACCGCATCGGACGTCTCGCCTATGTCTCCAACCAGTCGTTGCAGGGCGTCCTGGCCCGGCTCGCGGCACCGGGCGAACCGAGTCGGGCCGTGTGGGCGACGGCCGCCCTGGTGATCCTGTGCGTGTGGGCGTGGCGGACCTCGTGGGCGCTGGCCGACGAGGACTGGGCGGCCGCGTTCGCCCTCACCGGTCTCGCCGCCTGCCTCCTCAGCCCGATCACCTGGGTGCACCACCTCGTCTGGCTGCTGCCGTCCTTCGCCGTACTGCTGCACCGGCACCGTGCGCGGGTCGCGGCGGCCCTGTACGCGGTGCTGTGCAGCAGTGTGGTGTGGCTCTGGTTCGACGACTCCTCCGGCCTCGACGGATTCCTCGGCAGCAACACGTACACGTGGATCACGCTGGGGCTGCTGGTGTGGCTGCCGGCCGGTCAGTCGCGGGTGGCCCGCACGCCCTTGAGACGCAGGGCGAGGGCCACGCCGCCCGCGCCCAGACCCGCGGCGCCCAGGATGCCGGCCGTCTCCGGCCAGCCGCCGTCGTCGATGTCCGCGGACCCGGCCCTCGCCTGTACGGGCGAGGCGCCCGCCGCCGGGACGGACCGGGTGTCGGGGAGCGACCCGACGGGTTTGACGTGCCCGGCGGCCGCGAAACCCCAGTCGAGCAGCGAGCGGGCCTCCTCGTACACCGTGGTGCCGCCGCCCGCCTGAGGGTTCATCACCGTGACGACGAGGGTGCGTCCGCCCCGGTGCGCGGCGGCGACGAGTGTGTTGCCCGCGTTGGTGGTGTAGCCGTTCTTGACGCCGATCAGGCCCGGGTAGGGCGCCACCCCGTCGGCGCCGGTCAGCAGCCGGTTGGTGTTCTGGATCTCGTACGGGTAGCCGTCGCCGGGGAAGCTGGCCTCGGCGGTGGAGCAGTAGCGCGCGAACTCCGGGTTGCGCAGGCCGTCCCGCCCGAAGACCGCGAGGTCGTACGCCGACGAGACCTGGCCGGGGGTGTCGTAGCCGTCGGGTGACTCGACATGGGTGTCGAGGGCTCCCAGCGAGCGGGCCTTGGCCTGCATCCGGGCCGCCGTCCGGTGCCAGCCGCCGTTCATCGCGGCCAGTACGTGCACGGCGTCGTTGCCGGAGTTGAGGAAGACCCCGCGCCACAGGTCGGCCACGCGGTAGGTGTGCCCCGCGGCCACGCCCACCAGGCTGCTGCCGTCACCGATGCCCTCCAGTTCCTCCTCCTTGACGGTGTGCTGGATGCCGGCCGGCAGCGCCGGGAGCACGGTGAGCGCGAAGAGGGTCTTGAGGGTGCTGGCGGGCGGCAGCTTGAGGTGCGCGTCGTGCGCGGCGAGCACCTCGCCGGTGCCTGAGTCGGCCACCAGCCACGACAGGGCCGAGACGTCCGGCAGCGCGGGGGCGTCGGACCGTGTGCGTACCTGCGTCCCGGCCCGCTGGAGGTAGGGCGTCTGGGAGGCCAGGGGTCTCGGCAGGCCGGTACCGAGGCGGGCGCGGGCGAGGGCCGGACTCGGCGCGAGGGCCAGTGCTCCGGCCACACAGAGGGCGGAGCAGGAGAAGGCGGTCAACGAGACGACCATCCGGGATGGGAATCCGATTGTCATACCGCAAACGTAGGAACGGAGTCGCCGTGTGCCGGGGTGCCAGGCCCGAGCGAGGGGATGCAGTACCCGGATGCCGCACGCGGGCGAGGTCCGGGAGGTCCCGGGCGGTGGATTCGGGGTGGAGGTCAGGCGGCGGGCAGGGTCGGCTGGACTTGACGCAGGAAGGTCGCGTTGTCCGGGGTGGCGCGCAGCCGCTCCAGGAGGGTTTCCAGGGCGGCCTGGGCGTCCCGGGTCTGCAGGGCGCGTCGCAGGCCGCGTACGGACGTCAACTCGGCCCCGGGCAGGAGCAGTTCCTCGCGGCGGGTGCCGGACGGGATGATGTCCACGGCCGGGAACACCCGCCGTGAGGCGAGGGTCCGGTCGAGGCGGAGCTCCATGTTGCCGGTGCTCTTGAGCTCCTCGAAGAAGTAGTCGTCGGCGCGGGAGCCGGTCTCCACCAGGGCGGTGGCGAGGATGGTGAGCGAGCCGCCCTCCTCGGCGAGGCGCGCGGCGCCGAAGAACCGCTTGGGGCCGTGCACCGCGGCGGCGTCGACGCCGCCGCTGAGGGTGCGGCCACCGGAGGCCGCCGCGTTGTTGTGCGCGCGGCACAGCCGGGTGAGCGAGTCCATCAGGATGACGACGTCCTCGCCCTGTTCGACGAGCCGCTTGGCGCGCTCGACGACGAGCTCGGCGAGGGCGATGTGCTCCTTCGGCGTCTTGTCGAAGGTCGAGGCGTAGACCTCGCCGCGGACGGAGCGCCGCATGTCGGTGACCTCTTCGGGCCGCTCGTCTAGGAGCAGCACGATCAGATGGCATTCGGGGTGGTTGCCCGCGACGGCGGCGGCGAGCTGCTGGAGCAGTACCGTCTTGCCGGTCTTGGGCGGCGCGACGATCAGGCCGCGCTGGCCCTTGCCGACGGGGGAGACCAGGTCGACGACGCGTCCGGCCATGCCGCTCGCCGGGTGCTCCAGGCGGAGCCGGTCGCGCGGGTGCAGCGGGGTGAGGTCGCGGAAGTGCGGGCGGCGGCGCAGCTCTTCGGGGGTGCGGCCGTTGATCCGCTCGACCTCGGCGAGGGCGCGGGGTCCGCCGCGTACGCCGTCGACGGTGTCGCCCTTGCGCAGGCCGTGACGGCGGATCAGCGCGGCGGAGACCTGCACGTCGGTCGGCGTGGGCAGGCAGCTCTCGGCGGCGCGCAGGTACCCCTGCCCGTTGTGCGCGATGTCGAGGACACCTGCGGCGCGGGCCGGGAGCTGCTTCTGTACGGGAGGGTGTTCGAGTGTGGTGGTCATGAGAGGGGGTCCTTTCGAGGACGGATTCATGAGGTCATGAAGAAGGGAGGGGTGTGCCGGGGGGAGGCGGCGTGCTCACGCCTCCGTGCGGCGGGGAAGATCACCTGAAGGAGCTACGGGTTGACCGTGCTCGAAAGGTGATGCGAAGAAGCTGGTCGCCCGGTCCGAAAAGCTACGGGCCTGTCAGCGGGAGAAGGAGACTCGGCACCGGCGCCCGAGACGGGGCGTACACAAGTGCTCACCGCACAATATCACGGCTTCGGGTGAATCGGCTGTGACCCGTCTCTCAGCGGCTTGCCAGGAGGCCGTACAGCAGCGGAATGCGCGGCTCGTCCTCCGGCAGGCGCCACCAGCCGGACGGCGTGCGGACCATCTGCGGCCAGCGCGGCCAGGGGAGCTCGTCGCTCTCCCTGAGCCGGCGGATACCTAGTCCCGCTTCCGTCAACGCGTTGACGACCTCGTCCATTCCGTGCATCCACTCGTAACTGTCGGTCGCGCCCTCGACCGCCGGTCCGTCGGTGTACGTGTAGGTCGCGTTCCGGTGCACGGCGTCCCGGCCGCCCAGGTAGTCGTGGCGCAGCAGCAGTTCGGTGCCCTCGTCCTCGGCGGGCTTGGGGCCCAGCGCGTTGAGCAGCGGATGGAACTCGGCGATGTACAACCGCCCTCCCGGGCGCAGCAGTCGAGCGATGACGGCGGCCCAGCGGTCCAGGTCGGGCAGATAGCACAGGGCGCCCTTGCCCGTGTAGACGACGTCGAACCGCCGCCCGTCCAGGGCTTCGACGGCGTCGTACACATTGGCTCGTACGTACGTCACGTCGGCGCCCGCCCGTGCCGCGATGTCGGCCGCGGCCGCCACGGACGCCTCGGAGATGTCCAGGCCGACGGTCCGCGCGCCACGTTCGGCGAAGGCGATCGTCTCGGTGCCGAGGTGGCACTGGAGATGGAGCACGTCGAGGCCGGCCAGGTCCCCGAGGTCCTCCCACTCGAAGGCGGCGAACCAGCGTGCCGGTTCGAGCTTCTCGCCCAGCCCGTAGAACCGGCTGGCGAGATGGACGGGGGTCCGCGCGTCCCAGTTGGCCTGGTTGGCCCGCATCATCCGCTCGTGCTCGTCGGTCATGGAACCATCCAACCGTGGACGGAGGCGGATTTGGGGCAAGAACCGTGGATCGGCGCGTACGCCCTCTCTGTCGGTCACCGCGGTCGAGCGGGCAGAATCCTTCGTCGTAACGGCTCGCAGCGCCTGCGCCCGACTCCCCACCCCCACAAGGAGACCTCCGGTGGACACCTCTCCCGTCACGCCGCACCGCATGGACCCGGCCGGCGGCTGCCCGCACGCCGACAACGCGCGGCTGCTCGAGCGGAGCGCCGTCGCGGCGGTGGTGCTGCCCGGCGAGGTGGAGGCGATGGCGGTGCTCGGGCACGAGGCGTTGAAGGAGTTCCTCGCGCATCCCGAAGTCGCCAAGGGCGCCGAGCACTTCACCGAGCTGCGGGAGGGGCGGATAGCGCCGGGGTGGCCGCTTACGACCTTCGCGACCGTACGCGGGATGACGACCGCGGACGGCGAGGACCACCGGCGGCTGCGGTCACTCGTGAGCAAGGCGTTCACGGCGCGCCGGGTCGAGGAACTACGGCCCCGGATCGAGGAGTTGACGGCGGGACTGCTCGACGACCTCCGGGCCGCGGCCGAGCGGGACGGCGGAGTCGCCGATCTGCGCCGGCACTTCGCGATGCCGCTGCCCATGGGGGTCATCGGGGAACTGCTCGGAGTGGACGCGGAGCACCGTGACCGGCTGCACCATCTGTCGAACCAGGTGGTCGCCACCGACATCGGCCCCGAGAAGGCCCTGGCGGCCAACCGTGAACTCGTCGCCGTGCTCGCCGCCGTGGCCGCCGCGCGGGGTGAGCGGCCGGGCGACGACCTCACCAGCGCGCTGATCGCCGCCCGGGACGAGGAGGGCGACCGGCTCAGCCAGGAGGAGCTCATCGGCACCCTGGTACTGATGATCATCGCGGGGCACGAGACCACGCTCAACCTCCTCACCAACGCCGTACGCGCGCTCTGTGGCCATCGGGACCAGCTGGAGCTGGTCATGAAGGGCGAGAACGGGGTGGGCTGGGCGGACGTGGTCGAGGAGACCCTGCGCTGGGACGCGCCCGTCAGCTACTTCCCCTTCCGCTATCCGGTGCGTGACCTGACCGTCGACGGCACGGTGATCCCCAAGGGGACGCCCGTGCTGGCCGGTTACTCGGCAGCGGGGCGCGACCCGGCCGTGCACGGCCCGGACGCCGACCGCTTCGACGTCACCCGGCCCGGCAGGCCCGGCGCCGCCCGCCACCTCTCCCTCGGGCACGGCGCCCACTACTGCCTCGGTGCCCCGCTGGCGCGTATGGAGGCGACCATCGCCCTGGAACGGCTGTTCACCCGCTTCCCCGACCTCGACCTCGCCGTGACGGAGGCGGAACTCTCCCGGCACTCCAGTTTCGTCGGCAACAGCGTGCGGGCACTTCCGGTACGGCTCGGCACCTCCCACGGCTGACCGCGCGCAAACCGCCGTACGACACCGCGCCGCATACCAGCCGTACGACACCGCGATGCCCCTGCGCCGACCCTTTTCTTGTTCTGGGCGATGGCCGTCCCTACGCTTCCAGCACCGCACACCGGCGGCACTGGACAAGGGACATGGCAATCATGGGTCGACCGGCCGGAGAAAACGGTCCTCACCGACCTCGGCCGCCGTGAACGCCGTACCGATCCACATGACCGGCATGGCCAGCGGCGCAACCAGCCTGGTCCGCGAGTTCGGCCAGGGCCTCGGCCCGGCCGTCATCAGCACCATCGCGATGAGCGCCGCGTCTTCGGCCCTGGTGGGCAAGCTCCACGGCGCGGACGCCGGCATGGAGGCCGCCGCGGGCCCGCTCGCCGTCGTCAACGCGGGCAGCGACAGCGCCAGGGCCGCCGCACAGACCGCGCTCGGCCACGGCGTGGTGATCTGCGGCTGCGCCTCCTCGCTCGGCGCGCTGGTCACCCTGCTGCTGGTGCGCAAGAACACCGCCCGAGCGGCGGTCGGCGCCACCGGTGAGCCGTCGGTGCGGACGGCGACCGCGTAGCGCGGCCCGTTGCTTAGGGGCCGGGGCCCGAGCCCCGGCCCCTTCGCATGCCCGGACCCTCGGACACGAAGAACGACCGGAGGTGTGTCGATTCGGCGCGGTGCCGTTCGTCGGTGGGGTGTAGGAAGGTTCATGAGCACCGGGAGGAACCATGAAGTACATGCTGCTCGTCTGCGGCGACGACACGGCCGACGCCTCCGGTATGGCGCCCGTCGAACCCTGGGTCGAGGAGCTCGGCGCCGAACGGGACGTGCGGCTGCACGGCCACCGCCTCAGCGATCCCGCCGACGCGGTCACCGTACGGGTGCGCGGCGGCGAGGTGCTGCGCACCGACGGGCCGTTCGCGGAGACGAAGGAGTACGTCGCCGGATACGACATCCTCGAGTGCGACAGCATGGAGGAGGCCATCGAGGCCGCCGCGAAGCACCCCGTGGCATCCATCGGGGCCATGGAGGTGCGCGCGTTCTGGGAGGACGAGGACGCCGAGGGGGAGATCCGCCGCCTCGACGACGAGCTGACGGCGGCCTTCCACGAGCGGGACATCGACCGTTGGCTGGCCTGCTACACGCCGGACACGGAGGTGTTCCACCCCATGAGCGGCCTGGAGGAACGCGGAACCGACGTCCTGCGCAAGGCCCAGGAGTGGTTCTTCTCCACCGTGACCGGGCCCGTGCGCCGCGAGGTGCTCGCATTCCGTCTCCGCGTCGATGAGAGCGTCGCCTTCAGCCACGGGCTCGTCCGGATCCGGGGCACGTTCACCACGGGCGAGCCGCTGGACAGCACCCTGCGCGTGACGACCGGCTACCGTGCCGTGGGAGACCGTTGGCTGATCGCCCACGAGCACGCGTCGGTCCCGTTCGACGCGGGCCTCGAGGAGGGCCGGTCATGAAGTACGTCCTGTTCATCTGCACCCCCGTCGGCGGCGAGGAGCTGAGCCCCGCGCAGATCGCCGACGACCCCCGCTTCACCTCGTACATCGACGAGGTCCGCAGCCGCGACATCGTCAGGGGCGGCGCACGGCTGCGGCCGTCCACCGACGCCACCACCGTCCGTGTCCAGGGCGACGAAGTCCTGCTCAGCGACGGGCCGTTCGTGGAGTCCAAGGAGTACGTGGCCGGCTTCGACCTCATCGAGGTCGCCGACCTCGACGAGGCCATCGCGCTCGCGTCCCGGCATCCGGCGGCGCTGGGCGGCGGCTCGGTCGAGGTGCGGCCAGTCTGGGAGTGAACGACATCGGCGACGCGCAGGCGGCGGTCGCCGCCGCCTTCCGCGAGGAATGGGGCCAGGTCGTCGCCACCCTGATCCGGGTGACCGGCGACTGGGATCTCGCCGAGGAGTGCGCGCAGGACGCCTTCGCCCAGGCCCTGGACCGGTGGCGGCGCGACGGAGTGCCGCGCCGCCCCGGTGCCTGGCTGACCACGACCGCGCGCCACCGGGCCCTGGACGTGCTGCGCCGCGAGGCGGTGGGGGCTCGCAAACTGCGGGAGGCGGCCGTGCTGGCGCGGGACGAGGGGCCCTACGACCCCGAGTACGAGAACGAGGACGCCGACAGCGGCGTCCAGGACGACCGGCTGCGGCTGATCTTCACCTGCTGCCACCCGGCGCTCCCCATCGAGGCCCGGGTGGCACTGACCCTGCGCACACTCGCCGGGCTCACCACCCCCGAGATCGCCCGCGCCTTCCTCGTACCCGAGGCGACCATGGCGCAGCGCCTGGTGCGCGCCAAACGGAAGATCCGCAACGCCGGAATCCCCTACCGCGTACCGCCCGCGCATCTGCTGCCCGAACGCACCACCGGCGTCCTCGGCGTGGTCTATCTGCTCTTCAACGAGGGGTACGCCGCCACGTCCGGCGCCGACCTGGTGCGCACGAACCTCTGCGCGGAGGCCATCCGGCTCGCCCGTGTCCTGGCCCGCCTGATGCCCGACGAACCCGAGGTCAACGGTCTGCTCGCCCTCCTGCTGCTGCACGACGCCCGGCGCGCCACCCGGGTGGACACGGCCGGCGAGCTGGTGACGCTGGAGGACCAGGACCGTACGGCCTGGGACAAGGCCGCCGTCGACGAGGGCGCCGCCCTCCTGGAGAGCGCCCTGCGCCGCGGACGTCCGGGGCCCTACCAGATCCAGGCCGCCATCGCCGCCTGCCACACCACCGCCGCGAGGGCCGAGGACACGGACTGGGCCGACATCGCCGCGCTGTACGGGGAACTGGCGCGTTCCGTGCCCTCCGCGGTGGTGCGGCTCAACCGCGCGGTGGCGGTGGGCATGTCCGAGGGCCCGGAGGCGGGGCTGGCGCTCGTCGCGGAGCTGGAGCGGGAGGGCGAGCTGGACGGCTACCACCTGCTGCCCGCCACCCGCGCGGATCTGCTGCGACGGATGGGACGCCCGGCGGAGGCCGCCGAGGCGTACGACCGGGCGCTGGAACTCGTGGAGAACGCGGCCGAGCGGCGCTTCCTGGAGAAGCGGCTCGCGGAGTGTCGATCGGCGTAGGACCCGTTCGTCGGTGGGCTGGAAGCACAAGCACCCGACACCCGGTGCCCCGACAACCCCGATGTCCCCGACATCCGACGACGACACGGGAGTTCCCATGACCGCCACCGCGAGCGACTGCGCCCCGCGCACCGCCACCACCCCCGACCCCCGCCGCTGGCGCGCCCTCGCGCTGCTCTGCCTGGCTGGGTTCATGGTCATCCTGGACTCGCAGATCGTCGTCCTCGCGCTGCCGTCCATCGCGAACGGGCTCGACTTCTCCCCGGGCGGCGCGCAGTGGGTGATGAGCGCCTATCTGCTCGGCTTCGGCGGACTGCTGCTGCTCGGCGGGAGGATCGCCGATCTGCTGGGCCGCCGACGTGTGTTCATGACCGGCACGCTGCTGTTCGGGCTTTCCTCGCTGCTGTGCGGATTCGCCTGGAGCGCGGGCGTGCTGGTCACGGCGCGCGCCGTGCAGGGCGTGTCGGCCGCCGTCATGGCACCGACCGCGCTCTCCCTCCTCCTCAACACCTTCGAGGAGGGCCCCGAACGCAACAAGGCCCTCGCCATCTGGTCGGGCAGCGGCGGCTTCGGCGCCACCGCAGCGCTGCTGATCGGCGGCCCCCTCACCGGTCTGCTGGGCTGGCAGTGGGTCTTCTTCCTCAACGTGCCGGTCGCCCTGCTCCTGCTCATTCTCGGCCCGCTGCTGCTGCGCGAGAGCCGCACCGAGGCGCGCACCCGCTCGTACGACCCGGCCGGCGCACTCACCGTCACCGCCGCCCTCGTCGCCTCGATGTACGCCGTCGTCGAGGCACCCCGCGCCGGCTGGCTGTCGGCGCAGACGGCGGGACTGCTGGCCGCCTCCGTCGCCCTCGCCCTGCTCTTCGTCCGGATCGAGTCGCGCTCCACGGGGCCACTGGTGCCGCTGCGGCTGCTGCGCTCGCGCTCGGTGAGCGGCGGCAACCTCGTGGTGTTCCTGCTCGGCAGCTGCGCCTTCGGGATGTCGTACACGCTCTCCCAGTACGGACAGGACGTGCTCGGCTACTCCCCGCTGCGCTTCGGCCTCTGCAACGTCGTGATGCCCGCGACGGCCGTCATCGGCTCGTACGCGGGCCAGGCCCTGGTCACCCGCGTCGGCCCGCGCCCGGTCGCGGTCGGCGGCCTCGCGCTGGTCGCCACGGGCAGTCTGCTCCTGTCCCGGGTGCCGGTGGACGGCGGGTTCGTCCGTGACCTGTTCCCCGGGCTGCTGGTCTTCGGACCCGGGCTCGGCGCCTGCGCGGTCGCGGGGTCCATCGCCGCGCTGACGGGCGTGGGGGAGCGGGAGTCCGGGGTGGCCTCCGGCATCAACACCGCGGCGTTCCAGATCGGGGGCGCCTTCGGAGTCGCCGTCGTCTCCTCAGTCGCCCTGTCCTTCGCCGACGGCCAGGGGCCCGCGGGGCTCACCACCGGCTACCGGACCGCGTTCACCGCGTGCGTCGTGCTCGCGGCGGTGGGGCTGGCCTGCGCGGCAACCCTGCCGCGCGGGTCCCGGCGACCGTCCCCGGACCGGGCGGTCACACCGAGTCGAGCGCGTTCGTGATCGCCTTCACGCCGCCGTGCGCCGAGTAGCCACCGTCCACGGTGATCTTGGCGCCGTTCACGTACGACGACTCGTCGGAGAGCAGATACACGACCAGCGGAGCGACCTCCTCGCAACTGCCCGGGCGGCCCCGCGGAGTCATCGAGAGGTGCGCCCGGGTGAAGACCGGGTTGGCCGTCGCCATCAGGGGGGTCTCCGGTCGAGCACGCCCACCGAGCGCAGCGCCTTGAGCGCGTTCCCCTGGACGGTACGGACGTCCAGCCGACCAGCAACAGATAGCCTTCCGGCCGCTCCTCGCAGCGCAGCTCCGTCCAGCGGAACCCGTCGGCCTCGGCGAGCACCTCGCGGGCCTTGTCGAAGACGGCCTCGAAATCCCGCTCACGACCGGCTTCCACGGTCAGTTCGGCATGCTCGACGATCACACTCGCTCCTCAGGTCCGATGGTGCTCCGAGCCTGCTCGGAGGGTCGTTGCAGGGTCAACGGATCGAGGCACATGACGGTCGACGGCACACAGACGGCCGTCGAGGCAGGTGGCGCCTACTCCGGCGCGATCGTCCTCACCGTCGGCTGAGCCGCCGGGGGCGCCGACGCCGAAGCCGGGCGGGCGATGACCGACGCATATCCTCTCCCGCATGGTTGATCACCGTACGGTTGATGTGGGAGGGGTCCGGCTCGTCTGTCAGGTCTGGGGTCAGGAGTCCGCTCCGCCGCTCGTCCTGTTGCACGCGCTCGGCGAGGACAGCACCGACTGGGCCGAGGTGATGCCCGCCCTCGTCCGCGGACGACGGGTGTACGCCCTCGATCTGCGCGGCCACGGGCGGAGCGACTGGCCGGGGGAGTACTCGCTCGAACTCATGCGTGCCGATGTACTTCGTTTCCTCGACGTGCTGGGACTCG
Source organism: Streptomyces sp. NPDC090798 (assembly GCF_044768965.1). Classification (NCBI taxonomy): domain Bacteria; kingdom Bacillati; phylum Actinomycetota; class Actinomycetes; order Kitasatosporales; family Streptomycetaceae; genus Streptomyces; species Streptomyces sp. NPDC090798. Next base: position 172,482 of record NZ_JBIVXA010000007.1, read on the forward strand.
GCACGGTGGACCTGATCGGACACTCCATGGGCGGGGTCGTGGCCTATCTGCTCGCGCAGGAGCGGCCCGAGCGGGTGAGCCGGCTCGTCCTGGAGGACGTACCGGTTCCGCGGCCCCGCGAGAAGACCACCCCGACCAGGCCGGACGGCGAGCTCACCTTCGACTGGGACATGGTGGTGGCCATCAGAAGGCAGATCGACACGCCCGACCCTGCCTGGCTCGAAGGACTGAGCAGGATCACCGCCGACACACTGGTGCTGGCCGGCGGACCCGCCAGCCATGTGCCCCAGGACGGCATCGCCGAACTCGCCCGCCGCGTCCCCGGCGGGCGAGTCGTCACGATCCCCGTCGGACACCTCATCCACAGCGCGGCGCCCCAAGCGTTCGCGGAGGCGGCGTGCGCGTTCCTGGACGAGGGCAGGGACGGCAACTAGCGGTCGGGTCCCAGGTCGAGGATCCCGTACGCGAAACCCTCGGCGGTGATCGTGGAGCCGCTCACCGTGACTCCCTCGGCCTCCAGGGGCGCCCCCGTGCGGGCACCGTCGTAGGCACAACTCGCCATCTGCTCCTGTGGGTTGATGACCACGAGGTACCTTCCGCCGCGCAGGTACACGAACGGATGGCCGGCGTGCAGCACCTCCACCGAGCCCCGGGAGCCGAGCTGCGGGGTGTGGGTGCGCAGGGTGATGAGGCGGCGTACGAGGTGGAGGAGCGAGGTCTCGTCGGCGCGCTGGGCGGCGACGGTCGGACGGGTGGGCGACGGGTCGACGGGGAGGTACAGGCGGTCCGGCGCGGCGGTGGAGAAACCGGCGTTCGGGCCCTGGTCCCACTGCATCGGTGTGCGCGATCCCGCGCGGTTGTAGCGGGGACCGAGGACGCTGCCCTCCTGGTCGGGCAGGCCCGGAAGGTAGCGCATGCCGATCTCGTCGCCGTAGTAGATCGCCGGGAGCGTCGGCCAGGTGAGCTGGAACGCGAAGGCGGCGGGCAGTTGCTCGGGCGTACGCGGGCCGCAGTTGAGGCGGGAGAAGTCGTGGTTGGCGGTGGGCAGGGAGATGAGACCGCTCGCGCCGAGCGCGGTGGACGCCTTCTCCCAGGCTTCGAGGAAGGGGCGCGGCGAACCCCGGCCGCTCCGGTCGAAGAAGCAGTCGAGCGGGTCCCAGCTCTCGTTGACCGTCCCCTCGCCGTTGCTCCACAGCGAGCGCAGGGCGAGGCCGTCGGTGGGGCCGCCGAACTGGAGGAAGAAGTCCGCGTGGAAGCCCGCGGGGACGGACACCTCCGGCTCGCCCCACTCCGAGAGCAGCACCGCGTCCGGATGCGCGCCGTCCAGCCAGTGACGCAACTCGGCCCAGACCTTGGCGGTTTCCGTCTTGCCGGGGTCGTCCTTGACGAGCGAGGCGGCCATGTCGACACGGAAGCCGGACAGGCCGAGTCCCAGCCAGTGGTCCATGATCGTGCGCAGCGCCGCCCGGTTGGCGCGCGGCCCCTCGGCGTCGACCGGCAGGCGCCAGGGCTCGGCCGGATCCGACCGCGCGTAGCCGAAGTTGAGGGCGGGCTGGAAGGCGAAGAAGTTCGGCAGATACGCGCCCGGGCGGCTGCCGGGGGAGGGGACGAAGCCGTCGGGACGGCCCTCGGCCGCCCAGATGTACCGGTCGTCGGCCGGATCGTTCGCGGCGGCCTTGAACCACGGGTGCTCGTCGGAGGTGTGCCCGGCCACGAGATCCAGCAGGACCCGGATGCCACGCCGGCCCGCCTCGTCGACCAGCTTGGCCAGGTCGTCGAGGGAGCCGTAGCGGGGTGCGACGGCCAGGTAGTCGCAGATGTCGTACCCGGCGTCGCGGAACGGTGAGACGAAGCACGGGTTCAGCCACACGGTGTTCACGCCCAGCCACGCGAGGTGGTCGAGGCGCTCGGCGATCCCGTTGAAGTCGCCGATGCCGTCGCCGTCGGAGTCGGCGAAGGACTGCGGATAGATCTGGTAGAAGACGGCGTCGGCCAGCCAGGCGGGGGCGGGGCGGAACGAAGTCATGAACGGGACCCTAGACCGGCGCCCGGGGCGCGCGCTGCCCCTAAGCTGAGGGTGATGTTCACCCCGCAAGGTCCCACCCTCCGCGAACTGGCCGCGCAGGCCCTGTCCTCCGTCGAGCACGGCTATGACCTGCTCGCGCCCAAGTTCGACCACACGCCGTTCCGGACTCCGGACGCGATCCTCGACGCCGTGGCCCGTGCACTGGGCCCCATCGGCCCGTTCGACCACGGACTCGACCTGTGCTGCGGCACGGGCGCGGGCATGGAGGTGCTGAGCGGACTGTGCCGGAGTCGGGTCACCGGGGTCGACATCAGCGCGGGGATGCTGGCCGTGGGACGGGAGCGGGCGGGTGCGGGGGGACTGAAGCGTACGGATGCGGACGCGCCGGGGGTCGCGCGCCCCGGATCGTCCGAGGGCGTGGACCGGGGGACGAGGCCGCGCCTCGCATGGGTACGGGGTGACGCGCGCGCCCTGCCCTTCGGCCCCGTCTCGATCTCGTCGTCAGCTTCGGCGCGTTCGGGCACTTCCTGCCGCGCGAGCTGCCGGGTCTGTTCGCTCAGGTCCACTCCGTACTGCGACCGGATGGGCGCTTCGCGTTCCCCGTCACGGCCCCGCCGCGCCCGAGTTCGCCCTGGTACTGGGCCCTGGCGGGCTTCGACGCGGCGATGCGGGTGCGCAACGCCGTCTGGCGGCCGCCGTTCGTCATGTACTACCGGGCGTTCCGGCTCGGCGACGTACAGCGGGAGCTGAGGCGGGCGGGGTTCGAGGTGGAGCTCCTGGCGCTGCCCGAGTTCGGGTGGCGGCGTGACGGCAGCCCGCGCTGCCGGATGGTCGTGGCCACCCGAAGCGGCGGCGCCTTTGCCGCTTCGGATGCCGCTTCCGGTTCCGGCTGACCCGCGCCGTCCCGGAAGATCAGGCGAAGCGGCGACCCCGGAACGGTGCCGGGTCGATCGCCGCCGAGACGGCGCACCGGCCCCGGCCGGCGAGGCCTCCGGGTGGGCGTTGGCCTCCTCGACCGTGCCGGAGTCGTCGGGCCAGGACAGGGAGACCGGCGCGTGGGCCGCCCGCTCGAAGTGCGCGGCCCACCGGTCCCAGCTGTTCGGCAGCAGCCACCGGCCGTGGACGAAGACCACATCCCCGGATCGGTGTCACCCCGCCGCCGGCAGTGTGAATTCGTAGACCAAGGCGTCCTGTTGTGCCTCCACCACCAGTTCGGTGATCTCCAGGGGCCGGTCGTACTGGTCGTGCACCCGCCGGGTGACCCGCACGGACTGTGGGAGCCGCGTGATCGCGTCCCGGTGGTGCAGGGTCAGCCCGGCCTTGCGCATCCAGTCGTACGCCCGCCGCAGCTGCGCCGACGCGGAGCCGTCCGCGCGGTCGCGGTAGCGGGCGAGTTCCTCGACCTCGGTCACGGCGACGGCGGAGAACGAGGTGAAGGCCGTACGCAGTCCGCTGCCGTCCGCCGCGGCCGACTCGTAGCGATGGACGAGGGTCGGCCGGGCCGGCGCGAGCCCCAGTGCCTCGGCGTGCTCGGGCGGGGGAGCCTCCCAGGTGACGCTGGCGCGGTGGACGGCGCACGGCTCGGCGGTGTGCGCGCCGACGGGGAAGTCGAGCGAGGGGATGTGCTCGGCCGTGGTGCCGGGCAGGGTGGCGTGGCTGCCGCGCCGGTCGGTGGAGACGAGGCCGTCGCGCCGCAGCCGCTGTAGCGCCTGCCGTACCGTCTCGCGACTGACGCCGAAGCGCGTGGCCAACTCCCTTTCTCCCGGCAGTCGTTCACCGGGCGGAACCGTCCCGTCGCGCAGTTCGCCGAGCAGTTGTGCGGCGATCCGCGCGTAACGGGGCTCCTGGTCGGACGGGTGGGTGCTGGATGGACTGGTGGTGCGGGCCATGTCCGCGCCTCCTGGGAGGTGACCGTGGTGAGCGGGTGATCGTGGTGACAAGACGTAGCCGTGCGGGCTCTGTGCGCCACCAGATCTAGCATTGGTCTAAACCACGAGGGAAGGGCGGTCGGACGGTTCGGCCGGTTTCAGCCCGCACCCACCGGGCGTCGCGGGCGCGCTCAGAGCACGCTGTACAGGGCGTCCACGAGCGCCATCTTCCTTGGGTCGTCGGCGATGTGCGGGCCCATGCGGTTCATGACGTACCCCAGGGAGAGGCCCGACTCCGGGTCGGCGAGACCGCAGGAGCCGCCGAAGCCGTCGTGTCCGAAAGCCCTCGGGTTGGGGCCGTACGAGCCATTGGGTCCACTCAGCCACAGCCCGAGACCGGCCTCCGTCTCGTGCTCGAACCCGGCGCCGAGCACCAGGTCCCGGCAGCTGCCCTGCCCCTCGCGCACCCGCTCCGCGGCCTCCGGGGAGAGCACCTGCCGGGAGCCGTACGCCCCGCGCCCGGCGAAGATCCCGTACAGCGCCGCGACCGCGCGGGCCGTGCCGTGGCCGTTGGCCGCCGGTATCTCGGCCGCCCGCCACCCGGCCGTGTTGGCCTCGGCGGCGCCGACCAGCGGATTGGCGACGGCGGCCACCGCCACGGGCGCCAACTGGGCGAAGATCGCCGCCTGTTCACTGCTCGACGCGACCCGCGGATGCACCAGCTCGGCCGCCCGGTCGGCCTCCTTCTCCGGCAGCCCGATGGTGAAGTCGATCCCGAGCGGCCCGGTCACCTCCCGCTCCAGGAACGCGCCCGGCCGCAGCCCGCAGACGCGCCGCACCACCTCTCCCACCAGGTGGCCGAAGGTGAGCGCGTGGTACCCGGACCGGGTCCCCGGCTCCCACCAGGGCTCCTGCGCCGCCAGTCGCTCGACCGTCAGCTCCCAGTCGCAGAGCTGGGCCAGATCGTGCGGCTCGCGCAGCCCGGCCAGCCCCGCGCGATGCGACAGCAGATGCCGTACGAGCACGGACTCCTTGCCCGCCGCCGCGAACTCCGGCCAGTACGCGGCCACCGGGGCGTCGAAGTCGAGCAGCCCGCGATCGGCCAGGATGTGCGCGCACAGCGCGGTCGGGCCCTTGGACGTCGACCAGACGTTGACCAGCGTCTCGCGCTCCCAGGGCCGGGTGCGCGCCGCGTCGGCCCAACCGCCCCACAGGTCGACCACCGTCTCGCCGTCGAGCGTGACGGTCACGGCCGCGCCGAGCTCGTCGCGGCCGTGGAAATTCTCCTCGAACGCGGTGCGCACCGCCGCGAAGCGGGCGTCGCAGTGGCCGTGAACATGCGGTGCGGGCCGGGTCATGGGACCTCCGTCATCCATCGGGACTCGGCCCCGAACGTACCGACTGGTCGGACTGGAGGGAAGCGGTGTGACGGCATCCGTCTTCCGCACGTGTCGCGCCGCCCGTCGTCCCTTCACCGCGGCATCTTCCGAATGTCACCCAACACCCCTACGCTGCACGTCGGTTGACCACCGAGACACAGGAGGCAGGGGGAACATGCGCAGACATGTGAGGGTGCTGACGCGTACCGGGACAGCGGTGGCGACGGCGGGAGCCCTCGCCCTGACCACGGCCCCCGGCGCCACCGCCGCGGACCTCTCGTACTCCGCCAGCACCTCGGTCGGGGTCCACAACTCCTACGACAAGGCCAAGTACACGTACTTCGCCGACGCGCTGGACTCCGGCGCCGGAATGCTCGAACTCGACGTGTGGACCAATGTGTTCGGCGCCTCCTGGCGCGTCTCGCACAGCAACCCGATCGGCAACGACAACAACTGCGAGAACGCGGCGAACGCCTCCGAACTGCGCACCAAGTCCCGCAACCGTGACCTCGCCGGCTGCCTCTCCGACATCAAGGCCTGGCACGACGCGCACCCGGGCCACCGGCCGATCCAGCTGAAGATCGAGATGAAGGACGGCTTCCAGGCCAACAACGGCCGCGGCCCCGCCCAGCTGGACGCCCTGCTCACCGCGAAGCTCGGCGACGCCCTGCTGCGCCCCGCCGACGTCGTCGGCTCCCACGCCGACCTCGACTCCGCCGTACGCGCCGACGGCTGGCCCGCCCGCTCGGCCCTCGCCGGCAAGTTCATGGTCGAGCTGATCCCCGGAACCGTCGAGGAGGGCAACCCCCTCGACTCGCTCTGGACCGACCGCGAGTACGCCACCCACCTCCGCGACCTGGCCGCGGCCGGGCGCCTGCGCGAGGCGTCGGCCTTCCCCGCCGTGCACAACGCGGCCACGGGCGACCCGCGCACCCGCTACACGGACCCGACCATCCGCCCCTGGTTCGTGATCTTCGACGGTGACGCCGCCACCTACGTGAACGGCACCATCGACACCGCCTGGTACGACGACCGCCACTACCTCGTCGTCATGACCGACGGCCAGAACGTGCCCCCGGCCATCGACGCCACCAACCCCACCCAGGCCCAGGCCCTGGACCGCGTCGCCCTCCTCGCCCTGCAGCACGCCAGCGTGGTCTCGGCGGACTGGTACCCCCTGCCCGCGGTCCTGTCGACGGTCGTACCACGCGGAACGGCGGGCTGAGCACCCGCCGTCACCTCTCCACGGACGCGTCAGAGGTGCGCGGGCAGCCAGGCCAGCTTGACCGCCTCCTGGTAGGGGCCACCGCCCTCGTGGTCGTTGAAGTCGTAGACCTCGATCCTCTTGTCCTCGTGGTCCCAGACGTTGAAGGCCGCGAAGATCGTGGAGGGCGGGCAGGTCTCGTCCTCCAACGCGACCGAGAAGAGGGCCGGCGCCCGCCCGCGCGCCGCGAAGTGCACCCCGTCGAAGTAGGACAGCGTGCGCAGGACGTCCTCGGTGCGGCCGCGGTGGGTCTTGAGGTAGTTGCCGATCTCCCGGTACGGGTGCCGGTCCGTCAGCGTCGTCGCGCGCGGGAAGTCGCACAGGAACGGCACGTCGGGCGCGATCGCGGCCAGGTCGGGTACCAGACCGCCCACCGCGATCGTGATCCCGCCGCCCTGGCTGCCGCCGACGGCCGCCACGCGCTCCGCGTCGACCAGCGGATGCGAGCGGGCCGCCTCCACCGCGCGCACACCGTCGGTGAACACCCGGCGGTAGTAGTAGTTCTCGGGGGCGTCGATGCCACGGGTCATGTAACCGGGGTACGCGGGCCCACTGCCCACCGGGTCCGGGGTCTCGCCGCCGCCCCAGGCGCTGCCCTGGCCACGGGTGTCCATCACGAAGTGCGCGAAGCCCGCCGAGGCCCACAGCAGATGCGTGTGCGGGAGGCCGCGCCCGCCGCCGTATCCGACGAACTCGACGACGGCGGGCAAGGGGGAGTCCGCCCAGGCGGGCAGCGTGAGCCAGCCCTTGACCGGGTGCCCGCCGAACCCGGCGAACGTCACGTCGTACACCCTGACCGTCTTGAGCGGCGTCTCGACGGGCTCGAAGCGGGCGTCGAGGTCGTGCTCACGCGTCTCCTGGAGGGTCTTGGCCCAGAAGGTGTCGAAGTCCTCGGGCTCGGCGGACGCGCTGCGGTATGCGCGAAGTTCGTCGAGGGGGAGGTCGAACTGCGCCATGAAGGACCACCTTTTGACGTCACGGGTGCAGATGATCACACCGTACGTGTGACGCCGGAGGGCCGCCAGACCTCCCTCCGGTCAGTCACCGGGGCCGTGGACCCGGGCCACGGACCAACCGCAGTCACGGCGCCCGGCCCGGTCGTCCTCACTCTTGCGCGACCAGCGATTGGCGTTCACGACGACCTCCTTCGCGCCGGCCCCGACGCGGCGTCGGGCGGCCGAGCGCCACGTTAGGAAGCGCCGTTCCGCCGTGCCACGTCACGCGTGCACAGTCGGGCCGCCGGACGCGCCGCCGGAGCGGCCGGGAGCCGTTCCGGTGCACAAGAGGGCGGGCACACCCCCTCACCGGTGCACAGTCCGCCGTCGGTGACGGCGGGCTCAGGCGGGCGGCAGGGACGGGCGGCCGGTGCCGGCGTGCAGCGCGAACGCCAATGGGCGTACGCCGCTGAGCGCCTGCTCGTGCTCGTTCCCGTCGAGCGCCTCCGTCTCGTCCGGGCCCACCGGCAGGTCGCGCTGGATCAGCGGTGCGGCGGCCCGCAGGTGACTGCGGACCGTCACCGGCGCCAGGTCCAGCGCGGCGGCCGTCCGCCCGGTGTGTGTGTCGTTCTCCAGCCAGACCCGGAGCGTGCGCAGCAGATCGCGGCGGTCGGCCCGCAGCGGCTCCAGGAACGAGTCGGCCCAGGCGCGGACCTCCGGAGCGGACACCATCGCGGTGAAGTCGGCCGCCGGGTCGGCCGAGTGCGCGTCATGACCGTACTTCACGACGACCTGGAGCGCCGTCGAGACCACCACCCGGTTCAGGACCTGGCCGCGGTCGAGGCCGAGCAGCCCGAAGCCCTTGCTGATGCGGTGCGTCACCGTGTTGCGGTGGATGCCGAGCAGGCGGCCGACGGCCGTGTGCGGGAACTCGAGCCCCAACTCCAGCGTCCGTACGAGCTGTTCGCGCTGCCCGGCCGGCAGGGTGAGCACCGGGCGCAGCAGTGTGCCCGCCCACCGTCGGGCCGTGGCCGGCGGCAGGACGTCCATGAGGTCGGCTCGCTGCTGGGCGAGCGCGACCCGGCCGGGCACCCGGCGCGCCGTCACGAGGGTGCCGGCCGCCTGCGTGTAGGCGTCCGCCACACTGCTCAGCGCGTACACCCGGCTGCCGCCCATGCAGTGCCCGGGCAGTGCGGCGACGACCGCCTCCAGTGTGTGCCACACACCGCCCGGAGCGTCCTCGTCCGTCTGGAGCGGATCGACCACGATCAGGTGATTGAACACCGGGCACCGCGCCAGCAGCGCGCGTCCGGCGAGCGCGTCCTCCGCCTGTCGGAGCGCCACCTCGCGGTCCTCCCGCGCGCAGTCGATCACATGGACACGCACCGACTCGGTCGCCAGCAGCCCCGGCGCGAGGCCGGCCAGCACGCGCTGGGCCGCCACCTCCTCACCCACCATCAGCAGTTGCAGGACGCTCAGCTGCACCTCGCGCCGGGTCTCCGCCAGTTGGTCCCGCAACCGAGTCCGGTCGATGAGGCCCAGCGCCTTCGCCGCGTGACCCAGCAACTCGGTGCGCACGTCGTCGAGCGGACGGCGGGCGGTCACCGACAGCACCGCGCCGCGACCGGCGGCGCCCAGGGGGAGCGTCTGCGTCTGCGTCTGCGGGGAGGCGGTGCGAGGGGGCCGCCGGGTGAGGACGTCGGGCGCCGCGGCCAGTACACCGCGCAGGGGATCGCTGACCACCACATCGGCGTCCACGGCGGCCGCCAGCCAGTCCGCGATCCGCTGCGTCGCGTCCGTGTCCGTGTTCGCGTCGGCGAGCCGGTCCGGAAGCCGGTTCAGCAGCGCGGTGAGCTGATCGGCGTGCCATTCGGCCTGCCGGTAGCGGTACTCGCGCAGCCGCGGGATCAGTTCGTGCCAGTCGCGCAGCTCCTTCGTCGTGGTCAGCAGCGGTACGCCGAGGCGGACGGCCGAGCTGCGGATCACCACCGGAACGGACTGCGCGCCGTGCTGCCCGACCACCACGGCGAGTCCGGCGGCCCGCTGCCGCGACAGCTCACGCAGCAACGGCTCGACCCCCTCGTGCACGGACGTCCGCCCGGAGACCCAGAAGTCACCGATCACCACCAGCGCGTCCCTCACGTCACCCAGCGAGCCGCCCGCGGTCGCGGCCAGGGACAGGGCGCGTACGGAATCCACCGCACGGTCGGCCATCGGACCCCCGTTGACGAACCGGAGACAGAAGTCGGGCTCCTCGCACAGGTTGATCAGCGTGGGCATGGCGTCCTTCCCGTGTCGATGGCGCACCGGCCGTTGTCGACACCGTAGGCGCGTCCGCCGCCGGATCGCAGTACGGGGTGCGCGAAAAAGACGCAGGACGGGTGGTACCCCCCATCGAGATGGGTGGCCCCCGCCATCAAGCCGTGTGCCGCCGCCACTTGGGACCCGTACACGCCCAGTCCCGCTCCCACTCGGCCAGACGGCGACGCGCGGCGATCCGCCCTACGGCGAAGTGCCAGGCGAGTACGACGGCCACGACCCCCGCGGCGGTCGACGCGCCCGTCGTCAGCGCGTGTTGCCAGACCGCGCCGGCGCTCACCGGCGGACCGACGTTCCGGCCGCGCGCATCGAGCCAGACGGCGACGCGGTCGCCGCGCTGCCCGCCCGCGGGGACCAGGGCCTCACCGGTCCGCGGCCCCTTGCCCGGCTCGGTCCAGCGCACCTTCACCCGGAACGTGGGCAGCCTGGCACCCTGCGGCGAGGGCACGGCAGCCGGCGCGGTCTCGACGAGTACGGCACTCACCCGGTGCCGCTCGGCCCGCTGTGCAGCCGCCCGTGCCTGCGCGCTGTCGTACCGCCACCACCCCACAGCGGCTCCGGCCAGCGGCGCACCGACGAACAACAGCACGGCGACGGCCAGTACCGTCCACGCCTCGACGACGTCCGAGCGGCGGCGCAGCGGATTGCGGCGCCAGCGCCAACCGCGTACCCGGGTACGCATCTTCACCTCCTCGCCTCCACGGTCCCGCCCGTAGAGGGTCGAACGGACCCCCGTACCGGGACGATTCGGCTCACCCGGCGTGACTGATCCGCGCCTCCTGTGGAACCCGCGAACCACTCCGCGCAGCGAACAGGAGCCACCATGACCTGTGCCCATCCAGCAGCACTCGACGCGCGCTGGCGCGTAACCGACCCCCGCACGAAGGGCAGTTGCCCGCGCTCGCACCCCCGAGGAAGGCAGGACCCATGAACACCGGCACCCGGACGATCACCGTGGGCATCGACGGCTCGCGGCCCAGCCTGGACGCGGCCGACTGGGCCGCCCGCGAGGCGCAGCGCCGCCGGCTCCCCCTGCGGCTGCTGCACGCGGGGACCGAACCGGACGTTTCCGGCCGCGTCCGCGACGTCGACGGTCCCGCAGGGCGCACCCGCGCCGCACTCGACCGGGCCGCCATCGAACTCTCCTACGCCCACCCGGCCTTGGACATCATCGCCCGCCGCACCGCGACACCGGCGGTGCCGGCGCTGCTCGCCGCGGCCGTCGAGGCGGAGACGCTGGTCCTCGGCTCACGCGGCCGTACGGGGAGCGCGGGGTTCCCGGTCGGCTCGGTCGCCCTCGGCGTCGCGGCCCGCGCCGACCGCCCGGTCGTGCTGGTGCGCGCGGGCGAACTCCCCGAGGACGAACGGATGCCCGTCGTCGACGGCTCACCGCCGAGTACGGCGCCCTACCTGCCGGTCGTCCTCGGACTCGATCCGGACGCGTCGGCCGACGATCTGATCGGCTACGCCTTCGACACGGCCGCCGTCCGCTCGGCGCCGCTGCACGTGGTGCACCCGTGGACCGTGCCCACCAGCACGCTGCGGCCCTGGCGCCATCGGTTCCCCGCGACCACGGTCCGCGAGCACCGCGTCGACGGCGATCCCGGCCCCCGTCTGCTGGAGGCGTCCGCGCGGGCCGGACTGCTGGTCCTCGGGCGCCGGACCGGTCGGGGCCCCGGCCGCGCAGCGCACTCGCTGATCCGGCACGCCGGCTGCCCGGTGGCGGTCGTACCGCACGACTGACCGGGTTCGACGGGTGAGGACCTCTCAGCCGAGCGGGTTCGACGGACGAGGAGGCCTCAGCCGACCGGGTTCGACGGACCAGGAGGTCTCAGCCGAAGCGTTCGATACGAATGCGGTCCACCGGCTGCCCGGCCTCCACCAGCAGCCGCGAGGCGTGCTCCGCGAACCCGTTGGAGCCGCACACATAGGCCTCCCACCCACCGGGCGGCCGCTCGGCCATGAGCGGCGCCAGATGCGCGGCCGAGAGCCGTCCCACGGCCACCCCCTCCGGGGCGGTGCGCGTGAAGACGGGCGTGGTCTCGGCGCCGTACTCCCGCGCGTAGATGAGCTCTTCGGGGCCACGCGCGGAGACGAGCAGCCGCAGCGGCACGTCCAGAGCGCGGGCGCGGTGGTGGCGCAGCATCGACATCAGCGGTACGACACCGGAGCCGGCGCCGACGAGCAGCGCGGGCCGGTCGCCGGGCCAGGCGAAGAACCCGCTGAGCGGGCCCCGCACCTCGACCGAGTCACCGGGCTTCGCCACCGTGTGGAACCAGCCGGAGACCTCGCCGCCCTCGACGTGGTCGAGGGTCAGTTCGATGTGCCCGGTGTCGTCGGGCGGCGACGCGAGGGAGTAGTGACGCTGAGCCACGTACCCGTCCTCGGCGGTCAGCCGCAGCATCAGGTGCTGCCCGGGCAGATGCCCCGCCCACTGCGGCACCGCGAACCGGAACGTGGCGGCGCCCGGCGTCTCCCGGCGGATCTCGGTGAGCGTGGCGGTCTGCCAGGTCGCGGCGGCCCGGTTGCTCACCGCGATCCGGCCGGGCACGGCGAACCGGGTGGGCGGTACGAACGTGTCGGTCATCGTCTCAGTCACCGGAGTAGCGCTGCTCTTCCCAGGGGTTACCGCGTGCGTGGTAGCCGTTCTGCTCCCAGAAGCCCGGCTCGTCATGGTCCAGGAGCCTGAGGCCGGCGATCCACTTGGCGCTCTTCCAGAAGTACAGGTGCGGCACGATCAGCCGCGCCGGGCCGCCGTGTTCGGCGGGCAGCGGCTTCCCCTCGTACTCCCAGACGATCCAGGCACGACCGCCGGCGACGTCGGCGAGCGGGAGGTTCGTGGTGTACCCGGTGTGCGAGTAGGCGACCACGTGGGTGGCGGACGCGTCCGGGCGCACGGTGTCCAGAAACGCGTCCAGGGACACACCCCCGAAGCGCACCCCGAACTTCGACCAGCTCGTCACACAGTGGATGTCGCCCTCGTACGCCGAGGCGGGCAGCGCGTGCGCCTGCTCCCAGGTCCAGGTACGCGGCTCGGCCACCAGTCCGTCGACCCGGAAGGTCCAGTCGGCGGGCCCCAGGTCGGGGGTGACCTCGGCGGACAGGACGGGCCAGTCGTCGCCCGCGTCGTACTGACCGGGCGGCAGTCCGGCGTTGTCGACGCGGGGGCGCCCGGTGAAGGCTCGGGTGACGTTCATGGCGGCGGTACCTCCAGGCCGTCGGGTGCGGCGGCCCGCGGTCGAGCGTGATCGGTGCTTACGCATTCAACCGTACGTGGCCGCGGGGCGTGCTCCGCGCCCGGGCGGGATCCCGATCATTGCGGCCGTATGAACTCTCCCGAGGCCCGGGAATAGCCGTGCCGTGATCTTCCTTGCCGATAGTGCCGCCCACGGCGGTGGCGGCGGAGGAGAGTGAGGGAGCAGATGCCCAAGGCGTACGTCTTCACCCGGTACGGCGGACCGGAGACCGAGGCCCTGGTGGAGCAGGACCGCCCGAGCCCGGGCCCCGGCCAGGTACTCGTGGCGGTCCGCGCGGCGGGCGTGAACCCCGTCGACTGGAAGCAGCGGACCGGATACGCCCGCCCCGGCGCCGGGGCACGCGAGCTCCCCGCCGTCCTCGGCAACGAGGCCGCGGGCGTCGTCGAGGAGCTCGGTCCCGACGTGACCGGCTTCACCGTGGGGGACGAGGTCTTCGGCAACCCGGTGTCCGGCGGATACGCCGAGTACGCCCTGCTGCCGACCGCGACCGCCGCCCACAAGCCCGCCGCCCTCTCCTTCACGGACGCGGCGGCCCTGCCCGTCGCCGCGGCGACCGCGTACGACGGGATCCACCAGCTCGGCCTGTCCTCCGGCGCGACCGTGCTGATCACCGGTGCGGGCGGTGGCGTCGGCGTCGCGGCCACACAGATCGCGCGTGCCCTCGGGCTCACCGTGGTCGGCGTCGCGAGCGAGGGCAAGAAGGACTTCGTCGAGGAGCTCGGCGCCGTGCACGTCCCGGCGGGGCCGGATCTGGCCGAGCGGGTGCGGGCCGCCGCGCCGGACGGCGTGGACGCCGTCTTCGACCTGGTCGGGGGCGAGGTCCTGGAAGCCGCGGCGACCTTGCTGGACGACCGTACGAAGCTGATCACCGGCGCCGACCGCCAGACGGCCGCCCGGCTCGGAGGAGGCCCCGTCGAACGCGCCCGCACCGCCGCCGTCCTCGACGAGGTGGCGCGCCTGGTGGTCGACGGCCGGCTGAGTCCCTTCGTGACGCGGACCTTTCCCCTCGACCGGGCCGCCGAGGCGCTGCGCACGGTCGAGGACGGTCACGCCCGCGGCAAGACCGTGATCGAGGTCGCCCGATGAGCGACCGCCGCGCCCTGAGTACCCGTCCACCGGCCGACGCCACGCACCCGCTGGACAACCCGGCCCTCGGCTCGCTGACCGGCCCGCACACCCACTTCGCCGAACGTCGCGGCCGTGTCCTGCGCTATCCCGTCGACGTGTCGCCGTGGCTGGCCCTGCCCGACGACCCGACCGACGACGACTGGGCGGACCTCGCCGCCCTCGTCGGCCCCGGCGGCGAGGCCCCGCTGGCCGGCTTCAACGGGCTGACCCCGGAAGGCTGGGAGGTGACCTTCGACCTGGACGGCGTCCAGCTCGTCGACGACGGGCTCGCCGCGGCGCCGGACGCCGAAGCGGTGCGCCTCGGCCCCGCCGACGTACCCGAGATGCTGGACCTGGTGGAGCGCACCAGGCCCGGCCCCTTTCTGCCGCGCACCATCGAGCTCGGCACCTATCTCGGCATCCGGCGCGGGGGCGCGCTGATCGCCATGGCGGGGGAGCGGCTGCACCCGCCGGGCTGGACCGAGATCAGCGCGGTCTGCACCGACCCGGACTTCCGCGGCGAGGGGCTCGCCTCCCGCCTGATCCTGGCTGTGGCGCACGGCGTCCGCGAACGCGGCGAGACCCCGTTCCTGCACACCGCCGCGGGCAACACCAACGCCATCCGGCTCTACGAGGCCCTGGGCTTCAAACTGCGCCGCAGCACCCGGTTCATGGCGGCACGGGTTCCGGAGCACCTGTCGGACGACCAGGCCGTGGGGGTCAGTTGACGGCTCCCGAAGGCCTCCGGGTGAAGCCTCAGCTCCCGGAGGCCTTCGCGGCGGGCGGCGCCCCGGCCGCCGCCGTGTTGTACCGCACCAGATAGGCGGCGAACTGCTCCAGATCCGCCGCCGGCCAGTCCGCGAGCCGCTCACGGAACGCGATCCGGCGGCTCTCGGTGACCTGGGCGAGGATGCGGGTGCCCGCGTCCGTCAGCTGGAGCACCTGCACCCGGTGGTCCTCGGGGTCGACCCGGCGCTCGATGAGCCCGGCCCGCTCCAGCGCCGCCACCTGCCGGCTCACCGTGGACTTGTCCAGGGCATAGTGCGTGGCGAGGTCGGTGGCACGACAGCCGTCGCTCTCCTCCAGATGACCCAGCAGGGTGTACGAGACCAGCGACAGCTCCGGATGCATACGCCCCGCCGAGGCCCGGGCACGGCGGGCGAAGGCCGTCATCTCGCGCTGGATGGTCTCGACCGACGCGTCGGCTGCATTCACGGGAGCTCCTTCCACCTCTAGTTGCATAGTACAACTTGGCGGTCGGTGTCCGGTGGGGGCGAGGGTGGACCTCCGTCGCCGTCCGGCCCTTCCTGTAAGGTGACCGTCCTGGCTGCGGACCACCCCAGCCCGGGAGTTGCCGAGGAGGTGAGACCCATTACCGCTGTGTCAGGTCGGGTGCTCTCACCTCAGGACCCTGCGGATCGCCGCCTGTAGGTGACCGCGAGAGCGCCCTTCGGCTCACCGAAAGGCTTCTCGGCTCTCATGCCCCCTCTTTCCGATTCCGTTGTCGCCGCGCTCCGCTCCGCGGGCTGTGTCTTCGCCGAGGACGAGGCGGAGTTGATCCTCTCCACCGCCCGCACCCCGGACGAGGTCACCGCCATGGTGGACCGGCGCGTCTCGGGACTTCCCCTCGAACACGTCCTCGGCTGGGCCGGGTTCCACGGCCTGCGCATCGTCGTCGAGCCGGGCGTCTTCGTACCCCGCCGCCGCACCGAGTTCCTCGTCGACCAGGCCGTGGCTCTCGCGCGCGGCGCCTCCCTCGTCGTGGACCTGTGCTGCGGCTCCGGCGCGGTGGGCGCCGCACTGGCCGCCGCCCTCGGCGGGCCCGAACTGCACGCCGCGGACATCGACCCGGCCGCCGTGCGCTGCGCGCGCCGCAACGTCGCACCCTTCGGCGGGCACGTCCACCAGGGCGACCTGTTCGAGGCGCTGCCCGACACCCTGCGCGGTCGCGTGGAGGTCCTCACCGCCAACGTGCCGTACGTTCCCACGCACGAGGTCGGCCTGCTGCCGCCGGAAGCCCGTGACCACGAACCGCTCGTCGCCCTCGACGGCGGCGCGGACGGCCTCGACATCCTGCGCCGCGTCACCGCCGAGGCGCCCCACTGGCTGGCCCCGGGCGGCTGCCTCCTGGTCGAGACCAGCGAGCACCAGGCACCCGCGGCCGTCGAGGCCTTCGCCCGCGGCGGTCTGACCGCCACGCTGGCCGTCTCCGACGAGCTGTACGCGAACGTGGTGATCGGCACCAGGCCCCGGGCGGCCTGACCCACGAGGCGGGCCCGGCGAGCGCCGGGGCCGCCCGTCGCCACGCAGCCGGCCGCCCGCGGCCACCCTCGTCATGGAGCGGGGCCCGCCCTCGACGAGTGACCTCCGTCATTGTGCAACTAGTTGCACAAGGCGTTGTCCGTCGTCTACAACAGACACACGACACCGCGCACGGAGGGCCCGATGAGCCGTTACCCGCACCTGATGAACCCGCTCGACCTGGGCTTCACCACGCTGCCCAACCGCGTGCTCATGGGCTCCATGCACGTGGGCCTGGAGGAGGCCGAGCGCGGCTTCGAGCGCATGGCGGAGTTCTACGCGACCCGGGCCCGTGGCGGCGTCGGTCTCATCGTCACCGGCGGCATCGCGCCCAACGACGCGGGACGGCCGTACGAGGGCGGCGCGAAGCTGACCACCGAGGCGGAGGCCGAGCAGCACACCGAGATCACCGCCGCGGTGCACCGCGAGGGCGGGAAGATCGCGATGCAGATCCTGCACTTCGGGCGCTACGCCTACCACCAGGACCTGGTCGCCCCGAGCGCCCTGCAGGCCCCGATCAGCCCCTTCCCGCCGCACGCGCTCACCGACGCCGAGGTCGAGCGGACCATCGACGACTACGCCCGGGCCGCCGAGCTCGCACAGCGGGCCGGTTACGACGGCGTCGAGATCATGGGCTCCGAGGGCTATCTGATCAACGAGTTCATCGCCGCCCAGACCAACAGGCGCGAGGACCGCTGGGGCGGCTCGTACGAGAACCGCATGCGTTTCCCCGTCGAGATCGTGCGGCGCGTGCGCGAGGCCGTCGGCGAGAACTTCATCATCATCTACCGGCTCTCCATGCTGGACCTGGTACCGGGCGGCTCCACCCTGGACGAGGTGATCACGCTCGCCCGGGCCGTCGAGGCGGCCGGAGCGACGATCATCAACACCGGCATCGGCTGGCACGAGGCCCGTATCCCCACCATCGCGACCTCCGTGCCGCGCGGCGCCTACACCTGGGTGACCAAGAAGGTCATGGGTGCGGTCTCCATCCCCCTGGTGACCACCAACCGCATCAACACCCCCGAACTCGCCGAGCAGTTGCTCGCCGACGGCCACGCGGACATGGTGTCGCTGGCCCGACCGATGCTCGCCGACCCCGACTTCGTGGCCAAGGCGGCGGCCGGGCGGCCGGAGGCCATCAACACCTGCATCGGCTGCAACCAGGCCTGCCTCGACCACACCTTCAGCGGGAAGATCACCTCCTGCCTGGTCAATCCGCGCGCCTGCCACGAGACGGAGCTCGTCCTCGCACCGACCCGGCTGCGCAAGCGCGTCGCCGTGGTCGGCGCCGGGCCCGCCGGCCTGGCCTGCGCGGTCTCCGCGGCCGAACGCGGCCACGACGTCACCCTCTACGACGCCGCGAACGAGATCGGCGGCCAGCTCAACGTGGCCCGCAAGGTCCCCGGCAAGCAGGAGTTCGACGAGACGATCCGCTACTTCCGCACCCAGCTCGAACTGCACGGCGTGGACGTCCGGTTGAACACCCGCGTCGCCGCCGAGGACGTCGCCGCCTACGACGAGGTCGTGGTCGCCACCGGCGTCAGCCCGCGCACCCCCGAGATCCCCGGCGTCGACCACCCCAGCGTCCTCGGCTACCTCGACGTCCTGCGCGACGGCGCCCCCGTCGGTGACCGGGTCGCGATCCTCGGCGCCGGCGGCATCGGCTTCGACGTCGCCGAGTACCTGACCGACGGCGGCGACAAGGCGAGCGAGGACCCGGCGACGTACTTCCGGCACTGGGGCGTCGACATGGACTACCAGGCACCCGGCGGCCTCGCCGCACCCGAGCGCCCCGCCCCGCCGCGCACGGTCCACCTCCTCCAGCGCAAGGCCTCCAAGGTCGGCGCCGGACTCGGCAAGACCACCGGCTGGATCCACCGCACCGAACTCAAGCACCGGGGCGTCACCATGGTTCCGGGCGTCCAGTACGACCGGATCGACGACGCCGGACTGCACGTCACCGTCGAGGGCCACAGCCAGGTCCTGGAGGTCGACACCGTCGTGCTGTGCACCGGCCAGGACCCGCGCCGCGACCTGTACGAGGAACTGTCCGCGGCCGGGCGCAGCGTGCACCTCATCGGCGGTGCCGACGTGGCCGCCGAGCTGGACGCCAAGCGCGCCATCAAGCAAGGCACGGAGCTGGCGGCGGCGCTGTGACCGGGGGAGCCCCCGCCGGAGCGGTCGTGCCCGGGGCCTCGGTCCGGCGTCCCTAGGATGACCCCATGTCACTCCCGCACGCGATCCTCACGGCCCTGCTCGAGAAGCCGTCGTCGGGCCTCGAACTGACCCGGAGGTTCGACAAGTCGATCGGCTACTTCTGGTCGGCGACGCATCAGCAGATCTATCGCGAGCTGGGAAGACTGGAGTCCGAGGGCTACATCCGCGCCCTGCCGTCCGAACAGCCGGCCCGGGGACAGAAGAAGAGCTACGAGGTGCTGCCGGCGGGCCGCGACGAACTGGCCCGCTGGACCTCCGCGTCCCAGGACCCCAAGCCCATGCGGGACACGATGCTGCTGCGGCTGCGCGCCTCGGCCGTGGTCGGCACCGCGGGCATCGCGACGGACCTGCGCCGCCATCTCGACCTGCACCAAAGGCAGTTGGCCGAGTACGAGCAGATCCAGAAGCGCGACTTCCCGCCCAGTAAGGACGCTCCCCAGGACCGGCTGCGGCATCTGGTGCTGCGGGCCGGAATCGACCTGGAGACCTTCTGGACCCAGTGGCTGACCCATGCGCTGGACGAGTTCGAGCACCTCGACGAGCAGTAGAGGCCGTCCTCTCGACAGAGTCGGCCGTCCAACGGACCGGAGTCGGACGGACGGCCGTCGGTGTGACGGACCCCGGGTCAGAGCCGGTGGGGCTTGGCCCGGCGGCGCAGGAACCAGGCCGTCGCCACGACGCCGGACGCCACCAGCGCGCCGCCGCCCACCAGCGTGGCGGTCCTGTAGTCCTTGGTCGAGCCACCGAGGCCGCCCAACACGCCGCGCGGCGGCGAGGCGGGCAAGGAGGTCGAGGAGGTCCTGGGGGTCGTGGAGGTCCTGGGGACCGCGCTGGGCGAGACGATGATGGACTGCGTACCGGCCGTCGTCCCGTTCTGGCAGACCACGATGACGGTATAGGTGCCGGCGCCGACGTTGGACCAGACCGCCGACTGAGTGGCGCTCGTTCCGGACAACGGCATCTGGCGGCCTTGGGAGAAGTTCACCTGCCCACTGGCGAGCAGCGAGGCGTTACCGAAGCTGCTGCCGTTGCTCGGGCAGGAATTGGTGGTGACCGAGACGCTGGACCCGCTGGTGCTCACCGAGATCCCCGAGCCGAAGGCGGCGGCCGACGGAGCGGTCAGGGTGAGCGGAAGCGCAGCGACGGCGGCCACGGTCAGGCCGGAGCGGAGAAATATCTGAGAAGTACGCATAGGACTGCCCTCCAGCGGCACGGTTGGCGGTACATCCCATGCGCCGCCGAGGATTGGAAAGGCCCGTGCTGCCTCAGGGAGAGCCAATGCGCCTTGGGGTCGGGGCGCACGCGGGCGGGGACCGGGCAGGTGACGAATTCGTTCGTCCGGCGGACGATTCCCGCGTTCCGCCGGTGAATCTCTCCGTGCGGATGACAGCTGACAGCTGACAGCTGAACGGATGACGGATGAGAGCTGACGGATGACAGCTGACGGATGACGGCATCTGTCAGCTGTTATCCGTCAGCTGTTGTCTGATAACTGCTAACCGTCGTCCGTCATCACCACGCGCGACCCGCCTGCAGCAACCGCTCCCGGACGACCGCCACGTGCGGGTTGTCCGACGCGCCCGGCCGCTGGGTGAGGTACCCGGTGTTGATGGGCGGTTCCTCGGGGGACAGCAGGGGCACCAGGGCGCCGGAGGCCAGTGCGTCGAGGCACAGATAGCGGGGGAGCACGGTGATCCCGGCGCCCGCGGCCACCGCGGCCAGCACGCCTCGCAGGTCGGGCACCGTGATCGACGCCTTGCCGGTCAGCCGTACGCCGAACACGTGCCGCCAGTAGCGCCGGGCGATGGGCAGATCCTCGGCGTACGTCACCAGGGGCGCCCCGTGCAGCGCGGCGGGCCCTTCCGCCGCCACCCGGGCCGGGTCGATGCGCTCGGCCCACGACGGGGCGGCGACGAGCACGAACTCCTCGTCCATCAGCGGCACGGCGGTCAGGGTGCGGCCGCGCGGCCGGGTCGTGGCGATGACCAGGTCGAAGCGGCCGCCGCGCAGCCCGGCCAGCAGCTCGTCGGTGAGACCGGGAGTGACGCGCAGACGTACGCCCTGTGCGGTCAGCGGCGCCAGCGCGGGCAGGACGCGTGTGCACAGCAGCTCGGCCGGGCCCGCCAGGTGCACCGGATCCGGTGGCTGTTCGGCGCCGGCCCCGCGCCGGTCCGCGACCGCCACGAGCGCGTCCAGGGGCGCCGCGACCTCCGCGGCGAGTTCGTCCGCCACCGACGTGGGCACCACACCCCGTGGTTGCCGTTCGAACAGCGCACGTCCCAGTTGCTCCTCCAGTGACCGCATCTGCGTCGTCACCGTCGGCTGGGACAGACCGAGCAGCCGCGCGGCCGCCGTGAACGACCCCGCGCGGTGCACGGCGAGGAAGGTGCGCAGCAGGGAGATGTCCAGGGGAGCCGTAGAGGTATCGGGTTCGCTATGGGGCACAGGGGTGAGCCTACGGTTCGCCTATTTCGGTGTGCCCGCATTCCCACCCGTGGGGGAGCCCGTCGTCACCGTCCGCTCCGCCGAGAACCCGCCCCAGGTGCCGTCCGGCAGCTTCGCCCTGATCCGCACCCGGTACGCGACCCCGGCCTCCCGTCCCACGTAGAAGCTGTACGTGGCCCTGCCGCTGGGCGGTGTGCCGCCCCAGACGAGCGAGGTCGCCTGTCGACCGTCCAGGTCGATCCGGTACTCCGTGATCACCCCGTCCGTCCGCGGCGGCAGCCAGGACAGGTCGAGGTAGTACGCCCCGTCCGTGCGGTGGGAGGTCGCGCGGAACCCGGTCGGCGCGGTGCCGCGGCCGTCGTCCGCGCCCGGCGCGGTGGTGAGCCGGACGGTGGCGCTCGCGGGGGAGAGGTTGTCCGCCGCGTCGCGGGCTCGCACGGTGAAGGCGTACGCGGTGCCGGGTCTCAGCCCGGTGACGACGGTCGCCGTCTGTCCGCCGCCCACGCTGTGGATCTTCGAGCCGCCCTGGTAGACGTCGTACGAGACCACGCCCCGGGCGTCCGTCGACGCCGACCACTCCAGCTGGGCCGCCCGGCTCCCGACCGCCTTGCCGTGCGGGCGTCCTGGGCGGGTCGGGGGCGTGCGGTCGGCGGCGACCGCGACCGGTGTGGTGGCGCGCACCGGCTCACTGGGCGGTCCGGGGTTCCCGTCGGCGTTCAGGGCCCGGACCGTGAAGACGTACTTCGTGGACGGGGCCAGTCTGGTGACGTCCACCATGTGTTCGTCGCCGGGCACCCGTTCGACCCGTGTGGTGCCGCGGTACACCTCGTAACCGGTGACCTTCACGTCCCCGGAGACGCGGTTCCACATGACATGCACGCTGGTCGCGCTGCCCGCCGTCGCGGTGACCCCCATCGGGGCCGGGGGCAGCCGTTCGCTCACGGAGTCGGCTCCCGCACCTCCTCCGCACGCGGTGAGGAAGAGCAGCGAGCCGCAGATCAGCCCAAGGGAAACGCGTCGCACGGGCCTGCCTTCCCTCGACGGGATTGGTCTGTACCTATAAGACACGGTTGACGCGGCCGCATCAAGGGGGCGGTGCCGTTCGGCGGACCGTCCTCGGGCTACGTATGCTGATGCCTGACGCGGTGTGAACTCACCCTCTCGCCAGGGGAGTTCGTGCCCACGGCGCGGACCGCTGTCGTCGCTGATGCCGCGCCGGCGAGAGCGGTCGAGAGGCCCGGGTCGATCACGGCTCGGGCCCTCGGCCGCGATGCGGCCGCCGAGCCACCGTGCCCCCTCGTCGGGCCCGCAGTGCGCCGTCCGGCCCCTTCCCAGTGGACGCACCGTCCGAAACACGCCAAATTTTGCTAAATGACCGTCAATGTCCCCCAGGAGAGGGTCTCTTATCGTGCGTGTTCAGTCGCTGACGCTGGCCGCGGTCAGTGTGGCCCTGCTCGCTCCGGCCCCGTTTCCCGCCGTCCGTCCGAGCCCGCCCGTGGCGGTGCGGGAGGGGAACGTGCGCGCCGCCGATCTGCTCGCCAAGGTCCGTGACTGTGTGCCCGTCTCGAAGGGGCGCTATCGCTCGGACGAGGGCGGCCGCGCCGAGATTCCTGTCTGCGGCACACGCGGTGCGGTGTTCTGGAAGGCCGACATGGACATCGACTGCGACGGCCGCCCCGGTCTCCTGTGCAACGTACGGACGGACCCGCTCTTCTCCGGGACCACCGCGTACCAGCAGTCCGACGGGCGGTACCTGAGCGCCGAGACCCTCCCGTACGTCGTCGTGCCCACTCCCAGTGGCATCTGGGACCACCGCGCCCACGGCATCCGCGGCGGCTCGGTGGTCGCGGTGATCTACCAGGACCGGATCCAGTACGCCGTGGTCGGCGACACCGGACCGCACACGATCATCGGCGAGGCCTCGTACGCCACCGCCAAGGCGCTCGGCATCCGCCCCGACCCGCACGGCGGCGGGACGAGCTCCGGGGTCACCTACATCGCCTTCAAGAACTCCCGGGTGTCGCCCATCGAGGATCACGCGGCAGCCGTGACGGAGGGTGAGCGACTGGCCCAGGAGTTCGTGCGCGGCGGCTGAGCGGTCGCGGTGCCCCCATTGCCCGTGCCGCGGTGGAACTGCTCGTCGCCCAAGGGGTGGCCACGACCGTTCGCTCGGACCTCGCCGTCGTCGCGGAAGGACTCGCACGAGGGCTGGCCCGGGCGCCGGTCGGCGCCCGGCCGACGAGGCCTTCGTGCCCTGGCACTCAGGCCTTCCGGCTCCCGCACTGAGGCCTTCCGGCCCCCGCCCTCACACCTTCTGGCCCCTGCTCTCACGCCTTCCGGTAGGAGTACGCCTCCGCGGCCGCCGCCTCGACCGCCGCGAGGTCGGCTCCCGTCGAGGCCGTGACGACCGCGGCCACCGCGCCCTCGACGAAGGGCGCGTCCACCAGGCGGCTGTTGTCGGGGAGCTCGTCCCCCTCCGCCAGCAGGGCCTTCACGGTGAGGACCGCGCTGCCCAGGTCGGTGAGCACGGCGACCCCGGCGCCGCGGTCCACCGAGGCGGCCGCCGCGGCGATCAGCTCGGCGCTGGTGCCGAGGCCGCCGTCCACCGTGCCGCCGGCCGCGGCGACGGGAGCGGTCGTGTCGCCGCCCGCGAGTCCCGTCGCCAGCTCGGCGACCGAGGCTGCGACGGCGGCGCTGTGGGAGACCAGCACAATGCCGACGAGTTCGTCGGTGCTGCCAGGGGATTCACTCATCGGAGGCCTCCACGAGCGCGCCGATCAGAAGGGACGAGGACGTGGCACCCGGATCCTGGTGCCCGATACTGCGCTCGCCCAGATAGCTGGCCCGGCCCTTGCGGGCCTGGAGCGGTGTCGTCGCGACGGCGCCCTCCTCGGCGGCCGTCCTCGCCGCGGCGAAGGACTCGGCGAGCGCGTCCACCGCGGGCACCAGCGCGTCGATCATGGTCTTGTCGCCGGGCGCGGCTCCGCCCAGCGCCATCACCGCGTCCACGCCCGCGCGCAACGCGTCCGTGAACTGTTCCTCGGTGACCTCCGCGGCATCCCCGAGAGCCTTGCCCGTACGGCGGAGCAAGGTGCCGTACAACGGTCCCGACGCGCCACCGACCGTGGAGATCAGCAGGCGTCCGGCGAGGGTGAGAACGGCGCCGGGGGTGTCCGGCGCCTCCTTCTCCAGCGCGGCCGCCACGGCGGTGAACCCGCGCTGCAGATTGCTGCCGTGGTCGGCGTCGCCGATCGGCGAGTCCAGAGCGGTGAGCCGCTCCGCCTCGCGGTCCACGGACGCGGCGGTCGCCGTCATCCAACGGCGGAAGAACTCGGCGTCGAGCACAGAATCTCCTTGCGTGGTACGAACGTTGACGGGGCGGGACGGCGACATCACGCCGATGCCGCCGGGATTCACACGCCCCAGCGCAACGCGGGCGTCTTCACCGGCGCGTCCCACAGCCTCAGCAGCTCCTCGTCCACCTGGCACAGCGTCACCGAGGCGCCCGCCATGTCCAGCGACGTGACGTAGTTCCCGACCAGCGTGCGTGCCACGGGCACCCCGCGCTCGGTGAGCACCCGGTGCACCTCCGCGTGGAACCCGTACAGCTCCAGAAGCGGCGTCGCGCCCATGCCGTTGACCAGCAGCAGGACGGGACTGCGCGGGTTCAGGTCCTCCAGGATCGCGTGCACCGAGAAGTCGGCGATCTCGTGCGAGGTCATCATCGCGCGCCGCTCCCGGCCCGGCTCGCCGTGGATGCCGACGCCGAGCTCCAGCTCCCCGGGCGGAAGGTCGAAGGTGGGGCTGCCCTTGGCCGGCGTGGAGCAGGCGCTCAGTGCGACACCGAAGCTGCGGGAGTTCTCGTTGACCTGCCGGGCCAGCGCCTGCACCCGCTCCAGCGGTGCGCCCTCCTCGGCCGCCGCGCCCGCGATCTTCTCCACGAACAGGGTCGCGCCGGTGCCACGCCGCCCGGCGGTGTACAGACTGTCGGTGACGGCGACATCGTCGTTGACGAGGACCTTCGCCACCTGGATGCCCTCGTCCTCGGCGAGCTCGGCCGCCATGTCGAAGTTGAGCACGTCCCCCGTGTAGTTCTTCACGATGAACAGCACGCCCGCGCCGCTGTTCACGGCCGCCGCCGCGCGCAGCATCTGGTCAGGCACCGGTGACGTGAACACCTCGCCCGGACAGGCCGCCGACAGCATCCCGGGGCCCACGAAACCGCCGTGCAGAGGTTCGTGCCCCGACCCGCCGCCGGAGACGACTCCCACCCTGCCGGCCACCGGGGCGTCCCGCCGTACGATCACCCGGTTGTCCACATCCACCGTCAGCTCGGGATGAGCGGCCGCCATACCCCGCAGCGCGTCCGCGACCACCGTCTCCGCCACGTTGATGAGCATCTTCATGGATACCTCCTGAGGGGACTAGCAGGTGAGCATCTGACCTCTATTTTTGCAGGTCAGATCACGTTGGGCCAGTAAAAGATCTTGGCGGTCCGTGCCGGTCGCAAAAGGGTTCCGGCGGTACTGATGCGGACCAGTCGCCGACCTCGGTGACAGGGTGTCAGATATGGCTGGTATGCATGCGGATCGGCCCGAGAAGCCTGCTCCGGGAAGTGCCGGCACTGGGGATGCGGTGATCATCCGTACGGGTGCGAACGGGGACGTCTGTGGCGGTCCCGCCGCGGGGCGAGGCCCGGCCTCGGGGCGGACTGTGGAGACACCGTCCGACGGAGTGTTCATCGCAGGCGCGGAGGACTCCGGCGCGAGTGTAGTAAGCACTTCGTGTCTCTATCCCAGGCTCGGGCGTGTTCCCCATTCCACGCAGGCCCGGTGGTGGAGAAGTCTGTTGTGGCCCGCTGAACCGAGCATCCCCGAAATTCCGGTCGGCTGCCAGATGTCGTAAAGGGGGTCGGAGGGTGGGACGGCCGCGGCCTTGACGGGGTCGCGTTCGGGGGAGGGGCCGGCCCCCTGGGCAGGGGTGACCCGGTGGGAGGAGCGTGCCGGCCCGTTGCCGACTCCGCTGACTAGTAGTCAGTAACAGCCGCGTCGTCGGCCTCAGGGATGCACGTTGGCGGAGGTCTTGATGGTCTGGGAGTCCAGGACACCGGCGGACGGCTTGCCGTTTCGGCCCTCGGCCCGCTGCTGACCGTCGTGGAGACCACCGCCCGTGTCCGAACCGCGGCCGGCGTCCACCCGCTGTCCCGCCACGGCCGCCGCCCGCCCCCGCGTGAGCAGGGCGTGGGTGGACGCCGGCTGCCGCGCCACAGCCATCAACCACGGCGCGCGCCTCGGCGTCGACGTCCAGCCCGTCCAACGCCCGCCGGGATCAGGCGGGTTCACGATCATTCCGGGACGGTGGGCGATCGAACGCGGCCTGGCGCGGGACCTGCCTCGGGACCAATCGCGAACCAACGGACCAAACGCTCAGCTGGGCGTGGTGCGCCGAGGACCCTCAGATCCCGCGGTGGATGTTGATCTCGTTGTGGATGTCGCCGACGTTGAAGTTGATGAGGCCGCCGCAGGCGAGGAGACAGAGCCCATTGGGAGGCGTGGGTACCGGCGCCGCTGACACCACTACCGTCGTCTCGGCGTGTGACGCGCCGCAGTTGTCGTTGCCGTTGTAGGAGGCTGTGATCGTGTGTGTGCCGACGGTGGACAGATGGGCCGTGTAGGCGGCTGTCCCGGCGGTGACGTGCACGGTGTCCAGAATGTCTCCGCCGTCGAAGAACGTCACGCCGAGTCCGCCGGTCGGATCGACGGCGCAGGTCACCGTCGCGGTCAGATTCACCGGTTGTCCGACTGTCGCGGCCGAAGGTGACGCCTGGACCGTGGTCGTCGACGTCTCTGCCGCTGCTGCCGCTGCTGCCGGTGAGGCCAAGGCCACCACCGCGGTCAGGGCGGCGACTGTGGCCAGATTCCAGCCTGCCCGGTCTTTGCAACGTGTCACTGTTCCGACTCCTTGATCGATCGCTGGCCGAGGCTTGCGCGCTGCTCGGGAGTGTCACAGTAAGGCGCAAATCTCCGTATTATGTGACAAAGCGTCGCGATCGGTTGATGTGGTCAAGGAGGTTCCCCCGGATGGGCGGGGCCGCCCTTCAGCGTCGCCCCAAGCGGGCCGACCCGCCCTTGAGCATGATCCGGGCCGGCACGTCTAGATCGCAGGAGGTGATACACGCGTGTACGTGCGGGAGTTGCTGATGCCGCCGGCCGTGGTGACGTTGACGGAGACGGGGCCGCCCGGTCCCGCCGGTGCGAGCGCGACGACGGTGGTGTCGGACAGCACGGTGAAGGCGGCGGGTGTGGCGCCGAAGGAGACGGTGCCTGTCGTGGTCAGAGCGCTCCCGGTGAGGGTGATGCCGGCCCCTGCGTCGGTCGGCCCCTGGGCCGGGGAGAGGGCGCTGAGCACCGGTGCCGCCACGTAGGTGTAGATCACGGTGTTGCTGGTCCCGCCAGGTGCGGTGACGGTGACGGGTACCGCTCCTGTTCCGGCGGGTGCGACGGCGGTGATCTGTGTGGCGGAGTTGACGGTGTAGGTGGTGGCGGCGTTGCTGCCGAAGGTGACCGCGGTGGCTCCGGTCATGCCGGTACCCGTGAGAGTGACGGTGGTGCCGCCCGAGGCCGCGCCCTGGTTGGGAGAGACGGTGGTGAGAGTCGGGGTGGCCGCGTAGGTGTAGGTGACCGCGTTGCTCGTCCCGCCGGGAGACCTCACGGTGACCGGGACGGCGCCGGTGCCGGGCGGTGTCACCGCGGTGATCTTCGCCGCGGTGTCGACCGTGTAGCTGAGGGCGAGGTTGGTGCCGAAGTTGACCGCAGTCGCTCCCGTGAAACTGCTGCCGTTCAACGTGACCGTGCTGCTGCCTGCCGAGGGCCCTGTGTTGGGGACGACCGAACTGAGGACGGGTGCGGCGGCTGCGACGCTTGGCCGTACGGCCTGCGCCGCGAGATCACTGTTTTCCACGGTGTCTCCGTATGGTCTGGCTCCGCCCCGAGGAGGGCGGGAGATTTCTGATCGGATGCGCCCGTCACCACCCGTCACGCGGGCTCCGGCCAGGCCGAGAAGAACGCTCGCAGTCGGGTGGGGGCGTGGCGGCTGGTCGGACGGGTAGGGCCCCCGGCCCGGGATGACTTCCGGGCCGGGGGCTTGGGAGACGGACACGGCACCCCGTGGGGTCGGCGCATCCGCTCCGGACAGGACGACTGTCGCCGGCAGTGGCCGGACCCTTGAGGGGGTCAGATGCCGGGCCCGGCGACGTAGGTGAACGCGCCCACGGCGGTCGCGCTGCCCGCGTCGTTGGTCACGACGACGTCGACGGCACCGGCCGTCCCGGGAGGCGTGACGGCCGACACCGCGGTGTCGGAGATCACGGTGAAGGGCGCCGGGGCTCCGGCGAAGGTGACGGCGGTGGTGCTGGTGAGGCCGGTGCCGGCCACGGTCACGGTCGTGCCGCCCGTCGTCGGCCCCTCCGCGGGGGTCACCGTCGTCACCGTCGGGGCGGCGACGTAGGTGTACGAGAGCCCGTTGTTGGTGCCGCCCGCCGTGGTGACACTGACTCCCACGGAGCCCGCGGCACCGGCCGGTGCGGCGACCGTGATCCGGCCGTCGGACACGACCGTGGGGACCGCGGAGTTGGCGCCGAAGGCGACGCTGGTGGCGGTGGACAGGCCGGTGCCGTTGATGGTGACGGTTCCGCCGCCCGCCGTCGACCCGGAGGTCGGGCTGAGGGACTGCTTGAACGGCGCCCCGACGTAGTAGAAGGGGATGGGGTTGCTCGTCCCTCCCGGAGTGGTCACGGTGACGCCGACCGCTCCGTTGCCGGAGGGGGAGACGGCGGTGACCTGGGTGGGCGAGACGTTGGTGACGGCGGTGGCGGACCGGGTGCCGAAGCGGACCGCGGTGGTGCCGCTGAGGCCGGTGCCGGTGATGGTGACGAGTGTGCCGCCCCCACTTGATCCTTGGTTCGGGCTGATAGGCATGAGCGATTCCTCCTCGCCCGCAATGCGGTACATTGCGAGTAGTGATGCGGACGTTCGGATTCGCGTACGTGTCGAGTGGTTGCGAGTCGGCTCTCGTGTCCACTGGCCAAGTGGTAATTCGGTGGCCCTGCTGTGATGCTCGGGCTGGGCGGTGTCGGCCGCCTGCCTGATACGCAGGGCCATTGAGGAGAACCGTTGGTCCGGCGTTGGCCGACGCCGGATCAGCGATTCGCTCGCACGCCATTCGATAGTTCGCACATCCGTCGAAACGAACATGGCGAGTAACCCATTCGAGTGGCCTTATGCGCAAGGCATTTGACAGGACGCAAGCCGTTCGAATGAGCGCACAGAGGTGAAATGCGGCGCATCAACGGTGCATATGTGAATAGCTTTTAGTATTTTTGTATTATCCGCGAAGCTGGAATTGAATGGCCTGCTCCATGTCGTATCCAGTGGATTGTTTCGGAGCTGCCGCTCGGGGGTGTATCACCATTTTCATCCCCCGACCGCCAGGCCTCCTCTTTCGGGTGAATTAGCTCCCTGGCCATTTCCGCAGCCACCCACCGGTGGGCTACGTCACGAAACGAACAGCCTTCGCGTGACACGGCTGGGGTGGTCGGCGGGAAGGTTGGCTCGGACGCGACCGGCGTGCGTTACGGGTTCCCGCGGGCCCGGTCGCGGTCACCGTACGGACCAGGGGCGGAATCGTCGGCGGAATCACCGAGACCGCGTTCTCCTACGCACCAGCGTCACATCACCTTCGGCGGCACACCCGCCCCACCGGCGTCACCGGAGGCGCGTTCACGATCTCTCTACATCTCCAGGGTCGTCCCCCTGCCGAGGGCGCGGGCGATGTCGTGGACGACCGCCGCCGCGGCGACATCGAGCGCTGCGTGGCCCGTCGACTTGAAGACTGTCAGCTCGGTGGGTCCTCGACGGCCGGGATGGCGGCGGTCGAGGACCGAGCCGAGGAGGGTGATCCGGTCTGGTGGGATGCCCTGCAGTTCGTGGGCCCCGGCCGGCGGAGCTGAGGCGGCGGCACCCGGCCATTCGGCGAAGAGGGATCCGGTGCGGACGGTGTCGGGGGCGAGTTCGGGGCCGTGGGAACCGCCGACGGAGCTGATGTGGGCGCCCTTGGCCGGCCATGACGGGTTGAGCACGGGTTCGCGGGCGCTGGTGCAGCAGAACACGACGTCGGCCCCGCGGGCCGCCTCCTCGATGGAGCCCGCGGAGGCGTTCGGGTGCAGTTCCGCGAGCCGCCGGGCGCGCTCAAGGTCGTTCCCGCCTACGACGAGAGGCGCGTCGGCGTCGATCGTCGCGAGTAGCTCGACCTGGGCGCGGGCCTGAACTCCCGTGCCCAGTACGGCGATCCGGTCCGGGCGGGGGCGAGCCAGCGCGCGCATGCCGATCGTCGCGACGGCGGCGGTGCGCACGGCGGTGACCGGTTCGGCGTCCATGAGCGCGAGCGGACGGCCGTCGTGTTCGTCGAACAGGGCTACGACGCCGCGGTGCGCGCTGCCGCCTGTCCGGCCGGGCACGGCGAACACCGACACCAACTTGGCGGCCAGCCCGAGGCCCGGAACGTAGCCCGGCATCGCGCCGAGGAGTCCCGCGGGCGCTTGCGCGGCGATCCGGGCAGGGGCCGAGACCTCGCCGCGGCTGATCGAAACGAGCGCCTGAGTGACCGCTGTCAGCACCCGCGCCGGATCCAGGCAGGACCGGGTCTGCGAGCGGTCGAGGACCAGTACGCCGCTCACGCGGGATCCGCCTGCGGCGACGAGGAAAGGCCCGTCAGCGCGTCCTGCAGTGCGTCTGTCGCGCCGCGGAGTTGTCGCTTCAGCTCGGACAGGTGCG
Organism: Streptomyces sp. NPDC090798; assembly: GCF_044768965.1. NCBI lineage: Bacteria > Bacillati > Actinomycetota > Actinomycetes > Kitasatosporales > Streptomycetaceae > Streptomyces > Streptomyces sp. NPDC090798. Next base: position 203,433 of record NZ_JBIVXA010000007.1, read on the forward strand.
GCTCGTCGAACTCGGCGTCGAGCCCGACCAGGGTGAGCGCGCAGAGCGGCAGCCCCTTCGCGGAGACCACGGCCCGGCTCACCGACGCGACGAGTTGCTCGGCGCGACCGCGCTCGAAGGCGTAACCGGTGCGCTCGGCCTCCTCGATGTCCGTCAGCAGGCCTTCCGGGCCGGCGAGCGGATGACCGGCCTCCTCCGCCAGGCGCAGATAGGGGCGCCGCGCGTCCTTGTCGAGCAGTGCCACCAGGGCCACCGGACCGGCGAAACGGTGGACGGGGAGCATCTCGTCCCGCAGGTGATTGATCATCTCCAGCCGCAGCGGTCGTACGACGTCGATCACGCGCGAGCGGTCGGCCTCCAGTACCTGAAGGTTCACCATCATGCCGGTGCGCTCCGAGAGGGCCTCCAGCATCGGGCGGCCCACCGCGACAAGGGAGTTGCGCGCGGCCGAGTGCGACAGCTGGAGCGCTGCCGCGCCGAGGAGGTAGTGGTCGTCGGTACGCAGTACCCAGCCTCGGCGGATCAGGTCGATCAGGACACGGTAGGCCGTCGCGCGATGCAGACCGACCTCGCCCGCGAGCTCACTGAGTCGCAGCGGGCGGTCGGACCGGGCGAGTGCCTCGATCAGGTCCAGTGCCTTGTCGACAGCGGAGCTGGATGGCTTCGGCATGCGTGGCGCCCCTTGTCGCACTCCGGTGCTACATTCCCGATGTTACCCATGACGATACACATGTTACGTACAGCGCAACAACACTACTTGCGCCCCATTCACGGAGAGGTCAGTTCGATGGATCACGAGGTTCTCGGTGCACCGACTCCCTGGGCCGCGCCCGCAACGGGCACGGTGGTGGTCTACCGGGGGGCGACGGTGATCGACGGGACGGGCGGCCCGGCGCGGAAGTCGACGTCGATCGTGACCGACGGCGCGACCATCCGGGCGGTCGTCCCCGACGTTGAGATCGCTGACAGCGCAGCGGCTGTCGTCGACCTCACGGGGCGCTTCGTCGTCCCCGGTCTGATCGACTCTCACCAGCACATCGCGACGCCGCCCGATCGCCCCACGGCCGAGGCCGTGCTGCGCCGGCAGGTCTACGGCGGTGTCACGGCGATCCGGGACATGGCCGACGACCTCCGCCAGGTGGCTGAACTCGCCCGTGCCGCGCTGGTCGGCGAGATCCCCGGACCTGACATCCACTACGCCGCCCTCATGGCGGGGCCGAGCTTCTTCGACGACCCGCGCACCCGGCAGGTGTCACAGGGGGGTACGCCCGGCGCCGTGCCGTGGATGCAGGCGATCACCGACGAGACCGACCTGCCCCTGGCGGTGGCGATGGCTCGGGGCACCGGTGCCCGGGCGGTCAAGATCTACGCCGACCTGACCGCGGACACGGTCGCCGCGCTCACGGCCGAGGCGCACCGGCAGGGGCTCGCCGCCTGGGCGCACGGCACGGTCTATCCCGCGAGCCCCGGTGAGGTCGTCGACGCCGGCGTCGACACGGTCTCGCACGCCACGGCGCTCGCGCAGGAGGGCGCGCAGCGGCCCTTGACCACGTACAAGGACAAGCCGCCCTTCGAGTACGACCGGTTCGCGGACGGCGACGACCCGCACCTTCAGACGCTGTTCGAGCGAATGCTGGGACAGGGCACGATTCTTGACGCGACCGCCGGCATGTGGGCGCACTACTTCGCCGCCGAGGCGACGGATCCCGAGTCACTGGCGCGTGTTCGGGCCAACTCGCTTCTGGCGGCCCGGATCACCGCCCACGCGTTCCGCGTCGGCGTCCCCGTCTCCGCGGGCAGCGACTACGAGACCGCCCCGGAGCACCCCTTCCCCGCACTGCACGACGAGATGGTCTTCCTGGCGCGGGACTGCGGCATTCCCGCCGTGCAGGTTATTCGCTCGGCCACCCTGGTCGGCGCCATGAGCATGGGCGCGCAGGACTTCATGGGCACGGTCGAGGAGGGCAAGCTCGCGAACTTCGCCGTCCTGTCGGCAAATCCGCTGGACGACATGACCCATCTCGCCAGTATCGAGTTCGTCGTCAAACGCGGCTGCCGCTACGACCGCAGCGACTACCAGCCGGCCGACCCCGGCCGCTGACCGTCATCGGACCCCAGCCATGAGACATGCAGCCCCCGAAGGGACACGACGCCCGATGACCACCAAGCTCCTTGCAGACGCCGACCACTTCACACGCGACTACATGATCATCAACGCGCTGGGGGTGCTGGACAACCCCAACGCACCCCGCTCGTCGGCGACCGCCGGCAAACTCGTCCAGACCAGCGAAGACATCACCATCGACGCGCGCACGCTGGCCGAGGCCCACGCCTCGGGGCTCACCGCGGTGAACATCACGCTCGGATACGTGATGGGTGACATGGACCCCTACGAGCACACGCTGCACGAAATAGCGGTCTGGGACACGATCCTGCGGGACAACGCGGCCGACCTCGTCAAGGTGCACACGGCGGCCGACCTCCACCAGGCCCGGCGCGACGGCCGGATCGGCGTCATCTACGGCTTCCAGAACGCCGTCGCGCTCGGCGACGACGTCAGTCGCGTCGACCGTTTCCACCGGCTCGGCGTCCGCGTCGTCCAGCTCACGTACAACCAGGCGAACGCACTCGGCGACGGTTCGATGGAGCCGCGCAACCGCGGCCTGACCCCCTACGGCCGTGAGGTGATCGAGCGCCTGAACGACCGTCACCTCATGGTCGATCTCTCCCACAGCGGGGAGCGGACCTGTCTCGAGGCAGCCCGGATCTCCCAGCAGCCGGTGTCCGTCAATCACACCGGCTGCCGTGCGCTCACCGACCTCCCGCGCAACAAGACGGACGAGGAACTGCGCCTGGTCGCCTCACGCGGAGGGTTCGTCGGCATCTACTTCATGCCGTTCCTCAACTCCTGCGGCCATGCCCGCGCCGCCGACGTCGTCGAGCACATCGACCACGCCGTCAACGTCTGCGGCGAGGACCACGTCGGCATCGGCACCGACGGTCCCGTCACCGCCGTCGACGACCTGAGCGCCTACCGGGACCATCTCGCCGAGCAGGTCGCCCGGCGCCGGGAGGCCGGTGTCAGCGCGACGGGCGAGGGCGACGACGCCTACCCGTTCGTCGTCGACCTGCGTGGTGTCGACCAGTTCCACGAGCTGATCCGGCTGCTGGAGCAGCGCGGCTACCGTTCGGAACGCATCGAGAAGATCCTCGGCAAGAACTTCGCGGACTACGCGAAGCGCGTCTGGACCTCTTGATGCCGGCTCAGCGAAGTCAGTGGGGGCCGGGCCGGCACAGCGCTCCACTTGGCCATTGGGAGACACGGTCGTCTGGGCCGGCCCCACGGCTGGGTCAGCCCGGCTTGACCGCCAGCGTCGCAAAATAGTGCGACATGTACTGAGCGGATGCGTTGGATTGGTGCGGCGCTTCCGCGAAGCCGGTGAGGACGAACCCCGCGGCGAGTTGCCCGCCGATCTGGTCGGTGAGGGTGTGGCTGTATTCAAGAGCGGCATCCGCGCCGAACTTCGTGGCGCGTTCCTCGGCGGAGTACTGCGTGACATCGCTGTAGGGCAGCTTGTGCACGACGATCAGCTCGCCGCGCTCGTCGAGCGCCTCGTGGTCGAACAAGTACGCATCGGGGTTGAGGAAGCCCACGAGCAGAGTTCCGCCCGGTCGCAGGACGCGGAAGCACTCACGCCACACCGGTGCCAAGTCTGGTACGAACGGGTTGGAGACCGGATGGAATACGACGTCGAATGTTGCGTCGCCGAAGGCGCTGAGGTCGCGCATGTCGCCTAGGACGGTGCGCAGTTCGAGTCCGTCGCGCGCCGCCACCATCTGGTCCTGGCCGAGCTGGCGGGGTGAGTTGTCGAAGACGGTGACCCGCGCCCCTGCGGCGGCGAGGATCGGACCCTGCTGGCCACCGCCGGAGGCCAGGCACAACACGTCCTTGCCGGTCAGGTCCGTCGGCAGCCAGGAGCGGTCGACTGGCTCACGCCCGATGAGAACAATCGACCAGTCGCCCATCCGGGCGCGCTCGACTTCCTCGGCACTCACCGGCCTCGACCACTCGTTGCCCTCTTGGACGTACTTGTCCCAGGCTGCCCGATTGTGGGCAACGGGGTCGACAACAATGTCCTGCACGTTCAACTCCCTGCTACCGCCAAGCGAACACTTGCGGTACTGACGGTTCGGTGCCGCTAGCCAACACGATTGCAGGGTGCGGGCTCAACGAAATTAGCGGGCATCGAGGTGTCCACGGGCTCGACGGGTGGTCGCGCGGCGGGTGCGTAAGCGCTGGTTGCCGGGGTTGCGGAAGCCGTAGGCGTCGCGGGCGATGGTCTTGATGACCCGGTTGGTGCCTTCGGAGCCGACGTTGATGATCCCAGTGTGCAGGAACGCAAGGATCTCTGGCCACCATGTCTCGACGGTTGTGGCTGGGCGCTGCAGTTCGGGAAGGTCGGCGTCGGCGCATCGGCGGTAGAACCGGTACAGCAGATCGCGGGCCTGTTCCCGGTCTGGGCGGGTCCGGGCGGTGGCAGGCAGGTCCAGGAGGTGTTCCTTGGCGTTCCACGCAACGGTGATCGGCGCGCCGATCACCCTGGGCAGGTTGGACAGCTCGTCGAGGAGAGCGTCGACGTGCTCGCCGCGCATCGGGGCGGCGGAGCGGGTGAGCCGGTTGCGCAGTTCCCACTCGCGGTTGCCCTTGCGGCCGCGCTGGGCCACGGTGACCCGGCGGCGTACCTGGTTCGCCAGCTGCACCAGGTGGAAGTGGTCCACGACCAGGGTGGCCGGCGGCAGGACCCGGCGGATCGCCGACTTGAAGATCGTGCACATGTCGATCGCGACGTACTGGACCGCGTCGCGCCAGGCTTGGTCGCGGTCGGCCAGCCAGTCGATGACCGCCTGGGTGGTGCGGCCTTCGACCTGCCCGAGCAGGCCCTGTTTGTGGTGCGGACGGATCCTTCGGTCGGGCGGCTCCCAGGGCTTCCCCGGTTGCAGTCCACCGCTTCATCACAAGCTCGACTTGGGCGAGAGTGATGATGGTCGCGCTCTACCGAGAGCCGTCCGGCAGGTCAACGAAGACCTCCAGGCGTGAGTGGCGGTCTTGCGCCCGATGGCCGGCAAGACACGGTGGGTTGTCGAGCGCACCTTCGCCTGGCTCCACCAGTTCACACGACTCCGCATCCGCTACGAGATACGTGCCGACCTCCACCTCGGGCTCCTCCAACTCGCGTACAGCAGCGATCGTTCAACGCCTGCCGGGTCCTTCGTAGCCGTCAGGAGCCGATGCGGTGGTGGCGTCGTAGGTGGCGCGGGCGCCGGTGATGTCGGCGCGGTGGCGTTCTGCCCATGGCCACCTCGCCGCTCTCCCCGCGGGCCAGGCAGGTCACCCGATGCCCACGTTCCAGTGCCTGCCGCGAGACCTCGCGGCCCACCCACGCCGTTCCGCCCAGCACCAAGATCTTCATCGGGTCACTCAAACACGGACCATGAGCATGCACGTCCCTGCTTCGCCGAGGGCAGAGAGATCCGCCGGGAGACACCGGGGCGGCCCGCCCCCAGGGTTCGTAGCCCGATCATGATGCGGCGTTCTTGAGGCGCCGCCAGCAGCTGAGACTGCCGCCCAACGAGACGAAAACGTCGTGGAGTTCGAGGCGTTGCTCCCCTCACACCGCGAGGCGTTTGAACCGGTGAAGGAGGGCGAAGGTCTGCTCGACGACATAGCGGAGCTTGCCCAGGCCCTTGATGTTCGAGGCGCCCTTGCAGGAGACCACCGGCATGATCCGGCGGCGGCGCAGCTCACGCCGCACCGCCCGGGAGTCGTACGCCTCATCACCCAGGACGCATGTCTGCCCGGAGAACTCCAGCTCCAGAGGCAGGAGTTGCCAGACCATGTCCTGGTGCAGGACGTACAGGATGCCCGGCAGACACAGCCGGTCAGGCACCGGTTTCGGCCCTGGCGACCGCTCGGGCCAGGGCATCTCGGCACGATCCCGTTACGCGCTCTAAGACCGTGTCCAGGGGCGACGGACCTGCGGCGATAGCGCACGGTGACGGTTCGGGATGCGAGGGTGATCAGGTGCTGATTGGCTGATGGAGCCCGATCTTTCCGACAGTCCAAGGAGTGACTATGAGCGCCGCAGGCGAATCCGGCAATCGAGCACAGCAGATGCGCGAGAAGGCCCAGAAGCTGACCGAAGCCGCGGAGCGCGCGACCGACCCGCAGGAGCGCCAGAAGCTCCAGGAGCAGGCCCGGGGTCTGCAGGAGCAGATCAAGCAGCAGGACCAGCCTGGTGAGAGCAGGTCCAAGGGCACTGGCGGCGGGCGGAACCTGTAGCCGCCTGGTGCGGCACGGCCACTCGATGACAGATGGCCTCCAGCCTGTCCGTGACTGGCTGGAGGCCATCTGCGACCGGTTTCTGTCGCACCGGCAAGGAGCAGGGTCACGGCGGCACCTCCCGCACTTCCGTCCCGGTCGTGACAACTCTCTTCGCGTCGCGCAAAAGAGGACTCCGACGGCGTCGGTGCCGCCTACCTCGTCGTCGACACCGGGGTTTGGATCTTTGGCAAGCACGTACTTCTCCCGGCCGGGACCATCACGCGCGTCGACACTGCCGAGGAGAAGGTCTACGTCGACCGCACCAAGGACGAGATCAAGGACGCACCCGAGTTCGACAAGGGCAAGCACACGGACGACCCCCGCTACCTCGAGCAGCTCGGTAAGTACTACGGGCAGCACATGTGACCCTCATTCACTACGTTCGGTACGGGTCCCGCCGGTGGTTGGTCACCAGGACTTGTCCCGCGACGCGGCTCTCGGCGAACAGGCGCCGAGTGATGACTGTCCGTCAGCAGTGGATGCGCAGGGGACGATGTGAAGTCGAGCGTCCGCGCGGGCCTCCCTCACACTGTCCGAGAGCCCAGGGGCGGTGACCGTCTCGTGCGCCATCGGGTCCCTTCTTCCGTGCGATGGAGGTGGCCCGTTCACCGGGCTGAGCCCGAGGCTGATCGGTCTCGGGACCCTCTTCTGTCGTGACCTGCTCGGCCCGGCGGCTCCTCATGGCGCGCTGTCGACGTCCATGGCCGCCGGATTCAGTGACGCCAGGAGTTTCAGGAGCAGTGAGTGGGCCTGTTCCTGCTCCGTCGGCGTGAGTACTTCCAGGGCTTCGGCGTGGGTGGCGTCCACGGCGGCGCCGGCCTCGGCCACGAGCCGCAGGCCGGCCTCGGTGGCGTGCAGGCGGTGGGTGCGTCTGTCGCCGGGGGCGGTGCGGCGTTCCAGAAGCCCGCGTGCGACGAGCCCGTTGACCGCGGTGCCCATGGACTGGGGGGTGATGGCCGCTCTGCGTGCGGCGGTGGCGCTGGTGACGCCCGGGTCGAGGGCGGCCTGGGTCAGGGCGCTGTTCTGGGCGAGGGTCAGGTGGAAGGGGCGCAGGGTGCGCTCGATCCGGGTCGCCATGATCTGGCCGATCTGCCAGGCCACGTATCCGGTACGCCGGTCGGGATGTTTCACGTGGCGGACCCCTTTTTGTAAGGCAGCTGATTATGGTGTACAACAGGTTATCAGTTCGCTTCTATCTTCGAGGATCCTGCCTCCGATGTCCCAGCACGCCTCCACCCGACAGCACCACAAGCCCGCCCTGGACGTGGCCCATCCGCCGCCGCGCCCCGGGACTCCGCGCGCCGTCCTGGTGCCCGTGGCGGTCGTCCTGCTGATCGGCACCGTGTTCGTCAGCGTCTACCTCGCCGCCTTCCACGCGCCCCGCCCCCATGAGCTGCGGGTGGGCACCACGGAGATCGGCACCCATCAGGCCCAACTGCGCCAGGACCTCGCACGCGCCGTCCCGGACGGCTTCACCCTGGAGACCTACCCCGACGAATCCGCCGCCCGGCGCGCCGTCCAGGACCGGTCCGTCTACGCGGCCTACCTCGGCAAGGGGGATCTGCTGTACGGCAGTGCCAACGGAGCCGCCGTCACCGCCACCGTGACCACCGCGTTCGGCTCCGTGGCCCGCGCGGAACACCACCGCCTCTCCGTCGAGGACGTCGCCCCGGCGTCAGCGGGGGACACCCGGGGGCTGTCCGTCTTCTACGCGGCCTTCGGCCTGGTACTGGCCGGATACCTCTTCGGTATGACGACCTACCAGCTCGCCCCCCGCCTCCAGTACCGCTGGCGGATGGCCAGCCTGGCCCTGTTCGGCGTGGCCGGCGGCGTCCTGGTCGCCGTCATCGCCGGCGGCACCGGCTTCGGCGCACTGCCCGGCCCCTTCCTGCCCCTCGCCCTCGTCGTCGCGCTGATGGGCGCCGCGGTCGGCGCCACGACCATGGTGCTGCTGCGCCTGTTCGGCTCCGCAGGCGTCAGTCTCGCCTCGATCCTCCTGCTGATCCTCGGCAACAGCAGCAGCGGCGGCATCATGCCCGCCGCGTACCTCCCCGCATGGCTGCGCCCGCTGTCCGGGATCCTGCCCGTCGGGGTCGGCGTCCGCGCCATGCAGGGGCTCTCCCGCTTCCAGGACGACGGCCTGACCCGCGCCCTGGTGATCCTCCCGCTGTGGGTGCTGGGTGCCGCCGCCGTGCTCTACCTCAAGGACGTCTTCCGCCGCGAGACCCCGAGCCGCGTGCGGGACACGGTCGAGCCCCAGCCCGCGGCGGCCTGACACCGGACGCGATGAGCCTGCCCGACAGGGCCTGGGAAGAGCGCGTCCCTCACGACGTCCACGCCCACAGCCTGGTGGCTCGCGAGCTCGCCGGGGCGATGTCGTTGCGGAGGTCGCCCGTGCGTACGCCTTCGGCCGCCAAGTCCCTGATCATGCCGTGGAGTTGTTGCCGTGCCTCGCTGACGTGCCGGTCTTTGTGCAGGAAGGCCGCGACTTCGGTGTCGCGGTGCCCACGTGAGGCGTGGGAGACCGGGGCGAACGCCTCCAGTACGGCCTCGGGACGCCCGACGGGTTCGTCGGCCTGGCCCCGGACTTCGGCCAGTTGGTCGAGGTGTTCGCCGATCTGCCGTGCGTGCCGGGCGAGCAGGACCGTCTCGACGTCCGGAAAGTACTTGCACGGCGCCGCCCGGACCCGCATCGCCTCCACATGATCCGGCCGCTGGTCACGGCGTGGTGGAGCAACCGTGTGGTGGAGCAACGGCGTGGTGGAGCAGGACGTGCCCGGCCTCGACGGCGGTGAGCGCCTGGGCCGGGCGTGACCGCCCGGGCGCCCACGTCGGCCGAGGGAGCCCGGAACGGTCAACGGGTACCGCGGATCAGAGCCGGTCGAGCATGCTCCGGAGTTGCTTGACCTCGGCGGACTGGCCCGTGGCGATGGCGTCGGCCATCTTCCTGGCGTCGGCGTTCCGGCCGCTCTTCTGCTCGGTCTTCGCCATGGCGATCGCGCCGTTGTGGTGGTCGATCATCATCTGGGCGAACATCTTGTCGAACTCCTTGCCCCGCATGGCCTTGAGTTCCTTCATGTCCTTGTCGGACATCATGCCGTCGCCGCCCATGCCCATCCCGGGCATGTCCCCCGTCACGGTGGGCTTGCCCCAGGACCTGAGCCAGCCCGTCATGGTCTTGATCTCGGGGCCCTGAGCCTTCTCGATCTTCGCGGCCAGGTCCTTGATCTCCGCGTCGGAAGCGCGGCCGTCGACCAGCTCGGCCATCTCCACGGCCTGCTCGTGGTGGGGGATCATCATCTGCGCGAACGTGATGTCCGCCTGGCCGACGTCACCGGCCTGGTCGGCCGTCGTCGCGGTCGCGGTCGCCGAGCTCTTGCTGCCGCCGTGGTCCATGCCGCTCATGCCGCTCGCGCCGTCGCCGTCGCCGCCGCAGGCGGAGAGCATCAGGGCCCCGGCGGCTACGACGCCGGCGGCCGCGACACGGCGGACGGGCTTGCGGTGGAGGTGCTTGCCGCGGAAGGCGCGGGTGAAGGCAGTCATCGTGAACTCACCTCGTGTGTTGGTTCTGGCTGTGTGGGCGTACGCGTCGTCGCGGGAGCGCGCGTGGTGCGCGTCCGCGAGGGCGGTTCGGCCTACAGCCGCAGGACCGACAACTGGATGAGATCAGGGCCGCGGGGTGGAGGATTGGGCCGCAGCATGACGGGCGCCTCGGCGAGGAGCTTCGCCAGCCAGTCCGGACGGCGGGCGAGGGCCGTCCTCAGCAGCGCGGTCAGCACCCACGCGCCGAACATCACCGCCACGCACAGCGAGAGCATGTCCATCGCCATGGCCGGCTTGTCCTTGGACGCCGGGTGCGTGGAGTGCGCGCCGCCGCCCCGCTCCGGTGACGCCGGAGCCCCCATGGGGTCGTGGGCGGCCGCCTCGGTGGGCATCGCCGAGACATGGGACGCGGGGCTCATGCCGTCGCCGGACGACTGGCCGGGGTGTCCCACGGCGTGCATGACGAACACGCCGAGCGCGAGAACGACGACGAGCAGCAGGTGCCCGTAGGCCCCTCCCGCTCGTACGTATCGGTTCACGTGCACGCCGGCCGTCTCCGTTCGTGATCGCTCCGGACTGGCTCTCCGACTGTAGCGAACGGGAGGCGAACCGCGCCGTCGTGGGGGCCGGGTTCCGGTCCCCTTCCTGAACAGCTCAGTCCTTCACTCTGCCGGGCCAGGGCACGTCAAGGCGGTGTCAACGTCCACGTGACCGGCGCCAAGGATGCGTCAAGGGCTGTGCCGGACGACTCGCCGAAGGGCTTCGGTGGGGGGAAGTACCCCTTCCCGTCGGAGAGTTGATCTTCAGAGAGCGGAGCGCGTCGGCTGCGATGAATGACGGACCGACCGAGATGAGTGATGTGCGGACCGGCGGGGGTGAGGCACGGACCGCCGCGGGTGGCGTACGGCCCGGTCGGCTGAAGGTCTACCTGGGGGCGGCCCCGGGAGTCGGAAAGACCTACCGCATGCTCGACGAGGCGCGCCGCCGGGCGGCCCGCGGCGCCGACGTGGTGGTGGCGTTCGTGGAGTGCCACGGGCGCCCGGGCACGGAGGCGATGCTCGACGGCCTGGAGGTCGTACCGCGCGCCCTCTGCGCCCATCGCGGCGGGGCGTTCGAGGAGATGGACCTCGCCGCGGTCCTCGAGCGCCGGCCGCAGGTCGCGATCGTCGACGAGTTCGCGCACACCAATGTCCCCGGGGCCGGCCGCAACGCCAAACGCCGGCAGGACATCGAGGAACTGCTCGCCGCCGGGATCGACGTCATCACGGCCCTGAACATCCAGCACCTGGAGTCCCTCAGCGACGTCGTCGAGAAGATCACGCGGATGCCGCAGCGCGAGACGGTGCCCGACGAGGTGGTACGACGAGCCCAGCAGATCGAGTTCGTCGACATCCCGCAGGAAGGACTGCGACGCCGGATGGCGCACGGCAACATCTACGCTCCCGAGAAGATCGACGCGGCCCTGGCCGACTACTTCCGGCTCGGCAATCTGACCGCGCTGCGCCAACTGGCCCTGCTGTGGGTGGCCGACCGGGTGGACGAGGCGCTCCAGTCGTACCGCATTGAGCACGGTATCGGCGGGGTGTGGGAGACGAGGGAGCGGGTGGTCGTGGCCCTCACCGGCGGGCCCGAGGGGGACACCCTCATCAGGCGGGCCGCCCGGATCGCCGACCGGTCGGCGGGCGGTGACCTGCTCGCCGTGCATGTGACCCGCAGCGACGGTCTCGCCGCGGGTGCCTCGCACGCCTCACTCGCCCGGCAGCGGCGGCTGGTCGAGGACCTGGGCGGAAGCTACCACTCGGTCGTCGGCGACCACGTGCCGACCGCCCTCGTCGACTTCGCCCGCGCCGAGAACGCCACCCAACTCGTCCTCGGCACCAGCCGCCGGGGCCGCGTCGAGCGCTTCGTCACCGGCCGCGGCACGGGCGACACGGTGGTCGAACTCTCCTCGGACATCGACGTCCACATCGTCACGCACGAGCGCGCCGGACGCGGCACGCTGCTGCCCTCGCGGCGGCGCACCCTGTCGCCCGCGCGCCGGGTCGCGGGCCCGGTCGCCGGGCTGCTGCTGCCCGTGGCGCTCACCTTCCTGCTCGATCTCGACTGGGCCCGGGACCGGCTCAACCTCACCAGTGAGGCACTGCTGTTCCTGCTCACCGTGGTGGGTGTGGCCTGCATAGGCGGGGTCGTCTCGGCGGTGATCGCCTCGGTGACGGCGTCGCTGCTGCTCAACTACTGGTTCATTCCGCCCGTCGGGCAGTTCACGCTCGACGATCCCAACGCGCTGCTGGCCCTGGCGGTGTTCGCGGCGGTCGCCGCCGTGGTCGCCGGCGTCGTCGACCGCTCCCTGCGCCTGTCGCGGCGCTCGGCCCGCGCCACCGCCGAGGCCGAGACCATGTCCTCGCTCGCCGGCAGCATCGTGCGGGGCGGCGCCACGATCCCGGCGCTGGTGGAACGCACGCGCGAGACCTTCGGCATGGACTCGGCGGAACTGGTCGACGAGCCGCCCGGAGACGACGGCGCGACGGTCGTGCCCGCGGGCCCCGGCGCCTTCCTCGTCCTTCGCGGGCGCCCCCTGCCCTCCTCCGAGCGGCGCGTGCTCGCCGCCTTCGCCGCCCATGTGGGATCGGCCGTCGAACGGGCCAGGCTCGCTGAGGCCGCCGCCGAGGTCGAACCGGTCAGGGCCGCCGACCGGATGCGTACGGCGCTGCTGCGGGCGGTCGGCCACGACCTGCGCACGCCTCTCGCGGCGGGCTGGGCCGCGGTCTCCTCGCTGCGCAGCCGGGACGTCGACTTCTCCGACGAGGACCGGGACGAACTCCTCGCGACCGCGGACGAGTCCATGGCCAAGCTCAACCGCCTGGTCGAGAACCTCCTCGACCTCAGCCGCCTCCAGGCGGGCGTGCTCACGCTGAACCTGCGGGCCACCACACTGGAGGAAGTCCTTCCGGCGGCGCTCGCGGACACCCCCGAGGTGGCGGTCGGGGACCTGGAGGAGATCCCGGCCGTGCTGGCCGATCCGCCGCTCCTGGAACGCGTGATCGCCAACCTCGTCGGCAACGCGGCCCGCCACAGCCCGCCGGACCGCAAGGTGCTGCTGACCGCGAGCACGCACGCGGGCCGCGTCGAAGTCCGTGTCGTCGACCGCGGCCCCGGCCTGCCGCGGTCCCCCAAGGTCTCGGCTCCGCTCGAGCAGGGCGGTACCCCCGTCCGCGACCGGCTCTTCGAGCCCTTCCAGCGTCTGGGCGACACCGACAACACCACCGGCCTCGGCCTTGGCCTGGCCCTGTCCCGGGGGCTGACCGAGGCGATGGACGGCACCCTCACCCCGGAGGACACTCCCGGCGGCGGTCTGACGATGGTGCTGTCGCTGCCCTTCGCCGAGCGGGTGGATCTTCCCAGTGATACGCAGAGCGTAGGAGGCGGCGCATGAGCAGGGGGACCGATGAGTCGTGGAAGCGGCGTACGAGGGCTCGGGCCCGAGGGCGCCGTGGCAACCGCAGGAGGTGACGGTGTGATGACCGGCTATTCGCTCCGGGACCGGCTCGCCCTGGTGGCGGGCCTGGTGGGCCCCTTCCTGGTGGCGCTCGTCCTCGTGCCCTTCCGTACGGATCTGTCGCGTACGAACGCGGCGCTGATCCTGGTCGTGGTGGTGGTCGCGGTCGCCGCCCTCGGCAGCCGTACGGCGGGCGCGCTCGCGGCGCTGTCCGCGGCGGCCTGGTTCGACTTCTTCCTCACCCGCCCGTACGAGACGTTCGACATCCATGCCTCGGCCGACATCGAGACGGCGGTGCTGTTGCTCGTCGTCGGCGTGATCGTGTCCCAGCTCGCGGCCCGGGCCCGCCGCCTGGAGGTCATCACGGTCACGGACGCCGGCTATCTCGCCCGCATCCACGAGACCGCCGAGCTCGCCCAGTCCGCCAAGTCCTCCGACACCGTGGTCGACCACGTCCGCGGCCAGCTCACCGAGCTGCTCGGCCTGCGCGGCTGCCGCTACGAGTACGGCACCCTGCTGGGGCAGCCGCCCCGGCTCGAGCAGGACGGAAACGTCACGGTCGGGCACCGGCGCTGGGACGTCGACGCCGGCGGCTGGCCGGGCGGCGAGATCGAACTGCGCACCTACGGCAACGGCCACTACCTGGGCCGCTTCATGCTCACCCCCGGCCCGGGCCCCGTACCGCCGCTCCAGGCCCGGCTGGTGGCGGTCACCCTCGCCGACCAGACGGGCGCGGCCCTCGACACGGCCGGGCGGTAGGTACCCGCAGGGGCACTGTGCCCAGCGGGGCAGGAGCCGTGCGGGGCGCACGGCCGTCAAGGTCCCGTCAAGGTCCGGTGCTTCGACGCGAAGAAGGCGCAAGGAAGGGTCGAAGGCAGTCGGGGACGGACAGAACCTGGGCGCACCCGCGCATCGCCTCCCCGCGTGCGCGGGCCACCGCGTAAGGAGCCCGTATTCCATGTCTGTCCTGACCATCGAGCCGGGGGCGACCCCCGCCGACGAGGAGCCGCCGGATACCGGCGAGCGCCATCGCCTCACCGCCCTCACGGGTCTGGCCGCCCTGTCGCTCGACGCGATGGCCTCGGTGGCGTACGGGCCCGAGGCCATCGTCCTGGTGCTGGCCTCGGCGGGCGCGCACGGCCTCGGCTTCACACTGCCGGTGACGCTGGCCATCGCGGGCCTGCTGGCGGTGCTCGTGGCCTCGTACCGGCAGGTGATCGCCGCGTTCCCGGACGGCGGCGGGTCGTACGCCGTCGCCAGGACCCACCTGGGCGCCCGTACGAGCCTGGTGGCGGCGGCCTCGCTCGTCCTGGACTACGTGCTCAATGTGGCGGTCGCCGTCACCGCCGGGGTGGCCGCCCTGACCTCGGCGTTCCCTGAGCTGTACGCCGACCGGCTGTGGCTGTGTCTGGCCGTGCTGGTGCTGATCACGGGCGTGAATCTGCGCGGCATCGTGGAGTCGGCGCGCGCGTTCATCGTGCCGACGGCGGTCTTCGTCGTGTCGATCCTGGTGTTGATCGCCGTCGGTCTCTTCCGGTCCGCGCCCGTCAGCACCGCGGCCGCGGCCGGGCACGCCTCCGTCCTCGCCGACAACGCCACCACCGTCGGCGCGCTGCTCCTGCTGAAGGCCTTTGCCTCGGGGTGCAGTGCGCTCACCGGGGTCGAGGCGCTGGCCAACGCCGTCCCGTCCTTCCGCGTCCCGCGCGTGCGCCGGGCCCAGCGGGCGGAGGTGGCCCTGGGGGCCGTCCTCGGGGTGATGCTGATCGGCCTGTCGGTCCTCATCTCGCGCTTCCACCTCCAGCCGGTGGCGGGCGTCACCGTCCTCGCCCAGCTCGCCGACGCCTCGCTCGGCCACAACTGGGCCTTCTTCGTCATCCAGTTCGCCACGATGATCCTGCTGGCGCTCTCCGCGAACACCTCCTTCGGCGGCCTGCCCGTGCTGCTGAAGCTGCTCGCCCGTGACAACTACCTCCCGCACGTCTTCGCCCTGAAGGCCGACCGGCAGGTGCACCGTCATGGTGTGCTCGCGCTGGCCCTGGTCTCAGCGGCCCTGCTCGTCTTCTCCGGCGGCGACACCAACACCCTGGTGCCGCTCTTCGCCATCGGCGTCTTCATCGGCTTCACGATCGCGCAGGTCGGAATGGTCCGGCACTGGCGTGGTGAGCGGGGGAGGGGGTGGCGGGGCAAGGCCTGGCTGAACGGTTTCGGCGCCGTGCTCACCGGCGTCTCGGCGGTCGTGGTGACGGCGACCAAGTTCGAGGAGGGCGCATGGCTGATAGTGATCGCCGTGCCGCTGCTGGTGGCCGCCTTCGAGACGGTGCACCGGGCGTACGCGCGGATCGGTGAGCGGCTGGGCCTCGGGCGGATCCCCGAGCCGCCGCACCGCGACCGTTCGCTGGTGATCGTTCCGGTGTCGAACCTGTCCCGACTGACCGTGGAGGCGCTGAACGCCGCCGCCTCCCTCGGCGACGAGGTACGCGCCGTCACGGTGTGCCACCCGGACGCCGAGGACCGCGCCCACACCCATGCGCTGGCCCGCGACTGGGCACAGTGGGACCCCGGAGTACCGCTCGTCCAGCTCACCTCCGAGCGCCGCACCCTGGGGCGCCCGATCGCCGAGTACGTGGGCGAGACGGCCGCCGCGGAGCCCGGCACCCGGGTCACCGTGCTGATCCCCGAGGTCGAGCCGGACCGGCTGTGGCAGCGGCTGCTCCAGAACCAGCGGGGCGCGGTCGTCGCCCACGCGGTGCGCCGCGACACGGACGCGGTGATCTGCCGGCTGCGGTTCCGCATCTTCTGACGCCCTGCTGCGACGTCGTGCTCCGACGCCCTGCCCCGGGTACGCGCCCTGATGGCCCGCATCTCGCCGATGCGGGCCATTGGCGTACCCGGCCGGACGGCGGCGGGACCCGTCGCCGCACGTGGAGCGGTCGGCCGTAAGGGTTCCGTCAAAGGCCGACCGGCCGCCGTATGGGAGGTGTCAACGGCGGCCAGATCCGGCCATCGAGGCGGTTACCTCTAACCGTCCGCTTCATTTCTGAACCTCATCTAGGAGTTCGCGATGGCCGATCTGGCCTTCGTCGTCACCACGATCGCGGTGTTCGCGCTGGTGGCCCTCGTCGCCAAGGGGGTGACGAAGCTGTGACCGCCGAGAACATTGTCGGCCTGATCGTGGCCGTCGCCCTGCTGGGCTATCTCGTCCTCGCCCTGATCTTCCCGGAGAGGTTCTGAGGGTACCCATGAGTCCCGTTCTTGCCGGCGTGCTCCAGCTGCTCGCGCTCATAGCGGCACTGGCCCTCGCCTACGTCCCCCTTGGCGACTACATGGCCAAGGTCTACTCCTCCGACAAGCACTGGCGTGTGGAGAAGTGGATCTACAAGGGCATCGGCGCCAATCCGAACACGGAGATGCGCTGGCCCGCGTACCTGCGCGGCGTTCTCGCCTTCTCCGCCGTCGGCGTCCTCTTCCTCTACCTGCTGCAGCGCCTCCAGGGCCATCTGCCCGGCTCGCTCGGCTTTGCCGCGATCGACCCGGACCAGGCGTTCAACACCGCCGCGTCGTTCGTGTCGAACACCAACTGGCAGTCGTACTACGGCGAGCAGTCCATGGGCCACGTCGTGCAGACCGGCGGCCTGGCGGTGCAGAACTTCGTCTCGGCCGCGGTCGGCATCGCCGTCGCCGTGGCGCTCGTACGCGGCTTCTCGCGCTCCCGCACCGGTGAGCTCGGCAACTTCTGGGCCGACCTGGTGCGCGGCACGATCCGCATCCTGCTGCCGCTCTCGGTCGTCGCCGCGATCATCCTGGTCGCCTGCGGCGCGATCCAGAACTTCTCCGGGATCCACTCGGTGGGCCAGTTCATGGGCGGCTCGCAGCAGTGGAACGGCGGTGCGGTCGCCTCGCAGGAGGCCATCAAGGAGATCGGCACCAACGGTGGCGGTTACTTCAACGCCAATTCCGCCCACCCCTTCGAGAACCCCACCCCGTTCTCGAACCTCTTCGAGATCTTCCTGCTGCTGGTCATCCCGTTCGCGCTGACCCGCACCTTCGGCCGCATGGTCGGCAGCCTGAAGCAGGGCTACGCGATCCTCGCCACAATGGCCACGATCTGGCTCGGCTTCATCGCCCTGATGATGTGGACCGAGTTCGCCCACCACGGTCCCGCGTTCCAGATCGCGGGCGGCGCGATGGAAGGCAAGGAGAACCGCTTCGGTGTCGGCGCCTCGTCGATCTTCGCGGTGTCGACCACCCTGACCTCGACGGGTGCGGTGGACTCCTTCCACTCCTCGTTCACCGGCCTCGGCGGCGGTATCACCATCCTGGGCATGCAGCTGGGTGAGATCGCACCCGGTGGTACCGGCTCCGGTCTCTACGGCATGCTGATCATGGCGATCATCGCGGTGTTCATCGCCGGTCTGATGGTCGGCCGCACCCCCGAGTACCTGGGCAAGAAGATCGGCACCCGCGAGATCAAGTTCGCGGCCTGCTACATCCTCATCACCCCGGCGCTGGTGCTCGTCTTCACCGCCGCGGCGATGGCCCTGCCGACTCCGGGCCACTCCATGACCAACAGCGGGGCGCACGGCTTCTCCGAGATCCTGTACGCCTACTCCTCCGGCGCCAACAACAACGGCTCGGCCTTCGCGGGCCTGAACGCCGACACGCAGTGGTTCAACAGCACGATCGGCATCGCGATGCTGCTCGGCCGCTTCCTGCCGATGGTGTTTGTGCTGGCGCTGGCCGGTTCGCTCGCCGAGCAGAAGCCGGTCCCGGCCACCGCGGGCACCCTGCGCACCGAAAAGCCGCTGTTCACCGGCCTGTTGGTGGGCGCCATCCTGATCATCACCGGTCTGACCTACTTCCCGGCGCTCGCGCTGGGTCCGCTGGCCGAGGGGTTGGCGTCATGACCACTCGCACAGATTCGCCTTCAGAAGAGGACTCGATGTCCACAGCCACTCCGACCCGGGCGCCGCACAGCGATGTGCCGACCGGCCACAAGACTGACGAAAGCCGTGTCGGCGCGGGTCTGTTCGACCCGAAGCAGCTGCTGAAGTCACTGCCGGACGCCTTCCGCAAACTCGACCCGCGGGTGATGATCAAGTCGCCCGTCATGTTCGTGGTGCTGGTCGGGTCGGTCCTGACGACGATCTTCTCCTTCAAGGACCCGGGTGACTGGTTCGGCTGGGCGATCAGCGCCTGGCTGTGGCTGACCGTGATCTTCGCCAACCTGGCGGAGGCGGTGGCCGAGGGCCGCGGCAAGGCACAGGCGGACACCCTGCGCAAGGCCAAGACGGACACGATCGCCCGGCGTCTGACCGGCTCCACCGAAGAACAGGTCCCCGGCACCGAACTGCGCGTCGGCGACCTGGTCGTCTGCGAGGCGGGCGACATCATCCCCGGCGACGGTGACGTCGTCGAGGGTGTGGCCTCCGTCGACGAGTCGGCCATCACCGGTGAGTCGGCCCCGGTCATCCGCGAGTCCGGCGGCGACCGCAGCGCCGTCACCGGCGGTACGAAGGTGCTCTCCGACCGGATCGTCATCAAGATCACGACGAAGCCCGGCGAGACCTTCATCGACCGGATGATCGCCCTGGTCGAGGGCGCGGCCCGGCAGAAGACGCCGAACGAGATCGCGCTGAACATCCTGCTCGCGTCGCTCACGATCGTCTTCCTGCTCGCGTGCGCCACGCTGCCGCCGTTCGCGGACTACGCGGGCACGCACCTCACGATGGTCGTCCTGGTGGCCCTTCTGGTCTGCCTGATCCCGACGACGATCGGCGCGCTGCTCTCGGCGATCGGCATCGCGGGCATGGACCGGCTGGTGCAGAGGAACGTCCTGGCCATGTCCGGAAGGGCAGTTGAGGCCGCGGGTGACGTCTCCACGCTGCTGCTGGACAAGACCGGCACCATCACCCTCGGAAACCGTCAGGCCTCCGAGTTCGTGCCGGTGTCCGGCACCACCGATGCCGAGGTGGCCGACGCCGCCCAGCTGTCGTCGCTGGCCGACGAGACGCCCGAGGGCCGCTCCATCGTCGTACTGGCGAAGGAGAAGTACGGGCTGCGCGAGCGGCACCAGGGCGAGTTGTCCGGGGCCGAATGGAGCGCCTTCACCGCCCAGACCCGGATGTCGGGTGTGGACGTCGACGGACGCAAGATCCGCAAGGGCGCGGCCGGTTCGGTCATCGCCTGGGTCAAGGAGCGGGGCGGCGAGGTGTCCGCCGACGCCGACACTCTCGCCAACCGGATCTCCGAAGCGGGCGGTACGCCGCTGCTGGTGGCCGTCGAGGACACCGACGGCGCGCGCATCCTCGGGGTCATCCACCTGAAGGACGTCGTCAAGGAGGGCATGCGCGAGCGGTTCGACGAGCTGCGCCGGATGGGCATCAAGACCATCATGATCACGGGTGACAACCCGCTGACGGCCAAGGCGATCGCGGACGAGGCCGGCGTCGACGACTTCCTCGCGGAGGCGACTCCCGAGGACAAGATGGCGCTCATCAAGCGCGAGCAGGCGGGCGGCAAGCTCGTCGCGATGACCGGTGACGGCACGAACGACGCCCCCGCGCTGGCGCAGGCGGACGTGGGCGTGGCGATGAACACGGGTACGTCGGCCGCCAAGGAGGCCGGCAACATGGTCGACCTCGACTCGAACCCGACCAAGCTCATCGAGATCGTCGAGATCGGCAAGCAACTCCTCATCACCCGGGGCGCGTTGACGACGTTCTCCATCGCCAACGACGTCGCGAAGTACTTCGCGATCATCCCGGCGCTGTTCGCGGCGGTCTACCCGGGCCTGGACAAGCTGAACATCATGCACCTGTCCTCGCCCGACTCGGCGATCCTGTCGGCGGTCATCTTCAACGCGCTGATCATCATCGCGCTGGTGCCGCTCGCCCTGCGGGGTGTGCAGTACCGGCCGGTGAGCGCCGACAAGATGCTGCGGCGCAACCTCGGGATCTACGGCATCGGCGGCCTGATCGCCCCCTTCATCGGCATCAAGATCATCGACCTGCTCATCTCCCTCATCCCCGGAATCGGCTGATCGGCTATGAACAACTCGGTTACGAACACTGCCCGGTTGCTCTGGGCGGGCCTGCGTGCGCTCCTCGTGCTCACCGTGGTGACGGGCGTCCTCTACCCGCTCGCCATCACCGGGGTCGCCCAGGGCCTGTTCTCCGACAAGGCGAACGGCTCGGAGATCAAGGCGAACGGCAAGGTCGTCGGCTCCTCGCTGATCGGCCAGTCCTACAACCTGCCGCTGAAGAAGGGCCAGGAGACCCCGGACGCCGACCTGAAGTGGTTCCAGGGCCGCCCCGCCAACGGGCTGGGCGTCAACTCGGTCAATACGCAGTACAAGCTGATCCTGTCGGGCGCCACCAACCGTTCGGGTGACAACGCCGACCTGATCAAGTGGGTCAAGGACGCCAAGGCCGCCGTCATCAAGGACAACTCGGTGAACGGCTACACGGTCAAGCCCTCCGACGTGCCCGCCGACGCGGTCACCTCGTCCGGCTCGGGCCTGGACCCGGACATCTCCCCGAAGTACGCCGACATCCAGGTGCACCGGATCGCGGAGAAGAACAACCTGCCCGTCGCCCAGGTGCAGAAGCTGGTCGACGAGCACACCGACGGCCGCACCCTCGGTTTCATGGGCGAGCCCCGCGTCAACGTCCTGGAGCTCAACATCGCGCTCAAGGGACTCGTGGCGAAGAGCTGATGGGCTTAGGCGCACCGCGCGGGAGTTGGCGGACGGGGGGAACGGACCCCGGTTCGTCAACTCCCGTGTTCTCGGAGCCGGTTCCACGGGTTCCGGCCCGCCGTACAACAGGAAGGGCGCACACTGATGACCCGGGTACTGGTGGTGGAGGACGACCCTCAGCTCGTCCGGGCCCTCGTGATCAACCTGCAGGCCCGGCAGTACGGAGTGGACCCGGCCCCCGACGGCACCACCGCACTGCGCATCGCCGCCGCCCGGCAGCCCGACGTGGTCGTGCTCGACCTCGGTCTGCCCGACATGGACGGCACGGACGTCATCAAGGCCCTGCGGGGCTGGACCCGCGTACCGATCCTCGTACTGTCCGCCCGCCGGGCCTCCGACGAGAAGGTCGCGGCCCTGGACGCGGGCGCCGACGACTACATCACCAAGCCGTTCAGCATGGACGAACTCCTTGCCCGGCTGCGCGCCGCCGTCCGCCGCACGGACGACGTTCCGCCGGCCCCCGAGACGACGCTCGTCATGACGGACGGCTTCACCATCGACCTGCTCGCCAAGAAGGCCACCCGCGCCGGACACGACGTACGCCTCACACCGACCGAGTGGCATCTGCTGGAGATCCTGGTCACCAACCCCGGCCGGCTCATCACCCAGAAGCACCTGCTGGCGGAGGTGTGGGGAGTCAGTCAGAGCAACAAGACCAACTACCTGCGGGTCTACATGGCCCAGCTCCGCCGCAAGCTGGAAGCGGACCCCGCCCACCCCCGCTATCTGATCACCGAGCCGGGCATGGGATACCGCTTCGAGAGCTGAGGCGTACGGGCGCGCCGGGGTCGCGCACGGTCTCCGACGCCCAGAACGCCAGGTGGGCGTGGTTGATCCGCCGTGTGGCGGCGCGCAGGGCGGGGTCCTGCGCGATGGCTCGCATGGTCACCGCCGCCAAGGTCGCCTCGTCGATCTCGTCGAGCCACTCCTGCAGACTGTTGAGTGCGAGCTGTGCACCCTGCCGAAGCAAATCGCACGTCCGTTCGGATGGGTGCTGCCAGGTCATGTCCGCGCGCTAGCCCGCGGTGGTGCGCGATGCACTGTCCTTTTCCGATGAAGGTGCGAACCGCCACACCGTACTGGCTGATATGTGAGGTCATCATCGAGGCACCACCCAGCGAACGCCTCATCAACGGAGTCCCCGCACATGACCCGTCAGAGTGAGCACATCGACGTGCTGATCATCGGCGCCGGCATCTCCGGCATCGGCGCCGCCCACCACCTCCAGACCGAGCGGCCCGGCAGCAGTTACGCGATCCTGGAGGCCCGCGGTGTCTCCGGCGGCACGTGGGCACTGTTCCGCTATCCGGGTATCCGGTCGGACTCCGACCTGCACACCTTCGGCTACGCCTTCAAGCCGTGGCGCAACGACAAGTCGATCGCCACCGCCGATCTGATCCTCGACTACCTGCGGGAGACCGCGGGGGAGAGCGGTATCGAACAGCACATCCGCTACCACCACAGGGTACGCGGCGCGGCATGGTCCACCGCGGAGGCCCGCTGGACGGTGGAGATCGAGCGCGCCGACACCGGAGAGACGGTGTCGATGACCGCGAACTGGCTGTTCTGCGCCGGTGGTTACTACCGCTACGACGAAGGGTTCACCCCCCGGTTCGAGGGCCGGGAGCGGTTCGCCGGACAGATCGTGCACCCGCAGCACTGGCCGGAGGACCTGGACTGCGCGGGCCGGAAGGTCGTGGTGATCGGCAGCGGAGCGACGGCCGTCACGCTGATCCCGGCGCTGGCCGACACCGCCGGCCACGTCACGATGCTGCAGCGTTCACCCACCTACATCCTTCCGGTCGCGTCGCAGGACGTGATCGCGAACACACTGCGCAAGGTGTTGCCGGCCGGCCTCGCCTACCGGCTCACCCGGCGCAAGAACATCGCCATGCAGCGCCTCATCTGGCGGACCTCGCGACGCCACCCACGGGTCGTGCGACGTCTCATCCGCGCCGTGAACATCAGGCAACTGCCGGCCGGTTATCCCGTGGACGAGCACTTCAACCCGTCCTACGACCCCTGGGACCAGCGGCTGTGCGCGGTCCCCGACGCGGACCTGTTCAAGGCGCTCAACAACGGAACGGCCTCGGTCGTCACCGACCGGATCGCGACGTTCACCGAGACCGGCATCCGGCTCGAGTCCGGTCATGAGCTCGACGCCGACATCATCGTCACCGCCACCGGATTGAACGTGCAGCTGTTCGGCGGGATGGCGCTCTCGGTGGACGGTGAACCCGTCGACTTCGCCGACAAGGTGGCCTTCAAGGGCATGATGCTGAGCGGCGTACCGAACTTCGCCTTCGCGATCGGCTACACGAACTCCTCGTGGACGCTCAAGGTGGGCCTGCTGTGCGAGCACTTCACCCGGCTGCTCGGGCACATGGACGCAACCGGCGCCGACATCTGCTGCCCCGAGCTCCCCGACCCGGCCATGCCGACCCGTCCGCTGCTCGACTTCGGCGCCGGCTACGTCAAGCGGTCCCTTCACGAGCTGCCGCGTCAAGGGCTCGCCCATCCCTGGCTCATGTCGATGAACTACCACTCCGACGTCAAACTGCTGCGCGGCGGCCCTGTCGAGGACGACAACCTGCACTTCACCTCCGTCGCGCACCATGCGAAGGCCCATACGTCGGCCTGAGCGACGACCGCTTTCCTCTCGCCGGACGCGACATCACCCCGTGCCACCGGACGCAGGGCGACGACCGACGGCTGCGCCGGCCGGTACTCCTTCGTCACCCGTTCCGACAGCCGTGACGCCGACCGGGCCACGAGGACCGCGGCGTCGCCGCCGGGCACGCTGTGTCAGGCGTCGGCCCGTCCGCGGTCCGACGCGTACGGCCTCGGCGACGGCCTGGTCCAGGACACCACCGGCCCGCTCGATCACCTCGGTGTGGCGGTCGCCGTCGTGACCGGCGCGGACTCGGCGACCGGGGCCGATCCCGCATGCGCGCGCTGCCCCTCGGCCTAACGAGCGGTGAGGTCCAACGGCTTCGCCGACGGGCCGGGGCGGGTGCGTGCCTCCGGCGGGACGAGGGCACCGTGTCCCGCGGAGCAGACGACCACGGCCTCGACCGGCGCGCCGCAGTCGGCGTGCGTGACCTCAAGGGGCGGCCCCTCGGGATCGGCGGCATGGCGGTCTCCCCACTGCTTGAGGGCGATCATCGCCGGCCACAGCTCCCAGCCCTTGCGGGTGAGCCGGTACTCGTGGCGGGTGCGGCTGCCGGCCTCGTTGTAGGGGACCGTGTGCAGGATCCCGGCCGCGACGAGCTTCCGCAGCCGGTCCGCGAGCACGCTCTCGGACAGCCCGACGTGCCGTCGGAAGTCGTCGAAGCGCCGTACGCCGTTCATGGCATCCCGCAGGACCAGCAGCGACCACTTCTCGCCCACCAGGTCGAGAGTCCGCTGGACCGTGCAGTTCTCGGTGCTTGTCTCCAGCCATGTCATGCGGCCCATCGTAGGCTGGCTTCGACGTTGACATCCAGACCTCGTCCTGGCTAGCTTCGAATTCCACATCCAGATCATCCAGGGAGCGACATGGGCAGGTCACGCACGTACGACTGGGAGGACCCCGCCGTCTCCGCCGCCGCCGTCGGGCAGTACAGCGGTCTCGACTTCCTCCGCGAGGTGCAGGCCGGACGGCTCCCCGCCGCGCCGATCGCGGCGACCCTCGGGATGACCTTCGAAGAGGTCGAGCACGGCCGGGTCGTCTTCGCCCTCGTCCCGGGCGAGGAGCACTACAACCCGATCGGAAGCGTCCACGGCGGTGTGTACGCCACCCTGCTCGATTCGGCGGCGGGCTGCGCGGTGCAGTCGGTCCTGCCGCAGGGGATGGGGTATACCTCACTCGACCTGAATGTGAAGTTCTTGCGCCCGGTCACCGTGGACACCGGCAAGGTCCGTGCCGTGGGCACCGTCCTCAACAGTGGACGTCGTACCGCCCTCGCGCAGGCCGAGCTCTTCGACTCCGGGGACCGGCTGCTGGCGCACACCACCAGCAGCTGTCTGCTGTTCCCCGTCTGACCGGCGCGCTCGCACAGGAGTGCGACGTACTGAAAGCAGGCAGCTATGACGGTGTACGACTACGACCGGCGCCGGACGGGGGTTCTGCTGGTCGATCCGCTGAACGACTTCCTCGCCGACGAGGGCAAGCTCTGGCCGCGCATCGCGGAGGTCGCGCGGGAAGTCGACCTGCGGGCCCATCTGTCCGCATTGGTGTCCACCGCTCGCGAGGCCGACGTGCCGGTGTTCTATGTTCCGCATCACCGCTGGACACCGGGGTTGTACGACTCCTTTTCCCACCCGAACCCGTCACAACGCTCCGTGGACAAGCATCAGCTCTTCGCCCAGGACGCGTTCGGCGGGGACTGGTACCCGCCCCTGCGGCCCGAGCCCTCGGACACGGTGGTCGCACAGCACTGGGCCCAGAGCGGGTTCGCCAACACCGACCTGGAGATGCGCCTCCGTCAGCGCGGCGTGGACCATGTGATCGTCATCGGACTGCTCGCGAACACCTGCATCGAGACCACGGCCAAGTACGCGATGGAACTCGGATTCCATGTGTCGCTGGTGACGGACGCCACCGCGGCTTTCTCGAGCGAACTCATGAGGGCCGCCCATGAATTGAACGGTCCGACCTACGCGCATGTGATCACAGACACGAAAAGTGTCGTAGCGGCACTCAAGACATAAGGTCACAGGGTCAGATGGTGCAGAGGATGTTGGACCGGCTCTGAGCCGGGCTTCACCGGAAGGATCCACTCATGGACGAGCGCTTCGACGTGGTCGTACTCGGAGCAGGACCGGGCGGCTATGTCGCCGCCATCCGCGCCGCGCAACTGGGCAAGCGGGTCGCGGTCGTCGAGGAGCGGTACTGGGGTGGTGTCTGTCTGAATGTCGGCTGCATCCCCACGAAGGCGCTGCTGAGGAACGCCGAGCTGGCGCACATCTTCACGCGGGAGGCGAAGACGTTCGGCATCAAGGTCGACGGCGAGGTCTCCTTCGACTACGGCGAGGCGTTCCGGCGCAGCCGCCGGGTCGCGGACGGCCGTGTCAAGGGTGTCCACTTCCTGATGAAGAAGAACGCGATCACCGAGATCGACGGCCGCGGCACCTTCCTCGACGCCCATACGCTTCAGGTGGCCCTCGCCGACGGCACCACGAAGACGGTCGGATTCGACGACTGCATCATCGCCACCGGCGCCACCCCGAAGTTGCTGCCCGGCACCCGGCGCAGCGACCGTGTCGTCACCTATGAGGAGCAGATCCTCACCGAGGACCTGCCGCGCTCCATCGTGATCGCGGGCGCCGGGGCCATCGGCATCGAGTTCGCGTACGTCCTGCACAACTACGGTGTGAAGGTGACGGTCGTCGAGTTCCTGGACCGGGTCGCCCCGCTGGAGGACGCGGACGTCTCCGCCGAACTCGCCAAGCAGTACCGGAAGCTGGGCATCGACGTGCTCACCTCGACGCGTGTCGAGTCGATCGACGAGTCGGGCCCGCAGGTGCGTGTGACGGTCACCGGCAAGGACGGCGCGCAGAAGGTGCTGGAGGCCGACAAGGTCCTCCAGGCGATCGGCTTCGCGCCGAACGTCACCGGGTACGGCCTGGAGGCCACGGGTGTACGGGTCACCGAGCGCGGCGCGATCGACGTCGACGGCCGCTGCCGTACGTCCGTACCGCACATCTACGCGATCGGGGATGTGACCGCGAAGCTGATGCTCGCCCACAACGCCGAGTCCATGGGGATCATCGCGGCCGAGACGATCGCGGACGCGGAGACCATGGAGCTGGACTATGTGATGATCCCGCGTGCCACGTACTGCCAGCCGCAGATCGCCAGTTTCGGCTACACCGAGGCGCAGGCGAAGGAGCGGGGCCACGACGTCAAGGTCGCCAAGTTCCCCTTCACGGCCAACGGCAAGTCGCACGGCCTGGGTGACACGGTCGGCTTCGTGAAGCTGATCAGCGACGCCAAGTACGGCGAGCTCCTCGGTGGCCATCTGATCGGTCCTGACGTGACGGAACTGCTGCCGGAGCTGACGTTGGCGCAGCAGTGGGACCTGACCGTGCACGAGGTCGCCCGCAATGTCCACGCACACCCGACCCTGGGTGAAGCGGTGAAGGAAGCCGTGCACGGCCTGGCCGGACATATGATCAACTTCTGAGGCCGTACGAAGCGCTGGAGCACTGCTGGAGCACTGGCTGTGCGAGGAGGTCGTCCACCACGGCGACCTGGACGACCTCACTCACCGCATGCTCGAGCTCGACCCGCGGTTCAGGGCAGTGCTCCGGGCGGCCTCGCCGGGTGGTTGGCTCCGTCCACGGTCAGGTCGACCACGCAGGCGATGCTGCATACCCCCGCGCCCCCGGTCCGCTTGTCCGCGACGTGAACGGCACCCTCAGGGGCGCAGCACCAGGCGGATCGGATCGCCCTTCTTGTGCTCCAGCCGTTCGACGGCTTCGGCCGCCTGCTCCAGGGGCAGTACGTCCGAGATGGAGCGGGAGAAGTCCAGCCGCCCGTTCTCGGTGAGGTGGATGAGTTGCGCCACCGCGTTCGCGCCGGAGCCGAAGTGGCCCAGGAGCCGTAGCTCGCGGGTACTGAAGGTGGTGCTGTCCGCGATGGTGACCGGCTTTCCGCTCAGCCCGACGAGGACCAGTTTGCCGCCGTTGGCCAGCACGGACAGGGCCTGCTCGCGCACCGGGGTGACGCCGGCGAAGTCGAAGGCGGTCTCGATACCGGTCCCGCGGGTGGCGGCGGCGACCTTGTCCGCCAGACCCGGGTCGGCCGGATCGAGGGCGAGGTCCGCGCCGAAGGCCAGGGCGCGGTCGCGGGCGGCGGGGGAGGGGTCGACGGCGATGATGGGGCAGGCGCCCACCATGCGCAGCAGTTGCACCCCGTGCGCGCCCAGACCGCCGATGCCCCAGACCCCGACCGCCTGGCCGGGGCGGACACCGGCGGTGTCGGTGATGGCGCCCCACGGGGTGGAGACCGCGTCGGGGATGACGGCTCCCTGCTCGAAGGGGATCGAGTCGGGGAGCGGGACCAGGGTGTCGATCCGGGCGAGCGCGAACTCGGCCCAGCCTCCGTCGTAGTCGACACCGCGGGTCCAGCCCCGCCCGTCGCGGTACTCACCGGCCTGGAGGACGACCCGGTCGCCGACCGCCCAGCCGCCCGCGTCCGGACCCGGCTCGGCGACGGTGCCGGCCACCTCGTGGCCCAGGGTCACCGTGTCGCCCCGCAACAGCGCGGGCGCGCCGCGGAGTTCTCCGGAGATCAGGTGGACGTCGGACAGGCACACCCCGGCCGCTTCCACCTTGACCAGGACCTCTCCCGCACCGGGGGTGGGCCGTTGGACGTCCTCGACCCGCAGCTCGTGGGTCGGGAAGTGCAGCCGCACCGCGCGCATGACAGCCATGAAGGCTTCCTCTCTGTACGTGATCCGTGCCGTGACCTGTACCGTGAAGTGTCACCGTGTCCGGTCTGGACGAAGCTTCGGTGGGGCGGCGGTGGTGGGCGGGTGGACGATGCCCGCTGCCGTTGAGGTCCGTTCTACGATCCGGGGGCATGACGACTCCCCTCTGCTTCGCATGCGGCAAGGAAGCGCGGTTCGACGAACTTCCCTCACGCGAACGCGTCGTGTTCGACCAGTACTGGCGGGTGGCTCACAGCTTCAACACCGCGGTACCCGGCTGGCTGGTGCTGCTGCCGCGTCGGCACGTCACGGCCGTCCATGACCTCACCGACGTCGAGGCCGAGGCCCTGGGGGTGTGGCAGGTCAGGCTCTCCAGGGCCCTGCGCGGGGTGACCGGTTGCCTCAAGACCTACGTCGTCCAGTTCGCCGAGTCCGAGGGCTTCGCGCACGTGCACTTCCACATCGTGCCGCGCATGGCGGATCTGCCCGCCGCACACCGTGGGCCGGGCATCTTCGGGCTCCTGGACCGCCCGGAGCCGGAGCGGGTGACCACGCAAGACGCGGACCGTATGGCCCGCGCCCTACGAGCCCGACTTCACGGGCTCCCGCACTCCTAGGCCCTTTCGTCACATTCCCGTCGTCCGCCCGGAGGGCGGACCCTGCCGCGGCACTAGTTCTGGACCCTGAGGGTGCCCCGGTCGCTCTCCCGCAGCGCGCGACCGATGATCAGGCGCTGGATCTGGTTGGTGCCCTCGAAGATCTGCATGACCTTGGCCTCCCGCATATAGCGCTCGACCGGGAAGTCGCGGGTGTAACCGGCGCCTCCGAGGACCTGGACGGCGTCGGTGGTGACCTTCATGGCGTTGTCCGTGGCGATCAGCTTGGCGATGGACGCTTCGCAGGCGAACGGGAGCCCCTGGTCCTTGAGCCGGGCGGCGGCGAGCGTGGTCGCGCGGGAGGCCTGGACCGCCGCGGCCATGTCCGCGAGGACGAAGGCCAGCCCCTGGTGTTCGATGATCGGGCGGCCGAAGGTCTCCCGTTCGCGCGAGTAGCGCAGGGCGTGGTCCAGCGCTCCCTGGGCCAGGCCCGTGGCCACGGCCGCTATGCCCAGTCGTCCGCAGTCCAGTCCGGCGAAGGCGATCTTGAGTCCCTGGCCCTCCTCGCCGATGCGGCGGTCTGCCGGGACGCGCACATCTTCCAGACGGATGGTCGCGGTGGCCGACCCGGTCAGACCCATCTTGTGCTCAGGCGGATCGGCTATCAGGCCAGGGGTGTCGGCCGGGACGAGGAAGCAGGAGATCGCGCCCGAGCCCGCGTCGGACGTACGCGCCATGATCGTGTAGAAGTCCGCGTGCCCACCGTGCGTGGTCCACGCCTTGGCGCCGTTGAGGACGTAGTGGTCGCCGTCCCTGACGGCCCGGGTGCGCATCGCGGCGGGGTCGGAACCGGCGTGGGCCTCGGACAGGCAGTAGGCGCCGAGCAGCTCGCCGCTGAGCATGTCGGGCAGCCACTCCTTCCTCTGCTCCTCGGTGCCGAAGGCGGCGAGGGCGAAGCAGGACAACGCGTGCACCGAGACGCCGACCCCGACGCTGGCCCATACGGCGGCGATCTCCTCGAGGACCTGGAGGTAGACCTCGTAGGGCTGGTCCCCACCGCCGTACTCCTCGGCGTAGGGCAGGCTCAGCAGGCCCGCCCGGCCGAGCGTGCGGAAGACCTCGCGGGGGAACTTCTCCTCGGCCTCCGCCTCGGCGACGCGGGGCGCGAGCTCCTTCTCGGCGAGCTCACGGGTCAGGCCGATCAGGTCGACGGCTTCCGGGGAGGGAAGCGTACGGGTAGCTGGCATGGGATTTCCTCGGTCGCTCCGAAACTAACGATACGGCGAGCGATACAACAGTATCGTTTTTGGTACCGTGATGCCATGCAGTCCAGCGATGGATCCGCCGGTCCCCTCGTCGGCCTGCGCGTCCTCGAACTCGCGGGGCTCGGGCCGGCCCCGCACGCGGCCATGGTGCTGGCCGATCTCGGCGCCGACGTGGTGCGCGTCGAGCGGCCCTGCGGCCGGGCGCTGCGGCTCGGTCCGCAAAGCGCGACCGACATCGTGCGGCGCGGCCGCCGGTCGGTCTTCGCCGATCTCAAGGAGTCCGAGGGACGTGCGTTGGTACGGGCGCTGGCCGCCCGGGCCGATGTGCTGATCGAGGGCCTCCGGCCGGGCGTCGCCGAGCGCCTCGGCGTCGGCCCCGAGGACTGCGGCAGGGAGAATCCGGGGCTCGTCTACGCACGCGTCACCGGCTGGGGTCAGGACGGTCCGCTCGCCCAGGATCCCGGCCACGACCTGAACTACATCGGTCTCACCGGGCTGCTCCACGCGATGGGCCGTGCCGGTGATCCGCCGCCCCCGCCGCTCAATCTGGTGGGAGATTTCGGGGGTGGGTCCATGCTCCTGGTCATCGGCGTCCTGGCCGCGCTCTGGGAGCGCTCACGTTCCGGAGCCGGACAGGTCGTGGACTCCGCCATGCTCGACGGGACCGCCCTGCTGGGCCAGATGACGTACGCGCTGCGCGGCATGGGTGAGTGGTCGGACGAACGGGGCGCCAACCTCCTCGACGGGGGCGCCCCCTTCTACGACACCTACGAGTGCGGCGACGGCAAGTACGTGGCCGTCGCCGCACTCGAACCGCGGTTCTTCGCGGCGCTGCTGGAGGGGCTGGGCATCGCCGGGGCCCACCTGCCCGCCCAGGGCGACCGCGGCGGCTGGCCCGCGCTGCGGGTCCTGTTCGCGCGGCGGTTCGCCTCCCGTACGCGCGACGAGTGGGCCGCGCACTTCGCCGGCACGGACGCGTGCGTCACCCCCGTGCTGACGTTCGCGGAGGCGGGCGCGCACCCGCATGTGGTGGCCCGGAGCACCCTCATCGAGGTCGACGGCATCCTCCAGGCCGCACCCGCCCCGCGCTTCTCGCGCACGCCCAGCCGGCGGCCGTCGGCACCGGGCGCGCCGGGCGCGGACGCCGAGTCGGTGCTGCGGGACTGGGGTGTCGCCTCCCCGGCCGCCACCCCCGCGGTCAGGGCGAGACCGCGTGCACGATGAGCGACGCCAGCTCGGCGTACGCCTCCGCGTCGGTCAGCCCCGTGCGCGCGGACACCTCGCCGCGCTGGATCTCCTGCATGGTGGCGGCGACGACCTCACCCACGAACGCGGCGTGGACGTCACGGAACGCACCGGCGGCGACACCGTCCGCGATCAGCTGTCTGATCCGGCCCGCGGCCAGGCGGGTGTTGGCCTCGTACACCTCGCGGGCCGGTTCGAATCCGGCCATGTCGTCGAGGAAGCGCCGGGACAGCGGCCTCAACTGCTGGGCGACGGCGTTCAGATAGACCACCACGCGCTCCGCGGGCGCGGAGGTGTCCGTCACCTGCTTCTCGACGGCCTCGGCCGCACCACGGAAGTAGTGCTTCACGGCCTCGCGGACCAACTCCTGCTTGCTGCCCGCCAGTTGGTACAACGTCGTCTTCGAGCAGCGCAGCCGCTCGGTCAGCTCGTCGAGCGTGAACGAGGCGAAACCTTCCGCCGCCAGCAGGGCGACCAGCCGTTCGAGCAGGTCGGTCTGGCGCGCTGTGCGACGTGTGGACGGCATGGCCTCAGCGTAGCCGTTCCCCTTTCGAGGGTGACCCGGGAACTCGGCGTAGCCGCTCCGCTCTGGAGGGTGACCCGGAAGCTGGGCGGCAAGAGCTGGACCATCGTTCTCGACGACGACTACGTCAAGCCCACGGTCTTCGCCCGGGTCACGAACGACATGACCGTCGCCCGCGAGGAGATCTTCCCCTGCACGCCCGAGGTGGCCTCATCGGGCTGACGAGGCCGCCTCACGGAGCGGACATCCGGGTGCGGGCGGATGCGCGCGGGAGTGCCGGACGGGTCAGGCGCCGCAGGAGCGCAGGAACTTGCGGGTGCGTACGGCGATCGGGAGCGGCTTGTCCGGCTCGCAGGGGTACATGTCCTGCTCGACGATGGCGAACAGCTCCACGCCCAGCCGCTGGGCGGCCACCAGCACCGGCTCCAGCTCCGGTACGCCGGACGGGGGTTCGCACATCACACCGCGCTGCACGGCGGGACCGAACGGCACCTCGTTCTTGACGACGTCGGCGAGGATCGCCGGGTCGACCTGCTTCAGGTGGAGATAGCCGATGCGCTCGCCGTACGTCTCGATGAGCTTGACGCTGTCGCCGCCGCAGTAGGCGTAGTGCCCGGTGTCCAGGCACAGGTTGACCAGGTCGGAGTCGGTGGAGTCGAGGAAGCGCTCGACGTGGTCCTCGGTGTCGATGTGCGTGTCCGCGTGCGGGTGGACGACGATGTCGAGGCCGTAGGTCTCCTTGACCTCGTGGCCCAGCCGTTCCATGCCCTTGGTCAGGTGGGCCCACTGCTCGGCGGTCAGCTCCGGCGGCTCGATGATCTCGGCGGTCTTGTCGTCGCGCCAGAAGGAGGGGATGACCACCAGATGTTTCGCTCCCATGGCCTGGGTGAGCGCGGCGACCTCGCTGACGTGTTCCCAGGTGGAGTCCCAGACGGACGGTCCCCGGTGCAGCCCGGTGAAGATCGTACCGGCCGACACCTTCAGGTCGCGCTTGGCGATCTCGGCGGTGAGCCGGGCCGGGTCGGTCGGCAGATAGCCGTAGGGGCCGAGTTCGATCCAGGAGTAGCCGGCCTCGGACACCTCGTCCAGGAAGCGTTCCCAGGGCACCTGCTGGGGGTCGTCGGGGAACCAGACGCCCCAGGAGTCCGGTGCGGAGCCGACCCGGATGCGGTCCAGGGGAGCGGTCATGTCAGGAGGTCCCTTCGGGAGTGGCCGCCACGGGTGCTTTGAGGTCGTCCGCTTCGGGGAGTTCCTCGACGTCGACGCCGCGGACCTGGGCCAGTTCGTGCTTGAGCGCGGCGAGTTCCGCGCCGCCGGCCATGTGGTTGGTCAGCTCTTCCAGGCTGACCTCGCTGCGGGCGGCGCTGAGTTCGAGGGTGCCGAGGCGCAGGACGCTGAAGTGGTCGCCGACCATGTAGGCGTGGTGCGGGTTGTGGGTGATGAAGATGACGCCGAGGCCGCGGTCGCGGGCGGCGGCGATGTACTTGAGGACGACGCCGGACTGTTTGACGCCGAGGGCGGCGGTGGGCTCGTCGAGGATGAGGACGCGGGCGCCGAAGTAGACGGCTCGGGCGATGGCCACCGACTGGCGTTGGCCGCCGGAGAGGGTGCCGATGGGCTGATCGAGGTCGTCGAGGACGATGCCCATGTTGCGCAGTTCCTCGTCGGCGGTCTTCTTCATGCGGTCGATGTCGAGACGCTGGATCGGCCAGGGGCCCTTGGTCATCTCGGAGCCGAGGAAGAAGTTGCGCCACACCGGCATGAGGGGGACGGTGGCGAGGTCCTGGTAGACGGTGGCGATGCCTTTGTCGAGGGCTTCGCGTGGGGTGGAGAAGCGTACCGGGGTGCCGTCGACGAGGAATTCGCCCTCGGTGTGCTGGTGCAGGCCGGAGATGATTTTGATGAGGGTGGACTTGCCTGCGCCGTTGTCGCCGAGGACGCAGGTCACCTGGCCGGGGTGGACGGCGAGGGAGACTCCGTGCAGGGCACGGATGTTGCCGTACGCCTTCCCGGCGCCGCGCAGTTCGACGATCGGGGCGGTGCCGTCCTCGGGCGGAGCGTCCGGGAGGATGGCGCCGGCGGGTCCGGATCCGTTGGTTGTCATGGGTCGGTTCACCTCCGGGTCGCCGCGCGGCGGACCCACAGATTGATGAGCGTGGCGCCGAGCAGCATCACGCCGAGGAAGGCCTTGAACCAGTCGGGGTTCCAGCCCGCGTACACGATGCCCTGGTTGACCATGCCGAACATGAAGGCGCCGAAGACCGGTCCGATCGCGGAGCCGTAGCCGCCGGTCAGCAGACAGCCGCCGATCACCGCCGCGGCGATGTAGATGAGTTCCTGGCCGACTCCCTCGCCGGACTGC
The DNA here is from genome assembly GCF_044768965.1 of Streptomyces sp. NPDC090798. Classification (NCBI taxonomy): domain Bacteria; kingdom Bacillati; phylum Actinomycetota; class Actinomycetes; order Kitasatosporales; family Streptomycetaceae; genus Streptomyces; species Streptomyces sp. NPDC090798. The sequence continues at coordinate 238,016 of NZ_JBIVXA010000007.1, forward strand.
ACGGTGTTGAAGGAGAACAGCTGGTGCATGCCGATGAACCAGGCGCCGAAGCCGACGAGCATGAAGAGCGTGATCTTGGTGAAGGTGACCGGTACGCCGACCGCGCGGGCGCTGTCCTGGTTGCCGCCGACGGCGAAGATCCAGTTGCCGTACTTGGTGCGGAGCAGGACCCAGGTGGCGATGGCCGCGAAGACCAGCCACCACACGACGGTGATCTTCACCTGGACGCCGCCGACGTCGAAGGAGGAGGCGAAGATCTTCTTCGCCTGGTCGAAGCCGTCCATGGTGCTGATGTCGTCGGTCGCGACGTTCCCGGTGATCAGCTTGGTCACCGCGAGGTTGACGCCTTGCAGGATCAGGAAGGTGCCGAGCGTGACCAGGAAGCTCGGTAGCCCGGTGCGGACCATCATCCAGCCGTTGAACGCGCCGACCGCCAGCGAGACGACGAGCGCGACGATCACACCCACCCAGACGTTCATGGTCAGTTGGTAGCTGATCATGCTCGCGGTGAGCGCCGAGGTGATCACGGCGACGCCGGCCGACAGGTCGAACTCGCCGCCGATCATCAGCAGGGCCACCGGCAGCGCCATGATCCCGATCGTCGACGACTGGTAGAGCACGGTCGCCATCGAGCTGCCGGAGCGTACCGACGGCGCGGCGATCAGGAAGAAGACGAACACCGCCACGGCGCCGAGGAAGACGCCGACCTCGGGCCGGGCGAGCAGCCGCAGCGTCAGGGAGCGCTGCGCGGTCCGGCCGTCGGTCTCCTTGGGGCCGGGGGCCGGCGGTGTGGTCACCGCCGGCTCAGCCTGTTGGGCCATGCTCATCACCGGGTGCCCTTCGCGGCGAACTGGGCGACGGCGTCGACGTTGGACTTGTCGACGAAGGCCGGCCCCGTCAGGATCGGCTGCTCCCCGCCGCCGCTGTAGTTGCCGTTCGTCTTGTAGAGCCACAGCGAGTCGACCGCCAGGTAGCCCTGGAGATAGGGCTGCTGGTCGACCGCGAACTGGATCGTGCCCTTGCTGATGGCGCCGGTCAGGTCCTTGTTGAGGTCGAACGTGGCGATCTTCGCCTTGCTGCCGGCGTCGCTCACCGACTGCACCGCGGTCAGGGCGTACGGGGCGCCGAGGGTGACGACGTAGTCGATGGCGCTGTCCTGCTTGAGCTTGGCGGTGATCGTCGACTTCACGGACGGCATGTCGGTGCCGTTGACGTACAGGGTCTCCGTCGTACCGCTGAAGGTCTTCTTCACCCCGTCACAGCGCTGGGTGAGTCCGATGTTGCCCTGCTCCTGGATCACACAGACGGCCTTCTTCGCGCCTTCCGAGTTCAGCTTCTTGCCGAGCGCCTCACCCGCGACCGTCTCGTCCTGGCCGAAGAACTCCATGAGGCCCAGCTTCTGCCAGTCGCTGACGCCCGAGTTGAGGCCGACCACGGGGATCTTGGCCGACGTCGCCTTGCTTATGACGTCCTTCATGGCATCCGGCTTGGCGAGGGTGAGCGCGATGCCGTCGACCTTCTGGTCGATGGCGTTCTGGACCAGGTTGGCCTGGTTGCCCGCGTTCGGGTCGGCGGAGTAGACCAGCTTCACGTTGTCCTTGGCGGCCGCCGCCTCGGCGCCCTTGCGCACGATGTCCCAGAACGTGTCGCCGGGTGCCTGGTGGGTGACCAGCGCGACCGTCATGCGGGGAGTGCCGGCCTTGCCGGCCGACACCGCCGCCCCGCTCTCCTCGGCCTTCTTCCCGCCGGAGCTGCTGGAACAGCCGGCTATGAGCAGCGCGGATGCCGCCGCGGTCGCGACGAGGGCGATTCTGCGGGTACGGGGGTGAAACGTGCGGTCCATCTTTCCAGCACCTCACTGTGCGACAGGGGAAAGGGAACGGGACGGCGCCGGGGCGCTGGGCCCGTGCGGGGCTCGGACAGGATGTCCGGGGCGATGAGGGTGACGCGGCTGCTTCGTTGGGACGGGATACAAGACCCTGACGCACCCCCCTGTCAATACTTTGTTAGGACATCATTTCCTGAGCAGGTCCGAATGTCAGTACAAAGTCTTGACAGGGGACGGCCGTGGGTCCTACACCTGAGAGGCACCGGGCGCCCCGCCGCCCGCATCCCACGCATCAGGAGCGTCACGCATGCCTGAGTCCGCTGAATCCTTCGACGCCGAATCCCTCGACGTCATCACAATGGGACGTATCGGCGTCGATCTGTATCCCCTGCAGACGGGTGTGCCGCTCGCGCAGGTCGAGTCCTTCGGGAAGTTCCTCGGCGGCTCGGCGGCCAACGTCGCGGTGGCCGCCGCACGCCTGGGCCGGGCCACCGCGGTGATCACCCGCACCGGACAGGATCCCTTCGGCACCTATCTCCACCAGGCGCTCAAGGAGTTCGGCGTCGACGACCGCTGGGTCACGCCCGTCGACGCCCACCCCACGCCGATCACGTTCTGCGAGATCTTCCCGCCGGACGACTTCCCGCTCTACTTCTACCGGCGGCCCAAGGCACCCGACCTGGAGATCCGGACCGACGAGCTGGACTTCTTCGCGATCCGTGCGGCCCGCATCTTCTGGATCACCGGCACCGGCCTGAGCGAGGAGCCCAGCCGCTCCGCCACGCTCGCCGCGCTGAAGGCACGTGCCAAGTCCGGCACCACCGTCTTCGACCTCGACTGGCGGCCCATGTTCTGGTCCGACCCGGACGAAGCACGCCCGTACTACGCCGAGGCGCTGCGGCACTCCACCGTCGCCGTCGGCAACCTGGACGAGTGCGAGATCGCCACCGGCGTACGCGAACCCCGCGCGTGCGCCGAAGCCCTGCTGGCGGCCGGCGTGGAACTCGCCGTCGTCAAACAGGGCCCCAAGGGGGTCCTGGCCGTCCACCGCGACGGCACCGTCGCCGAGGTCCCGCCGGTCCCGGTGGAGGTTGTCAACGGCCTCGGCGCCGGAGACGCGTTCGGCGGCTCGCTCTGCCACGGCCTGCTGTCCGGCTGGGAGCTGGAGAAGACCATCCGGTACGCCAACGCGGCCGGCGCGCTCGTCGCCTCCCGTCTCGCCTGCTCCTCCGCGATGCCCACCGAGTCCGAGGTCGAGGACCTCCTCGCGCGCGGCTGACCGACGCCACCCCCTGAACGGAGCCTGTCTTGAGCATCAGCATCCCCGACCTCGCCATGGTGCGCGCCCGGCATCCGGAGGCCATCGCCGAAGCGGCCGCCCGCCGGGTCCGCCGCCCGCTGATCGGCGACGGCGGCCGCCTGATGATCGTGGCCGCGGACCACCCCGCGCGCGGCGCGCTCGGCGTCGGCGAGCACCGCCTGGCCATGGCCAACCGCGCCGACCTCCTCGAACGCCTCTGCGTCGCGCTGGGCCGGCCCGGGGTGGACGGCGTGCTCGCCACCGCGGACATCCTTGAGGACCTGCTGCTCCTGGGCGTCCTGGAGAACAAGGTCGTGATGGGCTCCATGAACCGCGGCGGCCTGTCCGGCGCGTCCTTCGAGATGGACGACCGCTTCACCGGCCACCGCGCCGAGGACATCGAGCGGCTCCGCTTCGACGCCGGAAAGCTGCTGGTGCGGATCGACTACGACGACCCGGGCTCCCTCGAGACCCTGGGGACCACCGCGCGCGCCATCGACGACATGGCCGCCCGCCGACTGCCGCTGTTCGTCGAGCCGTTCATATCCCGCCGGGTGGACGGCAAGGTCCGCAACGACCTGAGCGCCGAGGCCGTCACCCGGTCCATCGCCATCGCCTCCGGCCTCGGTGGCACCTCGGCCTACACCTGGCTCAAGCTCCCGGTCACCGACGACCCCGACGACATGGCCGAGGTGCTGGAGGCCTCCACCCTGCCCGCCGTACTGCTCGGAGGCGAGGTCGGCGCTGACCAGGAGGGCGCGTACGAGAGATGGCGCAAGGCCCTGCGGCTGCCCACCGTCCAGGGCATGGTCGTCGGCCGCTCGCTGCTCTACCCCGCGGAGGGCAGTGTGGAGACCGCGGTGGACACCGCGGTCGGCCTGCTCTGACTCCCAGCCGCCCGAGCCGACTCGCCTACTCCCGAAGGCCCGCTCTGATTCCCGTAGAGGAGCCACTTCCGATGACCACCACGCACCATCTGCCCGCGGGCAAGGCCGCCGCCGACGTCTACGCCGTGGACGTCAGTCCCGAGTCGGCCGGCTGGGGCCACTCCAGCCTGCGGGTGCTCGAACTGCCCGCCGGTGGCTGGCACGCCTTCGACACCGGCGACAGCGAGTGGATCGTGCTCCCGCTCTCGGGCGGCTGCACCGTCGCGGTGGGCGGCGACACGTTCCGGCTCGCCGGGCGCGAGAGCGTCTTCAGCGGGGTGAGCGACTTCGCGTACGTGCCCCGCGACGCCCAGGTCTCGATCGCCTCGCGCGACGGCGGCCGGTTCGCGCTCACCGGCGCCCGCTGCAGCCGCCGGCTGCCCGCCCGCTACGGGCCCGCCTCCTCCGTCCCCGTCGAACTGCGCGGCACCGGCACCTGCTCCCGCCAGGTCAACAACTTCGGCGCGGCAGGGGTCTTCGAGTGCGACAAGCTGATCGCCGTCGAGGTGATCACCCCCGGTGGCAACTGGTCCTCCTTCCCGCCGCACAAGCACGACGAGCACCGGCCCGGCGAGGAGTCCGAACTCGAGGAGATCTACTACTTCGAGTTCGCCCCCCACGAGGGCACGCCCGGCCTCGGCTACCAGCGCGTTTCACCCTCGGGCCACGGCGCCAACACCGATGTGCTGGCCGAGGTGCGCGAGGGTGACGTCGTCCTCATCCCCGACGGCTGGCACGGGCCGTCCATGGCCGTGCCCGGCCACGACATGTACTACCTCAACGTCATGGCGGGCCCCGGCACCGACCGCGCCTGGCTGATCTGCGACCACCCCGACCACGCCTGGATCCGTGACACCTGGCCGGAGCGGCCGGTCGACCCCCGCCTGCCCCTCTACACCGCCCCCGAGAGGTCCTGATGAGCACCACCACCCGTCGTCTGACGACAGCCCAGGCGCTGGTGCGCTTCCTGTCCGCGCAGTACAGCGAGCGCGACGGCGTACGCCACCGGCTGATCGCCGGCACCTGGGGGATCTTCGGCCACGGCAATGTGGCGGGCATCGGCCAGGCCCTCCTGGAGGCCGGCGAGGACACCATGCCCTTCCACCAGGGCCGCAACGAACAGTCCATGGTGCACGCGGCGGTCGGCTACGCCCGCCAGCTCAACCGCCTCTCCGCCCAGGCCGTGACCACGTCCATCGGACCCGGCGCCACCAACCTCGTCACCGGCGCCGCCCTCGCGACGATCAACCGCCTGCCCGTACTGCTGCTGCCCGGCGACTACTTCGCGACGCGCTCCGCCGACCCGCTGCTCCAGCAACTGGAACACCCCGTCGAGGCCGATGTCTCCGTCAACGACACACTGCGCCCGGTCTCCCGCCACTTCGACCGGATCACCCGCCCGGAGATGCTGATCCCGGCCGCGCTGAACGCGATGCGGGTGCTGGCCGACCCGGCCGACACCGGTGCCGTCACCCTCGCCCTGCCGCAGGACGTGCAGGCGGAGGCGTACGACTGGCCGGAGGAGTTCTTCGCCGAACGCGTCTGGCGCGTACGCAGGCCCGCCCCCGATCCGCTGGAACTCGCCGAAGCCGTACGGGCGATCCGCGCCGCCGAGCGCCCCCTGATCGTCGCCGGCGGGGGAGTGCACCACAGCGAGGCCGAGGCAGCGCTCAAGTCCCTGGTCGACGCCACCGGCATCCCGGTCGCCTCGACCCAGGCGGGCAAGGGCTCGCTGCGTCACGACCACCCCGCCGACCTCGGCGGCATCGGCCACACCGGCACCGCGGTCAGCGACGACATCGCCCGCACCGCCGACCTGATCATCGGGGTCGGCACCCGCTACACGGACTTCACCACCGCCTCCAACACGCTGTTCCAGCAGCCCGGCGTGCGGTTGGTCAACCTCAACATCACCGCCTTCGACGCCCACAAGCTCGCCGCCCGACCGCTGGTCGCGGACGCGCGGACCGGTCTCCAGGCGCTGGCGACGGGGCTGTCCGGCCACCGGGTCGACGCGGCGTACGAGGCCGAGTACCGCGCGGGCAAGGCGCGTTGGGAGGAGGTCGTCGAGGCCGCCTACCGGGCGGAGGACTCCGCCGTACCCACCCAGACACAGGTCCTCGGCGCCCTGGACGCCGTCGTCGGCGACGACGACGTGGTCATCAACGCGGCCGGCTCGCTCCCCGGCGACCTGCACAAGCTGTGGCGGGCGCGCGGCCCGCGCCAGTACCACCTGGAGTACGGCTACTCCTGCATGGGCTACGAGATCCCGGCCGGCATCGGCGTCCAGCAGGCGGCGCCCGGCACGCCCGTCTGGTCGCTGGTCGGCGACGGCACCTATCTGATGATGCCCACCGAGATCGTCACCGCCGTCCAGGAGGGCCTGCCCGTCAACCTGGTCCTGATCCAGAACCATGGCTACGCCTCCATCGGCGGCCTCTCCGAGGAGGTCGGAGGCGAGCGATTCGGCACCGCCTACCGCTACCGCGCCGCCGACGGCACCTTCTCCGGAGCCCCGCTCCCGGTGGACCTCGCCGCCAACGCCGCGAGCCTCGGCATGGACGTCATCCGCGCCAAGACCGTACGGGAACTGCGTGACGCCCTGGCCGCGGCACGCGCCTCGGACCGGCCGACCTGCGTGTACGTCGAGACCGACCCGACGCCCACCGCACCGCCCGCCGAGGCCTGGTGGGACGTACCCGTCGCCGAAGTCGCCTCCCGCGACGCCGCGTCGCACGCCCGCGCACGGTACGAGGGCCACGTCGCCGCCCGCCGCCGCCACCTCTGATCCCGACCTCTTCGCCTGCCCCGCCACCGAAAGGCGCCCCGCACCATGAAGACCATCACCCACTGGATCGGCGGCAAGCCCGTCGAGTCCGCCTCCGGACGCTTCGGACCCGTCTACAACCCGGCCACCGGTGCCCAGGAGAAGCAGGTCGGCTTCGCCTCGGTCGACGAGGTGGACGCCGCCGTCGCCAACGCCAAATCGGCGTACGAGAGTTGGGGCGGCGCCTCGCTCGCCAGGCGCACGGCGATCCTCTTCAAGTTCCGCGAACTGCTCGACGCGCACCGCGACGAGATCGCCGAGCTGATCACCGCCGAGCACGGCAAGGTGCACTCGGACGCGCTCGGCGAGGTCGCCCGCGGCATGGAGATCGTCGAACTGGCCTGCGGCATCGCCGACAAGCTCAAGGGCGAGCTGTCCACGCAGGTCTCGACCCGGGTCGACGTCGCCTCGATCCGTCAGCCGCTGGGTGTCGTCGCCGGCATCACGCCGTTCAACTTCCCCGCCATGGTGCCGATGTGGATGTTCCCGCTCGCCATCGCCTGCGGCAACGCCTTCGTGCTCAAGCCGAGCGAGAAGGACCCGTCGGCCTCCTTCCGGCTCGCCGAACTGGCCTCCGAGGCCGGGCTGCCGGACGGTGTGCTGAACATCGTCCAGGGCGACAAGGTCGCGGTGGACCGTCTCCTGGAGCACCCCGACGTCGTCGCGGTCTCCTTCGTCGGCTCCACGCCCATCGCCAAGTACATCCAGCTCAAGGGCGTCGAGCACGACAAGCGCGTACAGGCCCTGGGCGGTGCCAAGAACCACATGCTCGTCCTGCCCGACGCCGACCTGGACTTCGCCGCCGACCAGGCGATCAACGCCGCCTACGGCTCGGCCGGCGAGCGCTGTATGGCGGTCTCGGTCGTGGTCGCGGTCGGCGACACCGGCGACGAGCTGGTCGGCAAGATCGCCGAGCGGGCGAAGAACCTGCGCATCGGCCCCGGCAACGACCCCGCCTCCGAGATGGGCCCGCTGATCACGCGCGAGCACCGCGACAAGGTGGCGTCGTACGTCGCCGGCGCGGCGGCCCAGGGCGCCGAGGTCGTCGTCGACGGTACCGGCTACTCCGTCGACGGACACCCCGAGTGCGCGGAAGGCTTCTTCCTCGGTGTCTCGCTGCTCGACAAGGTCCCGGTGACGGCGGACGCGTACAAGGACGAGATCTTCGGCCCGGTGCTGTGCGTGGTGCGCGCCGACACCTACGACGAGGCCATCAAGCTCATCAACGGATCCCGTTGGGGCAACGGCACCGCGATCTTCACCCGGGACGGCGGCGCCGCCCGCCGCTTCCAACTGGAGGTCCAGGCGGGGATGGTCGGCATCAACGTGCCGATCCCGGTGCCGGTCGGTTACCACTCCTTCGGCGGCTGGAAGGACTCCCTCTTCGGCGACCTGCACATCTACGGCAACGACGGCATCGCCTTCTACACCCAGGGCAAGGTGATCACCACGCGGTGGCCCGACCCGGCCGACGCGGGCATCAACCTCGGCTTCCCCAGCCACTCCTGACTCGCAGGGGCGGCCGGTGCGGGACGGACCACTTCGGTTCCCGCACCGGCCGTCCTCAGGACCGACCGTCAGGACGATGCGATGGCAAGGGTTCCCGTCCGCCGGACCGCCCGATCCCCACGAGCACCGGCCGCCATGCCCGTGGGCCTGGACTTCTCGCTGGACCGCAACAGCCCCGTACCGCTCTACTACCAGCTCGCCCAGCAGCTGGAGGCCGCGATCCAGCGCGGTGTGCTGAGCCCGGGCAGCCTGCTGGGCAACGAGGTCGAGCTCGCGGGCCGCCTCGGCCTGTCCCGCCCCACCGTCCGTCAGGGCATCCAGAACCTGGTCGACAAGGGGTTCCTGGTCCGCCGCCGCGGCGTGGGTACCCAGGTGGTGCACAGCCAGGTCAAACGCCCGCTGGAGCTCAGCAGTCTCTACGACGACCTGGAGAACGCCGGACAGCGTCCCACGACCCAGGTGCTGCACAACGCGGTCGAGCCGGCGTCCGCCGAGGTCGCGGCCGCTCTGGGCATCGCCGAGGGCGGCGCGGTGCACCGTGTGGAGCGGCTGCGCCTCACCCATGACCGGCCCGTGGCGGCCCTGTGCAACTACATCCCGGAAGGGCTGCTGGACGTCGACACCGCCCGGCTGGAGTCGACCGGCCTGTACCGCATGATGCGTGCCGTCGGCATCACCCTGCACAGCGCCCGTCAATCCGTGGGCGCCCGCTCCGCCTCGCCGGAGGAGGCCGAGCGGCTGGACGAACCGGCGGGCGCCGCCCTGCTCACCATGCGGCGTACGGCCTATGACGACACCGGCCGCGCGGTCGAGTACGGCACCCACATCTACCGTTCCTCGCGGTACGCCTTCGAGTTCCAGTTGCTGCTCCGTACCTGAGCGGGCCGCGACCGACGGGCGCTCGGCCGCCCGTCACTCGCCCGCCCGTCACTCCCCGGTGTCGCGGCGGGCCCGGTCGCGGCGGCGCAGCAGGAGGAAGCCGCCCGCGAGGGCGGCGACGCCGGTGGCGGCGGTCCAGGCCGGCAGGTCGGAGGAACCGGTCGCGGCCAGGTCGCCGCCCTTCCCACCGAGCGGGCTCGCGGAGGAGGAGGGCGTGGCGGACGCGCCGCCGGAGGGTGACGCACCGGACACGCTGCCGGAGGGCGACGTACCGGACGCACCGGTTGTGGGCGTCGGCGGCGCCGTCGTCTCGGCGGCGGTGGCCCGGGGGCGGGTGAACGCCAACGAGCCGAAGCCGAGTTGATCGTAACCGCCGCTGTTGGGGCCGTAGTCCCCGCCGCCCTCGGGCGCGAACCGGGCCGCGATCTTCGTCAGGTGCGGCGCGTCCAGCCCCCGGCGCTTGGTGTAGTGGTTGGCGATCATGGCCCAGATCGGCCGGGCCATGGCCGGGTCGACGGCCGCCGCGGCGGACGCGGTCTCCGAGCCCGACCAGATGCCGGGCGCGCCCTTCCTGCGGGTGTACGAGGTGTAGGGCACGGCTCCGCCCAGGCTCCACTTGGCGACGTACTGGGCGCCCTTGAGGAAGCGGCTGTCGTCGTAGCCGTACAGGTCGATGCCCTGGTTCCAGGCTATCTCGAGTACTCGACGGCGCGGTCGACCTTCGCCCGGTCGTCGCACAGGATGCCGATGGCGAGGACGGAGGCGATGTTCGTCAGGTCCCAGTTGGCCCAGTAGTTGGTGATGTAGGAGCCGTTGTGGTGCGCGAGGAAGTCCTCGCTCAGCGGGTGGAAGACGTCGAGCATCATCTTCTGGAACCGGCCCAGTTCGAAGCCCTCGTGGCCGCGGACGAGCTCGGCCGCGTTGGCGAACTGGTAGCCGTACAGACCCGAGGCGAGGAACCGGTCGGCGCTGCCGTCGAGCCTCGTCAGCCTGGCCGACCAGGCGTTGAGGATGTCACGGGCGGTGTCGGCGTGCGCGGTGATGCCCGTGACGTGCCAGCGCAGGGCGTTCTGGTAGGCGGCGTGGATGTCGTTGTAGAGCGTGACGTAGTTCTCGGGTGTGCCCGAGCCGCGGTACACGGTCGCCTGGGGGTTGGCCGTCCAGGTGCTCTGGGCATGCCGGTTGGCCGTCAGCCTGGCGAAGCCGGCCGTGCAGGGCTGCGCGCCGGCCTTCACCCGGGTCGCCATGCGGTGCTGATCGGCCCGGGTGTGCAGCATCCCGGGGTGCGCGAAGGCACCGCCCGCCGCCATGGCCGGGGCCGGCGCGAGGGCGCTGCCGGCCATGGTGGCGCCCGCGGCCGCGCCGGCGATCTTCAGCATGTTCCGGCGACTGATCTGTGCTGTCACTGACTTGGTTCCTTAGCGGTCGGTGCCCGGGGATGCCTACGCACAGGAGACGCCGTGGAACGCGGCCGATAACAGAAAGTCGCCCAGCCGTCCTTCATGGACGCGACGACGGATCCGGCCGCCGCGACCGCCACGTCAGCCCAGGGGCACCCACGTGCCCCGCTCGGCGGAGCGGGACATCGCGTCCAGCGCGGCCGCGCTGTGCGTCGCGTCGGCCAGCGTCGCGCCGTACGAGGTGTTCTCCGCGATCGACCGCAGGAAGTGATGGGCCTCGATGACCTTGAGATCGTCGTAGCCCATGCTGTTCGCGGAGCCCGGCTGGAAGGCCGCGTACTCGCCGTCCCCGGGGCCGACGTACACCGTGCTGACGGGCTGGTCCTGGTACGACGTACCCCTGCTGACGCCCAGTTCGCCCATGCGCCGGAAGTCCCAGAAGACCGCGCCCTTGGTGCCGTGCACCTCGAAGCCGTAGTTGTTCTGCTCGCCCACCGAGACCCGGCAGGCCTCCAGCACGCCCCGCGCACCGGAGGCGAAGCGCAGCAGACAGTTGACGTAGTCCTCGTTCTCCACCGGGCCCAGTTCGCCGCCCGTCGCGCGGGTGTGACCGGCGGTGGCGCCGGTCGGGCGGGCCCGCAGAGGCAGGAAGACCGCGGTGTCGGCGGTCAGTGCCTCGATCTCGCCGAGCAGGAAGCGTGCCAGGTCGACGCCGTGCGAGGCCAGGTCGCCGAGGACTCCGCTGCCGCCGCGCTCCCGCTCGAAGCGCCAGGTCAGCGCGCCCTCGGGATGGGCCGCGTAGTCGCTGAACAGCCGGATGCGGACATGGGTGACGGTGCCGATCTCGCCGGAGGCGATCAGTTCGCGGGCGGCGGCGACGGCCGGGGCATTGCGGTAGTTGAAGCCCACCGTGCCCTGGACCCCGGCCTTGGTGACCGCGTCCGACACGGCGCGGGCGTCCTCGGCGGTCAGGCCCACCGGCTTCTCGATCCAGATGTGCTTGCCCGCCTCGGCCATGGCGAGGCCGATCTCGCGGTGCAGGAAGTTCGGCGCGGCGATGCTCACCGCCTGGACCCGGGGATCGGCGGCCACCTCGCGCCAGTCGCGGTGGGCGGCGGCGAAGCCGTACTGGGCCGCGGCCTGCTCCGCCCGGCCCGGCACCTCGTCGGCGACGGCGACCAGTTCGGGCCGCAGGGACAGCCCGGGGAAGTGGTGGGGCACGCGGGCGTACGCCTGGGTGTGCACCCGTCCCATCCAGCCGAACCCCACGACGGCAACGCCGAGCGAACGCACCATGACTGCCCCTCTTTGGACCGGTCCAATATCTCCCGGCCTCACACTGAAGCCAGTCGCACGGGGTGTCAACCCCTTTGACAAGCTCACCCACCGTATGGAACGGTCCAGGAATGGAGCCACGCAGACGATGAGAGCACCGACGATTCGCGACGTCGCCGAGCGGGCCGGAGTGTCGAAGTCGCTGGTCTCCCTCGTGCTGCGCGGTTCCGACCAGGTCCGTGACGAGAAGCGGCAGGCCGTGCTGGCCGCCGTCGAGGAGCTCGGCTACCGGCCCAACGCCGCGGCGCGCAGCCTCAGCGAGCGGCGCACCCGTACGGTCGGGGTGCTCCTCAACGACATGCGCAACCCCTGGTTCGTGGAGCTGCTGGACGGTCTGAACTCCCGGCTGCACGACTCAGGTCTGCACATGCTGCTCGCCGACGGTCATCTCAACCGGCGTCTGGGCGAGGACCTCACCCGTACCTTCGTGGACCTGCGTGTCGACGGTCTGATCGCCGTCGGCACCCTGCCAGCCGCCGAGGCGCTGCGGACGGCGGCCGGGCAGATTCCCACCGTGGTCGCGGGCGCCCGGGAGCCCGAGCTGCCCGGTGTCGACGTGGTCGCCAACGACGACGAGCGCGGGGCCCGCCTCGCCACCGAGCATCTCATCGGCCTCGGCCACCGCCGGATCGCGCACATCGCGGGGCGGGGGATGGTCGGTGAGCTGCGCCGCCGCAGCTTCGAGGCGGTCATGCGCGAGCGCGGACTGGCCGCGGAGGCGGTCGTGGAGCAGGGGGACCTGACCGAGGAGGGCGGCTACCGTGCCACGGTCCGGCTGCTCAGCGCCCGCGAACGGCCCACCGCCGTCTTCGCGTTCAACGACATCGCCTGTGTCGGCGCCCTCTCGGCCGCGGAGGAACTCGGCCTCCAGGTGCCGCGCGACCTCTCCCTCGTCGGCTACGACAACACCTACCTCTCACGGCTGCGGCACCTGTGGCTCACCACCGTGGACAGCGCCGGCCATGACGTCGGCCGCCGTGCCGCGCAGTGTCTGCTCGACCGGATCGCCGACCCCGCCCGCCCGGGCGAGGTCGTCCTCACCGCCCCGGCCCTCGAGGTCCGCGGCACGACGGCGCCTGTGCGGGGTTAGGGCCCCTTCGGCTTCCCGCTCTCCGACGCGAGCGCCTCCGCGCCCGCCCCGGACACGGCCACCGTCGTCATGGAACTCCCGCGACGTCCGCGCGCCGGGAGGGACTTGGCGATCACGCCGGTCGGCCACGAACCGCACCGGGGGGCGCCTGCATGGATACGAACCCCACCGCGTGCCCGCCTAGACGGACACCGGGCACCGGCCGGACTTGGGCCGCGCCGTCCCACACGGTCCCACCGGGGAGCCGCCGCATGTCAGGCCCCGGCCGCCGAGCAGGCCGGTCAGGAGGGCGTCGGTGGCCGGGGCCAGCAGATGCCGGCCGCCGGGGGACGACTCCAGGCCGACGACCAGGGCCAGACAGATGTCGGCGGCCTCGGCGGGCTCGACACCGGTCGGGGCGGCCGCCTCGGCGAAGAGGCTGATCAGCAGGCGCCGCAACTACCCGACGAACGCGTGGCAGATGTCCCCGAACAACCGGGCCTTCTCGTCGAGGAGTTCGGCCGTGTGGGGGGAGTCGCCGGCCAGCTGGAGCACCAGGTCGAGTTTGGCGGCCAGAACGCCCCGGACGCGCTCGGCGTGCGGGGCGCCGCACTCGGCGGCCGCCTCCCGGGCCCGGCCGAGCGCCTGCTCGTGCAGTCGCCCGGCGAGCAGACGGAAGGCGTCGTCCTTGCCGCGGATGTACTGGTAGACCGCCGACCGGGACACGCCCATGGTGGAGGCGATGTCGTCCATCGTCGTGCGTCGTACGCCGTACCTGGTCAGGCAGTCGTAGGCGGCGTCGAGGACCTCATCGAGCCGGTCGGTGGCCATGAGGGTCAGGCCAGCTTCGTCAGCAGCTCGACGGCCAGAGGGGCGGAGGAGGCCGGGTTCTGGCCGGTGACCAGGTTGCGGTCGACGACCACCTTGGGGGCCCACGGCTCGCCCTCCTGGAAGTCGACGCCCGCCTCGACGAGCCGGTCCTGGAGCAGCCACTTCGCCTTGTCGGCGAGACCTGCCTGCGTCTCCTCGGTGTTGGTGAACCCGGAGACCCGGTAGCCCGCGAAGGCGTTGCTGCCGTCCTCCTTCGTCGCGGCGAGCAGCGCGGCCGGGCCGTGGCACACCACACCGAGCGGCTTGCCCGACTCCAGCGCGAGGGTGAGCAGCCGGCCGGAGTCCGCGTCGACCGCCAGGTCCTCCATCGGTCCGTGGCCGCCGGGGTAGTAGACGGCCGCGTAGTCGGCGAGGTCGACCTCCGCCAGCTTGATCGGCCGCTGGAGCGCGGTCATCGACGCGAGGGCGTGCGCGATGCGGTCGGCGCCCTCCTGGCCACCGTTGACCTCGGGAGCCAGGCTCCCCCTGTCCACGGTCGGTACGACGCCGCCCGGCGTGGCGACGACGACCTCGTGGCCCGCGGCCTCGAACGCCTCGTACGGGGCGACGGCCTCCTCGGCCCAGAAGCCGCTCGGGTGGCGGGTGCCGTCGGCGAGCGTCCAGTGGTCGACGCCGGTGATCACGAAGAGAATCTTCGACATGGTGCGTTTCTCCGAGGGTGCGGGGGGTTGTTGCCGTTGTTCCTGTCGTACGCCCTGACGCTCTGGACCCAGAGCGTCAGCGCGGTGATGTGCTCGACGGTATGCCGCTCTGACATAGGTGACCAATAGGGGCAGTGGCCAGAGCCATAGGAATTCCAATGTCTGGACCTCGCGCACCACCCCAACTACTCTGTTCGTAACCTAATCAATTAGTTGAGTGAGAGGCGGGGCTCGGATGCACCCCTTCCGGAAGGCCGTAGAGGCGGGCGACCTCACCGCGGTCGAGGAGATGCTGGCCGACGACGTGGTGTTCACCAGCCCCGTCGCCTTCAAGCCGTACCCGGGCAAGGCCATCACCGCGGCCATCCTGCGCGGCGTCTCCCGTGTCTTCACCGACTTCCGCTACGTACGCGAGATCGCCGGTGCCGACGGTCGCGACCACGCGCTCGTCTTCACCGCGAAGGTGGGCGACAAGGAGCTCAACGGCTGCGACTTCCTGCACTTCGACGAGGACGGCAGGATCGACGACCTGATGGTGATGGTCCGCCCGCTCTCGGCGGCCCATGCGCTCTCCGAGGCGATGGGCGCCCAGTTCGAGCGGATCTCTCGCGAGGCGGCGGAGGCGATGGGCGGCTAGGCCTTCTCCGCCGGCCAGGGTCTAGGAGCCGTTCGTTCGCTTCAACTCGTGGGGTGTCAGTCGGTGCTCGCTCGGGGGGAGTTCGTTGGGCTCGCGGTGCTCCCTGACCTCGTGGACAGGGCCGCTGTCGGGCAGGCGGGGCTGTTCCTCCGGGCGGGGCGGGGGTGGTTGCTGTTGCCGCTTGCGGCGGCCCCACCACACGACACCGACCAGCACCGCCACCAGGGCGACGCCCACGGTGAGCGGCCCGATGACCAGCAGGCCCTGGGCCGCGGCGAGCACGGTCCCTTCCGTATCCATGGCACTCATGCGCCCCCGAGTACCCGGAGTTGTGCACCTGAACCGGGTGGCGCTGGTCCGGAGGGCGGCCGCCGGGCCCTGAGGTGCAGGTTTGGCGGGCCTTCCCGTGGCTACCCGCTCGCGGTGACGACAATGACATCCCAGCAAGAACTCATCCGATTCCTGGAGGACCGCTTCGAGTGTGCGCAGGCCTGCGCCGAGGCCGCCCGTGCCTGTGCGCTGCGGGCGAGCACGGTGGATCCGGACGGGCCTCGGGAGCAGGAACTCGTACGGCGTAAAGGCCTTCTGTGTGTGGAGGTGTGCGACGCGACCTGCCGTGTGCTGGCGGAGGAGGCTCGCCGGGACACGGCCGGCATCCGCGTCCAGGTCGAGTGGTGCCGTACCGTCTGCCGCGAGTGCGCGGACGTCTTCGACGAGCACCCGGGTGGGCAGGACAGCGCCAAGTCCTGCCGGGAGTGCGCCCAGGCCTGCACGGACTTCCTCGCCACCCTGAGCCGCGCCTGAATCCCTGGAGCTCCGCCTCGGAGTTCGGATACGGCCTCGTTGACGGACCGGCGCCGCGGTGCGGACGATGGCCCGCATGCGATTTCTGCGGCGCGTTCGGAACGATCTCTCCTCCGGCGAGAACCTGGAAATCTACGTCACGGCGCTGCTCTCGCTGACCCTGGCCGTGCTCGGCGCTCTCGATGTGGCCGGCGGCAAGGTACTGGCCGCGGCCACCCTCGCGACCCTCGCCCTGCTGGCCGGAGGGCTGCTGGGCAGCCGTCGGCAGGTCGCCGAGCTGGCGGCGGAGGTACGTGCCCGCGCCGCCGGCGACATCTCGGCGGAGGACTTCTTCAGCGGCGACAAGCCGGAACTCGTCCAACAGATACGTGGGGCACGGGACATCGGCATTGTCGGAGTGACCCTCGCGCGCACCCTCCGCAACTCGATCGACGAGCTGGAGCGTCGAGCCGTATCCGGATCCGTGATCAGGATCGCGCTCATCGACCCCTCCGGCACTGCGCCCGCCGAGGCCGCGCGCCGCAGCACCATCCCCCACCGGCCCGAGGTGTACCAGAACCGCCTGCGCACCTCGATCGACCTCCTGCGAGAACTGCTCGAGAAGCCAGGGGTGAGGGACAGGGTCGAGGTGAGGTTCCTGCCGTTCGTGCCGGCCTTCGGGCTGGTACTGCTGGACCCGCGGCGACCGGGCGGCATCATCCATGTGGATGTCTACTCCCACAGCTCGGCCAGCGGGGACGCCGTGTTCACCCTGCGCCCCGACCGCGACGGGCACTGGTACCAGCACTTCCAGGCCGAGTTCGACCGTGTCTGGGAGTACGGCCGCCCGGCCGACGCCTCGGACGGGTTCCCGGGATGAGGGGCCCCCGGGAGGGTCGCGGTCGGGGCGCCGGTGTCTTCGGCATTCACAATTTCTGAAACACGTTCTACGGTGTGCGCCGTCAGGTCCGGCCTTGGGGAGCCAGGAGGCGCCGTGCATCTCGAATACACGCCAGAACAGCAGCGGCTGCGGACCGAACTGCGCGGCTACTTCGCCGAGTTGGTGCCCGACCACGCCTACGCCCGATACGACGACCCGGCCGCCCAGAAACGGTTCTACCGCGAGACGATCCGGCGGCTCGGGAGGGACGGCTGGCTCGGGGTGGGCTGGCCCACGGAGTACGGCGGGCGCGGGCTGACCCCGATGGAGCAGTTCATCTTCTTCGACGAGGCCGCCCAGGCGGGCGTACCGCTGCCGCTGATGGCGCTGAACACCGTCGGCCCGACGATCATGCGGTTCGGCACCGCGGAGCAGAAGGAGTACTTCCTGCCGAGGATCCTCTCCGGTGAGATCGACTTCGCGATCGGCTACAGCGAGCCCGACGCGGGGACGGACCTGGCGGCGCTCAAGACCAAGGCCGTGCGGGACGGCGACACCTATGTCGTCAACGGGCAGAAGATCTGGACCACGAACGGCGACACGGCAGACTGGGTCTGGCTCGCCGTGCGCACCGACCCGGACGCCCCACCCCACAAGGGCATCACCATGCTCCTCGTGCCGACCTCCGACCCCGGCTACTCCTGCACCCTCATCAACACCCTCGCCTCGCACGACACCACCGCCAGCTACTACGAGAACATCCGCGTCCCCGTCTCGCGCCGGGTCGGCGAGGAGAACAAGGGCTGGCGGCTGATCACCAACCAGCTCAACCACGAACGCGTCACCCTCGCCGCACACGGCACCATGGCGATCCGCGCCCTGCACGACGTCCAGCGCTGGGCCATGGACACCAAGCTCGCCGACGGCCGTCGCGTCGCCGACCTCCCCTGGGTGCGCCGACGCCTCGCCCGGACCCACACCAGGCTTGACGCGATGAAGCTCCTGAACTGGCAGATGGTGAACGCCGTCCAGGAGGGCACCCTCACCCCGCAGGACGCCTCCGCGGTCAAGGTGTACGGCTCCGAGGCCCGCCGGGACGCGTACGCCTGGCTCATGGAGATCGTCGCCGCGCCCGGCGTCCTCAAGGAGGGCTCCACGGGCGCCGTCCTGCACGGCGAGCTGGAGCGCGGCTACCGCTCGGCGGTGATCTTCACCTTCGGCGGCGGGAACAACGAGATCCAGCGCGAGATCATCTCGTGGATCGGACTGGGGATGCCGCGGGTCCGGCGTTAGCCTGATGTGACGAGGATTTTTAGTTGGCACAAAAGAGGGATAGTTGGCACCAAGATCGCCATCACTACTCAGAGGTGACGGCGCATCTCCTCAATGCAGGCTGCTCGTGCAGCGGTTGATCGGTCGCGGGGGTAGGCGGAGCCGAGGTTCATCCCCTCGTCGGTCCTGATGGGCGGCTGCTGCCAGGCGAGACTCATCTGTGCGCCGGCTTCGGCGCGGGCCGTGGCGACGAGGGTCGCGTACGGCCCTGCGACGGACGATGCTTCGATCTGGAGCCATGCCTGGTGGAACGCCATGCGCGCCAGCAGACTGCTGACCTCGTCCGTGAGTTGCTGCCGGACCAGGTCCGAGGACGCCGGGCGGCGTCGTATGCGGTACGGCATCTCCAGGTACTCCTCGACCGCGGTCAGGGCTTCGGCGAAGGTCTTCGCCCGGTGCTCCCGTCTCACTGCCCGCTGGTTGAGGGTGTAGGTGAGGAAGGCGCCGAACACGGCGATGAACGGGACGATCAGCGCGGTGGTCTGGGACCAGGTCCACGCGCCGCACGTCGCCGCTGTCGCCGCGATGACCTCCATGCACCACTCCCCGGCATGCCGTGCGGGGCGTCCTCAATCAACCACTGGCCGTCGTGCTCACCGCCGGTGAGCCGCCAGTAGTGTTCGAGGAACAAGTGTGTGCGGACTATCTCGATGAGGTCCAGGAGTCCCTTCGAACTCGTCCACCGTCGTTCTTCCGGATCGAGCGGGTGCCAGAGGCAGAGGGCGTCGTCGCCGGTGTACCGGTGCTTTGAGGAAGCCCCCGGATTGGCGTGGACGCGCGGGAAATCCTGGGGCTTCTGGCCGTAGGTCGGATAGAGCGGGTTCTCGTAGAACCTGATGCTGACGTCGATCGGGTCGGGCTCGCCGATGACGTCGAGTCCGGTGAGTTCGTACGTCAGTGAGCCGCGGCGATACGCGTGCCGGAGGTCGGAGCCGAAGCGCAGCCGGGCGTCGCGTTCGAGCGGGGCCCACCAGACAGGCTGGACCCCGTACCAGGACGGCATGGCTCAGCTTCCCCAGGCCCGGGTGGGCGTGACGAGCCCGACGGCGAGCCCGAAACCGGTGGCGGCCGTACCGCCCGAGCGGACCGTCGATGCCAGCCGGGCGGCTTCCTCCTGCGTGGCGTCCGCGTCCGGGACGAGCTCGGGGAGGACCTGGTGGAGGGCGTGCTGGGCGCTGAGCGGGCGTCCGGCTGCCTCGTGCTCGATCGCGAGGTCGACGTAGTCACGCGCGGTGCACAGGCGTTCGTGGACCTCGCGGCGCGTCATGTTCAGGGGGATGGGCCCGGCCACGTGGGCCGGGTCCGGTGTCGGGCCCTTGTCGATCTCGTCCGCCGCGTAGGTGAAGAAGACCTGGAGCGCGTTGATCAGCGGCATGGGTTCGTCGAGGCACCCGAGGCCGAGGGCCTTGATGTTCCAGGAGCACATGGGCTTGCTGTGTGTGCAGTTCCAGTGCTTCAGCAGCCGGACCGTACGGGCGAACACGACCTTCGTGTCCGTGATGGCCTGGAGCACCATCTGGGTGTGCGTGGTCGGGTTGGCGCGGTCCCACTGGTCCGCGATCTTCGTGTTGGGGATGTACAGCCCGCGGCCGGAGGGGTGCGGGAGCGCGGTCATGACGTCCGCGGTGAAGTCGTCCTGGCCCTGCGTGACGGGGTCGCCAAAGCGTACGAGGACGGCCCGGCGACGGCCCACAACCTCGACGGTCAGCTTCCGGAACTCCGTGTCGAGGTCTTCATGGATCACGTCACGGACGATCTCCATGAGCGGCAGGGCGCTCTTCTTGCCCGGACCGTACGGCTCGACGTCCTTCTTGCTGAGGACGACCCCGAGGTCGACGTC
Source organism: Streptomyces sp. NPDC090798 (assembly GCF_044768965.1). Lineage (NCBI taxonomy): Bacteria > Bacillati > Actinomycetota > Actinomycetes > Kitasatosporales > Streptomycetaceae > Streptomyces > Streptomyces sp. NPDC090798. Next base: position 258,093 of record NZ_JBIVXA010000007.1, read on the forward strand.
GGTCAGGGGCGTGTTGGCGTCGCCGTGGGCGACGCTGCCGTTGAAGTAGGTGGTCGATCCGGGGAAAGCCCGGCGTGCGGACGCGGCCAGGAGTCGGCGGCGGCGCTTGGCCTCGTCGAGTTCCTCGTCGGTCACCTGGATCTTGCGGCGTCCTTCGTCGAGGAGTTGCGCAAGGGATTCTTTGCGAACCATCGATACCTCCTTGTCCGCTGGTGGGAGACGAGGGGGACGTCTCCCACCAGCACGAGACCTGCTACTTCTCGCGGCGGACGCCCTTGAACGCGCCGCCTGCCTTCCCTCCCATGAAGCGGCCCTTGTCGCCGCGCTTCGTCCACGTGCCGGTCCGGGGATTGAGGACCTGACTCCGCCGGGAGACGCTGCCGCGTCGGAAGCTCCTGCCGGTGTTCGTAGCCATGACGCCACCACCATTCATCGGAGAACTACCTGATTGCGAGATCGGTACTGCTATCGATCTTGCAATTGGAAGGGTAGGGTCTCACTTCGACTTTCGCAAGTGGTACCTGATGTGGAAGTATGCGGGTGAGAGGAGGAGATCATGAGCGAGCGGAATGCAGCAGGACGGTTTGACGCGGTCGCGTTTCACACGGCCCTGGACCACGCGCGTCAGGAGCGAGGTCTTCTCTGGAAGGACGTAGCTCAGGAAGCAGGCGTCAGCGCATCGACATTGACGCGGCTGGCCCAGGGGCGCAGGCCGGACGTGGACGGACTCGCAGCCCTTGTCACATGGGCGAACCTGAGCGCGGACGACTTTGTTCGCCGGACCGATGAGCCGCGTAGTCAGGACACGCTGACCAAGGTGGCTACGCATCTGCGGGGCGACCGCAACCTCACGCCTGAGGCTGCGGAAGCTCTCGAAGCCCTGATCGCCGTCGCCTACAAACAGTTGGTGACTGATCAGCCGGAGTAGGGGAGCTCCCTATGTCGTTGCGTCACGGCTTCAAGGCTGAAGCCAACCGCCTGGCGGTGCAGATGCGGAGAGAGTTGGGGTTGCACCCCGCCTCGCCGCTTGCGCCGGCACGGCTCGCTGAACACTTGGCGATCCCGGTCAAGACATTCAGTTCCGCGATAGTGGACGACGCTCGGATCGAGCGACTTCTCACCACCGAGCAGGAAGCCGTGAGCGCACTCACTGTGCATGCAGAGACACGGCGGCAGATCTGGGTGAACGACTCCCACGACCCGGGGCGTCAAAACAGCTCGACCGGCCACGAAATCGCCCATGCGCTCTTGATGCATCCGCCCGGTCCGGCGCTCGATGTCCGCGGTTGTCGGCACTGGGACGGAGAGATCGAAGAAGAAGCGGACTGGTTGGCCGGCAACCTGCTGATCACCAACGAGGCAGCGTGGTCCGTCGCCAGGAGAGGGCTGAGTCCTGAGGTGGCGATGTTTCGGTACGGAGTGAGCAGGAGGATGTTGACCTGGCGCATGAACATGACCGGCGCCAGCGGTCGTCGGGTTCGGTCGGCCAGCTGAAGGCGCGACGGCGGCTCCCGCGACACGCGGATTGCGGGTTCGATGGTCGGAGAGGCCGATCGACCAAAGGGACGATTCGACTTGAGGTCGTTTGCCCTCGGACCCACGACATGGAGGAAGGTCAGCTGATGGAAGACGCCGGAGGCGCCGACCGGATCTCCCCTGCGGAAGTACTGCGGGCGCGCTACCGCAACCGCCTACCACGAACGCTGGTCGAACTCGTCGGCCCCTCTCAAGGTGTCGTCGATCTGCCGCTGCATGTGGTCTGGTCCGGAGTTAGCAGTTTTTCTGTCGAGCGGCCCAAGGCGTGCATGAGTCTCTATCGAATCGTGCTTGCCGAAGGGCAGCGCCAGGATCTGATTCGTTTCCTCAACAAGGACTTGCTGCTCGCGCAATGGCCAGTGCTGAGAAGGCTGGTGAGCCGCCATCTCCGCGAGGTATGGGAGGAAGCTTTCCCTGAGCTTGCGCAAGCGGCAGGCGCCCCGCGGTGACATCTTCACGGCTAACACAACATCGGCCGGGAACGAGGTCTCGTCCCAACTGGCCTGAGGCATTGCGGCGTCGCAACGTATGGTGCCACACAGCGCCCGACACGGCGGATCGGTAAGCGTCCCGGGTAATCAGTTGCTTTCATTGGTGACGGACTCGGGGTAAATGCCATTCGGTCCCAGCGTCCACGAGAGGTCTCCCGCTTCGGGTGCCACATGCCAGGTCGTGAGGACCCCGGCCTCCACCAACTGGTTGAGTAGCGAAGGAAGCGCGGCGGCAGGAAGCCCGCACTCTCGCGCGATCTGGTCCATGTCTGTCATTCCGTGATCGCTTCCTCGGGTAGTGCGGGCGACGAGGAACAGGGCGGCGAGTTGAAGGAGCGGGATGGAACTGGCGCGTGCGCGGCAGACGCTGCGCATTGCCCAGTCGGCGGCGCGGATCCGGTCGGGCCGAGCCGGGTGCTGAGTGAGTAGGCCCGCGTCGAGAATCTGAACTGCAACTGCGCGCTTGTCGGAAGGAAGTGTGCGCAGAAGTCCTGCTTCGTTGAGCTCATGCCACGAATCAGTGGCAGATGCGAGTCGAAGGCTGCGCAGCACTCCATGAGGCAGCCTTACTTGAGCTGATTCGTTCATGCGCAGTGCACACTGCAGAGCGAGTATGCGGGCGTCGGCTCCCGTTTCGGCAGGCAGGGCCGCGGCGAGATAGTTGAGCATCTCGCGTACCCGGGTCTGGCTGTCGGGCCCTTTCGGGTATCGCCTCCGTCGAGTGTTTGCTCGTCCGGACGTCGTAGCCGCGGCGGTCAGGATCACGTCGGGGACCACGGTTGCTTCCGGGGTGGCTGCGGCACACGCGGTGCACGCGTCGGTGAGTCGCCACAGCCGTCCGCCCCGCTCGCGCGCCAGCAAGAGCCGGACGGGACCCTGGCATCCGCGATGGCGGCGGTGCCAACAGCAGCCCCGCTCGTGGCACTGGCATGTCCGCAGATGTGTCGGCACTGGGGACCTGCGTGCGTGCAGGGCCAGGTGGGCCAGGGCCTCGGCGCGAGCCGAGGGGCCGTCGAGCGGTCGGCTGCCGTGGGTGCACTGCTGGCACACGAGAACCGGGCCGCCAGGCTGTGGGCGCAATTCCACTGTCCACGTGCGCCGCACTCCAGGATGGGTGAAGTGGAGCCTCATGGCGCGTGTGCTCCTCCTGTCATTTCCACGCGGGCCCCGTCGGGCTGGGATCAGCCGCACACGCTAGTGCAGACCCCTGCCCTCCGCTGAGTCGCTCGCCAGTGGAAATTAGGGCAGAGGTCTGCACTGACAGGGCAGGTGTCTGCACCGTCGGATGGTCAGGTGACGATCTTCCCGCCCGATCCGGACTTCGACGCTCTGCGTCTAGAGCTCGCCCGGCTGCGCGCGGGGAGGGGATGGACGTACGACGAGCTGGCCGCCCGGAGTGGCCTGGCCAGAAGGACCCTTATCGAGATCGAGCAAGGTCGCACCGTCGGCACCCTCAACACCTGGCACGCCCTCGCTCACGCGCTCAGCACACCTCTCGACGAACTCTTCGGTGCCCTCTGTCGTGGTCACGAACTGCCCCGACGGACGGACGACTGACGGACTTCCGGGGCCTGCTCGGCGATCACCCGATCAGGTAGGTCGACGCGAACGTTTGGTCGATGCCTCGAATGTGCGTAGCCGTAGATGGGGCCGTTCGGTGGACCCCATCGGCCTGAGCGTCGCTCGCGCGGTGTGTTGCCTGGCACCTTCACGCGCATGTACTCATCATCCACACGCCGACACTGCGACAGTAGTTCCGTTCAGGGCCGCCGACGACGCTCTTTGCGTGTCGATCCCGACAGCCCGACCCGACTTCTGCGCTGCGCCCAGCGCGACCGTTGCCGCGAGTGCGGCAACCCTGTCGAGTGGTATCAGCGAGTTCGTGACTGCCCCGTCCGGCTGCATCCGCGGGAGTTGCCGGTGGCCGAGGTCCCCGCTGACTACCGCTGGCACGTCAGTTCCGGCCTCGCCTTTCCCGCAGGGGACGGCAGCGCCTGGTGCCGACTGGCCCACGCCGTCATCTGCCCCGCCCGCGGCGCCACCTCCGTCATCGCGCCCACCCTGACCGGACTGCGGCGGGCGTTGGCGGTGAACACGCGTCGCCTGACGAACGCGGGCGCCTTCATTCCGGCCGCAGTCTCGGAACGGCCGGCGGTACAGCAGGAGGCCTGCCGACCCGCGAGACCCATCGTCCAGATCCTGTACGTCCGCTACCTCGCCGCACGCTCCGTGGACGAGATCCGGTGCGTCGCCCAGACACGGCACCGAGACCGCTGCACCCGCACGATGCTTGCTTCAGACGGCCCCGCAGGTGTCTGGACTCTGGTTCCTGCGACAGCCACGCAAGGACAGCTCGCCCTTCCTGCTGAGGTGATGGCTCTCTACGACCTCTCCTCCCTGCCGTACGCCGAGCAACTGCGCTGGCGCACGCAGCGCTGCCCTCAGCACGCCGCCGCCCCGACGGCAGCTGATCTCGCACTGACCGACTGGGAGCCCTTCGACCCGCTCGTCCACCATCCCTACGTGAACCCTCGGCTTCCTACCCATGGACGCCGACCACACCCGGACGGTGAGGCGCGGAAGGCGGTCCGGCGATGAGACGGCAACACGCTGTTGAGATCATCCTGACCAGGCCAGTCACACGCGGAGAGCTTCAGCAAGCCTGCCGTGCGGTGCCGCTCGCAGCGAACGCCGACCACACCCGGCTGATGACCGTGCGCCACGCCAAGTCGCCCGGCCAGGCGCTGCGGTCACTTCGCGGGGAGCTTGATCGACTCCTGCCCATCGACGTGCTCACAACTCACTACCCCGACCGGTCCGGCCAAGTTCTGCTCCATGTCGCCCTTCCTCGTACCACGTGCTCGACGGTCCGTCAGGCTGCGGCAGCCCGGGGGCAGAAGCCCGGAGTCTTCCTCGGCCGGGCCGTCGTAGCGGCTCTTCAACGGAACGAGCGGGAACGCACTCGGCAACTGACCGCGCAACTCACGAACCTCCTCGCCCACCACGCACCTGAAGACGTGCTGGCCTGCGCGGCCCACGTCCTGCTGCGCAGCCGCGACCCGGCTTCCCTGCATTCACACGACGAGAACAGCTCACAACCGACCCCTTAGCCCATCTCATTCGCGGAGCTCCTGTTGCACACACTCACTGACGAACAGACCCACGCCGTCGACGCCTTCCGCGACGGTCAACACCTGGTGCTGCAAGCCGGCGCAGGCACCGGGAAGACCAGCACACTGTGCCTGCTTGCCGCGAGTACCGACCGCCGTGGCCGCTACCTCGCCTTCAACAAGGACATCGCTACCGACGCGGCAAGCCGATTCCCGCGTTCCGTGCTGTGCAAGACCGCGCATGCGACGGCCTATGCAGCCATTGGCCACCGCTTCGCTCGCCGCCTCAGCAGTCCCCGCCAACCTGCGTGGCGGATCGGACAGGCCCTCGGCATCAGGTCCCCCGTCCGTATCGGTGACCACGAGATCAGCCACAGGGCGCTGTCCCACGCCGTGCTGCGTACAGTGACCCGCTTCTGCCAGTCCGCCGACCAGGCTCTGGCACCCCACCACGTACCGGTCCTGCGCAGACTTGGAACACCGGCTGAGCATGCCCAACTCGCCGCCGCAGTCATGCCGTTCGCCGGGAAGGCTTGGACAGATCTACGGAATCATGAGGAAGGTGTGGTGCGCTTCGAGCACGACCACTACTTGAAGATGTGGGCCCTGACCGAACCGAAGATCGACGCCGACTTCCTGTTCCTCGACGAAGCCCAAGACACCAACCCTGTGCTTGAGCAGGTCTTCGCCGCTCAACGCGGCCACGCCCAGCTGGTGATGGTCGGCGATTCCGCCCAGGCCATCTACGGGTGGCGCGGTGCCCGGGACGTGATGACAGGCTTCGACGCCACCCACCTCACTTTGGTCCGTTCCTTTCGCTTCGGCCCTCTCCTCGCCGAACAGGCCAACCGTTGGCTCGCGTTCACCGACGCGCCGATCCGGTTGACCGGCACCGACACGATTCCGACGAAGGTCGGCCCGGTCGCCTGTCCGGACGCGGTGCTGTGCCGCACCAACATTGGCGCCATGACTGAAGTTTTGAGGCAGTTGGAAGCAGGTCGTCGGGTGGCTCTGACACGAGGTGGACAGACTCTTGTCGCGCTGGCGCTCGCTGCCCAAGACCTCAAGGACGGTCGTCGCACTTCCCACCCTGAACTGGTTCTTTTCGCCTCCTGGGGTGAGTTGCAGGACTATGCGGAGCATGATCCGGCAGGGCGAGACCTTCAGCCCTTCGTAGAACTGGTCGACACGCACGGTCCCGAAGCCATCATTGCCGCCGTCGGCGAGCTGACCGACGAGAGCAAAGCCGAGGTCACGGTCTCCACGGCGCACAAGGCAAAAGGCAGGGAGTGGCCCGAAGTCAGAATCGCCGACGACTTTCCCCCGCCGCCGGACAGCGACCGCCAGGACGACAGCGGCCGTCCGATCCCGGAGCCCGTGAGTGATATCAACGCGCGCCTCGCCTATGTGGCTGTCACTCGCGCCCGCCGTCAGTTGGACCTCGGAGGGCTCGCATGGATCGAGAGTCATCCAGGTGCTGTCGAAGGTGTGTGACGAGCCGAAGCGCAGGGCTAGCCGCTAACCCGGCGCCAGGGTCTCGTGCTGGGCAGTGGCGGGCGTTGGATCGAGAGAACATTGCTGGTGGTATAGGAATCCAAGGCCCCTGACCTGTACGGATTATGCGATCGGTGCTCGTTGCAGCTTCGGCAGCGGGGGTCCGTAACGCTGACGTGCATCAGATTCTTGGTCTGCTGGTGGTGCACCGCCTGTGTGTCTCTGACCAGTGCCGATGCGGGATGCGGAGGTTGGGTGGCGGACGCTGGCCCGTCCATGGTCCGGATCTTGGTTCAGGGCGAGGGTGGGGCGTGTCAGCTCGGGGCCATGCCCGACATGGAGGCCGCCTCGTCCGCTGACTTGACCGCGATTCGCATCATCCCGGCGTCGCCTGGCATTGGGGACCTGTCTCGGATAGAACCCGGCGTAGTGGCCGAGTATTGCGGCCGGTTGGTCTTCTCGCAGGTCAGAGCCTGTTTCTGAGTCCGAAGAACGTACGCCGGGTCGAATCCGGGTCGAATTTTGCCGTGTCAGTGCAGGGCTGTCGTCCGACCGCCCTTGCCTATCGCGTCGCCCGGTAGGGCAGTGCGTCGGACGGCGCCAGCGGGAGCCTGCCGCGTATGCGGTCCGCGATCTTCTCGGCCATCATCATCACGGGGGCGTTCAGGTTGCCGGTGATGACCCGCGGCATGATCGACGCGTCGGCGATGCGCAGGCCCGGCACGGCGTTGACCCTGCCCTCGCCGTCGACGACGGCGTCCGCGTCGATGCCCATGCGGCAGGTGCCGGACGGGTGGTAGGAGGTGCCCGTGGCCCTTCGGACGAATGCCTCGATGTCGCGGTCGCTGGTCGCCTCCGGGCCTGGGTTGAGCTCCACCGGGGCGAACTTCCGCCAAGCGGGCTGGCGGAGCAACCGCTCCCGGACGAGCCGTACGCCGTCGATCATGTCCTTCAGGTCCGTTGGGGACTCGTAGTGGTTGAACACCGTCAGGGGCGCGTCCGCCGGGTTCTTCGAACACAGCTTCACGTAGCCGCGGCTCTTGGGACGGGAGAGGTCCATCCAGAACTGGAAGCCGGGCACCGGCACCAGCCTGCCGTTCCTCAACTGCCGGGTGAGCGGAAGGAATTCGTACTGCATGTTGGGGAAGTCGGCGTCGTCGCGGGTGCGCAGAAACGCCCCGGTCTCGAAGAAGTTGGTGGTGCCGAGGCCCTTGCGCAGCAGCAGCCACTCCGCGCCCAGTCTGGCCCGCCCCAGCATGCCCAACTCGGCGGTGAGGGAGTCCTCGTGGCGGGTGCCGTACTGAAGGTCCACACCGGGGTGGTTCTGCAGATTGCGGCCCACTCCGGGGATGTTCACGGCCACGTCGACGCCGACCTCGCGCAGATCGTCGGCAGGACCGATGCCCGAAAGCATCAGCAGCTTGGGCGTGTTGACGGCGCCCGCGCACAGGATGACCTCGCGCTCGCAGGTGACCCGGCGCGGCCCGTCCGGTCCGGCGAGTTCGATGCCGACGGCGGTGCCGTTCTCGACGAGCACTCGCGTCACCAGGGCCTTCGGCAGCACTGTGAGGTTCGGGCGGTGCAGCGCCGGGCGGAGGTAGGCGCGTGAGGCGCTCCACCGTACGCCGTCGTGGATGAAGGACTGCGCGATGTGCAGGCCCTCCTGCCGGTGGCCGTTGTGGTCCGGTGTGACGTCGAAGCCGGCCTGTTCGCCGCCGCGCAGGAACGCGTCGTACAGCTTGTGCTCGGCCTTGGCGCGACTGATGCGCAGTGGGCCGTCGCCGCCGCGGAACGCGTCCGGGCCGTCCTCGAACGTCTCCATCCTGCGGAAGTACGGCAGGCAGTGGGCGTAGTCCCAGTCTTTGAGGCCGTCGGCCGCCCAGCCGTCGTAGTCCATCGGGTTGCCGCGGTTGAAGATCATGGCGTTGATCGACGACGAGCCGCCGATGACCTTGCCGGCCTTCTCGTCGATCACCTTGCCGTGCAGGTGCGGCTCGGGGCCTGACTGATAGCCCCAGCCGATGCGCTTGTTCTGGTAGACGAAGGGGAGACCGCCCGGCATGGTGATGAACAGGGTCCGGTCGGAGCCGCCGGCCTCCACCAGCAGGACCCTGGTCGTGGCGTCCTCGGTGAGGCGCGCGGCCAGGATGCAGCCGGAGGAGCCGGCGCCGACGACGATGTAGTCGAACTTCAACTTCACTGACTCCTTTGGCGATTCAGATGATGCCCTGCTCGCGGAGCGGGGTTCCGTCCACGAGGCGCTGCCAGCCGAAGCGGGTGAGGTCGATCGTCTGGTACGACCCCTTCACCAGCAGCTCCGCCATCGCGCGGCCGCAGCCGGGCGCGTGCATCAGGCCGTGGCCGGAGAAGCCGACGGCCAGGTGGAAGTTGGCGAGGCCGTTGGCACCTGGGCCGATGATCGCGTTGCCGTCGAAGTCGTTCTGGTCGTACAGACCGGGCAGCGTGCTGGTGCAGCGGGTGCGCTCGAACTGCGGGAAGCGGTGGGCCAGCGCGGGCCACACGGCGTCCTCGAAGTAGCCGCGGTCGATGTCGAAGTTGTAGCCGCGCGGCTCTTCGAGCGTGGGCACGCCGCCGGAGTAGCCGCCGCCCTCCGGGCGGAAGGCGAGGCGCTGGGTGTCCTTGAGGTAGGGGAGCGGCTCGATCGGGTCCTGGGACTCGAAGTAGTGCTCGAAGCGGCGCAGCGGCTCGATGGGCACCTTGACGCCGACCATCGCGCAGACGTCCTTCGCCCAGGCGCCGGCCGCGTTGACGAACTGGGCCGCTGTGATCCGCCGCCCGGACTTCAGTACGGCGGTGGTGACGTGGCTGCCCTCGCGGATCAGGCCGGTCACCTCGTCCGCCACGAACTCGGCGCCGAGCGACTTCGCCTTGTTGCGGAAGCCCATGAGCACGCTGTGCGGGTCGAGCCAGCCGTCGTCGGGGGAGTGCACGGCACAGCCCAGGTCGTCGACGTACATGGACGGGAACTTCTGCTTCAGCTCGTCCGGTTCGAGCCAGACCACGTTGCAGCCCTGCTCCAGCTGGGTGTCGAAGTTCCTTTGCAGCGTGGCGCGTTCGGAGGGCGGGACGATGAACAGGTAGCCGTTCTTCTTGAAGCCGATGCCGGCCTCGACGCCGTCGACCGCCATGGTCTCGGGGAACTCCTCGAAGAAGTCGATGCTGTACTTCGACAGCTCGATGTTCTCCGGGAGGTGGAACAGCCGCCGCACTCCGCCCGACGCCCGAGGGGTCGACGCCAGGTCGTAGCGGGGATCGCGTTCCACGACGGTGATCTCGGCGCTTGGATCGAGGATCTTCGTGTAGTAGGCGACGGCCGCACCGATCGCTCCGCCGCCGATAACGACGATGTCGGTTCTCATGCCAGCTGACGGTAGGTCGGGCCGTCCGGCGGCCGCATCCACGGCGGAGAGGAGAGATTTCCAGGGTGTTCGACTTCTGTCGAATCCCGTGTCGAAGCCGAAGCCGATGACGAAGCCGGGCGGCGCCCTATTCGCCGACGCTGCGATAAGCGGCCAGCCACAGTGCCAGCTGCAGGCTGGTCCGGCCGGCCCCGGACCGCAGGTCGACGCCCGTCAGCTCCGTGATCCGGTTCAGGCGGTAGTAGAGCGTGGTGCGGTGGACGTGCAACTCCTCGGCCGCCGCGGTGACCTCTCCACCGTGGTCGAGGACGACGCGGGCCGTCGTCATCAGGTCGTCGCGCGGCTGGTCGAGGAGCGCCTCGGCGCCGGGGTGCACCTGCGCGACGGTCAGGGAGTCGGAAGCCTCCACAATGAACCGCCAGGCTCCCAGCTCGTCCCACGAGGCGCTGTCCAGTCGCGCGCCGGCGGCGGCGGCCCGGCGGGTGGCCGCCGCCCGGCGCACCGCTTCACCGAGTTCAGCCAGCGGCACCGCGCCGCCGCTCGTCGCGTTCCGTACGCGGCTGCCCACGACGTGTGCGCTCATGGCACCGGGCAGTGGCCAGCCGCCCGCCGCCGGCGGAGCCTCGACCTGCACCCGCGCATCGGACGGCAGATTTTCCAGACGAGTGAGTTCACGTGCGGCGTCCTCGTCCGGGGCACGGAGCAGGCGATCGATGAGCTCGTCGCGCTGCCGGTGCCGCTGCTCCGCCGATCGGCGGGTCTTCGCCATCGCCTCGGCGGCGAGCTCCGCGCAGTCCACCAGCGCGGGAAGGTCGTCCTCGGTCAGGGTGCCGTCCGGATCAAGGACCCACAGGAAGCCGATCGCCCTGCCCTCGTGCCGGACCGGCATGCACCACCGCGCCCACATGTCCGCCTCGGGTATCGCGGGCGTGTGCACCGGCTTCGTCGCCTGGGTGAGCTTGAGCCGCCGCACGACCGCGGCGGCGGGTGGCTCCACGCGCCGGTCGAGAATCGTCCTCATCCGCGTGCCGTCGACCGCACCGCGGGTGCTCCACCAGACGGGGTGCTGGTCGATGTCCTCGATGAGCACCGACAGGCCGACCGCGGACGCCAGGTCGTCCACCACGGCCTGCATGTTGACCGGTTCCATCAAGGCTTCCTCTTTTCCTCCGTCGGCCCGTGCACCGGCTTCACAACCCGGGGACCTGGCCGATTCGACAAGTGTATGAAGGCCGGTCGAAGATTCCACACCGCCGCCGAAGCCCAGAGGCGTACGACGCTCCTAGGGTCGAGCCACACCGGATCGACACCGCCATCGGAGCCCTGCCATGACCGAACCCGCCGCGGCTCTCGCCGAGGTCCGCGCCGCCGACTACGACGTGCCCAACCTCATCGGAGGCCGTGAGGTCCGCACCGGACGCACCCTGCCCGTCGTCACCCCCCACGAGCATGCCGTCGGACTCGGGCAGGTGCACTACGCCTCGGTCGAGCACGTGGCCGAGGCCGTCGCGGCGGCGACCGACACCTCGCGCTGGTGGGGCCGGCTCGGCCGGGAGGAGCGCGCGGCACCGTTCCTGCGGGCGGCCGACATGCTGGAGAGCGGCGGGCCGTGGCGCGAGCGGCTCACCGCCGCGGCGATGCTCGAACTGTCCAAGACCCGGGAACAGGCCGAGGGCGACGCGGTCGCCGAGACGGCCGAGTTGATCCGTGCCAACGTCGAGAACATGCGGGCGATGTACGACGTACAGCCCTTCTCGCCGAAGGGCGTCCGCAACCACGTGGACTACCGGCCCCTGGAGGGCTTCGTCCTCGCAGTCTCGCCGTTCAACTTCGTCTCCACGAACAACCTCGCGTTCGCGCCTGCTCTCCTTGGCAACACGGTCGTGTGGAAGCCGGCCGAGAGCGCCGCGCTGACCGCGCACCTGTCCCTGCAACTGCTGCGCGAGGCCGGCCTGCCCGACGGGGTCGTGAACGTCGTCCACGGGAGCGGCGCCGAGCTCGGTCCGGCCGCCCTCACCCACCGGGACCTCGCCGGGGTCCACTTCACGGGTTCCACCGCCACCTTCCGGCAGATCCTGCGGACCGTGGGCGAGAGCGTCGACGGCTACCGGAACTACCCGCGTGTGGTCGGTGAGACCGGCGGCAAGGACTTCATCATCGCCCACCCCTCGGCCGACGTCGACCCCCTTGCGGTGGCCTGCGTCCACGGGGCATTCGACTACCAGGGGCAGAAGTGCTCCGCACCGTCGCGGCTGTACATCCCGCGCAGCCTGTGGCCCGCCCTCAAGGAGCGGCTCGTCGAGCTGACCCGGCGCCTCGTGGTCGGTGACCCGACCCTGCCGCGGACCCACATCGGCGCCGTCATCAACGCCCGCCAGCATGCCAAGCATGCCGAGGCCCTGGCGAGGGCACGGGCCCAGAACCTGGTGGTCGTGGGCGGCACCACCGACGACTCGGTGGGCTGGTTCGTCGACCCCACCCTCATCGAGGTCGGTGACCCGCACTCGCCGTTCATGACCGAGGAGCTTTTCGCACCCGTCACGGCCGCGCACGTGTACGAGGACGCCGACTGGGAGAAGACCCTGCGGCTCGTCGACGAGTCCACTGCCTATGGGCTCACGGGCGCGGTCTTCGCCGACGACGAGGAAGCGATCGCCCAGGCCGCCGATGTCCTGAAATACACCGCCGGCAACTTCCACATCAACGACAGGCCGACCGGTGCCGTCGTCGGACAGCAGCCGTTCGGAGGCTCCCGCGCCTCGGGGACCAACGACAAGGTGGGCACGGTGTGGAATCTGATCCGGTTCACCAGCCCCCTGACCGTCAAGCGCCCTGAGCGGCCGGAGCGTGCCCCCTGGCCGGCGGCCTGATCCGGCCGCCGCACCGGCGCGGGCCCCGGCAGTCCCTTCCTCCGGGACTGCCGGGGCCCGCCCCTTTTCTGACGCGGCCGCGACGCGGGCGGTGCTCACGTAGGCCGGCAGACAGGCGGTGACGCGGAGGCCGGCGGGAGCACTACCCGCTCGGCGCCGGGCCGGAGGACGTCGACCACCTTGCCGCGCACTTCGGCACCCAGCGGCAGCACGGGGCGGACGCGCACAGGATCGAGCCGTACGAACGCGACCGACCCCCACCCCGAGCCGCACCCCGCCGATCTGGCTGCTGCGGTCCTCTCGCCTCGGGACGGCCGGCTCGGCCTCCAGGAGAGGTCGCTGCCGGAGTACGGGCCGCCGAGTACGTCGTCAACGCGGCCGGTGCCTGGATGTAGGACCTGTCGGCCAGGGCCGAAATGCGGCTGCCCGTCGAGCCGAGCCCCGCCACGAGCACTGCGGGAGAGGTTCGCGGACTTCCACCACCTGCCGTTCGCCATGGACGTGACGAGCCCGACTGCCCACGCCCACCGCGTCCCCGGCACCGGCACCGGCACCGGCGAGGCGAGGTAGCGCAGGCAGTGGACGGGGTTGTGCGACCGGAAGCGCCCACGACGGCGGCATGATCCTCGGACCTTGAGCGGGGATGCGCTGACCCGACTGCGCTTCTGCACGGCGGCCCCAGGCCGCGACGTCGGTAACCCCTTTGTTTCCGGATGAATACCACCGAGCTCGTTTCGAGCAGCCTTCGACAATTGTGGAAACCAGGGCGCAGATCTCCATCGTCCGTAGATGTCGCGACCGGACGCACTGCTCCACGATGGTCTCCAACTCGCCGCGGTTTTCCAGAACGCGGAATCCGGCAGTGACCTCCCCGGCGCCCTGGTCCTGCGCCTACCCACGCCCAACGCTGAGAGGGGTGTTCTGATGGCCGCAGCCTCCACCGACCCACTGCGTCGAGGCCCTCGCCGGCTCCCTCGGCGCGGCCGTGGGTGCCTCGCGCGCCGCGGTGGGGACCGGCTGGTATCCGCACGCCAACCAGGTCGGCCGGACCGGCAGGTCGGTCTCGCCGCAGCTGTACATCGCCTCCGGCATCTCCGGTGCGATCCAGCACCGCGCCGGTACGCGGACCTCGAAGACGATCGTGGCGATCAACAAGGACGCCGAGCCCCCGATCTTCGACCTCGTCGACCACGGCATGGTCGACGACCTCTTCGACGTCGTCCCGTAGCTCACCGAGGAGATCACCACCCGCAGGGGCTGAGAAGAGCGCGGTAGCGCGCCGAGCCGGCACCGTGCCGGCCGTTCTCGTACGCGTGCCGAAGCGCGTAGGGGTCTGCCCTGGACTCGACGTACTCCTGATGATTCGTCAGCGCCGGAACAGCTCTAGTGATGGGAGAGAACGATGCACGTTTTTTCGCAACGGGGGACCGCGCCATGAGTGCCACGGTCAGCGATACCTCACGCGCGTCGGAACGCCAGGCCGAGGCGCGCGTCGCGCACCGTGCACATCCCGGCTGGTGGGTTCTGGTCGTGTTCGTCGCGCTGTGCGCCGGGGGCATCATCAAGATGCTGTTCACGAACCCCAATCTCCAGTGGGACGTCGTGGGCCAGTACTTCTTCAGCCAAAGCATCATGAAGGGCCTCCTGCGCACCCTTGAGCTCACCGCGTTGTCGATGGCGCTGGGCATTCTGATCGGCATCCTCACCGCGGTGATGCGGCTGTCGCCGATCCCCATCCTCTCGTCGATGGCCTGGGCCTATACCTGGTTCTTCCGGGGGACGCCGCTTCTCGTCCAGATCATCTTCTGGTACAACCTCGCCGCACTGTTCCCGAGGATCGAGCTGGGGATTCCCCTGGTCGGCCCGGTGCTGTGGTCCGGTGACGCGAACGTCGTGGTGACTCCGTTCGTCGCCGCGCTGCTGGGCCTTGCCCTCAACGAGGGGGCCTACATGTCGGAGATCGTCCGCGGCGGCATCCAATCCGTCGACCACGGTCAGCAGGAGGCGGCTGTAGCCCTCGGTATGCGCAACAGGCGGGCGCTGCGGCGGATCATCCTGCCCCAGGCGATGCGCGTGATCATCCCGCCCACGGGCAACCAGCTGATCAGCATGCTGAAGTCGACGGCGCTGGTCAGCGTCACCTCGATGCCCGAACTCCTCTACTCGGCCCAGCTCATCTACCAGCAGACGTTCCAGACGATCCCGCTGCTGATCGTCGCGAGCGTCTGGTACCTGATCGTGACCAGCGTGCTCAGCGTCGTGCAGTACTACATCGAGCGCCATTACGCCCGCGGGGGACGCCGTGAGCTGCCGCTGACGCCCTGGCAGCGGCTTCAGCGAACATTCGGCAGCCTCCAGGCGAGGATGCGGGCCCCCGAGACCAGGAGGGCATGATGACGACAAGTGCGACCGATCGGCCGGCCGAGCGCGAGATCGTGCTCCGGGCCATCGGCATCCGGAAGCGATTCGGTGCGAACGAGGTCCTCAGGGGCGTCGATCTGACCGTCGAGCGCGGTGAGGTCATGTGCATCATCGGTCCCTCGGGCTCCGGAAAGAGCACGCTGCTGCGCAGCCTGAACCACCTTGAGGAGATAGACGCGGGGAGGGTCGAACTCGATGGGGAGCTCATCGGCTACCGCCAGCGGGGCCACCGCTATGTGACGCTGCCGGAGAAGCGGCTGGCGGCCCAGCGGGCCCGGATCGGCATGGTTTTCCAGTCGTTCAACCTGTTCCCGCACATGACCGTGCTGCAGAACGTCATCGAGTCGCCGGTGGGGGTGCTCAAGCAGCCGGTGGCCGAGGTCAAAGCAGCTGCACTGGAGTTGCTGGCCAGGGTGGGGCTCGCGGACAAGGCCGACGCCTACCCTCGACAGCTCTCGGGAGGTCAGCAACAGCGAGTCGCCATTGCCCGTGCCCTTGCGATGAAGCCGCGGCTGATGCTCTTCGACGAGCCGACCTCCGCGCTCGACCCCGAACTGGTCGGGGAGGTCCTCGACGTCATGCAGGGCCTGGCGGGCGACGGACTGACGATGGTGGTGGTGACCCACGAGATGGGTTTCGCCCGTGAGGTCGCCGACTCGCTGCTCTTCATGGACGGTGGCGTCGTCGTCGAACGAGGCCATCCGCGAGATGTGCTGCTCAACCCGCAGGTGCAGCGGACCAAGGACTTTCTCTCCAAGGTCCTGTGATCCGCGGCCCTCCGTTTCGCGCGCTTTTTCCACGTGCCCAGTCCCGCGCCTATCACTCGTTCGCCAACCGTCGCGGACCTACACAGGAGGTTCCCGTCATGTCCATGCCTACATTCAGGCGGCCCGCGTTCAGACTCCCGATCGCCGCGCTCGCTTTCACTGCGGTGACCAGCTTGGTGCTGGCGGGGTGTGCCGACCCCGAGCCCATCGCAAACGGCGAAAGGGCCGAGACCGCCGCGTCCGGCTCCGGATCTTCCGCCGCAACCGACACATGGGGTTTGAAGCCCGTCGACTCCGTGGTGGCACTGGTCCCCGACGAGTACAAGGGGAAGTCGATCACCAATGCGATCTACAACGACTTCCCTCCTGAGGAGTTCCTCCAGAACGGCAAGCTCGTCGGGATCCAGCCCGACTTCGCCCAGGCGATCAGTGAGGTCATGGGCGTGAAGTTCACGAACCAGTCGGTCGGGAACTTCGACTCCCTCATCCCGGGCATCGTCAGCAGTCGCTACCAGACGTCGACGGCCGACTTCGGTGTGACCAAGGACCGCCTCAAGCAGATCGACTTCGTGACCCAGTTCCCGATCGGCACCGGCTTCGCCGTGAAGGAGGGAACCAACATCAAGATCAACAAGGCCACCGACCTGTGCGGTCACAGCGTGAGCGTGGTCGCGGGCACCTACTACATCGACCAACTCAAGGACGCGAACAAAGACTGCGCCGCAGCCGGCCTGAAGGACATCACGCTGAAGACCTACCCCACCGACGGGGCCCGGGTCCTCGCCGTCACCAACGGGCGTGTGGAGATCACCGGAACCAACGAGGACACGATGGCCTACGCGATCGCCAGCCAGAACGTTCCGTTGGTCCTGCAGAAGTTCGTCTACGAGCCGGTCGAGCAGGCCATCGTGCTCCCGAAGGGCAGCAAGCTCGGCCCGGCCGTGCAGGCGGCGATGAAGGAAATCGTCGACAACGGGACCTACGTGAAGATCCTCAAGAAGTGGGGCGTGGAGCACGTCGCCTATGACTCGCCCGACCAGGTCAAGCTCCTCACCGACCCGTCGCAGGCATCCTGACCCCGTCGCCGATCCTCCGGAACGGCAGGAGAGCAGCAATCGACCTGCGGCAAGCGGCAGTTCGTCCAGCCCGACTGTGCGCTCGACGCCCACAGGGTCAAGAAGTCGCCGCTGCGCAAGTGCCTTGCCGCGGGTGAGGAACCACATCCAAGCGGTTGGCCCACAGCCTGTGTCTTCGACGCTGATCCAGCCCTGTGCCACCCCCGCACGGCGCGACGCCCCGACCGGCAGGTACGAGGAACGGCGGATTCCGATGACCGTCGCCAGACGTGCCACGCCTCGTGAGGGGTGTCGTCATACGCCCTTGTCCGGACGGGACATCGACGCGGCGAACGCCATCATGGTGCTTGGACGGAACGGACCGGACGGCGCAGGGGGCGCGATGGTCCCGTGCCGCCGCTCGGCGCCGGGCGATGCGGCAGAGTTCCACCTGAACGACTCCGGCGGGATGACTGCGCCTCGAACCAGCCCGGCGTCTCCGGTTTCGGTATCCCGGCGGAGTGACGACGTGGAGAGGCAGGGCACACACACGCATAAGCTGCCTGAACGTGCCCTGCCGCGGGTCCCGCGGGAGCGGCCGGCGCCCTATGCGTCGCTGAGCGTGATGGCGGCGGCGGGACAGACGGCAGCCGCGTCCCGGACGGCCGCATGCTGGTCCTCGACGGGTTCAGGGTCGAGCAGGACGACGATGCCGTCCTCGTCCCGCTGGTCGAAGACATCCGGTGCGGCCAGTACGCAACTCCCGGCGCCGCAGCACTTGTCCTCATCCACGATGACCTTCATGGTCGCTCCCTTCTGCGTGGCCGGCCTCTCGGCCGTGCCCTTGGTTGTTTTCTCGGTCGGCTCGGTTGTTGGCGCGGAGGTCTCGTCGGGGCGGGTCACCATCGCACGGGTACCTCTCGCAGTCCGCCGACGGTCAGCCCTTCGATCTGCTGCAACTCCGCGACGGGTACGGCCAGTTCGAGGCTCGGCAGTTTGTGCAGCAGGACCTCCAGGGCGACCTGGAGTTCGGTGCGGGCCAGGGACTGGCCCAGGCAGGAGTGGGCTCCGGCGCCGAAGGTGAGATGGGGGTTGGGGCTGCGGGTGAGGTCCATCTCGTCCGGGTCGGGGAAGACGTGCTCGTCGCGGTTGGCGGCGGACAGGGCGCAGAAGACAGTGGTGCCGCCCGGCAGCACCGCCCCGCCGACCTCGAAGTCCTCGGTCAGGTAGCGCCGGGCGCCGAAGCCGCCCAGGTTGGCGTCGGAGCGCAGCACCTCGTCGACCGCGGTGCGCACCAGGGAGGGGTTGGCCAGCAGACCTTCCCACCGGGTGCGGTCGGCCAGGAGCACGGCGATCATCTTGCCGATCATGTTCGCGGTGGTTTCGTGGCCGGCGACCAGGAGACCCATGCCGGTGCCGACGAGTTCGGGGTCGCTGAGTCCCTGGTCCTCCGCCCGGCTCTCCTCGATCAGCATGCTGATCACGTCATCACCGGGCTGGGCACGCTTGGCTACGACGAGGTCGGACATGTAGGTCACGAACTCGGTGTAGGCCGCCTTGGTCTCCTCCTTGGTGTAGCGGTCGACGTTCAGGAAGGCGTCGGACCAGTAGGAGAAGCGGTCCCGGTCCTCGGCGGGTGCGCCGAGGAGGTCGCAGATCACGTAGACCGGCAGCGGGAAGCCGAGGGCGGCCTTGAGGTCGGCGGGCCAACCGCTTCTGACCATGTCGTCGACGAGGGCTTCGGTCATGTCCACCATGCGGGGGCGCAGTGCCGTCATGCGCTTGGCGGTGAAGTACTTGGTCACAAGGCGGCGCCACCTCAGATGGCCGTCGCCCTTGAGCGGGACGGGCAGCGACATGTCGCTGTTGGTCGACACGCCGCCGGCCCCTTCCGGGGCGATCCTGGCGCCGGCGTCCTCTGCGGTGGGGCGGGAGAAGCGGGGGTCCGACAGGAGGGTCTTGACGTGGTCGTAGCGGGTCAGGAGGGTGCCCGTGTCTCCGCTGGGGAGTTCGACGGTGGCCACCGGGCACTGCTCGCGCAGCCGTTTCCAGTCGGCCGGGGGCTCCAGGGGCCCATTGGTGGGCAGTGGCAGACGAACGAGGGGGGCGTGCTGACTCATCGGGCATCTCCATGGGGGGAGGGTGCGTTTCGCGCAGCGGTAGCCGTCCGGCGGGGCGGGTGGGGCTCGCTGCTGTTGTGGCCTTCGCGTCATGGTTCGGTCGGGCCGCCCGGCTCTGGGGAAGGCGGGGGAAGGCGCTGCATGCGCTGGACCAGGTGACGGCTGAGGATCATGGGGGGAGCCTCGTCATTTAAATCAAGGGACTTATTTAAAATAGCGGCACAGGGATCTTTCTTCAAGGGGCGCTGAAGGTGTGGCCGGATGGAGTCCGTCGGCTGACACGCCACCCGGCTGGCCGTCGGGGCGGAACGCCGATCCTGCCAGGGGAAACGTCGAGATGGGCCAGGCGGCCGTCGCCGGCACGGCGCTGTGCTGGCGACGGAGAAGGGCCTAAGGGCGTCGACGGTGTCGAGCGCGGCGAAGCCCGTACCTCGCACGTTTCGAGCGTTGTCCTGCGACCTATTAAATCAATCAGGTGATTTACCTCTAGGGGGGTGGCATCTGTGCAAGTGCGGGACGTCATGCCGCCTGCCGGACCGGGAGGATGATCGCGGAGGGGCGTTCCGGGTCGTGGAATACCTGCTGGTCGGCGGCGCGGAGGGTGGTCGCGGTGGCGCGGGGTTCGCCGGTGCCGGGGTTGCGGTTGTAACGGGGGAAGGCTCCGCTGGATATCTGGACGCGGATGCGGTGACCGCGCTTGAAGCGGTACGCCGTCGGCCACAACCGTACGGTCGCGCGGGTGAGTTCGTCGGCATCGGTAAGGCTGGTCAGGCCGTCGCAGACGTTGACGGAACGGCCCTTCTCGTCGACGTCGCACAGACGGACGAAGACATCGGCGTACGGCAGGCTGGAGCGGAAGAAGATCTCCGCGCTGACCTCGCCGATCACCTCGACGTCCTGGTCCAGGACGGACGTCGTGTAGGTCAGGACGTCGGGCCGGGCCTCCAGCTTCGTCTGGTCGACGGAGCCCGCCTTGGCGGCGAAGGACATGCGGGCGCCGCCGAGGGCGGGGGTGGGGTCGGCCGGGTCGTAGCGGTAGCCGTCGGGGGCCGCGTCGGCGGGCGGCGGTTCGGTGGCCAGAGCGGTGCCCGGCCGGAGGTGGAAGCGCTGAGGCGCGTATCCGGGCGGCGGCCAGGAGGGGAAGTCGCGCCACTTGCCCTCGCCCATGACGAACAGGCGCACCGGGGCGCGTTCGGCGGACTGTTCGCCCCGGCACAGGGCGAGCCCGAAGTCGACCGCCTCGCGGGCCGACAGTCCGCCCACCTCGAGGGAGGTGTGGGGCCAGGGGCCGACGGTGAGGCGGAGGGGGGTGGAGCGCCCGGTGTCCTGCAGGACGCGGTAGTCACGGAGTTGGCCGGGCAGGAAGATGTCGTACCAGCCGCCGATCACGCTGGCAGGCGCGGTAATATTGGCGACGCGGTGGCGGTGGTCGGCCGCCGACCAGAACGGGTCGTCGGTGGGATGGGTGAGGATGTCCTGGATGTAGTCGAAGCGATGGCCCAGGGCGGCGGTGTCGGCCTGGCTCAATGGCAGTGTGCTCAGGGCACGCAGGGTCTTCTTCGCCCCCAACAGTTGGCGCGGCATCGCGAACCGACCTTCCTGGCCGGCGACCATGACGCCCCAGTTGAACGGGGTTTCCAACGAGAACGCGTCGCTGCGGAGGAAGTCCAGGGTGAGGGCTGATTCGGACACCACGGGGATTATGGCTTTGACCTGGGGCGGTACGGCGTCGGCGACCGCCCACTGGGTGAAGCCGCTATAGCTGGCGCCGACCAGGATCATCGACTCGCCGAACCAGGGCTGCTTGATCACCCAGTCGAGGGTGTCGAGGCCGTCGTCCCGCTCGCACCGCAGGGGGTCGAAGGGGCCGTCGGAGCCGAAGGTGCCGCGGGTGCTCTGGATGAGTACCTGGAAGCCTCGTTCGGCCAGCGGCCGGACCATCGGCTCGGCGGTCATGCCCGACCTGCCGTAGGGGAGGCGGACGAGTGCGGTCGGCAGGCCGTCGCCGCCGCTTTTCGGGGTCCAGCGGTCCGCCAGCAGCACGGCTCCGTCGCGCATCGGCACGCGCAGATCGTGCTCGACGGCCAGATCCCTGGTCGTGGCTGGAGGCAGGTGCAGCAGGCGCTGGAAGAGGTGGCTGTTGAGGTTCATCGGACGCGGTCTCCGTCGGCTGGCGGTGGGGCGTGAAGCGGCACGAAAT
The DNA here is from genome assembly GCF_044768965.1 of Streptomyces sp. NPDC090798. Lineage (NCBI taxonomy): Bacteria > Bacillati > Actinomycetota > Actinomycetes > Kitasatosporales > Streptomycetaceae > Streptomyces > Streptomyces sp. NPDC090798. The sequence goes on from NZ_JBIVXA010000007.1 coordinate 279,537, forward strand.
TCAAATCAACGAGTTGATTTAAACGTAGCGTAGGGGGCACCGCCTCAGAGCGCCGTAAGCTCCTCCGCGAGCACACGCAGTGTCGCTGTCGGGAACATGCCGCCGGACAGCGCGGCGAGGGAGATCAGGGACGTCGAGCCGATCGTCTGGAGGAGCTCGGTGTCGACCAGGGTGGGGGCGTGCGTGCGCAGGACCTCGACGGCTCTGGGGTCGGAGACCAGCGCCGTGATCGGAGTGCGCAGTGAGAAGCGGCCCGCGGGGAAGTCCTCCGGCCTGGGGAGCGGCTCGGCGGCCAGTTCGGCCTGGTGGCGTTGCGTGCGCACCAGGAGATGAGCGGCGGTAACCAGCCCGCCGGCAGGCAGGCCCAGGCGCTCGTACTGGCTCGCGGGGGCGTCGTTCGCGCGCATGAGGTCGACGAGCAGGCTCGCCATACGAAGCTCCACGGCGTCGTCGATCACCGGTGCGCGCTGCTCCGGATCGGTCCGCAGGTCGTAGAGGAGCGTGCCGAACCGGTACGGGTTGAAGAAGGTCCGTCCGTCCACCCGGATCGTGCGGACGCCCTTCGTGAAGGTGAAGGGCTCGGCCAGTTCGAGGCCGGACAACTCCTCGACGCTGAAGCGCCCGCGCATGTGGGTCGGCATCAACGTGTGCTCGTACAAAGGGGTGTTGTCGGCCGAGACGGGTGCGCGCATGTAGACGTACCGGCCGTCGGTGACGTTGACGTGCCCACCATGGATGCCGAACAGGCCTGCCTCACGCACCGGTTCGTCGGAGGTGACGGGAAGTGGGGAGCCCTGCATGTCGGTGGGGCGGTCCACGCCGAAGAACTCCAGCAGGGTGGGGGCCAGGTCGATGGTCTGCACGAGCGCCTCGCGGCGCTCGCCGGCGACGCCCGCCCGGGGGTCCCAGACGAACAGCGGGAGATGGACCAGCTCGTTGTGCCAGGGCTGTACGGACTTGCCCCACCAGTCCTTCTCGCCGAGCAGCAGACCGTGGTCGGTGCAGACGATCAGCAGTGTGTCGCGCCACAGGTCGTGTTCGTCCATCGCGTCCAGGACACGGCCGAGGGATTGGTCGCACATGGACAGCAGCGCGGCGTACTCGTGGCGGGCGTGCTGGACCTGTGCGTTCGTTTCGGTGACCTGCCGATAGTCCGGCCAGTCGAAGTGCGGGCCGTCGTAGTCCTCCGGGTAGAGGTCCTTGTACTGCTGGTGGCTGAAGAACGGCTCGTGCGGGTCGAAGGTCTCGATCTGCACGAACCAGCGGTCCTCGGCATGGTTGGTGCGGAGGAACTCCAGCCCCGCGTCGAAGGTGAGTGTCTGGGAGTGACGGTCCTCGGTCTGCATGTACAGCCGGTTGACCCAGTCCTGCCGGTAGCCCTCCAGCCGTAGCTCCTTGACGTCCTCGTCGGGCATGGGCGGATCGGCGACGTGCCCCTTCCACGGGTCGCCCTCCTGACCGCGGAAGAACTCCCACGTGTTGTACCGGCCGTGGTAGGTCGCCCCGCCGTCCTCCCAGTAGTGGGGATGGTCGCTGGCCAGGTGTGTGTGCACGCCGCTGCGCTTGAGCAGCTCGGGCATCGAGTCGTCGAACGGCTCCAGCGGTCCCCAGCTGCGGTGCAGGAAGTTGTGGCGCCCGGTGTGGATCTCCCGGCGGGCCGGCATGCAGGGCATGGATCCCGCGTAGCAGTTGTCGAAGGTGGCGGTCCGCTCGGCCAGCCGCGCGAAGTTGGGGGCGTGGGTCCAGTCGCAGCCGTACGGCGGCAGCATGTGCCGGTTGAGGCTGTCGAACATCACCATGATGGCTTTCATGCCGTGGTGCTCCTTCGTCGGTCGGTCGTACGGCTGGTCACGCGGTGGTATCGGCGTCCCGGGCGCAGCGGAACCCGGTGTGACCGCTCGCCCCGTCGGGCGTGTTCGCGGTACGGGCGGCGACGCGGTACCGATTGCAGTAGGACTGGTGGCACAGGTGTGAGCCACCGCGGATGACCTTCTCCTGGCCGGTGGCGGGACCCTTCGGGTCGGTCGCCGTACCGGTCGGGTGGTCCACGGCCCACCAGTCGGCGCACCATTCCCACACGTTGCCCGAGGTGTTGTGGAGCCCGAATCCGTTGGGCTCGAAGGCGTCGACGGGTGCTGTGGCCCGGTGGCCGTCGGCTGCGGTGTTCTTGGTGGGGAAGGTGCCCCGCCAGATGTTGCAGCGGTACTCGCCGCCGGGGTCGAGTTCGTCGCCCCAGGGGTAGCGCTTCAGTTCCAGGCCGCCGCGCGCCGCGTACTCCCACTCGGCCTCGGTGGGCAGCCGCTTCCTCGCCCAGGCGCAGTACGCGGCGGCATCGTTCCACGAGATGTGCACCACCGGGTGGTTCTCGCGGCCTTCCAGCGTGCTGCCCGGGCCCTCGGGGTGGTCCCAGCGGGCGCCGGCGACCCCGCACCACCAGGGGGTGCGAGCCGGGCGGGGTGCCCCGCGTCGCAGTGCGGCGGGCAGGAAGCCCGCGAACACGTAGGACCACCCGATGTGTTCGGCTTCGGTGACATGGCCCGTGGCGTCGACGAACTCCGTGAATCTCTCGTTGCTGACGGCGAATGCGTCGATGTGGAAGGTGCTGACGTGCACCGACCGCACCGGCCCTTCGCCGTCCGCGGGGAACCCTTCGGCGTCATCGGCGCCCATCAGGAATCTGCCACCGGGGACGCGGACCATGCCGTCCAGGGAACCCCGGTGGTCGGCCGACGGCACGGTCACCGGCTGGGCGGCCGTCCTGCCGGCCGGGGGCGCACAGCAGGCGGGGCGCGAGGCGTGAGGGGTCTGCATGGTGCTCGGCTCCTGGTCGGGACGGGTGACGAGAGCTGTGGCGACCCTAGCCGTCAATTTTGTTGACCGATAGATTTTCATCACGGAAACACTGCGCGCACTCGGGGCGAGGTCGCCGGGGTGCGCCGCCGTCCGGCCCGACGCCCGCTGGGCGCTACTCGACCGGGACTGCGGAGTGCTTGCTCCCGGTCCGGGAAGGATCTTCAGCCTGTGTCGGTTCTCCCCTGGCGCTCACGTGCGAAGTGCGTCGCTTCCCGGCTCCCAGGAACGTGGCGGCCACGGAGGCGCAGGCCACCGCAGGGTGGCCAGGCCCTGGCCACCGCTGAGACGTCGCGCCATGCGGGAGGAGACGCGGATGTAGCCGGCCCAGCAGCACGCCGTCAACGCGGCCAGGGCGAGGCCGCCCAGGTCAAGGGGAACGCCGCCCCCGCTGAGCAGGAGGACACCGCCGGCCGCCAGGCATGCCGGGAGCAGGTCGGCCGCCCGTCGTGATCCGGCCAGGGCGATGGCGAACGGGCCGAGAAACTCGATGGTCGCCACGGCCCCCAGGGGGATGTGCTTCACCGCCTCGTAGAAAGCGAGATGGTGCGCCGCCAACAGGGCACCGGCGCCGATCACCGTCCCCCAGGCACTCTTTGTCGAGTTCAACGTCTGTCGCCGCGGGCGCCACAACAGGCAGAGAAGGACACCAGCGATCAGCAACCGGAGGAACACGACGCCCGCCGCACCCACCTGCGGATACACCTGAGGGGCGAAGGCCGCGCCGAACTGGATTCCGCACACGCCTCCCAGCACAAGTCCAGGGGCGGGTACCTTTCCCACGACCTCGGCAAACCCTCAGGTCACGTTGCTCTCATGCATTACTTTGTCCGAGTTCCTGTCGGGCGTTGCGGCGGGTGAGTTCGGTCTGGATCTCCCTCGCAGAGGCGGCGTCCAGGGGCAGGCCGGTGGCACGGACGCCGCTGCGGGCCGACGTTGTCCCGGTGCGTTCAAGGTGCGGGTGCTCTTGGGGCGCCTGGCGTCGGCGTTCCGCCCTGACTCACGTCCGGACTGTTTCCGGAGCGGTTGTGTTCAGTCAGGCGATCCGCAGCAGCAGCTTGCCCGTTGACGTGCGCCCGCCCATCAGGTCATGGGCCCCGGCCGCGTCCGCCAGCGGGAACTCCGCGGTGACCGGGAGGTTCACGGTGCCGTCGGTGACCGTACGGAAGGCACGCTCGACGAGCGAGCGCAGCGCCTCGGGCGCCGACTGCGCGAGAGCCAGGATGGAGAAGCCCCCCACCGAACGGCCCTGCGCGTAGAGCTCGGGCTGCCCGACGTGCCACGGCTCGGCCCCGCTCGCGTTGCCGAAGGACACCAGGCGACCGAAGACCGCCAGCGTGTCGAGGCCGCGGCGAAGGCTGTCGCCGCCCACCGGGTCGAGCACCAGGTCGACCCCCCGGCCGCCGGTGGCGCGGCGGACGTCGTCGGGGAAGGAGTCGGTCGTGAACACCTCGTCGTAGCCGTGCTTGAGAGCGTGCCCGGCCTTGGCCGTGGAGGAGACCACGCCGTACACCGCGCCGGCGCCCGCAGCCCGGGCCAACTGTCCGGCGACCGTGCCGATACCTCCCGCGGCGCCGTGCACCAGCACGGTCTCTCCGGCGCGCAGTCGTCCCACCTCGTGGAGGAGGGCGTGCGCGGTCGGCAGCACGGTGGGAAGCGTGGCCGCGGTCCGCAGGTCCAGGCCCTCGGGGAGCGGGAAGACAGTGGCGGTCTCGGCGACGACCACCTCGGCGTAGGCGCCGCTGTTGACGAGGGCGGCGACTTCCTGCCCCGGGCGCAGCCCCTCGACGCCGTGGCCGACGGCGCGGATCCGTCCGGAGACCTCCAGGCCGGGACGGAAGGGCAGCGCTTCCACCCTGTACCCCTCGGCGCGGGCCTTGAGGTCCGCGAAGTTCACGCCCACATAGGCGGCGTCGATGGTCACCTGGCCTGGCCCCGGCTCGGGCGTTTCGGTCTCCACTACCCTCAGCACCTCGGGACCGCCGTACTCCTGGAACTCGACTGCACGCATAAGCGGAACGCACCCTTCGATCAAGTGTTCAATGGAAAGCGAACACTGGGACTGTAAGATACTCATTGAACACTCGGCAAGCCGCTGGGGCACTCCTGTGGGGTGTCCCATAGGGGCTGCGCATGGCGGGGAGCGGGGCATGACGAAGCAGGCTGCAGGCGGCAGTCACCGTGCGGCGCCGGTGCACACGGATCCCGACGAGGTTTCCGTCCTGACCGCGCTGTCCGCGGTCGCCGATCCTGTGCGTGTCCAGCTGATCCGCGAGCTGGCGGGCTCCGCCGACTGGACGCGCAGCTGTGGCAGCTTCGACGTGCCGGTCGGTAAAGCGGCACTCAGCCACCACTTCTCGGTCCTGCGCGGCGCCGGCCTGGTCGAACAGCGCGACCAGGGTCCCAAGCGGGTCAACCGGCTGCGCCGCGAGGAGTTCGAGGCGCGCTTTCCCGGGCTGCTCGATCTGCTCCTCCGCGGCGACGGCACCGACTGACCAGGTGGCCTTGCGTGCCAACTCTGGTCAGTCATGAAGCACGCGTCGCGCCCATCGCTCCACCGCCATAGCTGCTGCCGGTCCGCCTGCCGCCAGGCCGTCGCCGCTGGGGGCGCGGCCCCGGTCCTGGGTGCCCATCGCTTCCTGGCCGTCGGGAAGGCAGGTGAGACCGAGATCGCGTCGGCGCCCTCGCCCATGCTCTGCCGGACGGCCCTCAGGGCGTCGCGGTTCACAGCGATCCCGGTGAGTGCGCGCCCTCGGCGACGAACCGCCGCACGGCGGCCGCGCCGATCCCACTGCCCGCGCTGGTGACCAGGGTGTGGTGCCCGGCGAAGCGATCCGCGATCGCGGTTGTGGTCGGCCGGACCGCCGTAGCGGTGTTCGCGTGCGATCCCGAAGGGCCCTGAGTGCTCCAGCAGGACACCTGAGTGTGCTCCGGGCGCGCTGTTCACGAGAGCTTGCGCTCACCCTGGTCCCCAAATTTTTTGAGTGATAGATTTTCAAAGCCGAAACATCGCGGTCACTCAAGGCGAGGTCGCCGAGCCGGCGTATCGCGTCGTGCCGGGCTGCGTGCGCGGCCTCATGCTGCGGCGAGCCGACAACTCATGGAGTCCACATGATCCGCACGTCCTTCAACGACAACTGGCAGGTCCGGCCCAAGGTCAATCCCTTCGCCGAGTTGTCCGGTCAGGTGGTCCCCTTCCGGCCCGTGACGCTGCCGCACGACGCGCTGATCGATCAGCGGCGGGCGGCTCCGGACGGTGAGGTCACGATGGAGGGCGCCGCTGGCGCCTACTTCCCCGGCGGGGTCTTCGAGTACCGCAAGACCTTCTCCGTGCCCGAGGAGTACCGGGGCAAGCGGATCCTCGTCGAGTTCGAGGGCGTGTACCGCGACGCGACCGTGTACATCAACGGCGACTACGCCGGGCAACGGCCATACGGCTACTCGCACTTCCGCATCGACGCGGACCGCTTCCTGCGCTTCGGCGAGGACAACGAGATCCGCGTCGAGGCCCGCGCCCACCGCGACTCGCGCTGGTACACGGGTGCGGGGATCTACCGCGACACCTGGCTGCTCGTCGGCGAGGTGGTCCGCATCGCCCCCGACGGTGTCCGGGTCACCACCCCCGACATCGACGGCTCGCGCGCTGTCGTCGAGGTCGCGACGGAGGTGGCCAACGACTCGATCGAGGTCCGCACGGTCGACGTCGTCACGGAGATACGGGACGGCTCCGGAACCGTCGTCACGAACGACTTCTCGAAGCTGACGTTGCTGCCGGGTGAGCCCGCGATCGTCCGGCAACGCCTCTACGTACCCTTCCCGGCCCCGTGGAGTCCGGAGTCGCCGGCCCTCTACGAGTGCCATGTGGCCCTGCGGGACGTGGACGAGGAGAAGGTCGCCTTCGGTATCCGTTCGCTGCAACTCGACCCGGAGCAGGGCCTGCGGATCAATGGCGAGCCCGTCAAGCTGCGCGGTGCCTGCGTGCACCACGACAACGGAGTCCTCGGTGCGGCGACCTACGCCCGCGCCGAGGAACGCCGGGTGGAGATCCTCAAGGAGGCCGGGTTCAACGCGATCCGCATGTCCCACCAGCCGATGAGCAAGGCGATGCTGGACGCCTGCGACCGCCTCGGCATGCTCGTCGTGGATGAAGCCTTCGACGTATGGACGTCCGGCAAGAGCGAGTTCGACTACAGCCTGAACTTCCCCGAGTGGTGGGAGCGGGACATCGGGGCGATGGTCGCCAAGGACGTCAACCACCCCAGTGTCATCATGTACTCGATCGGCAACGAGATTCCCGAGACCGGCTCGCCCTTCGGCGCCGCCTGGGGGCGCCGACTCGCCGACAAGGTCCGCTCCCTCGACCCCACCCGGTATGTCACCAACGCCGTCAACGGCATGCTCGCCGTGATGTCCGAGCTGGGCGCGCTCCAGCAGCAGGCGCTGGAGCAGGCGGCCGAGGATGGCGCCGGCATCAACACCCTCATGGCCGACGCCGGCGACGCGATGAACGCGGTCAGCTCCTCCGAGCTGGTCACCGAGCGCACGGCTGAATCCTTCGCCGTCCTCGACGTCGCCGGCATGAACTACGCCGAGGCCCGCTACGCCCTCGACCGCGACCTGTTCCCCAACCGGATCATCCTCGGCACCGAAACCTTCCCGGCCCGCATCGACGGCAACTGGCGGCTGGTCGGACAGTACGGCCACGTCATCGGCGACTTCACCTGGACCGGCTGGGACTACCTGGGCGAGGTCGGCATCGGCCGACCCCAGTACGTCACCGAGGACGGGCCTCAGCACGCGCACAACGCGCCGTACCCCTACCTGGTCGCGGGGTGTGGTGACATCGACATCACGGGGCACCGCCGGCCCGCTTCCTACTACCGGGAGATCGTTTTCGGCCTGCGGGCGGAGCCGTACATCGCGGTCCGCAGGCCTGAGCACCACGGCAAGACCTGGGCCGGGTCGCCGTGGGCCTGGAGCGACAGCGTCTCCAGTTGGACCTGGCCCGGTTTCGAGGGCGAGCCGGTCACGGTCGAGGTGTACAGCGACGCCGACGAGGTCGAGCTGCTCGGCAACGGAAACTCCTTCGGGCGGCGGCCTGTTGGTGCGGAGCACCGTTTCCGCACCGAGTTCGAGATCGTCCACGTGCCCGGGGAACTGGTCGCCGTCGCCTATCGGGACGGCGTCGAGACGGGCCGTACCAGCCTGCCGTGGGCCGACGGCCCCGTGCGGCTGACGGCTGAGGCCGATCGCCAGGTCGTGCGGGCGTCGGGCGGCGACCTGGCCTACGTGACCCTGACCCTGACCGACGCGGCCGGCACCTGTCACACCGGCGCCGACCGCCCGGTGAGCCTGGAGGTCTCCGGAGCGGGAGAACTGATCGGGTTCGGCAGCGCCGGCCCGTCCACCGAGGAGCGGTTCGACGCGACGGAACGCCGTACGTACGAGGGACGCGCGCTGGCCGTCCTGCGCCCCACCGCCGTCGGAAAGATCCGCCTCGTCGCGACAGCGCCGGGATGCGATCCGGTGGAGGTCGTCGTCACGGCCGAACAGCACACGCAGAGCCGCAACTCCCAGGAACGGTGACCATGATCGACCGTGAATCCCTCGTCCGTCGCCACACCGTCGAGATCACCCGACCCGATCCCTCCCACGTCCTGACGGTCGGCAACGGCGACTTCGCCTACACCGCCGACATCACCGGCATGCAGACCTTCGTCTCCTACCACGACCAGTCCGCGGCCTTCGCCGAGCAGCGGCTCGCCGTCACCAACGCGACCATGTCGAACTGGGGATGGCACTCGATGCCCAACCCCGACGGGTTCGTCCTCGACGACGCGATGTCGACGTATCAGACGGCACGCGGGCCGGTGCGGTACCCGGACAAGTTCGACACCGCCTCGATGATGGGCGGCGAACTGGCCGAGGAGTTCCGTGCGGGGGCCTGGCTGCACATGAATCCGCACCGGATCGACCTCGGACGCATCGGACTGCGGCTGCGTACCGCCGCCGGTGCGGAGCCGGAGACCCACCCCGAGGCACTCACGAACCCCCGCCAGCGGCTCGACCTGTGGTCGGGCACGCTCACCAGCAGCTTCGAGTACGCCGGACAGGAGGTGCGGGTCACCACGGTCGCCCACCCGCACCACGCACGGGTCGCCTTCCGTATCGAGTCGGATCTCGTGGCGAGTGGCCTCGCAGGTGTCGTCCTGAGGTTCCCCTACGCCAGTGACGGTTTCTTCCAGACCTCCGACTGGGCCTCGCCCGACCGGCACGAGTCGACACTGGAGGGGCTGGGGGAGGAGGCGGCCCGTATCCGGCGGGTGCTCGACGACACGGCCTACGCGGTACGGCTGGCCTGGACCGAGGGCACGCTGTCCGCGACCGGGGAGCCGCACGAGTTCGAGCTGACCGGTTCGGCGACCACGCTGGAGCTCGTGGCCGGCTTCGCTCCGGACGAGTCGGAAGAGTCGGACGAGGGACTCGGCAGCGACACGTTCGCGTCCGTGGCGGGCGCGGCCGCGGCCTGGTGGCGCGACTTCTGGACCTCCGGTGCCGCCGTCGACTTCGCGGGCAGCACCGACCCGCGGGCGGCGGAGCTGGAGCGCCGCGTGGTGCTGTCGCAGTATGTGACCGCCGTGAACAGCTCCGGCTCGCTTCCGCCCCAGGAGTCGGGACTCGTCGCCAACTCCTGGCAGGGCAAGTTCCACCTGGAGATGCACTGGTGGCACGCGGCTCACTTCGCCGCCTGGGGGCGCCCCGAGCTGCTCGCCCGCAGCATGGACTGGTACCTGTCCATCCTCGACTCCGCGCGCGAGACCGCCCGGCGGCAGAGCTACGAGGGCGCGCGCTGGCCCAAGCACGTCGGCCCGGACGGCCGGGAGAGCCCGTCGGACATCGGCGCACTGCTCGTCTGGCAGCAGCCCCACCCCCTCTACCTGCTCGAACTGCTCTACCGCGCCCAACCAGAGGCTCAGCGCACAGAGTTGGTCACCCGTTTCGCCGAACTCGTCGAGGAGACAGCCCGGTTCATGGCCTCCTTCGTCGAGGAGCGCTCCGGCACCTACCACCTGCCCGCGCCCGTGATGCCGGCGCAGGAGTTCTACGACGCCAAGACCACCGAGGACCCGACCTTCGAACTCGCCTACTGGTGGTACGGGCTGGAGATCGCCCAGTCCTGGCGCGAACGCCTCTCCCAGGAACGCAACAAGCAGTGGCAGCACATCCAGGACAACCTGGCCGCACCGCACCGGGACCCGGACCGCGGGATCTACACGGCGGTCGCGACCGAGCCCTACCTCCGCCGAGACGACCACCCCTCGCTGCTGTCCGCCCTCGGTGTCGTCCCCGCCGGCCCGCTCATCGACGCGGGCGTGATGGAGGCGACGCTGCTCGACGTTCTCGGCGACTGGCAGTGGGACTCCGCCTGGGGCTGGGACTTCCCGGCCATGGCGATGACCGCCACCCGCGTCGGCCGCCCGGACCTCGCGGTGGACGCCCTGCTCACGGACACCCCGAGGAACACGTACTCGGCGGTCGGTCACAACCCGCAGTTCGGCAGCCTTCTGCCGCTCTACAACCCGGCCAACGGCGGCCTGCTCGCCGCCGTGTCCCTCATGGCAGCCGGCTGGGAATCCGCCGGCACCGACTGCCCCGACACGCCCGGCTTCCCGCGCGACGGCAGCTGGCAGGTCCAGCACGAGGGCTTCACCGTCTGGCCCTGACGATCCGCCCCCGCCCGACCACCCGCTACGAAAGAAACCTGACATGGCCACTGGTGAATGGAACCCCGACGACATCCGGCGTCTGGTCTCCCGGCTCACGTTGGAACAGAAGGTCGCCCAGATCAGCGGCCTGAGCGCCGCCGACCTGTTCACAGCACAGTCGGAGGGCAGCGGTCCGGCCGTCGACGCGCGGCGCATCCTGGACGTACGACCGCACGGCGTGGGGCACCTGTCCCTGGCGTGGTTCCTGGGCCACGACGCCGACAGCATGCGCGGACTGCTCGCCCAGATCCAGTACGTCGTCCGCGAGGTCTCGCCCTTCGGGATCGGCGCGCTGGTCCACAACGAGGGCATCAACGGCTTCCTGCACGCCTCCGGTTCGCAGTTCCCCACGGCCTGGGCGCAGGCCGCGACGTGGGACCCAGCGCTGGTCCGGCGGGCCGCGGCGGTGACGTCCGCGCACATGCTCGACGCCGGGATCCAGCTGATGTTCGCCCCGGTGATGGACATCAACCGCGACCCGCGCTGGGGCCGTGTGCACGAGACGTACGGCGAGGACCCGGAGCTCGCCGCCCAGATGTCCGTAGCGTTCGTGCGAGGCGCGCAGCACGAGCCCGGCGTCCTCGCGACCGGCAAGCACTTCCTGGGTTACGGCGCCTCGGAGGGCGCCCTGAACCAGGCGGTGACCCAGCTCGGGCGCCGGGCCCTGACCGACGAGTACGCCGAGCCGTTCCGCCGCGCGATCGCCGAGGCGGGCCTGTCGTCGGTGATGAACTCGTACAACGAGATCGACGGCGTGCCCGTGGCCGCGAACCGCTGGCTGCTCACCGAGTTCCTGAGGGAGACCCTCGGGTTCGACGGCCTGGTGGTCAGCGACTACGACTCGGTCACCATGCTGCGCACCCACCACCGCACCGCCCGCACGGAGGGCGAGGCAGCGGTGCAGGCGCTGTCCGCCGGACTGGACGTCGAACTTCCGGGCAACAGCCATTTCGCGTCCCTGACGGACGAGGTGGCCGCCGGGCGCCTGGACGAGAAGGTCATCGACCTCGCCGTGACCCGCGTCCTGACCACCAAGGCCCGCGTCGGACTCATCCCCGACTTCGGGCCGCGACCCGCCCCGGCCGTGCGTCCGGACCGCGCGGAGGCCGCCGAGGTCCGCCGCGCCATGGCGGCCCGCAGCACGGTCCTGCTCCAGAACGACGGCATCCTGCCCCTGACACCGGGGGAGCGCCGCATCGTCGTGGTGGGGCCCGCCGCGGACGAACTGCGTATTCACTTCGGCGCGTACACCTCGGTGGCCGGCGCCGAGATGCCGCTGGGCATGATGACGGTCATGGAGGGCAAGGTGCCCGGTATCGACCCGGCCACCTTCAACTTCACCGACATCTTCACGACGCGCATCCCCGGCATCGACCCCACCTTCGAGGGCGTGACCCGCGACCTGCACCCCGAGGCCCCGACGGTGCTGGACGCCGTGCGGGAGCTGGACGCGAAGATCGAGTACGTGTCGCTGGGCCGGTTCGAGGCGGACGGCTCCCTCGACGCCGGAATCGTGCGGGCTGCCGTCGCGGACGCCGACCTGGTCCTCGCGGTCCTCGGCGAACGCACCGGGTGGGTCGGCAACAACACCGCCGGCGAGAACCAGACGACGGCATCCCCGTCCCTGCCCGGCGACCAGGAGGACCTCCTGGAGTACCTGGCCGCCACGGGCAAGCCGCTGGTGACCGTGGTCGTCTCCGGCCGCCCGCTGCTCCTGGAGCACGCCGCTCGGGCCTCCAACGCCGTCCTGCTCGCGCCCCTGCTCGGCGAGGAGGCGGGCACCGCGATCGCGCACACCCTGTTCGGCCTGATCAACCCCAGCGGCAAGCTGCCCAGCACCTTCCCGCGCCACCTGGGCCAGATCCCCCTCTACCACGGCCACCACCACGGCAGCGGCTACGAACACCCCACAGGCACCCGCCACGGCTACGGCGACCTCGACACCCAGGGCCCGCTCTACGCCTTCGGCCACGGGCTGTCGTACACCACCTTCGAGGTCACGCTCGACGAGCGAGACCACGGCGACGACGGCGACGACCGCCCGGCGGTCGAACTGGCCGACGGCGTGATCCGGGCCCGGCTCACGGTGACGAACACCGGTGCGGTGGACGGCGAGACGGTCGTGCAGCTGTACGCGCGTGACGAGTTCGCCTCCGTCGTCCGCCCGGTGCGGCAGCTGATCGCGTTCACCCGCGTCGGCGTCGCCGCAGGGGAGACAAGGAGCGTCGTCCTCGAAGCGCCCATCGAGCGACTCCACTACACCCTGACCGACGGACGTCGCGGCATCGAGCCCGGCGACGTCACCGTACTGGCCGGGCTCGCCGCCGACGCACTCCCCTGCGCCGCGACGGTCACGGTCGGTTAGAACGGCCGGCCGGCTACCGGTGACCTGACACACCGGCAGCCGGCCGCGCCGGGGAGGCAGGGCAGGCGCGCCACCGACATCGGTGAGCGCGTCCGCCCTGCCGTGCCCTCGTGCCGGTGGCGCGCTGCGGGCACGGCGTCCGCGGCACAACGGCGCAGGCCATACGCCGACTCGCCGACGAACAGGGTGAAGTACGGTCTGACGAGTGACGAATCAGCGAAAGCCGCGAGGCCCGTACCGCAAGAGCGCGGAGCGACGGGAGCAGATCCTCCAGGCCGCGTACGAGGCCGTTGACGAGTTCGGCGAACGGGCTTCCCTGCAGGACATCGCCGACCGGGTCGGGGTGACGCAGCCGGCGCTGACGTACTACTTCCCCACGCGTGACGACCTGCTGCTCGCGGTCCTGGAGCGGCGGGATGTGCTGGGCAAGGCGTTTGCCGGTACCGCCGCCGGAGAGGGCGAGACCATGATCGACGGCATGGTGGCGAGCACCCGCCACACAACCGACCATCCGGGGCTGGCCAAGCTGTACGTCACGCTCTCGGCGGCGGCCACCGATCCGGACAGTCCCGCGCACAGTTACTTCGCCGAGCGCTACCGGAGCCTCGCGGGCGAGGTCACGCGGGACTTCGAGGAACAGCAGCGGACCGGGGTGATCCGGGCCGACGAACCGGCCGACCACCTGGCCAGGGCGCTGCTCGCGGTGCTGGACGGCCTGCAGATCCAGTGGATGCACGACCCCACGGTGGACATCGCCGCGATCGCCGAGACGTTCACGCGGATGCTGGCGCCTTCGGCTGGTTCCGGGCAGGAGGGGAGGCCGGCCGACTGACGGTGCTCAACCCTTCCCGGTTGCTGCCCGACGGTCTCTGGCTTTGAATTTTTTCAAGTGATAGATTTTGGCGACTCGATCCTCTGGGAGCCTCCATGCCACTCGATCCCTTCCTTGCTGAGAAGTCGCGCCTTCTCGACGGCCTCAACTGGGAGGACGCGCAGGCCGATCCGGAGGCCATGGCCCGGTTCATGGAGTACTTCAGCGATCCCGGCGAGTGGAGCATGCCGGACGTCTCGGTCGAGGACCGCACCGTCCCCGGACCCCACGGGGAGGTCCCCGTCCGGATCTACACCCCGCGCCACGAGCCCCGCCGTGCACTGCTGTGGCTGCACGGCGGCGGGTTCACGGGCGGCAACCTCGAGATGCCTGAAGCGCATGTGGTGTCCGCCGAACTCGCCGCCCGCGCCGAGGCGTTGGTGGTCTCCGTCGACTATCGCCTGGCCGCGGACGGCACGCGCTATCCGGTTCCCGTCGACGACGCGCACGCCGCCTGGCTCTGGCTCGCCGAAACCGTCCGGCCGCAGTCCGTTCCCGTCGGTCTCGGGGGTGCGAGTGCGGGTGCCGCCCTCGCCCTGTCCACGGCGATCCGGCTCCGCGACCAGGACGAACCTCGCCCGGACGCCCTGCTGCTCGCGTATCCCTTCGTCCACTTCCCGACCCCGGCTCTGGACGACGAGACCGCGGCCGGGATGCGGGATCTGCCGTCGCTCCTGCGGTTCACCACCGAGTCGATCGAGGGCATGGTGCGCAACTACGTGGGCCGCCTGACCGATCTGCCCGCGGCCGCGATGCCCGGGGCGGCGAGCCTCGACGGCCTTCCCTCGACCGGCATCGTCCTCGCCGAGTTCGACGACCTCCGGCCGTCCGGCGACCTGCTCGCACGGCAGCTGGAGGAGTCCGGTGTCCCTGTCCGGACGTATCTCGCGGCGGGCATGCCACACGGACACCTGAACCGGGGCCCGTCCCTCAAGGAGGTCGACCGCTCGCTCGACTTCTTCGTGAGCACGCTCTCCGGCTGACCGGTCGAAGAGCGGCGGGGAACGGCTCACTCCGTGAGCCGGTGGTACAGGTCCTGGGCGACGCACGGCCGGGCTTCGCCGGCCTTCCGCCCCTGCTCGACGTCGGCCTACGGCCCAACCGCGGAGAATCCCTCGTGAACGTGCTGATCGTCTTCGCCCACCCGGAACCCCACTCGTTCAACGGGGCGCTGAAGGACAGAGCCGTGCAGGTACTGGAACAGGCCGGGCACGAGGTCGTGGTGAGTGATCTGTACCGGCTCGGTTGGAAGGCCGCAGTCGACGCCGACGACTTTCCCGGAACGCGACTCGACCCCGGCTTCCTCGACGTCTCCAAGGAGCAGGAACGCGTCTCGGCGTCCGGGCTCACCCCGGCCGACGTCCGGGCGGAGCAGGACAAGGTCATCCGGTCGGACCTGATCATCTTCCAGTTCCCGATGTGGTGGTTCGGTATGCCGGCGATCCTCAAGGGCTGGGTCGACCGCACGATGGCCCGCGGGTTCGCCTACGGGGCAGGGCGGAAGTACGACACCGGGATGCTCAAGGGCCGCCGTGCCATGGTGTGCGCGACCACCGGTACGGCGTCGAGTCTGTACGAGCCCGACGGCATCGACGGCGACATCAACCACATCCTGTGGCCCGTCCACAACGGGATCTTCCGCTATCTCGGCTTCGACGTGCTGCCGCCGTACGTCGCCTGGATGCCGGGCAGGGTGTCTCCGGAGCAGCGAGCGGCGTACCTGGAGGGCTACGCCGAGCGTCTGCTGACCTTGGAGGACACCGAGACCTTGTTCTTCCACCCCGCCGAGGACTACGGTCCCGACGAGCGGCTCAAGCAGGGAGTCGTGGCCCGTAGCGGGTTCCAGTGGAACCCGGCAGCGGGGCAGGAGCGCGCCGATGCCGCCGATGCCGTCCAGCACCCGGGGAGGAGCGGATTCCCGCAGTGACATACCGGTGTTCCAGACGCTGCACCACGTCGACCCGTTCACCCTGGGCCGCGTACCGGCCCAGGCCTTCAAGCTGTTCATGAACGTCGACAGGGCGCGGGCGACGAGTCGCGAGACGTTTGGCGGTGAGTCGACCACGGGTACGTAGTCGGCCCAGTAGGTCATCGACGCCGACGCGAGGATACCGGCCGCACCCCCACCGGGCGGGGGCGCGGAGGTCGGAGGGATCCGCGGAGCGGGGCCTCCTCAGTCGCCCGGTGGCACGAGGAAGGTGCTGAACGAGTCGGCCGGGAGCGTCACTTCGACCATCCGGTCGTCGACCATGAGACGCACGGGCATCTCCTCGGCCATGTCGTTGTGAACGACGAGCACCACGCTCCCGTCCGGATTGACGAAGGCCACCTGGTTCTCGTAGCCGTTCAGGCTCAACGTCTCCAGGACGCGCGCGCCCGGTGCCACGAAGCCGCCGACGTGCTTGAGCAGGTAGTACTCGTGGTTGTAGGTGAACGACTCCGTCGTCGGGTCCACGGTGACGAGCGAGTTCTGGGTCCAGCCCCAGGTGCTCTGGCCGCCCTCCGACAGCGCGATGTTCCAGTACGTGTAGGCGCTCGTGCCGTTGTCCAGGTAGTGCTTGAGCTGAGTCCAGGCGTAGCGGCAGTAACGCCAGTCGTTGCGGCCGTCGCCGCATTCCTGTTCGGTCTGGTAGATCCGCAGCTCCGGGTGGCTGCTGTGGACAGCCGCGACGGCGCGTTTGCCGCCCCACTGGAAGCCGACGCCCCGGACGTGTTCGCTCACCTCCGGGTCCCGCAGCACTTCCTCGACCAGGCCGGCGTCGCCTCGTTCGAGGGTGCCGAGAAAGACCGCGACGTCTCGCTTCTTCATCTCGGGCCCAAGGTGCCGGAGGAACTGTATGAGACCGTTCGGCGTCCAGGTGCAGCTCGGAAAGACCTGCGGGGAGTTGAACTCGTTCTGAGGCATGACCATCTCGACGGCGATGCCCTGGTCGCGGTACTCGTCGACGAAGCGGCCGAAGTAGGCGGCGTACGTCTGCAGGTACCGCTGCTCCAGCACGAACATGTCGGTGCCCTCGGTGCACACCTGCTCAGGCCGCAGACCGTTCTCGAGGCCCGGCAGCCACGGTGGCACGACCGCACCCGCGTAGTGCTTGTTGGTCTTCATCCAGGCCGGCGGGCTCCACGGCGATGCCCAAAGCCGTAGACCGGGCTGGTGCTCCAGGGCGCCGCGGATGAACGGGATGAGCGTCTCGTGGTCGTGTTCGATGCTGAAGTGTTCCAGTGCGTGGTCGCCGTCGACCTCGTCGTACGAGTACCAGTCGCGTGCGAAGTCGTTGGCACCGATCGGCATGCGGCAGAGGGTGAGGTTCGCTCCGACGCCGGGCGCGAAGAGCTCGCGAAGGACTTCACTCCTGGCCGACTCCCCCAGAGCTGCCAGTGCGGCCCAGCCGAGTTCGTTGAAGCAGGCCCCGAAACCCTCGATCGTCTGCCGCGTCTCACTGGTTCGTACGATGACGTCGGGGGGTGCCGTGACAGTGCCTGTCACCGGCCCGCGCTGTCTGCGCCAGGGCGCGTGCGACGTGGTGACGATCCAGGTCACCTCCTCCGTGTGCGCTGTATCGGCTGTTCGGAGCTGAATGGGCATGTGCTGTCCTCGGTTGGTGTCGGGTAGCGCTGGGCCTCGACGCAAGAGAGTCCGCGGTGGACCGCGTGCTGTCCCGGGCGGGCGGCTGAGCGCTTCGGCAGCCGCTGTCGGTGGGCGGGGCCGGGCAGTTGATGTTCATGGCGTCGTCGTCTCGTGGTGGGGTGTGCCACGGTCAGCGAGTCCGCAGGACCGTCCGCGCTGCGGTGGTCCGGTACGTGGTGCGTCCGGCCTGCGCGTCCGCCACAGCGGCTTGCCCGTCGACGACTTCCACGTCATCTTCGGGGAAGGGCAACCGGATCTCGGTCGGAAGGCCGGGTGGGACGTTCACGGTCAGGGTCAGGCGGCCGTTGTCCTGCAGCCAGTTCGAGGACACCCGGCCGTGCGGGGTGGTGACGCTCGCGGATACGTGGTCCAGGTCGGCGGGGATCACGGGTGCGATGCGGACCTCGCTGTAGCCGGGCGCGGCTGCCTGGATGCCGGCGAGGTGCATGAAGAGCCAGTCCTCGACGGTGCCCAGGAACGGGTGGTCGAGGGTCTGTTCCGGGCCTTTGTGGCTCCAGGTCTCCCACGACGCGGTCGCTCCCTCGCCCACCCAGTATCCCCAGCTCGGATACTCGGTCCGGGTGGCTACCTCGTAGGCGAGATCGCCCAGCCCGTGCTCGGTGAGCACCGGAAGGAGGAGCTTGGTGCCGATCGCTCCGGTGTTGAGGCGGTGGCCCCTTGCCGCCAGGTCGGCGACCAAGTTGGCCAGCACCGCTTCCTCGTGGCCGGCGGGGACGAGGCCGAAGGCCAGCGGCACCAGGTTGGAGGTCTGCCGGTAGCCCTGTTGGGCCGGGGTCGCGTAGACGTTCGCCGCAGCATCGAAGTAGGCCGCGTTGAACGAAGTGGCGATACGGTCGGCCATTGCGTCGTACCTCGGGGCGTCCGCGGGACGATCCAGCAGTCGAGCGATACGGGCCAGTGTCCGCGCTTCCAGGTAGAGGTGCCCGTTCGCTGTGATGGCACCGCCCTCCGGGGAACTGAGGGCCACGGTGCCGGCGTCCTCGGTCCCCGGGGAGGAGTGGTCTCCGAAGGAGTAACCGTCGTACAGGTCGCCGGACTTGAGGATGAGGGCGTCCATGAGGTTCATCCAGGTGACCATGGCCTCGTAGTTGTCCCTCAGGTACTTCGGATCCCCGTAGTGCTGGTACAGCGTCCAGGGAATCAGCACCAGCATGCCCGACCAGGACGGGTCGTTGTAGAGCGAGGTCTCGCGCCCGAAGGGTGCGTAGATCGGCGTCGCACCGTCCGGCAGCCGCGCGTCGCGCAGCGAACGCAGGAACCGTTCGTAGACCTCGGCGACTCCCGCGAAGTTGAGGATCGCCCCGTCCATGAACAGCGCCGTGTCGGCGGTCCAGCCCTGCCGGTCACGCCAGGAGGTGTCGGTGGGGAATCCCCAGTGGTTGAGCAGCAGGCTGCGGCGCTGGTTCTCGTGGATCCGGTTGAGCAGGGTGCTGCCGCAGTCGAACCGGCCTGTCGTCTCGAGCGCCGTGTGGTTCTCCCGGGCCTCGATCCGGAACGTGTCGACGGCGTCGTCGGGGAAGGACACCTCGACGTACTGGAAGCCGTGCCGCGTGAAGCGGGGCTCCCACACCTCACGGCCCTCGCCGCTCAGGGTGTAGGTGTCGATGTGCATGTCCGGCAGCCATGTGTAGACCGTGCCGTCGTCGTTGAGGGTCTGGCCGTATGTCAGTGTCACCGTCGTGCCGCGCCTGCCCTCGACGGCTGTCCGGGCCCAGCCGGCCGTGATCCTGCCGAAGTCGTACACCCTCGTGCCGGACTGTGACCGGGTTTCCGCGACGGGACCGAACGTGTCCGCGATCCGCACCGGCGGCATCAGTGCCGGGACCACGCTCCGCGTGGGCGCGGGCTGTTCCGGTGCCGCCTGCCAGGACGAGGCGTCGTACGAGGGCGTCGTCCAGCCAGGCTTCTCGGCCCGGGCGTCGTAGTGCTCGCCGAGGAACATCCAATCCCGGATGGGCCCGTCGGCCATCTGCCAGGTGCGGTCGCTGACGATCCGTTGCGTCCCGCCGTTTCGCAGAACGATGTCGAGCTGGGCCAGGAGGCGCGGTTCGCAGGCCCATACCGCGTCGGGGCTTCCGACGCCGGAGACGTAGGAACGGCCGAGCACGACACCGAGGGTGTTCTCGCCCTCGTGCAGCAGCTCCGTGACGTCGATCGTCCGTGAGTACGCCGTCCTGTCGTACTGGGAGGGCGGCGGATCGAGCAACGCGTCGCTCACCGCGCGGCCGTTGATCTCGGCCACGGAGTAGCCCAGGCCGGCGATGTGCAGTTCGGCCCGCTCGGGCCGGTCCGCGAGCCGGAAGTCCCGCCGCAGCAACGGCGCGGGAGGCTGCCCGCCGGGAGACGGGCGAGGGACGGGATTGTCCCGGCCGATCCACTGGGCCGTGGCGTCGAACTCGTGTGTCGTCACCTCCTCCGGCACCTGCGATAGGCGGCTGGACCTGTCCTCTGTACCGGGGGACGGCGGGGAAGCGACGGGCCACGGGCCAGGGACGGCCGCGGCCGTCACTGTCGCCGGCCGGGGCGCGGATTCGGGATTGCGGGACACGGGTCTCCCTTCGAGATGAACGTGGCAGGTCTGGTCGCGGCTCGGCAGGGTGAGTACGGCATGAAGTGGGCTCACCCGCCGGGGCTGTCCCGCTGGAGGAAGCACGGATCCCCGCGGTCTCGGCCGGCTCCGACGGGGAGTCGGAGTCGGCCGAGACCAGGGGAAAGGGGACCGCGGTCGCGGAGGAGGTCAGACGGCCTGGCCGACCTTTGCCTCGTCGAGGCTCTTGGCCTTCGGGATCAGCGCGATGAGCACGGTGCCGACCGCGATCACGCCGGCGAACAGCAGGAATCCCTTACTGAAGCTGTCGTCGACATAGAAGGCGGTGCCCTTCATCACGTTGCTGTTCTGCGCGACGACCACGAAGGCCACCTGGGTCAGCACGCCCTGCATGACCCCCTGCATCATGTTCTGCGCGCCGTTGCCCAGCGCCTGCTCCTCAGGCTTCACCGATTCGATGACCATGATGGGGACCAGGGCCACGATGATGCCAATGCCGATCGAGCCGACCGCGCCGGTGGCCATGATCTGGCCGACGCTGTGGTGGAACTGGGACGTGAGGGTGGTACCAGCGGCCGCCAGGGTGCCGCCGACGGCGAGCAGCACCCGCGAGTCGATGCGCCGGACGAGAACGCCGGTCGCCACCGAGACCGCGATGAGGATGATGCTGTTGGGCGCACCGACCCAGGCCACCTTCGTGGCGGACCAGCCCAGGCCGTCGGACAGACCCGGGATGTTCGGCATGAGCAGGAGCAGGTTCAGCACGGTGCCCTGGGCGAATACCGCTCCCATGGCGAGGCCCGTGACCAGGAACGTGGACCACACCCGGCGACGCCCGAGCAGGGATATGGGGAACATCGCATGGGCGATCTTGCGCTCGACCTGCACGAACGCGAGAACGGCCACGAGGCCGGCTCCGATGAAGCCCAGGGTCTCGCCGCTCGTCCAGCCCCACTCCTCGCCCTTGCCGACGCCGTAGATGACGGACGTCAGACCGCCGCCCAGCAGGATCCCGCCGAGCCAGTCGATGCGGGTGCGGGCCTCTCGCACCGGGCTCTCGGGCACGATGAGCAGCAGAGCCACAAGGCTGATCGCAGTGGATATCACCATGAACCACAGGACGCCGCGGTAGCCGAAGTCGTCGAGGACCCAGCCGGACAGGAACGGTCCGCCCAGGGCCAGCACACCCATACCGCCGCCGAGGAGGCCGCTGGCCGGACCGACCAGCTTGGGCGGGAACACGTCCCGGGCCAGTGCGTAGACGAGCGCGATAGAGGGACCGTAGAAGCCCGAGACGGCGCGCCCGATGAGCAAGGTCTCATAGTTCGTGGAGAAGGCTGCGATCAGGTCGCCGGCCAGGCCGAGCGCGGTGATGACGGTCAGCACGCGCTTCTTGCCGTACATTCCGGCGGCCTTGACGATGAACGGCGTGGAGAAGACGCCGACCAGCAGGCCGACCTGGCCGAACCAGGCGATCTGGGTGGTGTGGTAGTGGATCGCGATCTCGGACTGGGCGTTCGAGCTCATCAGGCCGATGAGGCCGTTCAGCTGGGACGCCCACAGTAGAGCGATCAGGATGAGTGCGAACCGCGCGCCGAAACCGGCCTTCCCGGCATTGTCTTCTTGGTGCGGTGACTCGACGTTGAGTGTCATGCGGCACCCCGGCCTTTCGTGCGGGTGGAGCCCTTTTGCTCCCAGCGCGCAGGCTAGCTCTTAATTTTTTTGAGTGATAGATTTTCGACACGGAAACATTTCTGTGACCTTCGGGTGGCTGAACCCGAGCCCTCTCGCCCCCCAGACCTGCGATGCCGTCGTCGCACCCTCGGAAGGGACCCCGCACATGCAGCAGCCCGATCCGGCCACCCTCCCCCTGGAGAGGAAGGCGTCCCTGCTCTCAGGAGGGGACTTCTGGTCCACTCAGCCGCTCGACGAGGCGGGTGTGCCCGCGGTGGTGCTGACCGACGGTCCGCACGGGATCCGCCGTCAGAAGGCGGGCGCCGACCACCTGGGGTTCCACGCGAGCGAGCCGGCCACCTGCTTCCCCCCGGCCGTCGCTGTCGGATCCAGCTGGGACGGCGAGCTCTCCGCACGGGTGGGGGAGGCGGTGGGCAGGGAGGCCCGTGCGCTTGGCGTCGGAGTCGTCCTGGGCCCCGGCGTTAACATCAAGCGGTCCCCGTTGTGCGGGCGCAACTTCGAGTACTACTCCGAAGACCCGCTCCTGTCCGGTGTGCTGGGCGCCGCGTTCGTGCGGGGCCTCCAGGCCCAGGGCGTGGGCGCGACGGTCAAGCACTTCGCGGCCAACAACCAGGAGACCGACCGCATGCGCGTCAGCGCCGAGGTCGACGAGCGCACCCTGCGCGAGATCTACCTGGCAGCCTTCGAACGCATCGTCACCGAAGCGCGCCCGGCCGCCGTCATGGCCGCCTACAACCGGATCAACGGCGTCCCGGCCTCGGAGAACAGATGGCTGCTCACCGACGTCCTGCGCACGGAGTGGGGTTTCGAGGGCGCGGTCGTCTCGGACTGGGGCGGCGTCGGTGACCGGGTGGCGGCGCTGGCCGCGGGCCTTGATCTGCAGATGCCCGGTCCGGACGCCGTCCACGACGCGGCGATCGTGCGGGCGGTGCGTGATGGTGCCCTGGACGAGGCATTGGTCGACGCGAGCGTACGGCGTGTGGCCGGCCTCGCCCAACTGGCCGTCATCTCGGAGACCGATGCGGCCGTACCCGCCGAACACCACGACCTGGCACGCGAGTTGGCCGCGGACTGCATAGTCCTGCTGAAGAACGACAAGTACACCCTGCCGCTCGCGGAGGGAGTACGCCTCGCTGTCATCGGCGAGTTCGCCGCCGACCCGCAGTTCCAAGGCGGTGGCAGCTCGCTCATCAACGCCACCCGTGTCGACACCCCGTTGGAGGAGAGCCAGGCCCTCGGCCACCCCGTCACGTACGCGGCCGGGTTCACGACCGGCGGGGGAGGGGACGCGGAGGCGTTGCGCGAGGAGGCCGTACGGGCCGCCTGTGGGGTCGAGGTCGCCGTGGTGTTCGTCGGTCTGCGCGGCGAGACCGAGGGCTCCGACCGCGAGCACCTCGACCTGCCCGCGGACCAGGTGGAACTGGTGCGTGCGGTGGCGGCCGTCGCCCCGCGCACGGTGGTCGTGCTCTCGTCCGGTGGCGTGGTGTCCCTGGAGGGGTGGCACGACGACGTCGACGCGATCGTGGCGGGCTGGCTCCTCGGACAGGCCTCGGGCGGTGCCCTCGCGGACGTGCTGTCCGGCGCCGTCAACCCGTCCGGCCACCTGGCCGAGAGCATCCCGCTGCGGCTGGAGGACAACCCCAGCTACCTCACCTTCCCCGGTGAAGCGGGCCATGTCCGCTACGGCGAGGGCGTGATGGTCGGCTACCGCCACTACGAGACTGTCGGACGCGCCGTCCGCTACCCGTTCGGACACGGGCTGAGCTACACCGCCTTCGAGACGGCGGAGCTGTCGGTCGACGTCACCGGGGACGACACCGCCACCGTCCGTCTGCGGGTGACCAACACCGGCGAGCGGGCCGGCAAGCACGTCGTCCAAGTCTACGTGGCCACCACCGCCGGCCGGGTCCGCCGTCCCGCACGCGAACTGCGTGCCTTCACCAAGGTCGCCCTGCGGCCGGGGGAGTCCCGCACCGTTGAACTCCCGCTGGAGCGCCGCGCGTTCGCCTACTACGGCATAGAAGGCGGCGGCTGGACGGTCGCCCCGGGCGCGTACACGGTGCAGATCGGCGAGAGCGCCGCCCGCATCGTCGCCGAACAGACGATCACTCTCACCGGCGACGCCGATGCCACACCCCTGTCCCTTGACTCCGCCATCGGCGACTGGTTCGCCCACCCGGTGGCCGGCCCGCTGCTTCAAGAAGCGCTCATGGCCGGGGCGACCGAGGAACAGCGCCTTCAGGCGGAGGCCGACAGCGACCTCATGGACATGGTGGCGTCCATTCCCGCCCGCCAGTACCTGCATTTCCCCGGTGTCCCCGTGACCACCGACGACCTGACCGAGATCCTGGAGGCAACCCGATGAGCCGCACCCCCGACCTTCGCCCCGACTTCCTGTGGGGTGCGTCCACCTCGCCGCACCAGATCGAGGGCAACAACCTCAACAGCGACTGGTGGCGGATGGAGCGCCAGAGCGAGGGCCGTCTGGAACTCAGCGGTGACGCCCTCGACAGCTACCACCGCTACGGCGAGGACATGCGGCTGCTGTCCGAAGCGGGCTTGAACGCCTACCGGTTCGGCATCGAGTGGGCCCGCATCGAGCCGGAGCCCGGGCAGTTCTCCAAGGCCGAGCTCGCCCACTACCGTCGCATGATCGACACTGCGCGCGGCCTCGGGCTCGAACCGGTCGTCACCCTGCACCACTTCAGCAACCCCCGCTGGTTCACCGACGAGGGCGGCTGGACGGGCCCGACGGCCGTCGACCGGTTCTCCCGGTACGTGGAGCGCGCCTGCACGATCCTCCACGACGTCAACTGGGTCGTCACCATCAACGAGCCGAACATCCTGGCCCTGATGAGCGGTATGTCGGCGGCCGTGGCCGAGGGCGTCGACATCAACCTCGGCGCGGGCATGCGGATGCCGTCCCCCAGCGTGGAGATCGGCGAGGCCCTGGTGCGGGCCCACCGCGCCGCTGTGGCCGTCGTACGCGAGCACACCTCGGCGAAGGTCGGCTGGACCGTGGCGCAGCAGGCGCTCGTCCCCACGCCCGGCAGCGAGAAGCTGCACGCCGAACTGCGATGGGCGTGGGAGGACCTCTACCACCACGGCGCCCGCGGGGACGACTTCCTGGGCGTGCAGTCGTACACGAGCCAGTTGGTCGACAAGGACGGCATCGTTCCCGCGCCCGAGAGCCCCGACAACACCCTGACCGGCTGGGCATACCGGCCCGACGCCCTCGGCATCGCGCTGCGGCACGCCTGGGAGGCCACGGAGGGGGCCCTCCCGCTGCTCGTCACCGAGAACGGCATCGCCACCACCGACGACACGCGCCGGATCGCCTACACCACCGAGGCGCTGGGGCACCTGTACGACGCGGTCGCCGACGGCATCGACGTCCGCGGGTATCTGCACTGGTCGGCACTGGACAACTTCGAATGGGGCCACTGGGCACCGACGTTCGGACTCATCGCCGTCGACCGCGAGACCTTCGAGCGCACGCCCAAGCCGAGTCTGGCCTGGCTCGGCGATGTCGCCCGCAAGGGCGGCGTCCTGGAGGCGGGGGAGTGAGGACGGGGACGGCTTACGACAGGTAGCCACCCTCGACCGAAGGTGCGGGCCGGATGAGTTCATCCGGCCCGCACCGACGTCGCCCACGGGTCGGCCGGACGACTCCTCGCCCCGGGTGGTGACGAGCCCAGGCCGGGCGCCGGGGGAGAGGAGGTGTCAGGAAGCGGTGGGCGGGACGGGCTCGGGAGCGTAGGTGAAGCGGGTGAGGAGCGCGTCCGCACCGAGGGCTTCGACGCCGATCACCCGGCCGGTGAAGCCTCCGGCGACCTCGGTCGAGATGTAGCGGCCGTCGATGGTGGCGAGCGTACGGAACTCGTCGTCGGCCAGGTAGCCCAGGTGGATCTCGTCCGGTCCCTTGGCGAAGCTGTACTGCTCGGTGTGGGCGACCGCGCGGAGGGCCATC
Source organism: Streptomyces sp. NPDC090798 (assembly GCF_044768965.1). Classification (NCBI taxonomy): domain Bacteria; kingdom Bacillati; phylum Actinomycetota; class Actinomycetes; order Kitasatosporales; family Streptomycetaceae; genus Streptomyces; species Streptomyces sp. NPDC090798. The sequence continues at coordinate 305,251 of NZ_JBIVXA010000007.1, forward strand.
GGGTACTCCGCCGCGATTCCGTCGGCGGTGGCCAGTATCTGGTCGAGCGGGCCGATGACCGCGCGGGCCGAGAGGGTGCCGCGCCGGCGTTCCACCGCGGCCCAGTGGGCGTCGTCGATCCGTACGACCAGGGCCGCGTCGCCCTCCGGCAGGGTCGCGGTCGCGGTCCAGGAGGCGTCACGTGCCCGGACGGCCAGGAGCCGTTCGGCGTCCGTCGCGGCGGGTACCCGGCCGGCCAGCAGACGCAGGCCTTCGCCCAGGCGGGCGAGTGCGAAGGAACGTGGGTCGGTGCCCGGCGCGATCCAGCGCGGGTGCAGCTCCGGGGCGCCGAAATCGTCGGTGAAGGCGGTGGGTGCCTCCGGGACGGTGTAGCGGTCCTCGACGATCACGGGCCAGTCGTCCACCCAGTCCACGCCGGTGAGGAAGGTCTCGCGCCCGTTGACGTGGGACTCGGGGAACGACCCGAGCGGGCGCACGCCCAGGTGCACCATCGCCCAGGAACCGTCGGGCAGCTCGACCAGGTCGCCGTGACCGGTGTTCTGCACCGGGTGCTGGGTGCTGGGTGCTGCGGTGCGAGAGGATCGGGTTGGCCGGGTGCGGCTCCCACGGGCCGGAGGGGGAGTCCGAGCGCGCTACGCAGACGCCGTGCCCCGGGCCGGTGCCGCCCTCGGCCACCAGGAGGTACCAGAGGTCGCCGCGCCGGATCAGGTGCGGGCCCTCCGTGTGGGCCAGGCCGGTGCCGGTCCAGATGATGCGCGGCTCGGAGAGCACCTTGCCCGTCGACGGGTCCACGGTGGCCTGGGCGATGCCGCCCGGGAGCGACCACGTCAGGTAGCAGGTGCCGTCCTCGTCCCAGGCCAGGTCCGGGTCGATCCCGATCGCCCCGGTCGTGTGGACGGGGTCGCTCCATTCGCCCGCGGGGTCGCTCGAGCGGACGATGAGGTGGCCCTTCATGACGTCGTCCCGGTTCGTCGTCGCCAGCCAGAACTCGCCGTCGTGGTACCGGATGGTGGGTGCGTAGATGCCTGCGTTGGCTCCGTCCCGGCCCCGGCGTACCCGCAGCTGGCTCGGCCGGTCGAGGACGTTGCCGACCTGCTCCCACTCGATGAGGTCACGGCTGTGGAAGACGGGGACCCCGGGGAAGTACTCGAAGCTGGAGGTCACGAGGTAATAGTCCTCGCCGGCCCGGCAGATGGAGGGATCCGGGTGGAAGCCGGGGATGATCGGGTTGACGTTGGCGGTCATGTGCGGCGGCCCTTCGATGTGCGGTCGTGAGGGGTGTTGCGGGCACCCTAGCCACTAAATTTTTTGGATGATAGATTTTTGATGCTCGCGACGTGATCGCCGAGACGTGTCTTGGACATACGGCGAGCCGACGTCCGACGAATTCCGCAGTGACAGGCCCATCAGAGGCACGACCGAACGAGCGTGGACCGCGCCGTTCGTGCCCTGAGGCCGGCCAGCCGTTCGGTGATGTCGGCCGGCGGTGGCGACGAGCCACAGCCCCGCCACGACGGCCTGGGCGCCAGCCCCTAAGGACCGCAGAGAGGAAGAGGACACTGATGTCCGCCCCCCACACCTCCTCCAACGCCACCCACCCCCACTCGCCCGACGCCCTCGGATTCGACCCCGAGGCCCTGCGGGCCAGATACCGTGCCGAACGCGACCGTCGCGTCCGCCCCGACGGCAACGCCCAATACCAGGGTGCCGGCGGCGAGTTCGGCTACTACACCGAAGACCCCTACGCCGACCCGGAGTTCACGCGAGAGCCGCTGCACGACCAGGTCGAGGCGGTGATCGTCGGCGGCGGGTTCGGCGGACTGCTCGCCGCGGCCCGGCTGCGACAGGCGGGCGTGGAGTCGATCCGGGTGATCGACAAGGGCGGCGCCTTCGGCGGCACCTGGTACTGGAACCGCTACCCGGGCATCCACTGTGACATCGAGTCGTACATCTACCTCCCGCTGCTGGAGGAAGTCGGCTACGTCCCGCAGTGGCGGTACGCGCCGGGGGAGGAGATCCGACAGCACGCGCAGGCCATCGCCCGGCACTTCGATCTCTACGACAACGCCTGCTTCCAGACGCAGGCGACCGAACTCCGCTGGGACGACGCAGAGTCGGAGTGGACCGTCTCCACCGACCGCGGCGACCGCATACGGGCCCGCTACGTGATCGTCTCCACCGGAACACTCAGCCAGGCCAAACTCCCCGGCATCCCCGGCATCGAGACCTTCAAAGGGCACACCTTCCACACCAGCCGCTGGGACTACGCCTACACGGGAGGTGACGCGAACGGCGGCCTGGACGGGCTGGCCGACAAACGCGTCGCCCTGATCGGCACCGGTGCGACCGCCATCCAGGTCGTGCCCCACCTGGGACAGGACGCCAAGCACCTGTTCGTGTTCCAGCGCACGCCCTCCTCCGTCGATGTACGGGACAACCGCCCCACCGACCCGGACTGGGCCAGGTCACTGAAGCCCGGCTGGCAGCGGGACCGCACGGAGAACTTCCTCAAGGTCGTCACCGGCATCCGGACGGACGAGGACCTGGTGAACGACGCCTGGACCAGCAGCGCCCGGCTCCAGGAGAAGCTCATCCCGACGAACGCCTACGAGGATGTGCCGGCCGAGGAGCGCGAACGCGCCTACGAACTCGCCGACTTCCAGAAGATGAACGAGATTCGCGCCCGGGTCGACGCCATCGTCGAGGACCCGGCCACGGCCGAGAAGCTCAAGCCCTGGTACCGCTACATGTGCAAGCGGCCCACGTTCAGCGACAACTATCTGCAGACCTTCAACCGGCCCAACGTCACCCTTGTCGACACCGCCGACACGCACGGCGTCGAGCGGATCACCGAGAACGCCGTCGTGGTCGGCGGCGCGCAGTACGAGGTCGACTGCGTCATCTTCGCGACCGGCTTCGAGGTCGGCATCTCGGGGATTCTCTCCGGACAACTCCCCGTGTACGGACGCCAAAGCGTCCATCTGTTCGAGGCGTGGTCGCAGGGCCCGAAGACACTCCACGGGTTCTACACCCACGGCTTCCCGAACCTCTTCCAGCTGGGCCCGCTGCAGAACGCGGCGTCCGTGAACTTCGTCCACATCCTCGACGAACAGGCCACCCACGTCGCCGAGGTGGTCGCGCAGGCCCGGAAGCGCCGGGCCCGTTACGTCGAGCCCAGCCCCGAGACCCAGGATGCCTGGCTGGACACACTCCGGAAGAACGCGCCCGACCTGCACAAGTTCCAGGCCGAGTGCACCCCCGGCTTCTACAACAACGAGGGCATGCCCCGGGAGCGGAACGAGGCGTACGCCGACGGACCGGTGGCCTTCCACGAACTGCTCCGACGCTGGCGCCAGGACGGTGGCATGGACGAGGTGCTCGTGGAGGCGGAGCGGGCGTGACCAGCACGTACATCACTCGCTTCAGCGAGATGCCCGGCAACCCGTCTGCCACCAGCGGGCGTTGGAAGCCGCGGCGGCTCAACCCGCCCAACCGGCTGTGGGGTTCGAACGGCGTCGCCTTCGGTCCGGACGGGCGCCTGTACGTCGCCCAGTTCCTCGCCGGGCAGATCAGCGCCGTCGACACGGCCACCGGGGATGTCGACGTGATCGTGCCGATGGACGGCCCGGTGCAGTCGCCGGACGACCTCGCCTTCGGCGCGGACGGGTCGATGTACATCGCCGACCTGGTCCCCGGCCGGGTGTGGCGGCGCAGTCCCGAGGGCGCGTACACCCTGGTCTCGGACGAGGTGAAGGTACCCAACGGCATCACCTGCGTCGGCGACCGGCTCTTCGTCAACGAGATGCGGCCGGGCGGCCGTCTGCTGGAGCTGTTCCCGGACGGCGGCGAAGCCGTGGTGCTCACCGAAGGGGTCGCGCTCGGCAACGCCATGCAACTCGGCCCGGACGGGTGGCTGTACTACCCACACATGATGACGGGCCAGGTGTGGCGGATTCCGCCGGACGGCGGGGTGCCCGAGATGGTCGCCGAGGACGTGCACGAGCCGGTCGCGGTCCGCTTCGACCAGGGCGGTGTCCTGCATGTCCTGTCCCGGGGCGTGGAAGGCATCGTGACCCGTATCGACCTGCACGGCAGCGGCTCGCGCACGCTCGTCACCAGCGGCCTGGTGGGCCTGGACAACGCGGCCTTCGACGCGGAGAACCGCATGTTCGTCTCCAGCTACGCCAGCGGAGGCATCACCGAGCTGCACCCCGACGGGCGTACCCGCGAGGTCGTGCCCCGCGGCCTGGACGGCCCCTACGGCGTGACCGTCGACCTCGGCGGCACGGTGTACGTGGGCGACCACTACCGGCTGGCGAGCCCGGCGCCCTCCGACGAGGGCGACATCACCTCCCACACCCTGTTGCCGCCGTTCGTGCACGGGGTCACCAACGCGGCCGGTTTCGTGCACCTCACGTCGCAGTACGGCGATGTCCACACCTACGACCCCGACCAGGGGACCACCCGGGAACGGGCGACCGGACTCGACCAGCCCGTCGGCATCACGGTGGGGCCGGATGGTTCGCTCGTCGTCGCCGAGGCGGGCGCCGGCCGGGTCGTGGCCGTCGACGACAGCGACACCGTCACCGTGCTCACCGAAGGGCTCGACCACCCAGTGGACGTGGCCTTCGACACCGTAGGGCGCTGCTATGTGAGCGACGACCGGCTCGGGGCGGTGCTCCGGATCAAGGAGGACGGAACGACGGAGGTCGTCGCGGACGGGCTCGGCGCACCGCAGGGACTGGCCGTGCGCGGCGACGAGCTGTTCACGGTGGAGGTCGAACACCGGCGGCTGCGGACTGTCTCGCTGACCACGGGCGAGACCAGGGTGGATGCCGAGGACCTGCCGGTCGGATGGCCCCCCGACACCGTTCCCCGCGCCGAACCCGCGCTGTTCACCCAGGGCATGACCGGCTCGCCGCGCCCGTTCGCCGGCCTCGCCGTCGCTCCGGACGGTTCCCTCCTCCTGGCGGCCAACGGCGAAGGGAGCGTGTGGCAGTTGAAGGCGTGACCGGCGCCGCAGACAGGCTCACGGAGAGACCGCAGGCAGTCCACAGCAGTCCACAGAGAAATGGTGCAGCACATGATCAGTACGGGTCTTGAAGGCCGTGGTGTCGTCGTCACCGGCGCCGCATCCGGAATCGGCAGGGCCACGGCTCTGAAGTTCGCGCAGGAAGGCGCGAAGGTTCTGGTCGTGGACCTCGACCGGGTGGGCGCCGAGGAAACCGTCAAGGAGATCGACGCCACGGGGGGAGTCGCCCTCGCCGTCGTCGGGGATCTGAGTGACCAGCAGGTCGTGGAGACGGTCGTTGAGCGGGCCGTGGGAGCCTTCGGCCGCCTGGACGTTCTGGTGAACAACGCCGGGATCATGGACCGCATGTCCGCGCTCGGCGAGACCGACGATGCCGAGTGGGAGCGGGTCATCCGGATCAATCTGACGGCGCCGTTCCTGCTGACCCGTGCGGTTCTGCCGCACATGCTGGCCGCGGGACGCGGCTCGATCGTCTTCACCGCGTCCGAGGCCTCTCTGCGCGGCAGCGCGGCGGGCGCCGCCTACACCGCTTCCAAGCACGGCATCGTCGGCCTGGTGAAGAACCTGTCTGTCATGTACAGGGGGCAGGGCATCCGCGCCAACGCCGTCGCCCCCGGTCCCACCGCGACCAGCATCCACGTGGACGCCGGTCAGGAAGCACACGGCCCCACCGTCATAGGCCCGTTGATCGGAGCCAACATCGGCCGACGGGGGTCTGCGGAGGAACAGGCCGCCGCCATCGTCTTCCTGGCCTCCGACGCCGCCTCTCTCGTCAACGGCGCCGTTCTGCCTGTCGACGACGGCTGGGCCGCCGTCTGACAGAAGGGGCGTCGGGTTTCGCCACCAAGCCGGTCAGGAGTGCCAAGTGCCCGTCGAAGCATCAGGAGCAGACCCCATGAGTACGGCGTATCCCCAGGTCAACACCGTCCATGGGCCGGTCTGTGGCGAGCGCCGAGCGGATGGCAGCCTGCGCTTCCTCGGAATCCCGTACGCCCGGCCGCCCGTCGGCGAGCTGAGGTTCGCCGCGCCGGTCGCGCCGCAGCCGTGGACCGAGACCCTCGACGCCATCGCGTACGGGCCGACGGCCCAGCGCCGCCCCATCACCGAGGTCACCACCGTCCCGGAGCCCACCATCCCCGGAGACGCGGTCCTCAACGTCAACGTCTTCACGCCGGACACCACCCCCGAGAAGCCGCTGCCCGTCCTGGTCTGGATTCACGGCGGCGGCTACGTCGCCGGCTCGGCGGCCAGCCCCTGGTACGACGGATCCGCCTTCAGCCGGGACGGCGTGGTCCTTGTCTCCCTGGGCTACCGGCTCGGCATCGAGGGCTTCCTCCACCTCGACGACGCCCCGGACAACCGCGGTGTGTTGGACTGGATCGCCGCCCTGGAATGGGTCCGCGACAACATCGCCAAGTTCGGCGGCGACCCGGCCAAGGTGACGATCGCCGGACAGTCCGCGGGCGGCGGTGCCGTACAGACGCTGCTCGCCGTCCCCGCCGCCCGGGGGCTGTTCCGCGGGGTGATCTCCGCGTCCGGCGTCCTCATGCGGCCGGACGGGCCTGATGTCGCGCGTGCCGCCGCGCGCCTGTTCACCGCACGCACCGGAGTGCCCGCCACCGCCGCCGCGTTGCGCGGGCTCGGCCGCGACGAACTGCTCGACCTCCAGGGCCGGCTCCTGGCACCGGGGGCGGACCGCGAGGGACTGCCCCCGATGCAGACCCTTGCACCGTTCGCCGACGGCGAGCTCATCCCCGAACCCGTCTTCACAGCCCTCACCGAAGGCGACGCCGGCGCCGACGTACCGCTCCTGCTGGGTTGTACCGCGCACGAGTTCAACGTGCTTCCGGACCTGCCGGAAACGCCGCCGTTGCCCCAACTCCTGGGTTTCCTCGGCCTGGAGCCCGATCGGGCCGAGACCTTCCGCGCCGCGTACAAGGACCTCGAACCGGATGCGTACTTCGGCCAGGCACTCACCGATGCCACCTTCCGGGTCCCGGCGCTGGCTGTCGCCGCCGCCCGCGCCGCCCGTGACCGTCCCACCTGGCTCTACGAGTTCAGTTGGGCGTCGCCGGTGAACGGGGCGGCTTTCCACTGCCTGGACCTGCCGTTCGCCTTCGATCTGCTCGGCGCCGAGGGCGTCACGGTGGCGACGGGGGCCGCGCCACCACAGGCATTGGCGGACGCCTTGCACCGGTCCTGGGTGGCCTTCGTACGGGATCAGGATCCGGGCACGGAGTGGCCGCGCTTCACAGCGGACGAGCGCGCGGCGATGGTCTGGTCCGCCGAGCCCCATGTCGACGACGACCCCATGAGCCAGGTCCGCGCCATCTGGTCCTCCTGACCCTGGCCCCGGCCCGCACTCCACTTCTCCCCTCCAGGACCTCAAGGAAGGAATCCCAGTGCTCCTGCGTCCCGCACACGTACGCCGCGCACATGGCCTCCTCGCCGCCGCGGCCGCTCTCGCGATTCCCACCGCCGTCGCGGCGCCGGCTGACGCCGTGGAGACGGTCCGATCCGCCGGACCCCGCTGCACACCGGCCGAGCCCGGCCTTACCACCGTCTTTGTCGCCTCTGCCGGAACCACCTACCCGGTGTCGCTCTATATCCCCCGCGGGTACTCGGGACGCAACCCCGTCCCGCTCGTCCTCAACCTGCACGGCAGCGGCTCGAACGGGAACGACCAGCTTGTCATCAGCGGCATGGAACGGGCCGCCGATCAGCACGGGTTCTTGGTGGCCGTGCCCAACGGCGGTACTCCGCAGCCCGGTTCGGAGGGCGGCTACACCTGGGTCCTGCCCGGGGTGCCGAACACCTCAGGTCAGCTGCCCTCCCCGGACGACCGCGACGACGTCCGGTTCCTCTCCGACACCATCACCGCGATCTCCGACGGCTTCTGCGTCGCCTCGGAGCGCGTGTACGCCACCGGCTTCTCCGGCGGAGCGCGGATGGCCTCTCTCCTCGCCTGTCGGCTGGCGGACCGTATCGCCGCCGTCGCCCCGGTCGCGGGCCTGCGGGCCGGCAACCCCGACGCCTCCGATCCGACCCGTCCGGACCCCGAAGGCTGTGTCCCTTCGCGTCCGGTCCCCGTCCTGGCCTTCCACGGGCAGGAGGACATGGTCAATCCCTATGCCGGCGGTGGCCCCGCGTACTGGCAGTACTCGGTTCCCGCGGCCTTCGACCGCTGGGCGGAACTCGACGGTTGTCGCATCGGACCGCGGGGCACACGGCTTACCGAACACGTCACTCTCAGCACCTATCGGGCCTGCCGTCATGGCACGGACGTGAGCATGTACGTGATAGCGGACGGTGGACACACCTGGCCGGGATCGCCCTACCCGGCCGCCTTCCCAGGCCTTGGCAAGGTCTCCACCGAGGTCGACGCCACGGACGTCATGTGGCGCTTCTTCGAGCGGCATCCACTGCGGCGGGGGAGTGCAGCGGAAGTTGGGTGACCACCTCGAAACCGCCTTCGCGGCGAGGCCGGCGTGCTGCCGGCCAGAGACGGCAGGGGCGCGCTCGCGCATGCCGAGGAGACCGATACCGCTGCCCGGCACCGGGGATTCGACGGCACCGCCATTGACAACGGTGACCCGCAACCGGTCGCCGTCGTAGGTGAGCCGCACCTTGGTCATGCCGGTGCCCGCGTGCTTGGTGACGTTGGTGAGCGCCTTCCGCAGGGTGCGACACGACGTGAGGTCTGTCGGGGCACTCAACGGCCGGGGATCTCCTTCGCCGATGACCGTGACCGGGATTCCGGCCTTTCTGGATGAATCGACCAGATCGGGAAGTCCGGCAACTCCGGGAGTGGGTCCCCGAGCGTTGTCCTTGTCACCCGCGCCGCGCAGCAGACCGGCGGTGGCCTTGAGTTCACTCAATGCCATGGAGACGGTTACGGAGAGGCCGGCGGAGATGTGATCGGCCTCGTCGAGTTGCAGGCGCAACAACCAAGTAACGGTACAGGCCCGGAAGTTGGCCAGGACGAGGTGGTGAGCGACCACGACCCGGTCCTGCGCGCTGTCACGACCGAGGAGTTCGTGGCCGCCTCGCCGTCGATGCAGAAGCTGCTGGAGGGTCTGAAGCGCTGTCTGCCTGACCTCCCGGCTGAGGTGCAGACCGAACGCGCGACCATGACGCGTCGTCTCGTCACGCAGATGGCGGCCGAGCGTGAGCGTGCCCTCGCGGGCAACGGGTCGGCGTCCCGCGCCAGTTGGCGCGAGACGGCGCACAGTCTGATCGACGCCGTCGCTGCCTTGCGGCAGGCACCGGTCACGCGCTCGGCCAGGAGCCTCTTGACGCCAGTAGCCCGGCTTGGCCAATCGGGTCGAATCGGTGCAAGCCGGGGGTGCTGTCGAGATCTTCAGCAGGCTTCGCCTGCGCTTGCCGGCCGCTGTTGCTCTTCTGCGACCTGATCCACCAGGCGGGCCGTAACCGCCGGACCGCTTCGGCATGTCGCTGCGAGGCGGCAGGGAAACTAAATCAACGGGTTGACTTAAGTCGCCGGATGGTGTTGCCTGGACCTCCGGGGGCGTCGAGTCGAAGGAGACGGAGTGGCCGCCGGCGGCGACGCGCGAGGCTCGTACCAGCCCTTGGCGTGGGCAGTCGAATGACCCTGGCGCCCGTGCCGGGGCATGCCGAACCGGCGCGCGCAGGGCGTGCGTTGGTGTCGGCCGTGGCGCAGCGACCGTGGACCACAGCGTGGTGGCCGACCGGTCACCGGTGGCCGCTCGGCCACCACGAGGGTGTGCGGGACTGCCTCGCCTTTCCGCGGCGGCCGGATCTCGAACACGCTCTTCCCGGCGGGCGTGAGCCCCAGGCCGTGAGCGGTTTCCTGGCCGCGCTCCACGGGTTGGCCTGCTCCGGCCTACGCACCGGCATGGCCGGGCCAACCAACGGACTCGACGATTCCTTGCTGGCCCCTGACGAGCGAAGAGTAAGCAGTGACCAGCGCAGTAGAAAATGCGACGAGCGAAACCTCTGGGGACGTTCCGGACCAGGACATCGACAGGCGCGGGCGGTGTCCCCTCGATCCGGCGCCCGCGATGAGGGCACAGCAGGCAGAAGGCCCGTTGACGCAGATCCGTCTGTGGGACGGCAGCAGCGCATGGCTGGTGACCGGCTGTGACGCGCGCCGTGCGGCGTTGTCCGACCTGAGGGTCGGCGTGGATCCCATGCGTTCTGGTGCTCCGAAGCTCCTCGTCGGCGAGGTCGACGAGGGCGTCGAGCTGCTTGAGCGAAAGGAGGGTGTCCGCACCGTGATCGTGTAACCACGAACCGACGCCTGCCCAACGATTCCCCCCCCCCCCGCCTTTCTTCGACAGTCCCCGGAGTTTCCACGCGATGAGCACAACCGCAATCAACGAGTCCGTCACCGCAGACGCACAGCCCAAGGTCCAACGACAGGTCCTCGTGGCCCTCAGCGGCTTGCTCATCGCGCTCTTCGTCGCGACCCTGAGCAGTACCGTGGTCTCGACCGCGCTGCCCAAGATGGTCGGCGCGTTGCACGGCTCGCAGACCCAGTACACCTGGATCGTCACCGCGACCCTGCTCACCACGACCGCCACCACCCCGATCTGGGGCAAGCTGGCCGACCTGTTCAGCAAGAAGACCCTCGTACAAATAGCCGTCATCGTCTTCGTACTCGGCTCGGTGGCGGCGGGCGTGAGCCAGTCTCCCGGGCAGCTCATCGCCTCGCGCGCCCTGCAGGGCGTAGGTGTCGGCGGCGTGCAGGCTCTCGTCCAGATCGCCATCGCGGCGATGATCCCGCCCCGCGAACGAGGCCGGTACAGCGGCTACCTCAGCAGCGTCACGGCCCTGTCGACCATCGGCGGACCGCTGCTCGGCGGTTTCATCGTCGACACCTCGTGGCTGGGCTGGCGGTGGTGCTTCCTCATCAGCCTCCCGGTCGCCCTCGCCGCACTGGTCCTGCTCCAGCGAACGCTGAGCCTCCCGGTCGTCCGACGTGACAACGTGAAGATCGACTACCTGGGTGCGACTCTGATCACCTCGGGCGTCAGCGTGCTGCTCGTCTGGATCTCGTTCGTCGACAGCTCGTTCGCCTGGGCTTCCTGGCAGACCGCCGCCATGGTCGGTGCGGCACTGGTCCTGCTGTCCGTCGCCATGTGGGTCGAAACGCGCGCCGCCGAACCCATCGTGCCCCTGCACATCATCAAGCAGCGCACCACCGTGCTGGCCATCCTCGGCAGTCTCGCCTCCGGCACGGCCATGTTCGCGGCCTCGGTCTACCTCAGCCAGTACTTCCAGACCAGCCGCGGCTACACGGCCACCGAGGCGGGACTGCTGACGATCCCGATGATGGGCGGCATCCTCGTCTCCTCCATCCTCGCGGGCCGGCTGCTCAGCAAGACCGGAAAGCTCAAGCCGTTCGTCGTCGTCGGCTCCGTCCTGCTCACGGCTGGGTTCGCCGGGCTCGGCACCATTGACCACCAGACGTCGCTGGTCTTCATGAGTGTCGCGATGCTGTGCATCGGCGCCGGCGTCGGTATGACCACGCAGAACTTCATCCTCGTCGTCCAGAACTCCGTCCCGATGAAGGACATCGGCACGGCCAGCACCACGGTCACCTTCTTCCGCTCCCTGGGCGGCACGTTCGGCGTCACCGTTCTGGGAGCCGTCCTGGCTCGTCAGGTCACCAACGGAATCTCGCAAGATCACGAACCGGCCGCCGTCGCCTACGGCGACGCGACCGGAACCATCTTCCTGATCGCAGCCGGTATCGCCACACTAGGCATCCTCGCGGCGGTCCTGCTGAAGCCGGTCGTCCTGCGCACGAGCCTCGACACACCCGAAGTGAGGGAATCGTCTGCCACCGAGGCGGCAGGCGGTGCCGCTGATTCCGACAGAACGGCCGACGCGTCCGAAGGGGATGCGACCGGCTCGGCGCCTGACAACGTGCGGCCCGATCCGAATCGATGAGGCCTCACACCTGGCCGATGCGTACGGGGGCGCCTGGGACGGCCGGACAACAACCGGCGCGTCCCGGGACGTGCGCGGAGCGTGATCCAGCCGGGCTCCGTTCCGGCGGGATCACACTCGTGGCGCGCCCAGCATGAAGACGGCTGCCATGACACAGGGCTCCGACGTCGAGTTCCGCCCATGGCGGAGATTGCCGCCCTGCGGGAGACAGTCCCCCGCCCCGAATTCGCCCTCGTTTCCGTTCCCGAGACCCAGGGTCACGAGGCCCTTGCGAAACGATTTAGTTTTGCTTAACTTAGTCAAGTACATTGCTTGTGCTGTGTCGCGCAACCCCGATCGTCCCTACGGAGGCCCGACCATGTCCCACGCACAACCCCGAACCGCCGAGACCGAAGGGCAGCCGGTATCGCGGACCAACGCAGTCGTGGCCGTGCTGGCTTTCGGCGGCATCGTGGTCGCGCTGATGCAGACGCTGGTGATCCCTATCGTTCCCGAGCTGCCGAAGCTCCTGAACGCACCGGCGTCCGACACCGCGTGGGCCGTCACCGCCACTCTGCTCGCCGGCGCCGTCGCCGTCCCGATCATGGGGCGACTCGGAGACATGTACGGCAAGCGCAGGATGCTGCTGGTCAGCCTGCTGCTGCTGGTTACCGGCTCGGTGATCGCAGGGCTCAGCAGCTCCCTCGCTCCGATGATCGTCGGGCGCGTGCTGCAAGGCATGGCAGGCGGTGTGATCGCGCTCGGCATCAGCATCATGCGCGACGAACTGCCCGCCGAACGGCTTGGCTCGGCCACCGCCCTGATGAGCGCTTCCCTCGGCGTCGGAGCCGCCCTCGGCCTGCCTGCCGCGGCCGTCATCGCCGACAATTTCGACTGGCACTGGCTGTTCTGGAGCTCGGGCGCCCTGGGCGCCGTCGCCCTCGTCCTCGTGCTGGTCCTGGTGCCCGAGTCCAAAGTGCGCACCGGTGGCAGCCTCGATGTGATCGGCGCCCTCGGCATGGCGATCGGTCTGATCTGCCTCTTGCTGCCCATCTCCAAGGGTGCCGACTGGGGCTGGGGCGGCATCACCACTCTCGGCCTGTTCGCCACGTCCGTTGTCGTCCTGCTGCTGTGGGGCTGGTACGAGCTGCGCGCCGAGCAGCCGCTCGTCGACCTGCGTACCACCGCGCGTCGTCAGGTGCTGGTCACCAACCTCGCCTCGATCGCCCTCGGGTTCGGCATGTTCGCGATGTCCTTGGTCATTCCGCAGCTCCTGCAGTTGCCTGAGGCGACCGGATACGGTCTGGGTGAGTCGCTGCTCACCGCCGGCCTGGTCATGGCGCCGTCCGGCCTGGTGATGATGCTGATGGCCCCGCTCTCCTCCGCCCTCTCGAGGGCCAGGGGCCCCAAGGCGAGCCTCATGCTCGGCTCCCTGATCGTGGCAGCCGGCTACGGCCTGCAGATTCTGCTGATGAACGAGATCTGGCAGTTCGTACTGGTCTCCAGCGTCATCGGCTCCGGCATCGGCTTCACCTACGGAGCGATGCCCTCGCTCATCATGGGCGCCGTGCCGCCGTCCCAGTCGGGTGCCGCCAACGGCCTCAACACCCTGATGCGCTCCCTCGGCACCTCGTCCGCCAGCGCCGTCGCCGGCGTCATCCTGGCGCAGATGACCACCAACCTCGGCGGTGTCGCCGTGCCCTCCGAGAACGGCTTCAAGGTGGTCCTGGCCATCGGCGGTGGCGCGGCCCTGCTTGCCTTCGCGGTCGCGTCCTTCATCCCGCGCCACCGTCCGGCGGGCTCGGCGGCACCGACGTCGCAGTTGCCTGCTCCGGCCACGCCCACGGCTCCGGCCACCACGCTGGAGAAGCCGCCCGCCTCCACCGTCGGCGAGGAACTCGTCACCACCGCGAGCGTCGGGACCCCCGCCATACCGGTACGTGGCTTCGTGCGCGGCGCCGAGAAGGTATCCGTCCCGGGCGCCGCGGTGACGCTGATCTCCTTGGAGGGACGGCAGTTGGGCCGGTCGGTCGCGCAGGCCGACGGCGCCTACGCGGTGCACGCCCCCGGCACGGGCTCTTACGTCCTGATCGCCTCCTCCGACGGCCACCAGCCGCAGGCCTCGACGATCGTCGTCAACGGCGAGCCCGTCTCCTACGACATCCTGCTGAGCGGCACCAGCGGTCTGACCGGAGCGGTGCGGTCTGACAGCGGGGCGCCGGTGGTCGGTGCGGTCGTCATCGTGACGGACGTACGAGGTGATGTCCTGTCCAGCGCACAGACAAACTCCATGGGCGAGTTCACGATCGCGGACCTGGTCCCGGGCACGGTGACCCTCGCGGTCAACTCCCCCAAGCACCGCCCGCTCGCCCTGCCCGTCGAGATCGGCGCCACGGGCGCCACGCACATCGAGATCGAACTGCACCCCGGGGCCAACGTCCGGGGCACGGTGCGCGGCGCGGGTGTCCCGCTGAGCGACGCGAACGTCACGCTGATGGACGCGGCGGGCAACGTGGTCGCCACCACGACGACCGGCACGGATGGCGCGTACGCCTTCTCCGACCTTGACGGCGGCGAGTACACGATCATCGCGAGGGGCTATCCGCCGAGGGTGACCGGAGTGGCGGTCTCCACCGGCGGCATCGACGAGCACGACATCGAACTGGCCCACACGGGCGAGTAGTTCAGCATCGGCCGGCGGGGCGCCTGCCGAGGCGGCGGTGCGCCCCGCGACCCTGTCGCCGGGCCTCCGCGGCCGGAGGGCGATCGAGCAGAACGGCAAGGGCGACCTGGCGGCACTGCTGACAGGCGACGACACCCGGGCCGTTGCCTGATCCTCCAACATCCCGTGATGCGCGGTTACACCTACAGGCCCGCACTGAGCTCATCGATGCCCGGGCGGCCGGGGCCCCGGGCGAAATGGCTGGCGCATACAGCAGAAGGAACGCACCGGTCACCACGACGGCGGCCGTCCTCAGCGGTGCGGAGACCGGCGGACGGTCAGGACGGCGACATCGTCGTGTTGGTCGTCATTGTTGGTGAAGGCGCGGGCGTCTTCGTACAGGGCCTGTGGCAGCTCGGTGGGGGAGAGGCCGAGGTGGCTCGTCAGTCGCTCGTCGACCGGGTAGAACGTACCGTCGGCGGCGCGGGTCTCGGTGAGTCCGTCGGTGCTCAGGAGCAGTGTCGAACCGGCCGGGAACGCGAACCAGTCCACGGTCGTGGGTTCGGCGGCGAGTTCGGCGAGCCCGAGCGGGACGCCGGAGTCCAGCGGAGGTGTGGTGACAACGCCGTTGTGCACCAACCGGGGCTGGATATGGCCACAGTTGACGACCTGAGCCTCGGCACCGCCATCGACGCAGATGACGAGCGCGGTCACGAACCGCTCGTCGTCGCCGATCTGTTCGGCGTACGAGTTGTGGCGGACGACAGCGGCGTCCAAGATGTCGACGAGCGCGGTGAGCGTGGGCTCGCGATGGGCGGCCTCGCGGAAGGCCCCGATGACGGCGAACGCGGCGCCCACGGCGGCCAGTCCCTTGCCCTGCACGTCTCCGATCAATACCCGGGTCCCCCAGGGCGAGGCCACGACGTCGTAGATGTCGCCGCCGACCAGCCGGTCCTCCTGCACGGGTTCGTAGACGCCGTTGACCAGGATGTCCTCGGTCACAACGGGGAGGGGGTGCAGGATGTGCCGCTGCATGGCCGCGGCGGTGGAGCGCAACCGGAGCATCTCGTGCTCACGCTTGATGCGCCGGTGGCAGGCGTAGACGGAGGCCATTCCCAGGGTGAGGGTGAGCAGCACCAGCAGTACCCGGTCGAGCCACTGGCCGCTGTCACCACCCCGGAGCAGCACGGTGAGGGTGACGACGAGCGTGGTCCACCCCGAGACGAACCTCGTCTGTCGAACGGTGCACAGTGCCGAGGCCGTGCCCGGGAGGAAGACCAGCAGACCGAGGAGCCACACGGCGGATCCGGACAGGACCCCGAGGAGCTCCACCAGGATCGTCACCGACACCACGCCGACGATCATGTCGAGGTTGCCCGGGGGCTCAATGGCCTCAAGGACGTGGGCGGGCCTCTTTCGACGGATGTGGGGCATGGGAACTCCTGGGCAGGTGGTGATCTCTCTGTACGTCGTACAGGCGGCAGGCACGCGGGCCCTCCGTGTCGTCAGTCCGGCGGATGGGCTGAGGCGAGCAGGTCGAGTGCGACGTCGAGAGCCGCGGCCCGCTTCTCCTCGGGCGGGCCGTCGACGTCGTCCGGGGCGAGCACCGCCGCGTGCAGTGTCAGCACCGCGCCGATGCAGCGGAACTGGTCGGGAAGGCTTGCTTCGCCGTCCCTGAAGAGCGCGACCAGGCGCTTCGTCGTCTCCTGGAACGCCGCGCCCACGGGCAGGTCGCGGACGGCCGCCCGGTTGGCGTAGAAGGCCCGCAGGAGCGGCGCCGTCCGGGCGAGGGACGTCTCGTACCGGCGCAGGGCCTCCTGTTTGGTCGCCAGGCAGGGAGGCGCGGCCAGGGCCCACTCGATCACCTCGGTGACAGGTCCGATCCACTCCTCGAAGAGGGCGGTGAGGATGTCCTCCTTGGCCTTGAAGTGGTAGTAGAGCGCGGCTTTGGTGACTCCGAGACGCTCGGCGATCTCGCGGAGGGAAGTCCGCTCGTACCCCTGCTCGGTGAAGAGTTCCAGAGCCGCCTGCTGGATGCGTCTGTGCGTGTCGCTCGTTCTCATGTCACCCACTTGGGGATTCGCCGACGTCAGGTTCTGGGGGCATCCCGGCATTACTGGAGATGTCCTGAGGGGAAGGCCGTTCCAGGCCTTCGTTCCGGAGGCTTCGGCCGGAGCGAGCGGTCCTCCGGGGCTTGCTCCCCCGGAGGACGCAGTGACGGAGGATCGGTGGCGCGGCCCCTGTGGTGCCCACGGGCTGGGTGACGGCGTCCGGCATGTCGAGGTCTCCGGTCTGAACGGGTTCGGCCAATCTTAAATCAACGGGTTGATTTAAAATGTAGCGGAGTATGGCGCCCCGATCAAGCGGAACGCCGCCCGGTCGCGCAGTTACCAGGCTGGGCCTGGCTGGTCGATGGGCGTCGCGGTATCGAGCCGGGTGAGGCCATCGTGCTGGTCGGGCTTGCCGCCGATGCACTGTTCTGCGCGGCGAGGGTGACGGTCGGTTGGGGACTGTCCTGTCCCGCCCTGTCGGGCGGACAGGTTCCAGGCTGGCCGTGCCGGAGGGGTGGGGTGGGCGCGCCACCGGGTGGGCGCGTCCGCTGCGTCCTGTTGTCGTGCCGGTAGAGCGTGCGGCCGTTGATGACCGGTTCCTGTGGCCAGTCCACAACGGGATCTTCCGCTATCTCGGCTTCGACGTGCTGCCGCCGTACGTCGCCTGGATGCCGGGCAGGGTGTCCCCGGAGCGGCGGGAGACATACCTGAAGGACTACGCCGAGCGCTTGCTGACCCTGGAGGGCACCGAGGCCTTGTTCTTCCACCCCGCCGAGGACTACGGCCCCGACGAGCGGCTCAAGCAGGGAGTTGTGGCCCGCAGCGGCTTCCAGTGGGGGTGATGGTGCGACGTCGGTGCGTCTGCCGATGCGGCGGAATGCTCCCGGATCCCAGCCGGTCGGCGGCCTGACCTTCGAATGCGTCGTGAACCCGCTGACGTCAGATCGGGAACTTGTCCGGGCGTGGGTGCTTCAGCAGGGCGGTGGCCGGGGGCAGCGGATTCGCCCCGGTGGGCGACAGGGCATCGAGAACGAAGGCGACGTAGCGACGCCACCCCTCGGCCTGGGCGTCCATGGTCCACAGGACGCTGAAGAGCATGACCATGAACCTGGGCAGGTCTTCGGGGACCAGATCGGCGCGGACGAGTCCGGCCCGCTGGCTACGGCGGGCCAGTTCGGCCAGTGCCGCGTGGAACTCGGCGGCGACATCCGCAGTGAGTGAGTCGGCCATCCGTGCGGCTGCCAGGGTGTTGTGTTCGCGGGCCGCCAGGGTCAGCGCCGCTTCGATCAACGTGGTGAGGCCGTGCAGCGGGTTGTCGTCCTCGAGGGCGCGTGCCTGGGCGGGAGAGAGGTCCTCGGCGAGGCACTGCTCAAGCGCGGCCCGGGCGAGCACCCCCTTGTCCGGGAACCGGCGATAGAGCGTCGAGATGCCGACGCCGGCGTGGCGCGCGATCTCCTCGAGCGGGGCATCAGCTCCCTGCTCCGCCCAGACCTTCCGTGCGGCGCGCTGGATCCGCTCGGCGTTGCGCGCGGCGTCGGCGCGCAGTTGTCGCGAGGTATCCGTAGTCACCAACCCAGTCTAACAACCGGTAGTGCACTCCCGCTTATGGTTCACTGGTGCAAGTAGTAGTTGGCTTCCAGTTGTGGGAGGAGAGTCGAGTGAAGGTGACAGTCGACACCGGGGAGTGGATGGCCGCCCGGCACCGCGTGTTGGGCGCCTCGCGGGTCTGCCCGACCGTGACCGTCCTTCTGGCGGCGGCATGAACCGCGTGGTGGTCGTCGGTGCGTCGGCCGGCGGGCTGGCCACGGCGGAAGCGCTGCGCAGAGCGAAGCACGAGGGCGAGATCACGCTCGTCGGTGACGAGTTGCATCTCCCGTACGACCGGCCGCCACTGTCCAAGCAACTGCTGTGCGGGCAGTGGGAACCCGACCGGCTCAGCCTGCGATCGACTGCCGCCATCGAGGCACTGGGCCTGGAATGGCGCCTTGGTGTGCCTGCGACCGGGCTGGACACGGTGCAGCGCGTGGTGACGCTGGCTGACGGCTCCGAGGTGCCCTACGACGATCTGGTCGTGGCGACCGGTGTTCGCCCCCGCCGCCTGCCGGAAGGCGACAAGCTGGCCGGGGTGCACGTCCTGCGCACCTTGCCGGACGCGTTGGCGCTCAAAGCGGCACTGCGCCCCGGAGGGCGGCTGGTGATCGTCGGCGCCGGGTTCGTCGGCGCGGAGGTGGCCGCCACGGCCCGCGGCCTCGGGGTCGAGGTGACTCTGCTGGAGTCGGCGGCGGTCCCGCTGGCACTGGCCGTCGGCGAGGAAGCCGGACGGTTCCTCACCGGCCTTCACCACGACCAGGGCGTCGAGGTGCGGACGAATGCCGCGGTCGTCGAGCTCCTCGGCGCCGACGGCGTTGTCACCGGTGTACGGCTGGCCGATGGGACCGTCCTCCCGGCCGACGACGTGCTGGTCGCCATCGGCTCGATCCCCAACACCGAGTGGCTCGCCGGCAGCGGGCTCACCGTGGACAACGGGCTGGTGTGTGACGAGTACTGTGCCGCCGCGCCCGGCGTGTACGGGGTCGGGGATGTGGCCCGCTGGTACAACCCGCTCTTCGACACAGTGATGCGCGTCGAGCACCGTACCCATGCCGCCGAGCAGGGCATGGCCGTCGCTCGCAACCTGCTCCACTCGGATGAGAAGCGCCCCTTCGCCCCGGTTCCGTACTTCTGGTCCGACCAGTACGGAACCAAGTTCCAGGCGTACGGAAACCTGCGTGACCACGACGAGGCGGTTGTTCTGGACAGCGACCTAGGGGCCCGGCAGCTCTTTGTCGCCTACCGCAAGGGCGACCAGCTGACCGGCGTACTGGTTGCGGGAAAATCCCCCAAGATCATGCGTGCGTGGCGAGCCCTCATCTCCTGTACCACTCCGTGGACCGACGCGCTGACCGCCCCGATCGCCGCGTGACCAACTAGGACGAGGTTCTCCCCTTGGGCAGAGCAATCTGAGAGTGACCGAGTGGAGCGGTCATCGGTCGGCCGAGGCGTGTGGCCTCGGCCTGCATGCGGCACGCGAGCCGCGTCGAGACGAGGAGAACCCGTGCAGCCGATCAGCCATCTCGCCCAACGTGTCCTCAAGTTGGACCCGCCGCTGACGCGAGACGTGATCGTTCAGCGGGATCTGCGCATGCCGATGCCCGACGACACCGTGCTGCTGGCCGACCGGTGGGCACCGCGGTCCGGCGGCGAGGGCCTGCCGCTCGTACTGGTGCGTTCCCCGTACGGTCGACGGGGGCCGGTCGGCGTGCAACTGGGTCGGGTGCCCGCCGAGCGCGGCTTCCAGGTGCTGATCCAGAGCGTGCGGGGCACCCATGGCTCGGGCGGCGTGTTCGACCCCATGCGCCAGGAACGGGACGACGGCCTGGCCACCCTGGAGTGGGTGGTCGAGCAGCCGTGGTGCGGCGAGTCTGTCGTGCTGGTCGGTGCCAGTTACCTCGGCTATGTGCAGTGGGCCGTGGCCGACCGGTTGCCGCCACAGGTCAAGGCGATGATCCCGAAACATGACCGAGTCCGCGCTGACCCTGGAGTTCCTCCGCGCCGACGGCCTGTCCCTGGAGACGCCGTTCACCTGGGGCGTGAACAACGCCCTCCCCGAGCCGACCGGCGTACTGCGCGGGTTGGCCCAGATGCGGAGAAAGCAACGGGCGCTGGACACCCTGCCGTTGAGCGGGGCCGACGTCGCCGCCACCGGGCAGCGCGTCGAGTACATCCAGGACATCCTCACCCACGACGCGGACTCCCCGCGCTGGACCGGGCTCGACCACCGGCACCGGGTGCCCGAGGCGGCCGTGCCGGTGAGTTCGGTCGGCGGCTGGTTCGACATCTTCCTGCCCGGCCAGATCCGCGACTTCCAAGCCCTGCAGGCGGCGGGCCGGCACGCGCGGTTGACGATCGGCCCGTGGACACACGCCAACCTCGACAACACACCGACACGCGAACTGCTCAGCTTCGGACTCGCCCTCGCGCGCGGCGAGCGCCCACCGGAGCGGGCTCCCGTGCGCCTCTATGTGATGGGCGAGGAGGCCTGGGGCGACTTCCCGTCCTGGCCACCACCCGGCTACCGGCCCCAGCGCTTCCACCTCCAGTCCGGTGGCGCCCTGTCCACCGGGGCGCCCGCCGATTCGGCGCCCGATCGGTACCGCTACGACCCGACGGATCCCACTCCTGCGGTGGGCGGTGCGCGCGCAGCCGGCGGCGGTCGCAAGGACAACACCAAGTTGGAGGCGCGGCCGGACGTCCTCACGTACACCACCACCGTCCTCGACCAGGACGTCGAGGTCGTCGGTGAGGTCAGTGCGGAGATCTGGTTCCGCTCCAGCCGGCCCTTCGCCGACGTGTTCGTGCGACTGTGCGACGTGGATGGCCGCGGCCGCTCGGTCAACGTCTGCGACGGCCTGGTCTCGCTCTCAGGTGCGGACAAACTCTCCCGCGCCACCGTGCGACTGTGGCCGACGGCCTACCGGTTCCGGCGCGGACACCGCATCAGAGTGCAGGTCTCCAGCGGTGCCTTCCCTCGGTACGCCCGCAACCCCGGCACGGGAGTGTCACCTGCCACCGCCACCGAACTCCGCACGGCCGACCAGGAGGTGTTTCACGCCCCCGCCCGACCGTCGGCCATCATCCTGCCCATGCACGGGGCGCGATAGCGCGGTTGTGGAAGCGATGGGTGGCGTCGTGACCTCAACGGCCGAGCATCTTCCGGGACACGGTCCACAACCGTTCGGCGGCCCCCGGATCCAGAGCGTGAGCGGCCACGTCCGTCGGCTCCGGGACGTCCTCGACGGTGGCAGGGTCGTGGGGAAGGGCTTCGTCGCAGTCCTGGAAGTAGCGTCCGCCGAGCTCTTCCACCAGGGGGGAGGCGGCAAGGAGCACCGAGGTTGCCGCGCCCTGTTCGGGGGTGCGCCAGGGGAAGCGCTCCATGACCTCCTGGGCGTGTTGGTTCGACTCCAGAATCGCCGCCTGATGGCGTTGGATGCCGGTGCGGATGCCGCCCGGGTGCAGGGCGTTGGCGGTGATGCCGTCGTCGGCCCAGCGCCGGGACGCCTCGACGGCGAAGAGCACGTTGGCGGTCTTGGACTGGCCGTAGGCGAGCCACGGGTCGTACGGGCGGCGGTCGAAGTGGATGTCGTCGAAGTCGACCGGAGTGTGCAGATGGACGAAGGAACTGACGGCGACGATGCGCGCGCCCTCGGCGGCGAGCGCGGTGTGCAGGCCGAGCGCGAGGTGGAGGTGGCCGAGATGGTTGGTGGCGAACTGGTACTCCCACCCCTCCCGGGTACGGCGCAGCTCGGGCACGGCCATGATGCCGGCGTTGTTTACCAGGATGTGCAGCGGGCCGGACCAGCCGGAGGCGAAGGCGGCCACCGACGCCTGGTCTGTCAGGTCCAGGGCGGACACCTCGATCTTGGTGCTGCCGGTGGTGGCGGTGATGTCGGCGGCGGCCAAGTGTCCCGCCTCGGCGTTGCGGACGGCGAGGGTCACTTCGGCGCCGGCCCTGGCCAGGGAGCGGGCGGTTTCGATGCCGATGCCGGAGGAGGCGCCGGTGACCACCGCGCGACGGCCGGTCAGGTCGACGTCGGCCAGGACCTCGTCGGCGGTGGTGTCGCGAGTGAAGGGCGTGGTGAGGCGGGTGCCGTTGGTCATGGTGCTCCTCCGGGAGAGGTGGCTTCGGCAGCACTCTGTGCCTCGGCGGTCCGTCCAGCCAGGACCCCGACAGGGACAGGCTCACCGGCATCCGTCGGCACCCAGGGGCGTCGTGAGGGCGTGACATGAGTCGGAGCAACGAACTGGGCGCCTTTCTGCGGGCCCGTCGTGACCGCATCCCACCCGGGGACGTCGGTCTGGAGGCCCACGGCAGGCGGCGCGTGCCGGGGCTGCGCCGGGAGGAGGTGGCACAGCTGGCCGGGCTCTCCGCGCAGTACTACCTCCGCCTGGAACAAGGCCGCGACCACCACCCGTCCGCCCAGGTCCTGGACGCCTTGGCCCGCGTGCTCGGCCTCGACGCGGAGGCGACCGCCTACCTGCATCGCCTCGCCTCGCCCGAGCGGCCACGCCCCGCTCGCCGTCGCACCGAGCGGGTGCCTGACGGCATACGGCAGTTCGTGCTCTCCCGCACCGACATCCCCGCCATGGTGATGAACCGCTACGAGGACGTCCTCGTCGCCAATCCCCTCGCCACGGCGCTTTCCCCGGCGATCACTCCCGGCGAGAACGCGCTGCGTTCCGTGTTCCTCGACGCGGCGGTGAGGGCGATGTACGACGGAGACGACCAGGACTGGGAGCGCGTCGCGGCCACCATGGTCGCCGGGATCCGCGCGCTGGCCGGTCCCGAGGGCCGGGACAGGCACCTTGCCGAGCTGGTCGGTGAACTGTCCCTGCGCAGCGAGGAGTTCTGCCGCATGTGGGCCCGGCAGGAGGTGGCCCGCTGCGCCAGTGGCAGGGTCGTCCTGACGCACCCGCGGGTCGGCCGGATGGAGTTGAACTACGAGAAGCTCGCCATCACCGGTACCCACGGCCAGCACCTGGCCTTCTTCCATGCCGCCCCGAACGGCGAATCCGCCCAGTCGCTGGCCCGTCTCGCCCAACTCACCGACAGCGACGCGATCGTGGGCCCCACAGCGCCGACAGGCGGCTCACCACACGGCCGGTCGGCCTCGTAGCCGGCGGGCGGGGCACCGCGAGGGCCGCCACCTGGATCCGTTGCCCCTCGGCAACTTCAGAACTTCAGCCACATCCCCCTGGGAGACCCTGTGTTGAATCGCCGCTCGCTTCTGCTCCTCGCGCTCGGTACGACCGTCGCCCTGCCGACGCCCGCTCCCGCCTCGGCGTCGGTGGCCGACCGCACATCGGGCATCACCGGTGTCAGCGTGACGCGCCGGGAATCGTTGGGCACGTTCGGTGGCACGCCGTATGAACGGCTGGCCGGCACCGTTTCCGGATCCGTGTCGGGCGACGAGCCCGTTGCGGGGCTCGACACGGTCGCCGGTGACGGCGTCCATGCCTACACATCCGGCTTCGAGGTGATCCGCCCGGTCGGCGACGACGCACGTGGCTCGATTGTGGTGGAGGCGGAGAACCGCGGAACCCCGCTGATGCTCCGCGACTTCAACGGCTTCGACGTGCCGGGAGGTGCACCGCAGGACGTGTCGTACACGTCCGGGATGGGTAGCGGTTTCCTGTTCGACGGCACACGTTCCTACGCGCGAGTGCAGTGGCAGACCGGCTACTCGCCGGGCGTCCCGGCAGCCGCGCAGGGCGTCGGCCAGGTGATCGTCCGTGACTTCGGCCGACTGCTGCGCGAGGGCCGGCTCGGCGACGCAGACTCACCGCTGGGCTCCTACCGGTACCTGCTGCTCGTCGGGCTGAGCCAGGCAGCCTGGTTCGTCACCAGCTTCGTCGCCGAGGGATTCAACGACGCGCGCGGACAGGTCTTCCAGGGTGCGTACGCTCAGGACGGCGTCGGCAACCAACTGGCAATCAACGCCGTCGCAGCCGCCGACGGCGAACCGCAGACCGCCTATGTCAGGCCCGACGGAGTCCCCCTCACTCCGCGACAGGTGCTGCGCCGACCCAGGACCGACCCTGTTTTCGTGGATGTGGCCGCATACACCGACTACTACCGGCTTCGGGCCAGTATCTCCCGGCAGGCGTATGCGGTGACCGGCTACCACCGGTACGACTGGCCCGCCGCTCACAGGCCGACGCTGACGCAGGCCCAGGCGGATTCCGCGTTCGCCCAAGGGTGCAACAGCGGCGAGGTCATTCCGCTCAACGCGATCGACAACCGGCCCTACTCGCGGGCGATGCTGGTCGCCCTGGAGCGTCGAGTCGGCGTCGGCGGGCCGGCTCCGATGCCGCCGGAGCGGCTGTTCACGGCCGGGGCGAAGCCCGCCGACCCCGCACTTCTGAACGGGCTGCCCGGTCGCGAGGTGTCGGTGCCCCAGGTCGACGGCGACGGCTTCCCGCTGGGCGGAGTGCGATTCCCCGCGGCCGACCTGCCCCTCGGCTCACCAGCGCCGCCGGCGCTGACGCCTGTGTCCACCGCGAACTCCGCGGCCACCTGCGGGAATTCCGGCGGCTGGCAGCCCTTCACCGGCGACGACCTGCGCGGACGCTACGGCTCACTCGACCGCTATCTCGCCGCTTACGACACTCTGGCGACCAGACTGGTGACACAGCGGCTGCTCCTCGAAGCCGACCGGCGGACCCTCCTCGAGCAGGCGGCCGCCGAGTGGTCCAAGGCACCGGCACAGTCCTGACACCCGGAGTGGGTTCGTGACGACATCGCAGACTCCGGCGGCGATCCGCCCAAGGTCACCGTCGCCGGTCGACGTCTTCCCGCGCGGGAACTTGCTTCACAGAGGGCTTTACACAGTCGGTTTCGGCGGTTTGAGTGTACTGTGCACCGCAACTCGGCAGTTGTCAGGTGGAGCACCAAGAATCCCCGGAGGAACTGTGCATGGCCGGTAGGACTGTGCGGGCCGAGCATGTCAGGGCGACCCGGGAGCTCATTATGAGCACCTCGGAGCGCCTCTACGCCGAGCGCGGTGTTTACGCCGTGTCCAACCGGCAGATCAGCGAGGCCGCGGGACAGGGCAACACGGCGGTGGTCGGCTATCACTTCGGCACCAGAGCGGACCTCGTGCGGGCCATCGCACACAAACACACCGAGCAGATCGAGCAGGTGAGCGCACGCCTTCTGGCCGAGGTCGGCGACTCCACCGACCTGCGGGACTGGGTGTCCTGCCTGGTGCGCCCGCTGCCCGAGCATCTGGCGGCCCTGGGCAACCCCACGTGGTACGCGCGGTTCTGCGCCCAGGTGATGGTCGACCCCGTGCTGCACGAGATCGTGGTCGACGAGACCCTCACCCCTCCCGTGCAGCGGCAGATCCTCGACAACCTGCACCGGTGCCTCCCGGACCTGCCTGTCGAGGTGCGCGCGGAGCGGACCGCCATGACCCGGCAGGTGAGCCTGCACATGTGTGCCGAGCGGGAGCGTGCTCTCGCCGACGGAGCGGCCACGCCCAGATCCAGTTGGCGCGGCGCTGCCACCGGCTTGGTCGACGCGATCGTCGGTTTGTGGCAGGCACCTGTCACCCACGTCTCGTAGCGACGGCGTGCGTGCTCCCCGCGCGGCTGTCCGCGACAGGCCGAGTACGCGGCGGCAGAACCCGCAGCAGAAACTTTCAATCAACCCGTTGACTTAACTTCTGGGCGGGAGTTCACTCGGAAGTGCGGTCGACGGAGACCGGCTCTGAGGGGGTTCTCCGTGCGTCGCGTGGTGCCCCCCAACCTGTCGGCGTCGTTCTCTCCGAGGATCTGCGCCGGTGGGGATGCCGGTCCGCATGACCCGTGAGGTCTGCGCTTCTGACGAAGCGTCAGCCTGTCGCCAGTCGATTCCCGCCGTTCCGTGAGGCACTGCTTCGCCTCATGGCAGTGAGGAGCCTCACCATGAAGATATCCATCGAGCAGGACAAGTGCGTTGCGGCCGGACAGTGCGTGGCCAACGCCCCGGACGTGTTCGACCAGCGTGACGAGGACGGTGTCGCCGTGCTGCTCAGCGCCGAACCGCCCGCCGAACTTGCCGACGACGTCCGGTACGCGGCCGCCGTCTGCCCCGCCCTGGCCATCCACATCGAGGAATGACGACCCGGCCCAGACCGAAGGATGGACATGTCCAACGCAGTGACAGGTACCACAAGCGACAGGACAGCGGAGCTCCCCAAGTGGCCGTTGCCCAGGGCGGAAGGCTGCCCGTTCGACCCCCCTCCAGCCCTCCGGCCCCTCACCGGCGGGAAGGGCCTGGCGAGGATACGGATCTGGGACGGCAGCACTCCCTGGATCGTCACCGGCCATGCCGAGCAGCGGGCCCTGCTCAATGATCCCCGAGTCAGTGCCGACGAGCGGCTGCCGGGCTTCCCCCACTGGCACGAAGGCATGGCGGCGGGCGTGGAGCACCGCCCGCGTTCGGTCTTCAACTCGGATGCTCCCGAGCACACCCGGTACCGCCGGATCATGACCAGCCCGTTCACCTTCAAACGTGTCGAGGCGCTGCGCACCGACATCCAGAAGAAAACCGACGACCTCATCGACACGATGCTGTCCGGACCCAAGCCGGCCGACATCGTCGAGGCGCTGGCGTTGCCCCTGCCGACGTTCATGATCAGCGAGATTCTGGGCGTGCCGCACGAGGACCACGAGTTCATCCATCGCAGTGCCTCCGACGGGATCAGGCGCAACGCGACTCCCGAACAGGCCATGGGTGTGTTCCGCGCGTTGAACGACTACCTCGTCGGGCTCATCGAGAAGAAGTCCGCCGAGCCGGCCGACGATGTGCTCTCCGACATCGCGGAACGCGTCAACGCCGGTGAGATCACCCTGCCCGAGGCCTCCATGATGGGCCTGGGGCTGCTCAGCGCCGGGCACGAGACCAGCGCCAACATGATCGGTCTCGCCACGGTCGCGCTGCTGGAGAACCCGGACCAGTTGGCGGTCCTTCGCGACACCGAGGACCCGAAGGTCGTCGCGGGAGCGGTCGAGGAGTTGCTGCGCTACCTGGGCATCATCCACGGCGGCCAGCGCCGGATCGCCACGGAGGACATCGAGATCAACGGCGAGGTCATCCGCGCCGGCGAAGGCATCATCATCGAGCTCCTCAGCGCCAACCGGGACGCGAACACGTTCCCCGAGCCCGACCGGTTGGACCTTCACCGGGAGAACGCCCGCCACCACAACGCGTTCGGCTTCGGCATCCACCAGTGCATCGGCCAGCAACTGGCCCGCGTGGAACTCCAGGTTGTCTACGGCACGCTCTTCCGCCGCGTGCCCACGCTGCGCCTGGCCAAGCCGGTCGATCAGATCGAGTTCAAGCATGACCGGCTCGCGTACGGGGTGTACGAGCTGCCGGTCACCTGGTAGTCGAGCACGCCCTGTAGCCGGGCGCTCGGCCCCTTCGGGCGCCCGGAGGTTCGGATCCACGGCGCGCGCATTCATCAGATCAGGACGAGAGGACATCAAAGACGATGGCCAAAGAACTGTCCGAAAGAGTCGCCGTAGTCACCGGTGCGGCCGGAGGTCTGGGCCGCGCCATCACCGAGAAGCTCTTGGAGGAGGGTGCGCGCGTCGTCATCGCCGACGTCAACCGGGAGTCGGGCGAGTCCCTGGCCGCCGACTTCGGTCCTGACACGCGGTTCCGGCAGACGGACGTGTCGGATCCGCAGCAGGTCGTGGAACTCGTCTCCTTCGCCGTGGAGACGTTCGGCAGCCTCCACATCATGGTCAACAACGCCGGCGTCGCGGGCGCCCACCGCGAGAGCTTCCTGGACGAGGAACTCGCCGACTTCCAGCGCATCATGTCGGTCAACCTGCTCGGCGTCATGGCCGGCACCCAGACGGCCGCTCGCCACATGGCGGTGAACGGCGGCGGATCCATCGTCAACATCAGCTCCATCGGCGGCGTCATGGGCAACCCCGGCGTGCCGATCTACGCCGCTTCCAAGGCAGGGGTCGTCCACTTCAGCAAGGGCGTCGCCATCGACCTCGCGCAGCACGACATCAGGGTCAACTGCATCGCGCCGGGCGGCATCCCCACGCAGCTGCTGGCCTCGGCCACCGCGTCCGCCGAGATGACCAAGAACATTCGCGCTGTGATGGCGGCCATTCAGCCGCTGAAGCGGGTGGGGGAACCCAGGGACGTGGCGGAAGCCGTCGCCTACCTGGTCAGCGACCGGTCGTCGCACGTCACCGGCACGTTGCTGACAGTCGACGGCGGCACGTCGGCGGGCATGAGGCGCATGAAGCTCTCGAGTTCCGCGACGGCCCAGGCCGACACCGCCGCCTCCTGAAACTCCGGATCTACGTGGAGAATCCCCATGAAAGTGGACGGCACGCTCAACGTGTGGGGCGCCTCGGAGGTCAGGGAAGAGGCCAGGCGTCACGAGAAAGCGGGCTACGCCGGGCTGTGGACCTCCGAGGCCGCCCATGACCCGTTCCTTCCGCTGCTTCTGGCGGCCGAGGACACCGAACGCCTGGAGGTCGGCACGGCCATTGCGGTGGCCTTCGCCCGCTCTCCCATGCAACTCGCGTACACCGCGCACGATCTCCAGAGCTATTCCGACGGGCGCTTCACGCTCGGCCTGGGCAGCCAGATCAAACCGCACATCGAGCGGCGCTTCTCGATGCCGTGGAGCCGGCCGGCCGGCCGCATGCGCGAGTACGTGGCAGCGCTGCACGCGATCTGGTCCGCGTGGAACGACGGAACGAAGCTGGACTTCCGCGGGGACTTCTACACGCACACCCTGATGACCCCGTTCTTCTCGCCACCGCCGACCCCTCTCGGGAAGCCGCCCAAGGTACTCGTGGCGGCCGTCGGTGAGGCCATGACCGCCGTCGCGGGTGAGGTGGCGGACGGCATGCTCGCCCACGCGTTCACCACCGAGCGGTATCTGCGGGAGGTCACCCTGCCGGTGATCGAGCGTGGGCTCGCGAAATCCGCAAGGAGCCGCGGCGACTTCTGTGTCAGTTATCTGCTGCTCACCGCGACCGGACGCACCGAGGAGGAGTTGGCCCACGCCGTGGAACACACACGGCGTCAGATCGCCTTCTACGGCAGCACTCCGGCCTACCGCGGCGTGCTGGACCTGCACGGCTGGGGCGAGCTCGGCGACGAGCTCAACGCGCTGTCGAAGTCCTCCCGCGAGGACAGATGGCAGGTCATGGGCCAACTCGTCGACGACGACGTACTGAACGCCTTCGCGGTGGTGGCGGAACCGGGCGATATCGCCAGCGAGATCCGTCGGCGTTACGGAACTCTCGTGGACAGGGTGTCCTTCTACACCACCTACGAGATCGACCCAGAAGTATGGGCGCCCGTGGTCCAGGAATTGAGCCGCGAGGCTTCGGACAACTGATCGTCAATTCTCCTTCCGCAAATTTAAATCAACCGATTGACACGGTGTCGGGGAAGGTGTTGACTCGAAATGCGAGCAACGCAGCTCGGCACTGAGGAGGTTCGCGATGGACGATCGCGATGCGTCAGAGAATTAGTGCGCGAAGTCATTCCACGGTGAGACCCGTGATGCATGCCGTGGCCCCACGTCCCACTCGATAGGCGACGGCCCTTCCCGGCGATTCTTTTTCGTCTGGCCGAAACAGACACCTGACCTCCGTGCCATGACTTTTCGTCGGCCCGGAATCGACGAATCTCTGCCTACCGGAAATCTCACAGAGCGCTTTCGTGGGCAGTGTCGTCCAGCGTATTTCCGCAACGTCGTACATCCGATCGGAGGACAGTGATGTCCAGCCAAGCAGAGACGCTGTACCCACCCGAGGGGCTTCGCGCGCCGAAGGATCGGCGTGGCCACACGGGCAGTGCCCTGAACCTTCCGCCGGGCACCGAGATCTTCTCCGCCGACGATCACATCTCGCTGGCGGACGACATCTTCTACGAGCGGTTCCCCGAGCGGCTCAAGAACAAAGCGCCGCGCATCTGGTACGAGGACGGCGCGTTCGAGATCGGCGTGGGCGGCAAGTCGTTCCTGCCGAAGGAGTTCAGCCGGGTCCTCATGCAGTACGACCCGCTGACCGGCTCCAACAGTGGCAACATCCAGGGCCGTCTGGACGAACTGCGCTCGGACGGCATCGAGAAGGAACTGGCCTTCCCGAACGCCCTCCTGGCGCTGTTCCACTACCCCGACCCGGAGGTGCGGGAGCTCTGCTTCCGCACCTACAACGAGCACATCGCCGGCCTCCAGGAGCAGTCGAACGGCCGGTTCTACGGCGTCGGTCTCATCAACTGGTGGGACCCCAAGGGCGCCCGCAGGACCCTCGCCGAGCTCAAGAGCCTCGGCATCAGGACCTTCCTGATGCCGCTGTCGCCGGGCAAGGACGTCGAGGGCAACGTCATCGACTACGGCAGCACCGCGATGGACGCCGTCTGGGCAGAGGTCGAGGAGGCGGGGCTCCCCGTGTCCCACCACATCGGTGAGACCGGCCTGAAGTCCCCCTGTGAGTTCAACGCCTACTGCGTCGGCATGGTGAACAACGTCACCGGCTTCCACGAGGTGTGGGGCCGGTATGTCTTCAGCGGCATCCTCGACCGTCACCCGGGGCTCCAGATCGGCTGGTTCGAGGGCGGCGCGAGCTGGGTCGCCTCCGTCCTCCAGGACGCCGAGCACATCCTCGCCTCCTACCGTCACATGCTGAACCGGCCGGTGGAGCACGACGTCCGGCACTACTGGGACAACCACATGTA
This sequence comes from Streptomyces sp. NPDC090798, assembly GCF_044768965.1. NCBI lineage: Bacteria > Bacillati > Actinomycetota > Actinomycetes > Kitasatosporales > Streptomycetaceae > Streptomyces > Streptomyces sp. NPDC090798. The sequence goes on from NZ_JBIVXA010000007.1 coordinate 336,216, forward strand.
CGCGTCCTTCATGGTCGATCCGCTCGCCATGGAACTGCTCAAGCACATCGGAGTGGACAAGGTCATGTGGGCCGCGGACTACCCGCACAACGAGAGCACCTTCGGCTACTCGGAGAAGTCGATCGCGATGATCGCGGACGCCGTCGGCCCCGAGAACGCCGCCAAGATCGTCAGCGGCAACGTGAAGCGATTCCTCGGCCTGTAGGCCGGTCCGGACCCGCAGAGAAAGCGACGGCGAAGCTCCATGACATCGTGTGGGAGGCGGGAATGACCGTCATCGACATTCCGGACACACCCGATCTGGTCCGTATGCGCCGCGAACGTGGCGCCCGTCTGAAAGCGGCCATGGCGGCTCAGGGCGTCGACGCCCTGATCCTGCTCGGCAACAGTGCCGTGAGCTATGCGACCGGCGCCAGCTGGCCGCTGGGCGACGCCGGCCTGGCCCACGTCGACCGCCCGGTCGCCGTGGTCGTGGCGGACGATGAGTGGCCCCATCTGTTCATGCCGTTCCGCGAAGGGGCCTCCTCCGAGCCGCTGTTGCCGCCCGACCATGTGCATCCGCCGGTCTATCTCGAGTACGACGAAGGAGTGCGCAACTTCGCCGCCGTGATCGCGGACCTGGTGCCGGCCGGCGCGGTGGTGGCGGTCGACGAGCTGACGGGGGCGATGCGCAGGGCCGAGAAGGCGCTGCTCCCGGCCGGATCACCCCGCGACGCCGGATCGGTCCTGGGCGCGGCCAAGCTGATCAAGACTCCCGACGAGCTGTCCACGATCCGCAAGGCCCTGCGGATCACCGAACAGGCCATGGCCGAGGTCACGCAGACGCTGACCCCGGGGATGCGCCAGATCGACCTGTCGGCCCGCTTCCTGCGCAAGGTCTACGAGTACGGCGCCCTGGCCAACGTGCTCGACCCCATCTGGCAGGTGATGCCGCATTCCCGGGCAGAGGGCGTGTGGACCACCCACGGCGACCTCGCCCTCCCGCTGCTGACGACGGAGCGGGAGCTGGCGAAGGGTGATGTGCTCTGGACCGACGTCGGCATCAACTACGCCGGGTACATGTCGGACTTCGGCCGGACCTGGATCGTCGGACAGGATCCCACCCCACGCCAACAGGCGCAGTTCACGAGGTGGTTCGACATCCTGACCGCGACGAAGGAGGTGACGCGGGCCGGGGCCCGCGCAGCCGATCTGACGCGGGCCGCCACCGAGGCCAACGGCGGCTCGAAGCCCTGGCTGCCCCACTTCTACCTGGGACACGGCATGGGCACGGACGCCGCCGAGATGCCGTTGATCGGCACCGACCTCGGCCAGGAGTTCGACGAAAGCGTGGTGCTCGAAGCCGGCATGGTGCTCATTCTCGAGCCGGTGGTCTGGGAGGACGGCACCGGCGGTTACCGCAGCGAGGAGGTCCTTGTGATCGAGGAAGAGGGCTGGACTGCCCTGACCGACTACACCTACGCGCCTTATGGCGACTGAGGTCCTGCCGGACGACCGCGCTCTCCGCAGTGGGCGGCGGGAGCGTGCGCTGGCACAAATGGAAGCCCATGACCTCGATGTCCTCGTCCTCGGGCGAGGCGCCAACGTCCGCTACCTCAGCGGCGCGCGGGGTCTGTCGAACGCGGGGACCCATCCCTTCTTCCCCGCGTGTGTGGTGGTCCGCGCCACCGGGGCCATCCACATGCTCAGCACGTGGGACGAGGGGATCCCCGACGACATTCCGCACGAGCGGCTCTACCCGCTGAGCTGGAACCCGATGAACTACGTCACGGTTCTGCGGGGGATCGAGGGGACCTCGACGGCCCGCCGGGTGGGCACGGACGCCCTGACCCCGAGCATCGCGGAGCTGCTGTCCAAGGTCTTCCCGGTCGCCGAACTGGTCGACGGCGAGCTCGCCCTGCGCGCCGCCCGCCGCATCAAGACGGCCGAAGAGGTGGTGGCTCTCCGCGAAGCCATCGGCGTGGCGGAGGCCGCCCTGGCCAAGGCCGTGACCGAGCTTCGCCCGGGAGTCACCGAGGCCGAGCTGTCCGGCGTACTCCTGGAGGCGGCCGCGGCCGGAGGCGTGGCCACGCCCTCGGCCCAGGAGGTCGCATGGAGGACTTCCCGGGAGCATCACTGGCGGCTGGTGAACGGCGACGGCCGCATCGGCGCGGGCGACCTCGTGGCCTTTACCGCGGGAGTCGTCGCCGGCGGGTACATCGGAGAAGTCGGACGTACCTGGCCGGTCGACGGCGGGGACCTGAGCGCCATCCGCGCCCTGTACGGGCGGTGGGACGCGCTCTGGGCCCTGCTGTCCGACGCCTGCCGTCCGGGTGCCCAGGCCAGTGACCTGCTCGCCGCCTACGACACCGCCGGCGAACCGCTGCCCCCGATGCCGGTGGCACGCGGCCTCGGCCTCGGCTTCGACCCGCCCGTCGTCACGTCGGGCCTGCCGGCCACCGCGGCCGAGGAACGGCTCGAAGTCGGCATGGTGCTGTCCGTGACCGGCTACGTCTGGCAGGAGGGCGTGGGCGCCGTCCTCGGGCGCGAGGCGGTCCTCATCACGGCTGACGGACCCGAGCTGCTCACGTCAAGTCCCCTCTGGAGGCCGTAGCTCCGCCGGTCGGCCAACCCCGAAGGTCAGGGCCGCCCGCTCCGGCCCTGACCGCCCTCCACCCAGACGGGAAAGGACTCCCAGCACATGACCGACAGCGCGCGTCCCTCGGCGGAGGAGATCATCCTCTACGAGAAGGACCCCAAGACGAAGATCGCCACCATCACGCTCAACAGGCCCGATCACCTCAACGCTCCGACCGCGGCGTCGCGGCTCCGCTACGCCGACCTGCTCCACCGTGCCAACGTCGACGACGACGTGAAGGTCCTGGTCATCCGCGGCGTCGGTGACCACCTCGGCACCGGCGCCGACATCACCGAAGTGATGGAGATGAACGACGCGCCCACGGCCGGACCGCGACTGAGCGAACTCAGGCTCAGCGAGGACGACGTACGGTATCCCCCCAAAGACTCCTACCGGTATGGCGGAACCCTCGGCCAGTACTACGCCAGCCCGCTGGGCGGCTGCCGCAGTCTCCAGGACTTCAAGAAGATCAGCATCCTTGAGGTGAAGGGGTACTGCTACGGCTGGCACTTCTACCAGGCGGCCGACGCCGACCTGGTGATCTCCGCAGACGACGCGCTCTTCGGTCATCCCGCCTTCCGCTACATCGGCTGGGCCCCCCGGATGTGGACCTGGGTGCAGATGATGGGCCTGCGGAAGTTCCAGGAGATGGTCTTCACCGGAAGGCCCTTCAGCGCCGAGGAGATGTACGAGTGCAGCTTCGTCAACAGCGTCGTCCCGAGGGACGACCTGGAGACGGAGGTGGAGAAGTACGCGCTGGCCTGTGCCCGCAACCGGCCGACGGACACGGTCTTCATGCAGAAGGTCTTCTTCGAGATGTACAAGCAGCACCAGGGCGAGTACATGGGCTCGATGCTGACCGGACTCTTCGAGTCGATCGGGAACATCGCCCGCCCCGACGGTGACGATCTGGTCCTGGACGAGGACGTGATCGCAGGGGGAATCCCCAACGCGGTCAGGGGTAACGACGATCAGTTCCCGCCCGAATGGCGGCTGAGCCGGACCGGTCGCAAGAAGAAGTAGCCAACAGATGGGAGCCGCTGATGTCCCCCGTTGAACCGCCGCTCAGCGACTATTCCGTGGTCGATCTGTCCACAGGGATCGCCGGCGCGTACTGCACCAAACTGCTGGCCGACGGTGGCGCGGAGGTCGTCAAGGTCGAGCCGCCGGAGGGCGATCCGCTGCGCAGCCGGTCGGTCTCCGGCGCCGCGGTCGACCCCGACGGAGGCGGAGCCCTGTTCAGCTACCTGTCCTGCTCCAAGCAGAGCGTCGTCGTCGACCCCGGCAGTCCCGCGGACCTCGAGTTGGTGCATGAACTGCTGGGGGCGGCGGACGCGGTGGTGTGGTCCCCGGGTTCGCGCGTCGCCGGGCTTGCGGAGTTCTCCCCGAAGGAGATCCATCGACGCCACCCGCACCTGACGGTAACGTCGATCACCCCCTTCGGTCTGGACGGACCCTGGCGGGACCGTCCGGCCACCGAGTTCACCCTCCAGGCGTGGTCCGGTGGAATCTTCGGAACGGGCCGCGGCGCACCGGACCGAGCGCCGGTCTCCATCGGAGGGCAGCCGGGGGACTGGGTCTCGGGGGCGTACGCGGCCGCGGGGACCCTGACCTCGCGACTGCGCGGCCTGGGCAGCGGCCGTGGTGAACTCGTCGATCTCTCGATGCTCGAGGCACACGTCCTGAGCCTCACCTACTACTCGGTCACGTGGCTCGACATGCGGGGCGGGCCGAGGCGTAGCGCCCGGTCGCTGATGCTGCCGGGGGTGACCGTGGCCAAGGACGGCCTCATCGCCCTCGGGTGTGCGACCCCCCAACAATTTTCCGACCTCTGCGCGATGGTCGGCCACCCCGAGTGGATCGACGAGGAGAACCCGTACTCGATCGTCGACCGCACCAACGAGGTGGCCCCGGTGATCGAGGAGTGGATCGGCAGCCGGACCATCGCCGAGGTCCGCGAACTGGCGACGGCGTTCCGGATCCCCAACGCCCTGGTGGCCAACGGCGCCAACGCCCCGGCCATGGAGCACTACGAGGCGCGCGGAACCTTCCTGCGCAACCCCCGCGACGGATTCCTCCAACCCGATCACCCCTACCGCCTTCAGCCGGCGCGGCTGCGGCCCATGGAGTCGGCGCCGCACCTCGGCGAACACACCGACAGCCTCCGTGCCGCACCCCGCACTCCGCGGCCGACCGCCGGGCCGAACACCGGCGAGGACCGGCTGCCGTTCAGCGGCCTGCGGGTCCTGGACATGACGGCCTTCTGGGCCGGTCCGTCGTGCACACACGTCCTCGCCCTGCTCGGCGCCGAGGTGATCCATCTGGAATCTACTTCCCGGCCCGACGGAACCCGGCTGATGGCGGGCGTGGCAGCCACCGTGGACCAGTGGTGGGAGAGGTCGCCGATCTTCTCCGGCCTCAACACCAACAAGAAGAGCCTGACACTCAACTTCCAGACCGAGCGCGGGCGGGAACTGCTGCGCGAACTGATCGCGATCTCCGACGTGATCGTCGAGAACTACACCCCGCGGGTGCTGAACCAGGTCGGCCTGGACTACGAAGCGATACGGGCGATCCGGCCCGACGCCATCATGGTCCGCATGCCCGGCTTCGGGCTCGACGGCCCGTGGCGCGATCACGCCGCCTTCGCCTACGTCATCGAGGACGCGTCCGGGCTGACCTGGCTGACCGGCCACCCCGACCAGAATCCGATCGAGCCCTACTCGATCGGCGACCCGAACGCGGGTGTGCACGCGCTCAACGGTCTGCTGCTGGCACTGGAACACCGGCGCCGCACCGGCGAGGGAGTTCTGGTGGAGGCCGCGATGGTCGACGCCGCCCTCAACGTGGCCGCCGAACAGGTCATCGAGCACTCCGCCCACGGCGCCCTCCTGCAGCGGGACGGAAACCGCGGACCGACCGCCGCGCCCCAGAACCTGTATCTGACCTCCGACATCGACGAGTTCGGCAGGGAGGACACCTGGATCGCGGTCGCGGTGGCCACCGACGAGCAGTGGGCCGCACTGCGGGACGCGATCGGCCGGCCCGAATGGGCGACGGACCCCGGTCTGGACACCGCCGACGGACGGCGACGGCGCCACGACGAGATCGACGAGCACCTCGGGGCCTGGTGCCGGAAACGCGGCGCCGACCAGATTGTCGAGCTCCTCTGGGACGCCGGAGTTCCGGTGGGCAAGGGGGTGCACCCGCACCGCGTGGCCGAGCTGCCGCAACTGCAGTTCCGCGGCTTCTTCGAGGAGGTCGAGCATCCCGTGAACGGCAGCGCCCGGCACAGCACCCTGCCGGTCAAGCTCTCCCGAGGACCCGGCCGGCACCATCTGCGCCACGCACCCCTGCTCGGGGAGCACAACCACGAATTGCTGGCTCAACTGGGGCTCACCGAGCCGGAGATCGCCGCGCTCGAAGCCGACGGGGTGATCGGCCGGGCGCCTGCCTTGTAGGCCGCCGACGAGATCGCCAGGTCCACGAACCATCGAAAGGAAGGAGCCGACATGCAGCCACGGATCGGCATGATGCTCGCGAGCACGGTGGACAGCACCAGCGTCGTGGTCGTCCGCTGGGCAGCGGACGGACAGGAAGTGACCTGCGGAGGCCGGCCGATGGTCGATCAGACGCAGCACGACGCCACAGCCCAGCAGACCCTTGATCCGGAGCACGCGACCGGAACTCTGCTCGGCAAGCGCTACGCCACCGCGGACGGAGGCGTGGAACTGCTGTGCACCAGACCCGGTCGGGGCACCCTCGCCGTCGGAGGTGTGCCGTTGGCCGTGAAGAGCGCCAAGCCGTTGCCCGCCTCCGACTGACCCCGGACGGACGTCGATGGACCTCACGATGCTTCTGGACATGGCGGCCGACGGGTTCGCCGACCGCACACTTGTCGGCACCCGCGACGAAGGACTCACCGCCCAGGATCTGCGCCACGCGGTACACACGGGCGCCGATCTCGTAGCCCGGTCGGGCGCCACCTCGGTCATCCACCTCGCGGCCAACGGACCGGCCTTCCCCGTCGCCCTGTTCGCGGCCGCGCGGGCAGGGGTGCCCTTCGTCCCCGTCAACTACCGGCTCGGCGCAGAGCAGTTGTCGGCGCTGCTGGCCAACCACACCGGCGCCCTGGTCATCGCCGACGACCATCACGCCCCGCTGCTTCCCCCGGTCGCGGCACTCTCGTGCACACCGTCGGCATGGCTCGACGCGACGGTCGCCAAGACCCAGGCGGAACATGACGCGAGCCCGCCGCCCGGGCCGGCCGACCCGGCCGCGGTCATCATCTACACCAGCGGGACGACGTCGGCGCCCAAGGGCGTCGTGCTGCGACACGACAACCTGGTCTCGTACGTCATCGGAAGCGTGGAGTTCGGCAGCGCGGAGCCCGACGACGCGGCGTTGATGTGCGTCCCTCCGTATCACATCGCCGCCGTGTCGAACGTCCTGACCAACATCTACGCAGGCCGGAGACTGGTCGTCCTCGACACGTTCTCGCCGAAGCGGTGGCTGGAGCTGGTGCGTGCCGAGCGCGTCACCAACGCCATGGTGGTGCCGACGATGCTGGCCCGGCTGATGGAGGAGCAGGATGCAGACCGGTCGGTGCCGACCCTGCGGACCCTCGCCTACGGCGGTGCCGCGATGCCGCCCCGAGTGATCGAACGGGCGCTGGAAGAGTGGCCGCACGTCGGGTTCGTGGGCGCGTACGGGCTGACGGAGACCAGCTCGACCATTTCCGTCCTCGGCCCCGAAGACCACCGCCAGGCCCTCGCAGCCGAGGATCCCGGGGCGCGGGCGCGCCTGCACTCCGCCGGACGCCCGATCCCCGGCATCGAGATCGAGATCCGCGGCGAGGACGGCGCACCCGTGCCGCCCGGGGCATCCGGACGCGTCTGGGTGCGCGGCGCCCAGGTGTCCGGGAAGTACGCCGGTGTCGCCTCCGAGGTAACCGACGGCTGGTTCGACACCCGCGACCTCGGCCGGCGCGACCGGGCGGGTTTCGTCTTCGTCGAGGGCCGCGCGGACGACACCATCATCCGCGGCGCGGAGAACATCGCACCCGCAGAGATCGAGGACGTCCTGCTCCGCCAGCCGGGAGTCGCGGACGCCGTCGTCGTCGGCGTACCGGACGAGGAGTGGGGCCAGCGCATCGAGGCGGCCGTGGTTCCCGCCCGAGGAGTCTCGCTCGACGGTGAGGACCTGCGCACCGAGGTGCGGCGGCTGCTGCGTGGCTCGAAGACACCTGACCGCATCGTCGTATGGGACGAGATACCCCGCACCGCCACCGGCAAGGTACTGCGACACGAAGTGCGATCGGAGTTGAGCCGCTGAGCCGGCTCCGGCGACCGCCGCAGGCCCGCGTGCCCGACAGGGGTGCAGAAACGAGGACGAGAATGAAAGCGACCGTCGCAGCCGCCCCCCGAGGGCTGACCTCGGCACGGCTTCCCGTGCCCGCACGGAGCCCGCAGTGATCACACTAGAGGCACTGTCCACCGACCCGACGGTTCTACGGCGGGCCTACGGATGTTTTCCCTCCGGCGTGACCGCGGTCTGCGCACTGCTGGGCGGCACCCCAGTCGGGATGGCGGCCAGCTCGTTCACCTCGGTGTCGCTGAGTCCACCGCTGGTGTCGCTGTGCGTGCAGGACTCGTCGAGGACCTGGCCCAAGCTGCGGGACTGCCCGAGGCTCGGAGTGAGTGTGCTCGCCGCCGACCACGACGTGGCGTGCGTGAGCCTGTCCCGCAAGGAGGGCGACCGCTTCGCCGGGGTGGAGTGGGAACCGACCGCGGGGGGCGCGGTGTTCGTGCACGGGGCGACCGCCTGGCTCGACTGCTCGGTGGAGGTGGAGATCCCGGCCGGCGACCACGCGATCGCCCTGCTGCGCATCCACGCACTACGTGCGGAACCCGACACCACACCGTTGATTTTCCATGCGAGCCGGTTCCGTACCCTCGCGGCGAGCGACTGATCGGCCGTCTGCGCCGTCGCCCTGGATGTCACGACGTCGCTGTCTCCTGGAACGACCGCGGCCGCAGTGGCAGTTGGGTGACCACTTCGAAGCCCCCCTGGTCTCGCGGACCCGCGCGGAGCTCCCCGCCTACGGAGCGGGCGCGCTCCCGCATCCCGATGATGCCGTAACCACCCCTTGGAAAAGGGGAGTTGACCGATGTCGCGGATCCGTCATTGGTGACGGTGATACACAGGTGGTCCTCAGAGTACGCGAGCCGGACCTCGGCCGATCGGGTGGTGGCGTGCTTGGTGACGTTGGTGAGCGCCTCCTGCACGATGCGGTACGCGCTGAGGTCCGCTCCGGCCGGGAGCGGCCGCGGTTCACCTTCGGTGGCGACAGTGACAGCGAGCCCGGCACTTTGGAACGAGGCCGTCAGCTCGGTGAGTTGCGCGACTCCCGGGGTCGGTTCTATGGGCTGCTCCGTGTCGTCCGCGCGGCGCAACAGACCGACGGTGGCCTTGAGTTCGCTCAGGGCCGCAGCGGCGGTGTCGGTGAGCTCAGTGGCTACCTGCTCGGCTTCGGCGGGCCGGGCATGGACCAGGCGAACCACAGCGCCGGCTTGCAGCTTGGTAAGGACGAGGTGGTGGGCGACGACGTCGTGCAGGTCGCGGGCGATGCGTATGCGCTCGTCGGAGACGCGCCGACGGGCTTCTTCTTCGAGATAGGCCCGGTAGAGCCGGCTCGCGGTACCTAGGGCGGTGGGCAACAGCAGCCAGGCGGTGGGGCCCAGCAGCCGGAACAGCAGCGGTTCGCCGGCGGGGCCGTCGAGCATCCCGGTCACCACCAGCAGTGCGATGGAGGCGCAGGCGAAGGTGTTCGCGACCCTTCGCCGCGTGCGGGCGGCCAGCGAGAAGAGCGCGACTATGAGGGGTCCCAGCAGCAGCACGGTGACGACGTAGCCAAGCGCGACCACACCCATGGTGCATGCGGTGGTCAGCACCACCGTGGTGCGGGGATGGCTGCGGCGCCACATCAGGACGGTGCAGGAGACGCCTGTCAGGAGGACGCCGGGCCACCACGCGATGTCCAGATCGCGGCCGGGGAGGGTGATGAAGCTGCCGGCGAAGGAACAGGCGAGGAGTGCCGCGGCCGCGGCCGCGGCGGCGCTACGGGGGTGACCGCGTGGGTACCGCTGCAAGTCAATGATCATGGTGGGGGTCCTGTTCTACGGCGTGCCTCCGGTGGCGCGACGATTGGGTTTCTGTGGGGGTGCTGCCGAGGCACCGCTGCCCGCCGGGACGGCACCGGCGGGCAGCGGTAGTTCCAACGAGTCGATCAACGGGACATGGCCCAGGAGGCTGTCTACCGTGTCAGGCGAGCTTCGCGGTCCAACCCCCGTCGACGGGGATCACGACTCCGGTCACGAACGAGGCCCGGTCCGAGGCGAGGAACGCGGCGACGTCGGCTTGCTCTTCGGGGGTGCCCGGCCGGGCCAGCGCTGCCTTGTTGCTCAGGCTCTCCTCGATCTCGGGCGGCAGACCGCGGTTCTTCTTGCTCATGGTGAAGCCCGGTGCGACGGCGTTGACGCGGATGTTCTGGGGTCCGTAGTGCACGGCGTAGGACTTGGTGAGGGAGTTGATGCCGGCCTTGGCTGCGGAGTAGGCCGGCGAAATCAGTCTGTCGGTGTTGAAGGAGGCGGCCGAGGAGAAGTTCACTATGGCACCGCCACCGGCGGGCGCCATCACCCGCACGGCGTGCTTGTTGGTGAGCAGCGTGCCGAGCAGATGCACGGAGGTGAGGCTCTCGTACTCCTCGACCGTGACCTCGTCGCCGCGTCGCCCGCCGGGGTTGCCGGCGACGTTCACCAGGATGTCGACGCGCCCGAAGGTCTCCAGGGCGTGGGCGAACATCGCCTCGACGTCTTCCTCGCGCGTGATGTCGGCCTGGAAGGGAACCGCCGCGGGGCCAAGGGCGATCGCCGTGTCCTTCTGAGCGCCGCTGATGTCGGCGGCGAGTATCTGTGCGCCCTCCTTGACGAACACCGCGGCGGTGACCGCACCGATCGTCTCGGCCGCCCCGACTCCGGTGATCACGGCCACCTTGCCTTCGAGCAGACCGCCCGGCTGGTGCGGCGGTTGGTTTGCGACGGTCATCTAAACTCCAGTTTTCTGAACTGCTGTCGGGGTGGGTCAGGCGGTCGGTACGCGCAGGAGGCAGGCGGCGACGGCCTCGGGCTCGGTGATCATCAGGTCGTGTCCGGTGTCGATGTCCCAGAGCCTTCCGTTGGCGCGGGCCTTGGCCAGGAGCACGGGATCGCGGTGGGGGATGGTGTTGGTGCAGACGATGTGGGTCTGTGGGATCTGCCAGAGTTCGACCTCGTTGTCCAGATGCAGTTTCTGGTCGAAGCACTGGTAGGGGTGGGGTGTGAGCTTCGGTGTCATCCAGGCGATGTCGTCCGGGTCGGTCACGCCGTAGTGCGGGATCGGCTCCCGCCCGGGCTGGAGCACGACCTCGACACCGTTGACGAAATCGCCCCTCGCACGGGCCGCCTGCATCTGCGGTGGCGAGATGTCGGCGAGCGACTGACCGTTCACCGGTGTGGCCGCGTCCAGGTAGACGAGGTGGCCGATCCGGTCCACGGCCAAGTCGGCCACCCCTGTGATGACCATGCCTCCATAGCTGTGCCCGGCAAGGACCACGTCGTGCAGGTCCTCGTAGGTCAGCACCTGGATGACGTCGCGAATGTGGAAGTCGAGGTCGATGTCCTGGCTGAGCAGGTGGTACCGCTCGCCGACGCCGGTCAGGGTCGGGGTGTAGACGTCGTGGCCAGCCTCCCGCAGGATCCGGGCGACGCGCTGGTAGCACCAGCCGCCGTGTGCTCCGCCGGGTACGAGGACGTACGTGGCCATGATCGCTCTCCTGGTGTCGAGGGATGTACCGGTTTTCGGATGGGGCCCTCTCGGGGGCGGAGCACCGACCGTGCCAGCGAACGGCTCAGGCAGGCTCGCCCCCTGAGACGCTTAGGCCTTCTGTCCGGCGGTGTCCGCGATGGTGGCTGCTTCGGCGGGGGTGCCGGGGGCGGTGGCGTCCGTGCGGCGGGGGAGGAAGGAGGCGAGGAGAAGGGCCGTGAGGGCGGCGCCGCAGCCGATGGCCATGATCACCTTGAAGCTGTTCTCGGAGGGGAGGGCGTGGCCGGCGAAGTTGATGGTCATCTGGGAGACGATGACGCCGCAGATGGCGCTGGCCAGAGAGCTGCCGATGGAGCGCAGCAGGGTGTTGACGGCGTTGGCGGATCCCGTCTCGGATACCGGCACTGCGCTCATGATGAGTGTGGGCAGGGCGCCGTAGGCGAATCCGACGCCGGCACCGACGATGCAGGAGACGAAGATCAGCTCCCAGACCTCGCTCATCATGAAGATGTTGAGGGCGTAGCCGGCGGCGACGATGACGGCGCCGATCATCAGCGTGTACTTCGCGCCGAAGGCCTTGGAGATCTTCGCGGACAGGGGGGCCGCGATCATGACGACCAGTCCCTGGGGAGCGAGGACGAGGCCGACGGTCAGCAGGCTCTCGCCGAGGCCATAGCCGGTCTCCTTGGGCAGTTGCAGGAGCTGGGGGACGACCAGCTGGAGGGCGAAGAGGGAGAAGCCGAACGCGAGGCCGGCGAGGTTGGTGAAGAGGACCTGGGGTTTGGCGGTCGTGCGGAGGTCGACCAGCGGCTGGGTGGTGCGCAGTTCGAAGAAGCCCCAGGCGACCAGGACGATCACGGCGGCGGCGAAGAGGCCGAGGGTGGTGGCGCTGCCCCAGCCCCAGTCGCCGCCCTTGGAGATGGCCAGCAGCAGAGCGACGAGTCCGGCCGCCAGGCCGACGCCGCCGACCAGGTCGAAGCGTCCGCCGGAGCGCACCTTGGATTCCGGTACGAGCATCAGGACGAGCACGAGGGAGAGAGCGCCGAGGACGCCGGAGGCCCAGAAGAGGGTGTGCCAGTCGAAGTTGTCGGCGACGAAGGCGGCGATGGGCAGACCGAGGGCGGCGCCGATGCCGAGGGAGGCGCTCATGAGGGCGGTGGAGGAGCCGAGTCGTTCGGCGGGCATCTCGTCACGCATGATGCTCAGGCCGAGCGGGATGACCCCGGCGGACAGGCCCTGCAGAAGGCGTCCGATGATCATCGGGGTGAGGGAGTCGCTGAGTGCGACGACGAACGAGCCGGCGGTCACCGCGCCGAGGCTGAGGAGGAGCATGCGGCGTTTGCCGTACATGTCGCCGAGGCGGCCGGCGATGGGGGTGGCGACGGCGGCGGCGAGGAGAGTGGCGGTGACGGCCCAGGCGGTGTCGGAGGCCGAGGCGTTCAGGTACTTCGGCAGTTCCGGGACGATCGGGATGACGAGGGTCTGCATCAGCGAGACCACGATCCCGGCGAAGGCCAGCACCGTCACGATCACGTTCGGGTTGGGGGGTGCGGACGTTTTGGTGTCCGTGGGTGGGGCGGGGGTGTGGGGCATGGCTGGTCTCCGTCTGAGCAGGCAGATGTGGTCGGATCCGTTGAAGTCTGGCTTAAATCAACGGGTTGATTTAAAATGTAGCTGGGGGTGGGCGCATGTTCAAGTCGACAAGCCTGAATCAAGAGAGAACACCAGTGAAGGAGTCGTGGAGAGTGCAACTTGTGCGCTGGTCGGCGCGCCGTGCGGCGGCGCTGGAAGTGGCTGCTGTCGGCGGGGGAGGTCGGAGCGCATTCGGTGGGCCCGTGCCCGCTCTTTCGTCGTATGGCCTGGTCGGCTCGGCAGGGAATCCGCGGTGGCCTGCGGGACCGGCCGTCGCGGGACAGTGCGATGTCCCGATGTGGTGGTGATGATGGCAGGCAGGACGAGGCGGAATGAACAGGTCAGCTCGACGCGGGAGGCGCTTCTGAGTGTGGCGGAGCGGCTGTTCGCTGAGCGCGGGGTGCATGCGGTCGCCAACCGTCAGATCAGCGAGGCCGCCGGACAGGGCAACAACGCCGCCATCGCTTACCACTTCGGCACCAAGGCCGACGTGGTCGGTGCCATCGTGCGCAAGCACGCCGGGCGGATGGAGCAGGACCGCGCCCGCATGGTGGCCGCGGCCGGCGACTCGACCGAGCTGCAGGACTGGGTCGCCTGCGCGGTGCGACCCGTCACCGGGCACCTGGAATCCTTGGGTGTCCCCAGTTGGTACGCCCGCTTCTTCGCCCAGGTCGCGACCGACCCCGCACTGGACATGGTCACGGCCGAGGCGTTCTATTCCGTTTCCCCCTCGTTGGGGCGGTTGCGGGACGGTCTGGAACGATGCATGCCCGACCTGCCACCTGAGGTGCGCGTGGAGCGCGGAGCTATGACGCGCCACCTGATCACGCAGATGTGCGTCGAGCGGGAGCGAGCCCTCTCGGAGAACGTCGTCACTCCTCGCGCGACCTGGCACGAGGCCGCCACGGGCCTCGTTGACGCGATCGTCGCACTCTGGGGGGCGCCGGTCACGCCCGAGGTGTGAGCCGGCGGTGGTCGGGTCCACAGATTTTGAAATGTTTAAATCAAGTGATTGACCCGTCTTGGGGCAGTGGTGTTCCCTGACTCTTCGACGGCTTCGAATCGAGGGAGGTCGGATGACTGCGGCGGCTAGGGCGAAGAGAGCCGAACAAGTGGGCAGTACACGTGAGTTGATCCTGACGGCGGCGGAGCGGCTGTTCGCTGAGCGCGGGGTGCACGCGGTTGCCAATCGTCAGATCAGTGAGGCCGCCGGGCAGGGCAACAATGCCGCGGTCAGCTACCACTTCGGCACCAAGGCCGACCTGATCCGCGCGATCGTCCGGCGGCACACCGAGCAGGTCGAGCAGATCCGGGCGCGACTGCTGGTCGAGACCCGGAACTCGACCGAACTGCGGGACTTGGTGGCCTGTCTGGTGCTTCCCATTCCCGAGTACCTGGTGACCCTGGGCAACCCCAGCTGGTACGCGCGGTTCTGCGTCCACGTGATGAGCGACCCGGCACTCCACGCCCTCATGGTCGAGGAGACCTTCACCTCCCCTGCGATGGGAGAGTTCCTCGACCGCCTGCACCGATGCCTTCCTGAGCTCCCGGCCGAGGTGCGCGCGGAGCGCACCGCCATGGCGCGCCATCTGATCCTGCACGCCTGCGCCGAACGTGAGCGTGCCTTGGCCGTGAACACTCCCACGCCCCGTGACAACTGGCACAGCACGGCCACCGGCCTGATCGACGCGATCGTCGCGGTCTGGCGTGCACCCGTCAGCTGCGAGTAAGGCGCTCTGCTCCACACAAGATTCAACAACTGGATCAGGACGCGGACACTTCTGAGGTCTCGTCAGATCTGACTCCCAGTCGGAAACCGACGCCGCGGACTGCCTGAATGCACAGGGCGTCACCGAGCTTGTGACGCAGGGCCGTTATATGGGTGTCCAAGGTCTTCGTCGGGCCCGACCAGTTGCTGTCCCAGACCGCCGTCATGATGTCCTCCCTGGTCACCAAGTTGTCCACTCGCTCGGTGAGAAAGGCCAGCAAGGCGTACTCCTTGGGGCTCAACGGGATTTCCGTTCCGTCCAGGAAGGCGCGATGCGCCCGGCGGTCGACGCTCACCCGGCCGCACATGTCACGCGGCGGGCGCGGAGGGGACACCTGGCACCGGCTGGGCCGGACGGAGCTCATGCCGGGGGTGAGCTCTGGGGGGCAGGGCCCGATGGGGCGCCGGCGCAGCACCGCTCGCATCCGCGCGATCAGCTCACGTATCAGGAACGGCTTCACGATGTAGTCGTCCGCGCCGAGTTCGAGGCCGACGACCTTCTCCGTCTCGCTGCCCCGCCCGCTGATGACGATGAGCGGTACATCGCTGCGGGCACGTAACTCCCGGCAGACGTCCAGGCCGTCCATGTCCGGCAGGCCGAGGTCGAGCAGAACCATGTCCGCCGCCGGGGCGGTGAGCGCGCTCCGTCCGGTGGGCACCGAGGTCACGTGAAAGCCGTAGCGGGCGAGGCCACGCTCCAGGGAATCGGCGACGGTTCGATCGTCCTCGACGACGAGTACATGCACTGTCTTCTCCTGAGGGCTATGGATCACGGTGGAATCGGATCTGGCCGACAACTTGAGTCATGGCGTCGCGAGAAGGCGAGTCGCTGGGCGATCCCGGCCCTCACCTCACGGTATGGGCGGCTCCTGGTGATTCCCTCCGCCGGAGGGTCGAACCTGGAGAGGGCGAGTAATGCGGCCGTAGTAAGCGTTCTACTCCTTGCGACGTCGGGGCCGCGGATCTCGACGGAAGGGCGTCCTACGCCGGAACCAGGGTGGACGCGGCGACGGTCCAGTTCTGCTTCTGGGGTCGGGCGCTCTGGTCGCGGCGGGTGGCGAAGACGAAGAGGCGCAGGACGAGGAAGCGGCCTATGCCGGCGAGGCCGGAGGCGCTGAGGTAGACGATCTGCTCGGTCAGCATGCTGGGGGAGGGCTGCACGAGGTGCAGGACGAGCACCGCGGCGCTGGTCATCACGTAGGCGACCGTGGCTGAGCCTGCGGACTGCCAGTGCTCGCCCCATCCGGCACCGCGGCCCTTGCCGAAGGTGAAGCGGGCGTGGAGGTCGGTGCACAGCAGGGTGGAGGCGACGGTGATGATCGCGTTCGATACGGCCCAGGGCATCGTCATGCCCAGCAGCGGCACGGCGAAGCTGGAGAGGACCCCGATACCGCCGCCGAAGATCACGAACCGGATGAACGAGCCAAGGGGGCCGGGTGGGGCCGGAGTCGCCACGGCGGGCTTCCTCGTGAGCTGTGACTTCATGGGGCTTCCTTCCGGAGCGGCGGCGCCTCGGTGGGACGTAATTGCTTGACTTACTCAACCATAACTTGATTGCTTGACTTAGGCAAGCACATGGGGAGCTTTTGTCGTCCACGAGAGTGCGGTATGACGGGGGCACGTGGGGCCGACGCCGCCGAGGGGCGCGACTTCAGTCGTCGGTCGCCGAGCTTGCGGCTGAATTCGTACAACCGGTCTCGGGGTGTGAGGCGCCGTGCGCGCACGGGTTGCACGACGGGGACAAAGCACAGGCCGGCGACGTACGCCATGGCCACTGCTGGATGCGGTCGCCTGCGCCGAGGCTGGTCAGTATTCGGCTGACGTGTTTCTTCACCGTGGGCTCGGTCGGGGCGAGCCGTTCGGCGGTCTCCAGGTGTTGGTTCGGCTCTTGGCGGTTGGCGGCAGGGCCTCGCTCCGGTGCTCGCTCGGCGCGCTCAGCCGCGGATCGGCCTGCGGCCCCCGCCTGTACGACCGACCTCGACATGCCCGTCGGAACCGGCCTCCTGGTCCTGCCGCGGACTCGCGACGCCGAGGGCGGGGAGGATCACCGCATCGACGAAGTGGTGCAGGAAGGTGCGGTCCGCGAGAACGCCCTCGAGCAGAGAGCGGGTGATCAGCGCCCCGAGCAGCAGGTGCGGGAGGTAACCCGACGCCGGGTGGGTCGAGGGGAGCTCCCCTCGACCCACCGCGCGGGTGACCAGCGCGTCGAGTTGACCGCGGCCGGACTTCCGCAGTGCGGACGCCAGCTCGGGGTGAGTGTGAAGCGCTCTTAGCAGGCCGGGTTCCATCCGTGGTCCTGTCGGAAGAAGTGGCCTGGTCAGACGTTGCGGCGGTACTGGCCGCCGACCTCGAAGAAGGCGTCGGTGATCTGCTGCAGGGAGCAGACCCGAGCGGCGTCCATGAGCACGGCGAACACGTTCTGGTCGGTCACGGCCGCCTTCTTGAGGGCGGTCAGGGCGGTATGCGCCTCGTCCCGGTGTCGGGACTGGTAGGTGTGGACGCGCTCCAGCTGGGAGTGCTTCTCCTCTTCGGTGGCGCGGGCCAGTTCGATGACGCCGGGCTCGACGGTGTCGGCGTGCGGGTTGCGGAAGGTGTTGACGCCGATGAGGGGCAGGGTGCCGTCGTGCTTGCGCTGCTCGTAGAGCATCGACTCGTCCTGGATGCGGCCGCGTTGGTAGCCGGTCTCCATGGCGCCGAGTACGCCGCCGCGCTCGCTGATCCGCTCGAACTCGGCGAGTACGGCGGCCTCGACTAGGTCGGTGAGTTCGTCGATGACGAACGAGCCCTGGAGGGGATTCTCGTTCATGGCCAGGCCCCACTCCCGGTTGATGATCAACTGGATGGCCAGGGCCCGGCGGACGGAGTCCTCCGTCGGGGTGGTGACCGCCTCGTCGTAGGCGTTGGTGTGCAGGCTGTTGCAGTTGTCGTAGATCGCGATGAGCGCCTGCAGCGTGGTGCGGATGTCGTTGAAGTCCATCTCCTGGGCGTGCAGGGAGCGTCCGGAGGTCTGGACGTGGTACTTCAGCTTCTGGCTGCGCTCGGCGGCGCCGTACTTCTCCTTCATCGCGACGGCCCAGATGCGGCGGGCCACCCGGCCCAGCACCGAGTACTCGGGGTCCATGCCGTTGGAGAAGAAGAACGACAGGTTGGGGGCGAAGTCGTCGATGTGCATGCCGCGGGCGAGGTAGGACTCGACGTAGGTGAAGCCGTTGGCCAGGGTGAAGGCGAGCTGGCTGATGGGGTTCGCGCCGGCCTCGGCGATGTGGTAGCCGGAGATGGACACCGAGTAGAAGTTGCGGACCTTCTGGGCGATGAACCACTCCTGGATGTCGGCCATCATCCGCAGGCTGAACTCGGTAGAGAACAGGCAGGTGTTCTGGCCCTGGTCCTCCTTGAGGATGTCGGCCTGCACCGTGCCGCGCACGTTCGCCAGTGCGTGCGCCCGCAGTTCGGCCGCCTCCTCGCCAGAGGGGTCGCGGCCCTCGGCGGTCCGGAACCGGTCGAGTTGCTGGTCGACGGCGGTGTTGAGGAAGAACGCCAGGATGGTCGGCGCGGGCCCGTTGATCGTCATGGAGACCGAGGTGGTGGGCGCGACCAGGTCGAAGCCGTCGTAGAGCGCCTTCATGTCGTCGAGGGTGGCCACCGACACTCCGGAGGTGCCGACCTTGCCGTAGATGTCGGGGCGTTCGTCCGGGTCGCGGCCGTAGAGGGTGACCGAGTCGAAAGCCGTGGACAGCCGGGTGGCGGGCTGGCCCTCGGAGAGCAGCTTGAAGCGCCGGTTGGTACGGAACGGGTCGCCCTCGCCGGCGAACATCCGTGCCGGGTCCTCGCCGTCGCGCTTGAAAGGGAACACCCCGGCCGTGAACGGGAAGCGGCCGGGAAGGTTCTCCCGGCGCCAGAACCGCACCAGCTCCCCGTGGTCGGTGAAACGGGGCAGCGCGACACGGGGGATCTTGTTGCCGGACAGGGACTCGCGGGTCAGTTTGGTGAGGATCTCCTTGTCCCGGACCCGCACGACCTGGTCGTCGCCGGAGTAGGAGGCGATGACGGCGGGCCAGTTCTCGATCTGCTTCGTGATGTCGTACGGGAGCTGCCTGCGGGCGTCCGCGAGCAGCGACTCCACGTTCCCAGCGTCGGAGCCGGCATCGACGAGTTCGGCCGTGACCGTCTCCAGACGCTGTACGCGCCGTGCCGCTTCGGCCAGTTGGCCCGTCTCGGTGTGGTAGGCGCGGACGGTGTCGGTGATCTCGGCGAGGTAGCGCACCCGGTCTGCGGGTACGACCTGCCGGATGCCGGAGGAGTGGCGTCCGTCGACCGGGGCCAGCGTGCCCTCGGACAGGACCAGCTCCTTCTCGGCCAGGACGGTCCTCAGGTGCTGGTGGAGGGCGGTGACGCCGTCGTCGTTGAAGGTGGCCGCGGAGGTGCCGTACACCGGCATGTCCTCGGGCCGCATGCCGAACGCCTCGCGGTTGCGGACCAGTTGGCGGCCCACGTCGCGCAGTGCGTCCTTGGCGCCGCGCCGCTCGAACTTGTTGATCGCCACGACGTCGGCGAAGTCGAGCATGTCGATCTTCTCCAGCTGCGAGGCGGCGCCGAACTCCGGGGTCATGACGTACAGCGAGGCGTCGACGAACGGCACGATCGCCGCGTCGCCCTGGCCGATGCCCGGCGTCTCCACGATCACGAGGTCGAAGCCGGCGGCCTTCACGACGTCGATCACGTCGGACAGGTGCTCGGGCAGCTCGCGGCTGGCGCGGGTGGCCAGGCTCCGGAAGAACACCCGGTTGCCGTCGAGGGAGTTCATCCGTATCCGGTCACCGAGCAGCGCGCCGCCACCGCGACGGCGGGTCGGGTCGACCGCGATCACCGCGATCCGCAGCTTGTCCTGCTGGTCGACCCGGAACCGGCGCACCAACTCGTCGGTCAGCGACGACTTTCCCGAACCGCCGGTGCCGGTGATGCCCAGCACCGGCACCGTCCGTGCCACGGCCGCTGTACGCACCTGCTCCAGGAGATCCGCGGGCAACTTGCCGAGTTCCGCCCCGGTGATGGCGCGGGCGATCGCGAACCGGTCGCCTGCGAGAAGGGCGGCGACGCCGGCCGGCTTGCCGTCCCACAGGTCGAAGTCGCAGTCCCGCACCACCGAGTTGACCATTCCGGCCAGGCCCATTCGCTGCCCGTCCTGCGGGGAGAAGATGGTCACCCCGCTGTTGCGCAGCCGGGCGATCTCCTCGGGCACGATCACGCCTCCGCCGCCGCCCACCACGCGTACGTGCTCCGCTCCCTGCGCGCGCAGCGACTCCACCAGGTACTCGAAGTACTCGACGTGCCCGCCCTGGTAGGACGAGACGGCCACGCCATGCGCGTCTTCCTCCAGGACCGCGTCGACGACCTCCCGCACCGACCGGTTGTGTCCGAGATGGATCACCTCGGCACCCTGGGACTGGAAGATCCGCCGCATGATGTTGATCGACGCGTCATGCCCGTCGAACAGAGCCGAAGCAGTGACCAGCCGGACAGGGTGCGCGGGGCGGTGCAAGTCGCTCATGGGGCCTTCCCAGACAGGACACGGGAATACTGACCGAACAGATACTAGGACGTCCTAGTAAATTGGAGAAGGGGCGTGTCGACGCAGCCAGGACCACAAAGTTGCCGAGTGGTCCCTTTGACGCGATCTCCTTCACTGCCCGTCGGGGGCAGGAGCGACCGCGCTCGGTGACCGACCGCGTGAGCGGACTCGCGGGAGCCGCTCACGTCGGTCGTTTCAGCGGCGTTACCACCGCACGGGTACCTCGCGCAGGCCACCCACGACAAAGCCCTCGAGCTTGCGCAACTCCGGTACCGGTACGGCGAGGGCAAGGGTCGGCAGCTTCCGCAGCAGGACCTCAAGAACGACCTGCAGTTCGGTGCGGGCAAGGGACTGGCCCAGGCAGGAGTGGGCTCCCGCGCTGAAGGTCAGATGGGGATTGGGGTTGCGGCCGAGGTCCATCTCGTCCGGGTCGGCGAAGGTCCGCCCGTCGCGGTTGGCGGCGGCGGGGACGCAGAACACGGTGGCGCCGCCCTGCAGCAACTGTCCGTCGACGTCGAAATCCGTGCCGAGATAGCGCCGGATACCGAAGGTGGCCTGGTTGGTGTCGAAGCGCAGCGCCTCGTCGACCGCGGTGCGCACCAGGGAGGGATCGGCGAGCAGCCGCTCCCACCGGGTGCGGTCCGCCAGCAGCATGGCGACCATCTTGCCGATCATGTTGGCGGTCGTCTCGTGCCCGGCGACGAGCAGAGCCATACCCGTCGCGACAAGCTCGGCGTCGGTCAGCCCCTCACCCTCGGCCAGGCTCTCCACCACCAGAGTGCTGAGCACGTCCTCGCCCGGCTCGGCCCGTTTGGCCGCGATGAGTTCGGACATGTACGTCACGAACTCGGAATGTGCGGCCGTGATCTCCTCCTTCGGGTAGCGGCTGACGCTCAGGAACGCGTCGGACCAGTAGGAGAAGCGGTCCCGGTGCTCGGCGGGTGCGCCGAGGAGCTCGCAGATCACGTAGATCGGCAGTGGGAAGCCGAGCGCGGTCCTGAGGTCGGCGGATTGCCCGCTCTTGACCATGCTGTCGACCAGGCCTTCGGCCGTCGCCACCATGCCGGGGCGTAGCGCCGCCACGCGCTTGACGGTGAAGTACCTGCCCAGGAGCCGTCGCCACCGCAGGTGGGCCTCGCCCTTGAGGGGGACACTCATCGACCGGTCGTCGTCGGCCGCTACGCCGGTCGCTCCGTCGGCGGTGAGCCGAATGCTGTCGTCCTCGGCGGTCGGGCGGGAGAAACGGGGGTCCGACAGGAGGGCCTTGACATGGTCGTAGCGGGTCAGCAGTGTGCCGGTGTCTCCGCTCGGGAGTTCGACGGTGGCCACCGGGCACTGTTCGCGCAGGCGTTTCCAGTCCGCTGACGGTTCCAGTGGGCCGTCGGTGGTCAGCGGCATGTGGACGACCTGGTCGTGCTGGCTCATCTGCGTCTCCTCGTGGTGGAGGGAAAGAACCTGTTCGCGTCTCGTCGGACGCGGATCGTGGAGCTGACGTCGCCGGTGGCCTTGACGTCCTTGTCTCGTAGGGGAGTTGTGTGAAGTGGATCGACGGGGCGGCCGGGCACCAGGGAACCCGTCTCGGATCCACCGGCCGGGCAGCTTTACAGGGTGGCCGCGGTGAGCTTTTCCCAGCGGTCGTACTCCATCTGTTGCGCGGCGAGTTTGCTGCGCAGCAGATGGAGCCCGTGGCCGAGGGACAGACGCAGCGGCGGATCGTCGGTGGCGGCGATCGAGACGACCGCGTCGGCGGACGCGTCGAGGTCACCACGCTTGTAGTCGTCCTGGCTGAAAAGCAGGGTCCGGGCGGGGCCGTACTCCTCGGGCATGGGGTGCGCCGGTGCGCGCAGGCCGGCGCCGAACTCGGTTCCGTAGGTGGCCGGTTGAACGATGGTGACCTTGATGCCCAGGTGCCGGACATCCTGGGCGAGTGATTCGCTGAAGCCTTCGAGGGCGAACTTCGAGCTGCTGTACGCCGCCATCGTCGGCACCGCCGCCGTGCCGGCGACGGAGGAGAAGCTGATGACGTGCCCGGCGCCGCGCTCGCGCATCCGTGGCAGCACGGCCTTGGTGAGTTCCAGCGGCCCGAACAGGTTGGTCTCGAACTGCGCGCGGATCTGATCGAGGGTCACCTCCTCCAGCGATCCCCGCTGGCCGTAGCCGGCGACGTTGGCGAGGACGTCGACCGGGCCGAAACCGGCGTCGACCGCGCCGAGAGCCGTCACGATCGACTCGCGCTCGGTCACGTCCAGCCGTATGACCTCGACGGCCGCAAGGCTCGCGAAATCGGCGGGAGCCTTCGAAGGGGTGCGCATGGTCGCGGCGACGTTCCAGCCCGCTCGGGCGAACGCCCTGGTCAGGGCTGCTCCGAAGCCGGAGGACGCTCCGGTGACAACGGCGGTCCTGGTCATGGTGTCCTTTTCAGTTACGACGCGTGTGAGTCGGCGGCTACCAGGTCACCGGCAGTTCGTAGAGGCCGTAGACGATGCCGTCGTTCTTGAAGGAGAGTTTCTCCAGGTCGGTCGCCAGGCGCAGCGTGGGGATGCGGCGGAAGAGGGTGCCGAGGACGACCTCGAGTTCCAGGCGGGCCACGGGCTGGCCGAGGCACTGGTGGATGCCGAAGCCGAAGGCCTGGTGGCGGCGGGCGTCCCGGTGGACGTCGAGCCGGTCGGGGTCGGGGAAGAAGGCTTCCTCCCAGTTGGCGGTGATGCTGGGGATGACGAGGCCCTCACCGGCGCGGATGGTCTGGCCGCCGATCTCGATGTCCTCCAGGGCGATGCGGCGGTTGCCGATGTGGATGATGGTCAGGTAGCGCAGCAGTTCCTCGACTGCGCTCGCCAGGACCTTCGGGTCGTCGCTGTCGCGGACGGCGGCGAGCTGCTCGGGGTGTTCCAGCAGGGCCGTGACGCTCAGCGCGATCATGTTGGCGGTGGTCTCGTGCCCGGCGCCGAGTATCAGCAGGCCCATGGAGGCGGCCTGGCGGCGGGTGAGGTCGCCGTCCCGGTAGTGGGCCGCGAGTTTGGAGAGCATGTCGTCGGCCGGGTTGGCGAGTTTGGCCTCGATCTGGCTGTCGAGGTAGTCCAGCAGGGCGTGGTGGGCGGCTGCCACCTCTTCCCGGCCGGCGTCGTGGCGCATGCCCACTTCGCTCTTGGTCTGGAAGAACTCGTGGTCCTCGTAGGGGATGCCGAGCAGTTCGCAGACGACCAGGGAGGGCAGGGGAAGAGCGAGCGCGTGGACGAGGTCGACGGGTTTGGGCCCGGCCAGCATGGTGTCGATGAAGTCGTCGGTCATGCGCTGGAGGGCGGGCCGCATGGCCGCGACGTGCTTGATCGAGAAGGCGCCGGAGATCATCCGGCGGATCCGGGCATGCTCGGGGTCGTCCATGGTGAGGAAGGCAGGCTCGCTGCCGCGCTCGGCGACCTCGCGGAAGGAGGGGCTCATGTACGGGAAGCCGGGACGCCTTTGGTCGACACTGCAGCGCGGGTCGGCGAGCAGGGTCCGCTGGTCGTCGTAGCGGGTGACGAGCCAGGGCGTGCTGCCGTCCCAGATCCGGACCTTCGTGAGCGGCTGATCGGAACGAACCTGCTCGGTGTGCAGCTCCCGCAGCTGAGGCGGCGGGGCGAACGGACACCTGGCATCCCTCGGCATCGGGAAGTCGGGAACGGACTCGTTATCGGTGGTGGCAAGAGAGCTGGTCATGTCACTCCTCAGGTGGGGGAAGGGAGCCTTGGACGGGGAATACAGACAACTCCGTCAGGGCGGTTGACAAGTGGTCGTGGCCTACCAGGTCACCGGCAGCTCGTAGAGGCCGTAGACGTTCCCGTCGGCCTTGAACGGCAGCTCCTCGGCCGGCCGGGTCAGGCGCAGCCCGGGCAGTCGCCGGAACAACGTGTCGAAGACGATGCGCAGCTCCGCCCTGGCCAGGTTCTGGCCCAGGCACTGGTGGGCGCCGTAGCCGAAGCCGAGGTGGTTGCGGGAGTCGCGCTCGATGTCGAACTCGTCGGGGGCCTCGAACGCGGCGGGGTCACGGTTCGCGGTGTTGGACAGCGCGAGCACGCCCTCGCCCGCGCGGATGGTCACGCCACCGATCTCGGCGTCCTCGTCCGCGACGCGGACGACGGCGTACTCGGCGACGGTGAAATACCGCATCAGCTCCTCGACCGCGCCCGGTGTCTTCGCCGGGTCCGAGCGGATCGCCGCGACGGTCTCGGGCCGCCGCAGCAGCATCATCGTGCCGAGGGAGATCATGTTCGAAGTCGTCTCGTGCCCCGCGATCAGTAGCAGGAACCCGAGGCCGGCGGCCCCTGTCCGGTCTCCGGTCTTCTCCAGGTGCCTGCTCAGAAGGTCGTCGCCAGGCTCCCGCGCCTTCTTCGCGACCAGGGCTTCCATGTACCGCAGCAGCTCGACCGCGGCAGCCTTCTTCTCTTCGTCCGGCGCCGTGAGGCGCAGCAGCGCGCTGGAGTGGTTCTGGAAGAACTCGTGGTCCTCGTAGGGGACACCGAGCAGTTCACAGATCACTACGGACGGCACCGGCAGCGCGAGGGCCTGTACGAGGTCGGCGGGGCGTGGGCCGTCGAGCATCGCGTCGATGCGATCGTCGACGGCCTGCTGGATCCGCAGCTCCAGCGCGGCTGCCCGCTTGACTGTGAACTCTCCGGCGACCTCGCGCCGTCGGCGCCGATGTTCCGGAGAGTCCACGGTGATCAGCGAAGACCCGAGCCGCGCTTTCGGACGGTCCGTCAGTTGCGGTATGCCGGGAAGGGTGCGGTTGGCGTTCAATCGAGGGTCGGCCAGCATCGTACGGATGTCGTCGTGCCTGGTCAGCACCCATGCCTGGGAGCCGCTGGGCAGTGTGACGCGGGCGCTGGGTTCGTCTTGGCGCAGCTGGACGTGTTCCGTGACGGGGGAGAACGGGCACGTGCGTGCAAGGGGGAGAGGGGTGGCGGCGGACATGGGGGGAAACCTCCGAGTGCGCTCGGCATTTCGGATGAAATTCTTCCGCTTCGGATTTCGACGGTACCGAACTGGAGGAAATTCGTCCATCTAGCTTGGGTTGAGAGGGACGCCACACTGCGAGAATCAGCCGTATGACCGCTGACCCCCGCACCCCGATGAGAGCCGACGCGCGGCGCAACCGTGACCAGATCCTGGCGGCCGCGAAAGTCGTGTTCCAGGCGCAGGGGGCCGATGTGCCGATGGAGGACATCGCCCGGAGCGCCGGGGTCGGCGTGGGCACTCTCTACCGGCGGTTTCCCGACCGCGAGTCCCTGATCCGGGCCGTGGCGCGGGACAGCTTCGGTCGCGTCCTGGAAGAGGTGCGGGCGGTGGCCCGGGAGGAGCCGAGCGCCTGGGACACGATCACCCGTCTCCTCGCTCACTCGCGGGAGTTGCGGGTGACTGCCCAGCTGGCGCTGCTGTCGGAACGCGCCCGTGCGGTCATCACCGGGGATCCGGACATCCGGGGTTTCCGGGACGAGATCTTCGGGCTGATCGACGACTTGGTGGCGGCCGCACAGCGGGAGGGCAGCCTGCGTACGGACATCGGTGCAGGCGATATCGGCGTGTTGCTGTCACTGCTGGTGAGACACTTTCCGGCCGCCGACACCGGGGTCGCGGACATGATGCTGCACCGGGCCACGGCCCTGATTCTCGACGGGCTGCGCGCTCCGGGTATGCCGCTGCCCGGCCGCCCTCTGGTCCAGGGTGACCTGGCCTGACGAACGGTGACCGCCGAGGTGGGGGGGCAGGGGCGCAGCCGGTCGGCTCTGGCCTGTTGGGGCGGATCTATGGATCCGGATGGCAGTCGGAGCGATCGAGTTGGCGTGCGCGATCGTGCGCGATCGCGAGGGTGGCGGTGCCGAGGTCACCCCAGGCATTAAAAGTTGTGAGTGATAGATTTTAACGTCGCGAGGCCTACTCGCGACGTGGCCGTCGACCTGTCACGGAGGGTTGTCGGCTGACGCCCGACGGCTTCCGTGGATGACGAGCCGACGAACGGCGCGGTCGAACGAGCGTGAGCCGGGGCTATTGGTGTCGTGAGTTCCGTCGGCTGGCCTCCGCCAGTCACGTCGGTTGGTAAAGCTGACACGTGACGGCACGGGTTCGCGCCATCTGGTCCGCCTGACCCTGGCCCGGAGACCGGACCGCATCCCGCCCTCAAGCCGATCCGGCCGGGGCTACGCCTTCTGCCCGGCTTCCGCGGTGGTGGCTGCTTCGGCGGGGTCCGGGTGCCGTGGCGACTGTGCGTTGGCGGGAGGAGGGGGAGGCGAGGATCAGCTGGTTTCCGGCTGAGCAGGCAGGTGCAGGCGGCTCGGGTAGTATTAAATCAATGGCGTGATTTAAAGTATGCACTGGGCGGCGGCTGAGTTCCAGTTGGGCCGGCTGAATCCGGCAGAAACCCTGAGTGGAGGAATTATGGAAGAGGGTGGCCTGAGCTGGACGTGTCATTGCGTACGCTTTCGTCGTTTGAACTCGCCGATCCGGTCGAGGTTCTGCGAGGGCTTGCGGGACGGGCCCTCGCAGACCGTGTGATGTCCCGAAGTGGTGGTGATGATGGGCGGCAGGACGAAGCGTGACGAGCAGGTCGGCGCGACACGGGAGGCACTTCTGGCCGCGGCGGAGCGGCTGTTCGCCGAGCATGGGGTGCATGCGGTCGCCAACCGCCAGATCAGCGAGGCCGCCGGGCAGGGCAACAATGCCGCGGTCAGCTATCACTTCGGTACCAAGGTCGACCTGGTGCGCGCCATCGCCCGTCGGCATGCCGAGGGAATAGAGACCGGCCGTCTTCGCATGTTGGCAGACATCGGCGACTCCTCAGACCTACGGGACTGGGTGGCCTGTGCGGTCCGCCCTGTCACCGAGTACGTGGAGGCTCTGGGTGCCCCCAGCTGGTATGCCCGGTTCATCGCCCAGGTCACGGCCGATCCGGCCCTGCGTGCGATCACGACCGAGGAGTTCGCGGCCGGCCAGCCGTCGATGCGGAAGCTGCAGGAGGGCTTGGACCGTTGCCTGTCCGACCTGCCGGCCGAGGTGCACGCCGAACGGGCCGCCATGACGCGTCACCTCATCACACAGATGACCGCCGAACGTGAGCGTGCCCTTGCGGATAACGAGCAGACTTCCCGCGCCAGTTGGCGTGAGGCGGCGAACGGCCTGATCGACGCCATTGTCGGCCTGTGGCAGGCGCCGGTCACCCACGAGGGCTGATCGCTGGACCGTTCGGCGCACTTCTGTGGGTCCGGCGGGCAAGCCGGTGAAGAGAGGGATGAACCGGGCCGACATGCTCCGTCCACGGCATCGGTCGAAGAACCTGGAGTCGGGAGAATCAGGTGTCCGCGGTCGAGTCTGAGACGGCCGTGTGCCGGGCTCCGGTTCCATGATCCCTTCGTGGACTGCGGCTCAGGCGCGGGGTCGGACCAGTCCCGCGTCGTAGGCCATGATCACGGCCTGGACGCGGTCGCGTGCGCCGAGTTTGGCGAGGACGCGGCCGACGTGCTTCTTGACCGTGGACTCGGTCAGGACGAGGTGTTCGGCGATCTCGGTGTTGGTCCAGCCCTTGGCGATGGCGAGCAGGACCTCGTGCTCGCGCTCGCTCAAGGTGCTCACCCGCGGGTCGACTTGGGTGTCGGTGTCACCGGTGGGGGAGAGGACCTGGTGTGCGTAGGCGTCGAGGAGACGCCGGGTGAGGCGGGGTGAGACGACCGCGTCGCCACTCGCTACTGCCCGGACGCCGGCGATGAGTTCCTCCGGGCGGGCCTCCTTGAGAAGGAACCCGCTGGCTCCCGCGCGCAGGCCGGCATGAGCGTACTCGTCGAGGGCGAAGGTGGTGAGTATGAGGACGTGGATGCGGGCGTCGGCGGCCACGATGCGGCGGGTGGCCTCGATGCCGTCCATGCCGGGCATCCGGATGTCCATCAGGACCACCTCGGGGCGCAGTTCGGCGGCCATGCGGACGGCCTCGGCACCATGCGCGGCCTGCCCGACGGGGGTCATGCCGGGTGTGCCCTGCAACAGCATGCGGAACCCAAGGCGCTGAAGGGGCTGGTCGTCGGCGATCAAGACGGTGATCATCGGGCCTGGTCTCCTGGAGTGGCGCGGGAGAAAGCGGAATGTGCTTCTTGGGCACCCGCCGGGCCGAGGGTGACGTCCACGACCCAGCCAGGCCGGTCCGGGCGCGGACCGGCGGTGACGGTGCCGCCGTACAGCGCGGTGCGCTGCCGGATGCCCACGAGGCCGTGGCCGGACGAGCCGGGTGGCACAGCCGGGTGCCGGTCGCTGGGGCACGGTCCTGTGTCGGTGACCCGCACTCGGATGCCGCCCTTCCCGGAGGTCACGGTGGCCTGTGCGGTGGATCCGGGGCCGGCGTGTTTGAAGATGTTGGTCAGCGCTTCCTGGACGATGCGGTAGATCGTCAGCTGTATGCCGCCGCCCAAGTCGCTGAGGTCTCCTTCCGTGCGATACGAGACGCTCAGCCCGGCGGCGCGCACCCGGGCGAGAAGAGTGTCCAGGTCGGCGAGACGCGGCTGCGGGCTGAGTGGTGCGTCCTCCGGCTCGTCGCCCAACATGCCCAGCATGCGGCGCACTTCACCCATGGCCTCACGGCTGGAGTCTCCGATGAGGCGCAGCACCTCGGCGCTCTGCTCGCCCTGACTGGCGGCGAGGGCTGCTGCCCCGTCGGCGAGCCCGACAACGACGGCGAGGTTGTGGCCGACGATGTCGTGCATCTCGCGGGCGACGCGGTTGCGTTCGGCGGCCGCGGTGAGACGTTCACGCTGTTTCCGCTCGATCTCCAGGCGGGCCGCCCGGTCTCGCAGCGCGGCAAGGTACACACGCTGCGTCCTCAGGGCCAGGGCCAGGGCGATCGCGGCGATCTCCTGGCTCACCAGGAGCAGCATGCCCGGGGTGGGATCGTCGGACGGCAGCAGGAACCACACCGCGGCGCTCACCTCTGCGAGCACCGCCACGGCCACCCAGCCCAGCAGCCGCAGTGGGCCGTGCAGTGCCAGGTTGTAAAGGGCGGTCAGTAGACATGCCCCAGCCAGCAGCCAGAGGTTGAGAGTCCACGGAACCAGGGCGCTCAGGGTCACGACGGAGGAGACGGCCACGGGCGCCCGGCGCCGCCACCACAGTGGCAGCACCATCGCGGCGGTGAGGGCGAGCAGCACGCTGAGCGGCAGGTCGGGTCGGGTCGCGTCGAAGGGGCCGCGGTCGCTGCCGAAACAGGCGTCCACCACCGCTGTCGAGGCGACGATCGCCATCACCGCCGAGTCCAGCACCCAGGGGCGATTCCGGTCGGCATGACGCAGTCGGCGCTGGGCGCGCAGTAGGCGGCCGAGGAAGGGATGGGTCCAGGCGGCCTCCAGCCCGGGGGGCGGCGCAAGGCACCAGGATCCGGCGCCCAAGGGGTGCTCGGTCGCCGTCGTCTCCGCTCTCATCGGACGCATGCCCCTGTCACCGCAAGCCTGTCCCACGCCTGCCGGTCAGGCGTCGGTCCTCGCCAGCCGGTACGCGGCCGCACCGAGCGTCAGCGTCACCCAGACGGCGAACACGGCCAGTCCGGCCCAGGGGCCGAGCGAGTCCGACGCCTCATGTAGGTGGTACGCCGCCTGGCCGGCGTTGTTGGGCAGGTACGGGGTGACGTTGTCGCGGATGGACGCGGGCAGCAACCCGGTCAGACCGGGCACGACGAGGAGCAGGCCGACGAGTACGGCGATGCCGCCCGCGGTGGACCGGAGCAGCGCGCCCAGGGCCACGCCCCACACCCCGACCAGCCCCAGATAGAGACTGGCGCCGATCAGGGCCCGCAGCACACCGGCGTCGGAGAGGGACATCGAGAGGTCCTCGGTCTTGAGGATCATGCCGCCGAGCTGGAACGTGATCAGGACGCCTCCCATGGCCGCGCCCTGGGCGATCACGCCGAAGATGATGGTCTTCGACCACAGCACGGGAAGCCGCTTGGGTACGGCTGCCAGTGTGGAGCGAATCGTGCCCGACGTGTACTCGCCGGCCGTGATCAGGACGCCGAGCACGCCGAGGGCGAGCTCGGCGAACGTCACGCCCGTCAGGGACAGGCCCACGAGTCCGTCCTGGATGTCCGGTCCGCTCCCGTCCTGGCCGCCGGGGGTGTAGACGGCCGCGGCGATCAGTCCGACAGCCACGAGCAGCACCTGGGACAGACCAAGGGCGATCAGAGTGGAGCGCAACGACAGGAACTTGCCGAACTCCGAGCGCACCACCCTGGGGAAGGTGACCTTGTAGTCGGGCCGGGCGGCTTCCCTGGACCCAGTGGTGGGTGCGGTGGTTGTCACGGTCATCAGGCGGCCTTCGTCGTGGTCGCGGCGGGGGCACTCTGGTACTCCACGGCATCGCTGGTGAGTTCCATGAAGGCCTCCTCCAACGACATCGTCTGCGAGGTGAGTTCGTAGAGCGGTATCCCGTGCTGCAGGGCCAGCGCGCCGATGCGGTGAGCGTCCAGGCCCACCACCACCAGCTCCTCGGCGGTGGCGGAGGTGAGGGTGACGTCCGGGCCGGACAGCACCGCCCGCAGCCGCTCCGGTTGGGTACTCGCGACCTTCACGCCCCTACCTCCGGCCTGCTGGATGAAGGCATCGACTGTCGTGTCGGTGAGCAACCGACCGCGCCCGATGATCACCAGATGTTCGGCGATCAGCGCGGTCTCGCTCATCAGGTGGGAGGAGAGCATGACCGTACGGCCCTCGCCAGCCAACCGGGACAGGAGGTTGCGCACCCACAACACCCCTTCCGGATCGAGCCCGTTGACCGGCTCGTCCAGCATGACGATCTCCGGGTCGCCGAGGAGCGCCGCCGCGATGCCGAGCCGTTGACCCATGCCCAACGAGAAGGCACCGGCCCGTTTGTGGGCGACGCTCTGCAGGCCGGCCAGTTCGATGACCTCGTCGACGCGGCTGCGGGGGATGCCGTGTGTGCGGGCCAGGGCCGTGAGATGGGCGAAGGCACTGCGCCCGGGGTGGACGGACTTGGCTTCGAGCAGGCTGCCGATCTCCTGCAGGGGGGCGTGGTGCCCCGCGTAGGCCTTGCCGTTGACCGTCACCGATCCGCCGGAGGGTCGGTCAAGACCGATGATCATGCGCATGGTGGTGGACTTCCCGGCGCCGTTCGGGCCTAGGAATCCGGTGACCTGACCGGGCTTGACGGTGAAGGTCAGGTTGTCGACGACGGTCTTGTCCCCGTACCGCTTGGTGAGTTGCTGGACGTCGATCACGGGTGGTTCTCTCCCGCCTGTGGGGCTGTGAGTTCGGCACCCAAGCTATGAGCGCGACCGGACCCGTCTCCGGTTCCGGGGGCGATGTTGGTACTCGGGTACCAGTGCCGCCCGTCGACGGCACTGAGGGCGCGCAGGATCACCACGTCGATGAAGTGATGCATGTACGCGCCGGCGACAGGGACGTCGTCGACCAGGGAGCGGGTGAGCACCGCACTGAGCAGTAGACACGGCAGGTGGTACGACGCCGCGTGCCGGTCGGCGAGTTCGCCGCGGTCCACTGCGCGGGCGATCAGGGCGTCGAGTCTCCCGGGGCCGGGCTGCCGTAGCGCGGAGGAGATTTCGGGGTCCGTGTGCAGGGCGCTGACCAGGCCCCGTATCAGGGCCGCGTCTTCGCGCAGCCCGTCCTCGCCACGCCCGTCGATCAAAGCGTGCAGGTCCCCGGCGAGCGAACCGGTGT
This sequence comes from Streptomyces sp. NPDC090798, assembly GCF_044768965.1. Taxonomy (NCBI): domain Bacteria; kingdom Bacillati; phylum Actinomycetota; class Actinomycetes; order Kitasatosporales; family Streptomycetaceae; genus Streptomyces; species Streptomyces sp. NPDC090798. Next base: position 368,363 of record NZ_JBIVXA010000007.1, read on the forward strand.
CGACGGTGTCGACGTCGAAGGGCGACAGGTGTCGCAAAGCCTCGGTCACCGGCTCCTGCTTGCCGCTGAACCGGCGATACAGACTGGTCTTGCTGCAGTTCGCCCGGGCGGCGACGGCTTCCACGGTCAGGGCGTCGTATCCGATCTCGCGCAGCAGGTCGATCACCGCCGTGTGCGCACAGGCGGTGAGTTCGGGGTCGAGGCGGCGGCGGAGCGGTACCGGAGGCCTCGTCCTCAGGGGCCTGGCTCGTGCCACGCGGGGGTCCTTCGCAGGGAGGACAGCTTGCGTGCTCAACGCGTCGGTGTCCGGCGGACGGTGGGCACGGCGACGTCGTCGTGCCCACCGTCGTCCCCGGCGAACGTTCGGGCGTCGTCGTAGCGAGCCTGCGCCAGGTCGGTCGGGGAGAGGCCGGCATGGCTCTCCAGCCGTTCGTCGACCGGGTGGAACGCGCCGTCGGCGGCACGTGTCTCCGTGAGGCCATCGGTGGTGAACAGCAGCTTCGACCCGGCCGGGAACGCGAACCACTCCGTCGTCGCGGGCTCGTCCGTGAGCTCGGCGAGACCGAGGGGCACACCGGTGTCCAGCATCGGCGTGACGATGTCACCGTCGTGCACCGGCTGCGGTGGAATGTGCTCGCAGCTGACCACTTGAGCCTCCTTGCCCGTGACACCGATGACGAGGGCGGTGAAGAACCGCTCGTCGTCACCCGCCTGTTCGGCGTAGGAGTTGTGCCGCACGACCGCTGCGTCCAGGGCGTCGACGAGCGCGGTGAGCGTCGGTTCCCGGTAGGCCGCCTCCCGGAAGGCCTCGATGACGGCGAACGCGGTACCCACGGCCGCTGGTCCCTTGCCCTGGACGTCCCCGATGAGAACTCGAGGCCCCCACGGGGTGGCGACGACGTCATGGATGTCGCCACCGACGAGCCGGTCCTCTGGAAGGGGCTCGTAGGCGCTGCTGACCAGGACGTCGTCGGTGAGCAGGGGCAGGGGGTGCAGGATGTGCCGTTGCATGGCCGCGGCGGTGGAGCGCAGGCGCAGCATCGCGTGCTCGCGTTGGATGCGCCGGTGGCAGGCGTAGACGGAGGCCGCTCCCAGAGCGAGAGTGAACAGCACTGGCAGCATCCGGTCGAAGCGTCAGTACCGCAGCGCTGCAACGGAGTTGGTCGGAAATTCGAGCGTCGACGCCTCTGACGACCGCGACCACGCCGGTCATCGTGTTCTGGAAACTCCGGGCCCACGGCCAGGCCGCGCATGGCTGCCCAGTTCGCCTGAAGGAGGAGGAAGAGCGGCGCCGTTCCGACGAGCGCTGCCTCATACAGGCGCAGAGGCTGTCGCCTCGTCTCCAGTCCGGGAGGTGCGGCCCACGCCCACTCGATCACCTCCTGGACAGGCCCGCACCACTCCTGGACGAGAGCAGTGAGGATGTCCTCCTTGGCTCTGACGTGGTAGTAGAGCGCGGCTTTGGTCACGCCGAGCCGTTCGGTGATCTCGCGCAGAGCGGTCTTGTCGTATCCCTGCTCGGCGAAGAGTTTCAGGTCCGCCCGCAGGATCTGTCCGCGTGTGGCGTCGCTCGTCATGGACAGTGTCCTTCCGATCTCGAGCGGGCATGCGGTCGCCGGGCCGCGAACGTCGTCAGGCCTTCGTGCCGGAGGAGTCCGCCGCGATGCTGATGCCCAACGGGACGACACCGGCCGACAGGCCCTGCAGGGCGCGTCCGACGAGCATTAGGACCAGCGGGGGAACGACGGGCATCTCGGGTTTCCGGTTCGTGCGGGACTGGTGCCGTACTGATAAGTCAACGAGTTGATTTAAAATATAGCTGGAAATGAGCCCTCGATCAAACCCGGGGATGTCTGAGCTGTGATGACGGCGGTGTTCGTGAGTGGTCAGGGGCCAGGGCGTGAAGTTCTCGTCCGCCGTCTGCAGACACGTGTCGTGCCGGTATGCCACCACGGCCGCAGTAGGGCCCTGCAGGGGGTGGGCGAGGACGTAGGTGACGGCCAGGCTGGTGACATCCCTGGTGGCGCCCAGAGGCGGCAGGGGCAGGGTCTCCGCGATGACTTCGTGGTCGCCCGCTCTGATCACGAGCTGTGTGGTGGGTGCCACGCCGTGCGCGGAGATCGGGACGGCGATGTTCTCGAGGTTGTTGACATCCACGGCGGCCAGGGCCTGGGCGGGCCCGAGACGCAGCGTTTCCAGAACGGCTTGGTCCTCGCGATGGCCTGCCAGGGCAGGATGCCGAGAGCAGGAGGAGTCGGGCAGCTCAGGGCTTCTCTTGTGGACCGGCCTGCGGACCACATCAGCCGTCTGACCAGGCATGTCTCCGACCACTAACGCGGCAGCGGGGGCAGGCGGCCGGTTAGCTGCGAGGGCCGCTCCCGTCGTGGTAGCCGAGTTCGAGGTAGCGGGTGCGGGTGCCCCAGGAGCCGAGGTCAGGAGTGTTGGCCAGGACGTCGTGCCAGGACTGGGCGGCTGGAGTAACCACCGCTCCGGAACCCCCGGCCTTGCCGGGAGCCGCCTTACTGGAAGGGTCCCCTCGTCGTGCGCGGGCAGCGGGTAGCCGGGGCGTCCGGCCGCCCTTGCCGGATTCGGACGGCTTGTATGCGGTGCCCTTGGCGGCGCGGGCGCGGGGCCAAGGGCCGATGGATCGGTGCAAGGGCCTGGCCAGGATGGGCGCGACGAGGTCTGCCGGAGATGTCACCGCATCAGCGGGTGTCCAGGCCGTCCGGGTCCGGAGTGAAGTTGCGGACGACGAGGTCGGGCCGTGACGTGGCCCGTGGGTCGGGGTTCGGCCTCAGCCGCCGTAGTCCGCGGTGCGGGCCCTGCAGTCCGACGGTGCGCATGAGCCGGGGGCAGGCCCAGGAACTCCGTTGACGCGCCTGCTGGGGTGGCATTGCCGCCGTTGGGTTGTGGACCTGGCCCCAGCGAACGCCTCGCACGCGTGATCGCCTAGCGTGCGGCCGTCGAGGTCGCAGCTACGCGCAGCAGGGACAAGCGGGGAGAGCCAGAGGCCACCCTCGGCCGCGCAGCACAACAGGTCACCGCCGGGATGAGGCAGGCGCAGCCAGACCTCCCCGTGTACCGCGACAGTGTCCCGTTTGCTCGGGAAGCCGCCCTCCGCTACAGTTTAAATCAACTCATTGATTTATCCCACGCGTACGAAACGGTTTCGTTTCGCCCGGAGTGAGGATATCTTCATGGTCGTACGAACGAGAAACACGCAGAGTGAGCAGGTGAGAGGCATGACCCGGGTTGTCGCAACGACGCGTCGCAGTCGGATCACGCCCGAGCGTGAGGCCGAGCTGTACGCGGCCGTGCTCGATCTGCTCCGGGAAGTCGGCTACGACGCCCTGACCATGGACGCCGTAGCGGCCCGCACCCGGTCCAGCAAGGCCACGCTCTACCGCCAGTGGGGCGGCAAGGCCGAGCTCGTGGTGCGCGCCATGAAGCACTCCAAGCCGAATCACGACGACATCGACACCGGCTCACTGCGGGGCGACCTGCACGCTTCCGTCAAGCTCGACGACGACTGCACGATCGAGAAGAAGTCGTCGCTGATGCGGGGCGTCGCCATGGCGATGCACGGCAACCCGGATCTGCGCCGCGCCTTGCGGGCGCAGCTCGTCGAGCCGGAGATGAGCGGCTTCAACCTCATGATCCGGCGTGCTATCGACCGGGGCGAGGTCCGCGTGAACTGCCCCGCGCTGGAATTCCTGCTGCACATGATGGTCGGCGGTTTCGCGGCCAAGGCGCTGCTCGACGATGAGCCGCCCACCCAGGAGTTCCTCGTCTCGTACATCGACGCAGTGGTCCTCCCCGCCCTCGGCGTACCCACCACCTGAGCCCTCCCCGCACCCACCTCGCCACCTGACGTCACCGCTCAAGTCGTCGGGACGATCATCCCTGTCTCCCCGCCGGGCTGATCACCCCTGCCCTGCACAACACACGACCTGACCGGGAGACCGCCCTCGTGGCCACGATCCTCTATAAACTCGGCCGGCTCGCCTTCAGGCGACGGCACTTCGTCGCCCTGTTCTGGGTGGCCCTGCTGACCCTTGCCGGGGTCGGCGCGGCCTCCGCGCCCTCTGCCGGGGAGACCTCGTTCTCCATTCCCGGTACCGAAGCCCAGAAGACCTTCGACCTGCTGGACCAGCGCTTCCCGGGTTCGGCCGCCGACGGAGCGACCGCCCGTGTCGTCTTCAAGGCGCCCTCCGGCGAGAAGATGACGGACGCCGACGTCAGGGCAACCGTGGAGAAGACCGTCAAGGAACTGGGCAGCGGTTCCGAGGTCGGCTCCGTCACCGACCCCTACACGTCCCAGGCCGTCAGCAAGGACGGCACCGTCGCGTACGCGACGGTGAAGTACGAGGTCCCCGGCATGGAGCTGGAGGACTCCTCCAGGGACGCCCTGAAGAAGACCGCCGAGGACGCCCGCGACGCCGGCCTGACCGTCGAACTGGGCGGCGACGCCCTCCAGACGGCCGCCGAGGCCGGTATCGGTGAGGTCATCGGCATCGCCGTCGCCGCGCTCGTCCTGGTCATCACCCTGGGCTCCATGGTCGCCGCCGGGCTTCCGCTGCTGACCGCGATCATCGGCGTCGGCATCGGCATGTCGACCATCACCGCCCTGGCGAGCACCCTCGACCTCGGCGCCACCACCGGCACGCTCGCCACGATGATCGGCCTCGCCGTCGGCATCGACTACGCGCTGTTCATCGTCTCCCGCTACCGCAGCGAGCTGGCGGACGGCCGAGACCGCGAGGAGGCGGCCGGACGTGCCGTCGGCACCGCCGGCTCAGCGGTCGTCTTCGCCGGTCTGACGGTGGTCATCGCACTGGCCGGTCTGTCCGTCGTCAACATCCCGATGATGACGAAGATGGGCCTCGCAGCGGCCGGCACGGTCGGCGTCGCCGTTCTCGTCGCCCTGACGATGGTCCCCGCGCTGCTCGGCTACGCCGGCCGCAAGGTCTCCCCCGCAGGGGGGAAGAGCAAGCTGCTCGGCCGCCGCAAGGCCGCGGCGGCCCCGGAGAACACCTCGGTCGAGCCCAAGCCCAACATGGGCACTCGATGGGCGCGGTTCGTGCTCCAGCGCCCCGTCACGGTGCTCCTCGTCGCGGTGGTCGGCCTGGGCACGGCGGCGCTGCCCGTCACCAAGATGGAGCTGGGCATGCCGGACGACGGTTCACAGCCGACGTCCACGACCCAGCGCCAGGCCTACGACCTGCTGTCAGAGGGCTTCGGGCCCGGGTTCAACGGTCCGCTGATGGTCGTCGTCGACGGCAAGGACAGCAAGGACCCCAAGGGCGCGGCCACCGACGTGACCGACGAGATCAAGGGTGTCAAGGGCGTTGTGTCCGTCTCCCCGGCCACCTTCAACAAGGCCGGTGACACCGCGACGATCACTGTCACCACCGATTCCAAGCCCGCGTCCACGCAGACCGAGGATGTGGTGCACGAGATCCGCGGCAAGGCCGCAGGCATCAAGGCCGCCACGGACGCGCAGGTCCTGGTCACCGGCGCCACCGCGGTGAACATCGACATCTCGCAGAAGATGTCCGACGCGCTGCTTCCGTACCTCCTGCTGGTGGTGGGCCTCGCCTTCCTCCTGCTGATCCTGGTCTTCCGCTCGATCCTGGTCCCCTTGAAGGCGGCCCTCGGCTTCCTGCTGTCGGTGCTGGCCGCGCTCGGCGCCGTCGTCGCGGTCTTCCAGTGGGGCTGGCTGTCCGGCCTGCTGGGCATCGACGAGACCGGCCCGATCATGTCGATGACGCCGATCTTCCTGGTCGGTGTGGTCTTCGGCCTGGCCATGGACTACGAGGTCTTCCTGGTGACCCGTATGCGAGAGGCCTACGTCCACGGGGAGCGCCCCGGCGAGGCGGTGGTGACCGGCTTCAAGCACGGTGCCCGGGTCGTCACGGCCGCGGCGATCATCATGGTCGCGGTCTTCGCCGGCTTCATCACCTCCAGCGAGTCGATGGTGAAGATGATGGGCTTCGGCCTCGCCATCGCCGTCTTCTTCGATGCGTTCATCGTGCGCATGGTGATCGTGCCGGCGGTGCTCGCCCTGCTTGGGAAGAAGGCCTGGTGGCTGCCGAAGTGGCTGGACCGGATACTGCCGAACGTCGATGTCGAGGGCGAGGGCCTGAAGGCCCTGTCAGACGCAAAGGACTCGGATCCGGACGAGGACAGGGAGCTGATCCGGGCGTAGGGGAAATGGCCCGGAGGTAGTCACAGCGGCCTCTCGGACCCCAGGGTGTAGGGCGCTACACACCGGGTTCGGGAGGCCGCTCCCTCGTTGCGGTAGGTGCCGGACAGATCGTGGCAGCCGGGCCGGTGCCAGAGCCCGGTGCACCCGTGGCAGCTGGGGGCCTGCTGACCAGCCAGTGCCGCAGGGCGGCAGCCCGTGTCCGACCCGGAGAGGACATCTTCGACGTGCCGGACCATGCCGACGGCAGCTGGCAGCGCACGAGCCCGGTGGACCTGCAGTCCGGTCCGATCGACGCGGTCGCCGTCGCGGTGACACATGAACGCCTCAGTGAGCAGTGCGACGTGACCCTGTACCGGGCGGTCTCCCATTCAGGGCTGCCCACCGCGCGATCAACATCAATGCATTGAAGAATGCATTCTTGCATGCAAGTAGTCTAGGCTGCCCCCATGCCCAAGACCCTCGCGGCAGCAGACCGCGCGTATCTGCACGTCAAGCAGTCGATCCTGTCCGGAGCGTTCGCCGGTGGAGAGCTCGTCAGCGAAGGAGTCGTCGCGGCCGAGCTCGGCATGAGCCGCACCCCGGTGCACGAAGCGTTCCTGCGTCTGGACACGGAGAAGCTCGTGACGCTGCACGCGCGCAAGGGCGCCGCGGTCACCCCCATGCCTCCTCATGAGGCCCGCGACGTCGTGGAGATGCGCGAGGCGATCGAGGCATCGGCGGTTCGTCGTGCTCTCGGCGGCCCAGGGCCCAGCCCGGCCGCTCTGGCCGAGCTCCGGCTTCTTGTCGACAGGCAGAGCAGGCTTGCCGCCGACAGCGACATCGAGGCGTTCGCCGAGTGTGACGCGGAGTTCCACGGTGCGCTCATCCGAGCCTCGGGAAACGCAATCGCTTCCCAGATGTACAACCTGCTGCGCGATCGTCAGCTGCGGCTGCGGCTTCAGCTCCTTCACATCCGCCCCGAGCACCTGTCTCCGGGAGCGCAGGAACACGTGGCGTTGCTCGATGCCTTCGAGGCCGGTGACGCGGACACGTACTGCGCCTTGCTGCACACCCACCTCAGCTACTACCTCGGCACACGCTAGTCCGATCCCAGAACTCCGTAGATCAGGAGACCGCAGTGCCGAAACTGTCCGAGAACGCGCTGTCCATACCGCCGTCCGGCATCCGGCGCATCTATGAGATCGCCGCTCAACTCGACGACATCATTCCGCTCAGCATCGGTGAGCCCGAACTGCCCGTCGCCCGGCACATTCTCGACGCCGGCACGCGGGCATGGAACGACGATGTCACGAACTACACCCCCAACGACGGCCTCGCGCTCCTGCGTACGGCGATCGCCACCAAACTGCGCCGTGACAACCTTTACTCCGTCTCCGGCGACCAGGTCCACGTCACCGCCGGCGGCGCCCAAGCGCTCCACATGGCCATGTCGCTGACACTCGCCCCTGGCGACGAGATCCTGATCCCCGACCCGGGCTATGCCACGTTCGCCATGACACCACGCCTGGTCGGCGCGGTCCCTGTTCCCTATTCGCTCACACCGGACAGCGGATTTCAGCCCGACCTCGCGCAACTGGACCAGCTCATCACCAGACGTACCAGGGTCCTGCTCATCAACAGTCCCTCGAACCCGCTCGGCGTCGTCTATGGGCCGGAGCTGCTGCGCGAACTGCTGGCCTTCGCCGCCCGCCACGGCCTGTGGGTCATCAGTGACGAGGTGTATGAGTACTTCACCTACGACAGCCCGTACGTGAGCCTTGCGAGCCTGGACAGCGACGACCGGGTCTTCGGCGTCTACTCACTGTCCAAGACGTACGCCCTCACCGGCGCGCGGGTTGGCTACCTCGTGACGCCAACCGGTATCGCGGACACCTTCCGTGCTGCGCAGGAGTCCATCGTGAGCTGCGTGAACACACCTGCTCAGCTGGCTGCGGTCGCCGCCCTGGAAGGCGACCAGAGCCACGTGGCCGCAGCCCGCGAGCGCTACAGGGGGAACATCAAGGCAGCGTCTGCCCTACTCGACGATCAGGGCATCCGCTACCAGAGGCCAGCAGGCGCGTTCTACCTGTGGATCAATGTCTCCCACGCCAGCGATGGGAATGTCTCGGCCTGGGCGGAGAAGTTCCTCATCGAGCAGCGCGTCGCGGTGGCTCCGGGTGTGGCGTTCGGCGCGGCGGGTGAGGGATGGATACGTGTCTGCGTCGCCGGGAAGATCGATCCGCTTTTGACGGCCCTTGGCCGCCTCCCGCGCCCTTGAACGGTCAGGTCCGCAGTGGGCGGTCGGGACGCGGTTATCGTGCTCGTACCCGATGGCGCTGACGGTGAGCACGCCGAGCGGGGTGTATGAGCGGGTCGTCCCGGACGCGACGGCCTTGCGCCACCACGACCCGCGGGACGCGGTCTCGGAGACAGCCGTCCAGGATGCGGCCGCGACCTGGGGCTGCCCGATTTACCGGATCACGCAAGGATCGGGTGGTCCCGGCCGTATCGGCCTGACTCTTACTTATGGCTGACCCGGTGGATGTCCTGGCGTTGATCTGTCGACCGCCCGGCCGGGCACGCAGCAAGCACTGCGGGCCCGTGCCGACCCGGCACCCTGGACGCTACGGCTGCAGATCGAGCGTCTGGGCTCGATGTCGCTCCCCCATGTGACGTCCATCGCATGGTGAGCAGATAGTAGGTCGCCCTAGTATCGGTGATGCTCGGACGGGACCGGCAACCCCCGTGGCGGGACGCTCCGCACGGGGCGCGAGATGGGATGCACACATGGCAGAGCCCGAGAAGATCGTCGTCCTCGACGGGGCCAGGACCCCGGTCGGAAGCTTCGGCGGGGTGTTCAAGGACGTACCCGGCTTCGAACTCGGCGCGACCGCCTCGCAGGAGGCACTGAAACGCGCAGGCGTCGCCGCGGAGGACATCGGCGAGGTCGTGATGGGCTGCATCGGCCAGGTCGGACCGGACGCCTACAACGCTCGCCGGGTCGCGATCACCGCCGGACTGCCGAAGAACGTGCCCGCATACACGGTGAACCGGCTCTGCGGCAGTGGCCTGCAAGCGATCTGGTCCGCGGCGATGCAGATGCGCTGGGCCGGCCTGGACTTCGCCCTCGCCGGCGGGAACGAGTCGATGACCCGGATGCCGTTCTACGACTTCGGGGCGCGCACGGGCTACAAACTGGGCGATCGCGCACTGGTGGACGGTACGGTCATGATGCTGACCGACCCGTTCCAAGGTGTCCACATGGGTCTCACGGCGGAGAACGTGGCCGAGAAGTACGGCGTCTCGCGCGAGCAGCAGGACGAGTTCGCCATGGAGTCCCAGCGGCGTGCGGCGACTGACGCGGCACGGGCGGCGTTCGCCGAGGAGATCGTGGCGGTGGAGGTGGGCGGCCGGAAGCCGTTCACGGTCCGCGAGGACGAGCACCCCAAGCCCGGGACCACCATGGAGGCGTTGGCCGGGCTGCGTCCCGCGTTCGCCAAGAACGGCACCGTCACGGCGGGCAACGCCTCGGGCATCAACGACGGAGGCGCCGCGGTGGTATTGGCGCGGGAGTCGGTGGCCAGGGAGCGCGGGCTGACCGGCCTGGTGTCGCTGGAGGCGGTGGCGACCGCTGCGATGGAGCCCGAACTCATGGGATATGCGCCGGTGTTGGCCCTGCAGAAGCTGTTCGCGCAGACCGGTACGACGCCCCGGGACATCGACACGGTCGAACTCAACGAGGCGTTCGCCTCCCAGGCGGTGGCAGTCGTCCGCGATGCCGGGCTGAACCCCGAGCGGACCAATCCGTACGGCGGTGCCATCGCCCTGGGCCACCCAGTGGGCGCGACCGGCGCGATCCTGTCCCTCCGGGTGGCCAAGGACCTGGTCCGCAGGGACCTCGAACTCGGCGTCGTCACGATGTGCATCGGCGGGGGACAGGCGCTGGCCGCGCTCTTCCGAAGGGTGCGGTGAGTTACGCGTACGACTACGAGCCGTCGTAGGGGTAGAAGCCTCGGCCGCTCTTTCGGCCGAGGTGGCCGGCGGCGACCATGCGACGCAGCAGCGCGGGCGGCGCGTACAGCGGTTCCTTGAACTCCTCGTACATGGACTCGGCCACCGCCTGCGCGGTATCGAGGCCGATCAGGTCGAGCAGACGCAGCGGTCCCATGGGATGGGCGCAACCGAGTTCCATGCCCTGGTCGATGTCCTCGGGGCGGGCGGCGCCCGACTCGACCATCCGTACCGCGCTGAGCAGGTAGGGCACGAGCAGGGCGTTGACGACGAAGCCGGAGCGGTCGGGCGCTTGGACGGCCTGCTTGCCGAGCTGTTCGGCGAAGGCGCGGGTGCGTTGCAGCGTGTCCTGGTTTGTGGTGAGGGCGGGGATGACCTCCACGAGTTGCTGCACGGGCACGGGGTTGAAGAAGTGCATGCCGACGACCTGGCCGGGCCGTTCGGTGGCAACGGCGAGATCGACGACAGGGATGGAGGATGTGTTGGTGGCCAGGACTGCCGCCGGGTCCTCCACCGCCTTGTCCAGGGCGCGCAGGACGTCGGTCTTGATGTCGCGGTTCTCGGCGACCGCCTCGACGACGAACTGACGGTCGGCCAGATCGCTCAGATCGTGGGTGAACGAGAGCCGGGCGAGGGTCTGGTCCCGCTCCTCCTCGCTGAGCTTGCCACGCCGCACGCCTCGATCGAGCGAGGCGGTGAGGCGTCGCCGGCCTGTCGCCGCCGCGTCGGGGGTGGCTTCGGCGACCCGGACGTCGAGGCCGCGTCGGGCGGCTACTTCGGCGATGCCGGAGCCCATGAGCCCACAACCGACGACGCCGAGACGGGCGATGGAGTCCATGTGAAGTCCTATCCGATCGGTGGTCGTGGTCAGACATCGCGGCGGTACCGGCCGCCGACCCACAACGGTCAGGAGAGCTGACGAGCCAGATACTAGGACGTCCTAGTAAGTGGCAGAAGGTGATCGTTGTGTGACTAGAAGCACAGACCGGATGGGCGGTCGGCGGCCGAGTGTGGGCTTGCTCTGCGGTGCGGGCGCGAAGAGCGGTTGATGTGCGTTGACGGTAACTAATCTGTATACCTATAGTCGGAATGCGGCGTAATGTATTGCAGGGGTGACATGATCGTCGAGGGGTGAGTAGGAGCATGGGTAGCTCGGCCGACGAGACCACACGGGTACTTCCGGTGGCGCACGGGGAGTGGCTGGTGTCGGGTGTCACCCTGACCCGCCTGGAGCCGGGCGGAGCCAACGGGCCCGACGATGTGGTGCTGTCGGAGGTCGTCGGTGGGCTGGTGTGGCAGGACCTGTGGTACCTGGGTGCAGGCGACGATGCCTTCCGGATGTGCATCCCCGACATGAGGATGCCCGTCAACCAGATCTGGCCGCTGTACCGGCACGACGACTAGATGTTCATTACGCCGCTCGATGGTTCGGCGCTCGTCGGCGACTGGCTGATGAGGCCGGGAGACGTCCTCGTCACTGCGCCGTTCGTCGAATACGGACCCTTGGTGATCGGACCCCGGGGTTGCCAGTTGCTGGAGATCTTCTCTCGGAACACGAAGGGGGGTGGCTACGCACGTGAGTACCACGACCACCCAACCCTGGTCGGTCCCGGCCGGCTCATGTACCGCCCCGGCATCTACACATACGGCCCGGCCGGTGCCTTCAATTTCGGCGCCCGGCCTCCGGGTTCGGAGCGGAACGAGGGAAACCAGACGACGCGGATCGAAGGGACGCCCGGGCTCTTCAAGGGCAGCCTGGTCAAGGGCGGACGCTGGGATCTCGGCTCGATCGACGACGCGGAGCGTGGTGTCGCGCTCGGCACCCGGCTTGCGCCCGGTGAGGTGATTCCCTCCCACCGACTCCGCGACTGGCGCTGGTCGTTGGTGACGGGCGGGGACTTGGCTCTGGGCGGTCGGCGCCTGTCGGTCGACGGCATCGTGATCACCGAACCACACGTCGGCGTACCCGAGACGGTGGCTGGAGCCCAGGGTGCTCAGCTCCTGGAGCTCTGCCGTACGGCGGTATCGGAATCGCGCGGTGAACGAGATTGAGGAGATCCATGGTGCATTGGGGCTCAGGGAGGCGGTTCTCCCTGGTTGTCGACGAGGATGCCGCCCGTCTCGACGCGATGCGACGCGCCGTTGAGGCACACGCCTTCGACCCCGAGGTGTTCCTGGTCGACGTGCCCGAGGGGTGCTCCGCCGTCTCCTTCGTGCAGAGCGTGTTCGTGCGTCCGCACTCGCGTCGGCACACCGTGGTCCTCGTGCGGGCCGGCGCGGAGAGCTGGACTACCGCGGCACTGCTCACCGTGGTTCGTCATGGAGGGGACTACGACCGCGTCGACGTCGCGGTCACGGCCGAGGGGCGGTCGGACATGCTGCCGGTACTGATCACGGACTTCCCGGAGCTGCGGCTGGTGCTCCCTCGCACACACCCCTGTGCGGTAGTCGCCGAGCTCATCGAAGCGAGGCTGGAGAGCGCTCGGTCGGCGTGACCTCGGGCGCAGACGCTAGGCTAGCGAAGTATCCAAGGTCCGAACGTCGGAGGGACAAGGCTCCATGGCAAGCGGCGACAACCGCGGGACCCGCAAGGCCGCTCGTGGAACGGACGCCGCGACCACCGGCCGCTCGGCCACGAGCGCGCGGATCGCCGATGCGTTGGGGCAGGTGTACGACCTCGACTCCGCCGGTACGGAACGGCTGATCGTCGCAGGCCTGCTCCTGCGCGTGCGCGACCTGCTGCTGCGCGAACTTGACAGTGTGCTCAGCGAACTGGGGACCTCGCACGCCAAGTACCAGGTGTTGTCGATCGTGTGCCCGGAGCCCGACGGCGTGCAGCTCTCCGAGATCGCGGCGCGGGCCTCGGTTCATTCGACCACCATGACGGCCACCATCGACCGCCTCGTGCGGGGCGGCCTGATCGAACGGCGTGCCGACCCGAACGACCGGCGCCGCATCCTGGCGGTCGCCACGCGAGATGGACACAACCTCTACCGGCGCGCACACGCCGAGCTCGCGGCGATCGAGTACGGGCTCTCCGACGTCGATTCCGACGTCATCAAGGGCCTCCTGGAGGGGTTGGACAACGTCGCCCTCACGTTCGAGCGCGAGGACGCCAAGTCCGAATAGCCGCGCACGAACCTGGCCTGCGCCACCGGCCCCGTTGACTCACCCTCCGAGCAGGTCTCGGCAGAGCAGCCGTGCGGCCGAGACCAGGGCGTGCGGGGCCTCCCACGGCACGAAGTGCCCGCAGTCGCGGATCAGGAACGGGCCGAGGTGGCGCGGAAACACCAGGGTGGCCATCCGGTCGAAGTCCGGCGCGATCACATGGTCGCAACCGCCACCGTCCGTTGTCCGTGGGCCGTCGGTGCGAACACGTCCCCGTACGGTCCGAGGCTCGCCGGGAACCCGGCTGCGTCCGCGAACGGGGCGGTGTGGAAGTCGACCGTGGGCGAGGCGCCCACGCGCCCGGTGACCGAGTCGATGAAGGCGCCGGGGTGGGCCCAGAAACGTGATGTGTAGAAGGTCGCGATGTAACTGCTGCGTCTCTCCGGGGTGTTGAGTTCGGCGGCCAGGCCGTCGGCGTCCGTTCCCTGGCGCACGCAATAGTCGCGCGCCTCGCTGGGCGAACATGTCCGTAGCCGCCGCATGGTCTCCCGGTCGTACGGCAACGGGCAGTTGAACAGCACCATCCGCTCGACCAGGCCGGGAAAACGCAGTGCCAGATCCTGGGCGATCGGGCCGCGCAGGTCGCCGGCGCAGATCGCGACCCGCTCGTGTCCGAGCCCTTTCACGACGAGGTCGTACAGATCGGCAGTGTGCGCGGCGACGCCGTACCGGCCGTCGGGAGCGAGGCCGCCGTCGCCGAAGCCCCGCAGGTCGGGCACGATCACCTCGAAACCGGCCGCGGCCAGTGGCTCGATCACCCGCCACCAGATGCGTTTTGTCTCCGGCCGTCCGTGGACACAGAGCAGTGGCACACCGCCCATGCCCTCGCGTACATAGGCCTGCTCGAACCCGCGTCTGTCGTGGCGGCGGATCGTGAATCGCTCTGGATCGACGTCGGGAAGCGTCAAGTCCTGCACTCCCTAATACTCTCCCGCCAATTGACCGGCTATGCGATTGTCGCCTAGCCTACTATTTCGTGCCCTGCAAGATCGACCAGGATTCCGTGCGCGCGACGGAGGGTTCGAATGAGCATCGATGACTACGTCATGATCAGCGTGGACGACCACGCGATCGAACCGCCGGACGTGTTCGAGGGCAGGATTCCGCGGAAGTTCGCCGACAGAGCGCCCTTCGCGCGGCGCGATGCGGACGGTCACGACCGCTGGGTTCGCGTACGGGGAGGTCTGGCCGGGGCCCGGACTTTCCCCGCGTGACCGGAGCATCGCCACCATCGCCGCACTCGTCACCCTCAGCTGCACCGAAGAGCTGCGGCTCCACAAGCTGCGTGGGCTCGCCAACGGCCTTACCAAGGCCGAACTCGGCGAGATTCTCCCGCAGTTGGCCCCATACGTCGGCTTTCCGCTCGTGGTCTCGACCGCGACCAAGATCGCGGACCTGCTCGAGCCGGCCGACACCGACGCGACCTGAACCTGAATCAGAGGGACATCCCATCCCGTGGGCCGCTCGCCCTCCGGTCGGGTCGCGTCAACCCTTCCCCCCGAAGTGAAAGGGGAGTGATCCCCGTATGTCTGTTTCCCCGTCCCCAACGTCCCCACCCGTCTCCTCCCGTCTCCTGCGCAACGCACTCGAAGGTGCGGCGGCGGCCGTGTGCGCGGTGGTCGCCATGGCTGCGGTCGCCGCGATCGCGCTCGTCGTGTTCGATCCGCAGTCCGTCGACTCCCTGTGGGCACTGATCATGGCCGTGACCGCCCTGGCTGTCGGCGGTTCGGTGAACATCGGTCCCGACACCATGCCTGCGCCACCGGCAGCGGCTGCGCAGGGCGCCGGTGTCCCCGGCGGCGGATCGGCGACCCTCTCGCTGAGCGGCGCTGTCGACGTGGTACCGCTCGCCGTGACCCTGCTCGGCGCGGTGGTCCTCTGGCTGACCTTCTCCTGGGGGCTGCGCCAACGGACGCTCAACGGAAAGGAGTTGATGACCAGAGCCCTTGGCGCCACGGGCGCGGCCGTGCTCGGCCTGATGCTTGCCGCCTCGCTCGCCCATGGCTCGTTCAAGCTGCCGGCGGTGTCGCAGAGCGGAGCCGGCGCGCTCGGCGGCAAGCTCGGAGAGCTGGTGGAGAAGCTGTTCGGCGCCAGTGCCCTGGGGGCCTCGGGCGGCGCCGCCCAGCCGGCGATGTCGTACGACGTCGCGATCGGCACGACCGCGGTCGGCGCCCTGGTGTGGGCCGTCGCTGTGATCGCGGTGGGGCTGCTCATCAGCCGCCGGGTGCCGGCCGGCTTCACCGCGGGCGGGTTGCGGCCTGCGTGGGGGCCGAGCCTCTCAGCGCTCGTACGGCCTCTTCTCGTCATCGCGGCGCTGATGACGGTCACCGGGGCGGTGGCCGTCGGTGACCACAAGGCGGCGGGCGGAGCCATGCTGCTGGCACCGGTCGCCCTGGTGACCGCGCTGAGCGTGGGGCTGGGATCCACCTGGACGTCCTCCTCGCACCAGATGCAGAGCGCTGCCGGAGCCGCCGCGCCCGGCGCCGGTACGTCCGGTGGACAGCGGGCCGCCGCAGCGCCGCCCAACCACACCCAGCACATCGGTGACCTCACGATGGGCGGTGTGCCCGTGTGGGTCGTGACTCTGGTTGTCACCGCTCTCCTCCTGCTGGCATGTGCCTTCGCCGCCGCCCGCGGCACGGATCCGGCACAGGCTCGTCCCCTGCATCCCTATCGCGGCCCGCTGGCCCGGCAGATCGGCCTGGCCGAACGCTTCGGTATCGTCACCGCCATCGTCTTCGGAGTGCTGGCGGTGGGCGTGCAGACCTCGTTCCACACGAGCGTGAGCATGGCCGGTCACGCGGTCGGCGGCAGTGAGATAAAGGTCGTCGGCGGCGTGCTGTGGACCTTCGTCGCCGGCCTGCTGGCCGGCGCGGTGGCCGGGTTCGCGGGAGGCCTGCTGCAGGGGGAGGGGGAGAAGACGCGCGCCTTGCGTTCGCGCCGGTCCCCGGTGGCCGTCGGTGCGAGTCCCGTGCCTTCGGGCACGGCGGAACCGGGCGCATAACTCCCCGGCAGGCGACTGCCGGCATACATGAGTGATCCCGCCGGGCCGCGTCTCGGCGGGATCACTCACGCGGTATACGCATCGCCATGGCCCACGGCGCTGCGGCCGACCTGCTGGACGAGGCCGGGCGGATGCCCTCGTGGATCATGCCGGACGGCACCCCCAGCATGTGCCCGTCCGAGCGCAGCAAACCGGCGGCGATCATTGTCGACTCGACGGGCCGCCGCTACTTCAACGAGGCGGTCTCGTACCAGGAGGCGGGCCAGCAGATGTACGCCCGCGAGCGGGAGAGCGGCGGCGCGATCCCCTCCTGGCTGATCGTCGACTCCTGGCACCGAGGCCACTACCCCTTCGCCACGGCGCCGCCCGGACGGACGCCGAAGCAGTGGATCGCCGACGGTGCGATGAAGCGGAGCGACAGCCTGGAGGACCTGACCCGCCAGTGCGGGATCGACGCCGAGGGGCTCCTCAAGACCGTCGACAGGTTCAACTCGTCCGCCGAGACGGGAGTCGACGAGGACTTCCACCGGGGAGAGGGCGACCACGAGAGGTTCTACGGCGACATCACTCACAAACCCAATGCCTGCCTGGGGCCCGTCGCCAAGCCGCCGTTCTACGCCGTGGCTCTGTACCCCGGGGACATCGGCACGAGCGGGGGCCTTCTCTGTGACGAGTTCTCGCGAGTACTGGACACCGGCGGGGAGCCCACCGCCGGACTGTACGCGACCGGCAACTGCACTGCGTCGGTGATGGGCCGCAAGTATCCCGGTGCGGGGGCGAGCATCGCCGCATCGGCGGTGTTCGGGTACGTGGCGGCGAACCATGTGGCCCACGCCCCCGCAGCGGAGTGAGCGTCATCCCACGGGCAGAACGATGGCCGAGGGATGTTCGGGGTCGTGGAAGATCTGCTGCTCGGCAGTGCGCAGCTGGGCAGCCGAGCCGCGAGGCTCACCAGTGCCGGGGTTGCGGTTGAAGCGAGGGAAGGCGCCGCTGGAGATCTGCACGCGGATGCGGTGGTCGCGCCGGAAACGGTAGGCGGTGGGCCACAGCCGAACGATCGCCCGGGTGACCTGGTCCGCTCCGGCGATGCTCGTCAGGCCGTCGCAGACGTTGGTCGAGCGGCCGTCGACGTCGACATCGCAGAGGCGTACGAAGACATCGGCGTACGGCAGGCTGGAGCGGAAGAAGATCTCGGCGCTGATCTCCCCGATGACCTCGACGTCGTTGTCCAGTACGGAGGTTGTGTAGGTGAGGACGTCGCGTCGGGCCTCCAATTCGGTGTTGTCGACGCGGCCGGACTTGACACCGAAGGCCATGCGTACGCCCCCGACGGCGGGAGTGGGGTCGGCCGGGTCGTAGCGGTAGCGGTCCGGGGGTGCCCCGGCGGGCTGCTGGGGGAAAGGGCTCCGCGCGGCTGGAGGTGGAAGCGCCGGGGCTCGTAGCCGGGCGGCGGCCAGGACGGGAAGTCGCGCCACTTCTCCTCGCCCATGACGAACAGGCGTACCGGGGCGCGTTCGGCCGGTTCGCCGCCCTTGGCGAGTGCCAGGCCGAAGTCGAGGGCCTCGGGGAAGGCGGCCTGTCCGACGCCCACGGAGGTGTGGGCCCAGGGGCCGACCGTGAGACGGGCCGTGCGTCCGGCCTCCTGCAGCACGCGGAAGTCCCGGAGCTGGCCGGGCAGGAAGATGTCGTGCCAGCCGGCGATGCTGCTCACCGGGACCTGGATGTCGGCGACACGGTGGCGGTGGTCGAGCCCCTGCCAGAACGGGTCGTCGGCGGGGTGGTCGAGGATGTCCTGGACGTAGTCGTAGCGGTGCCCGATGGCGGCGGTGTCGGCCTGGTTCAACGGCAGCGTGCGCAGGGCGCGTTGGAGCTTCTTCCCGCCCAGCACGGCGCGCGGCATCGCCCAGCGCCGTTCCTGTCCCGCCACCTGCACGGCCCAGCCGAACGGCGTCTCCAGGGAGAAGCCGTCCGCGCGCAGGAACTCCAGTGTGAGGGCGGACTCGGAGACCACCGGGATCATGGCCTTGACCTGCGGTGGCAGGGAGTCGGCGACGGCCCACTGGACGAAGCCGAGGTAGCTGGGGCCGTAGAGGATCATCGACTCGCCGAACCAGGGCTGTTTGATGACCCAGTCGATGGTGTCGAGGCCGTCCTCACGCTCGCGGCGCAGCGGATCCCACGGGCCGTCGGAGCCGAAGGTGCCGCGAGTGCTCTGGACGATCACCTGGAAGCCGCGCTCGGCAAGGGGCCGGGCCATCTGGCCGCCGACCAGGCCCGCTCGGCCGTACGGGACGCGTATGAGCGCGGTCGGCAGGCCGTCGCCGCGATGCTTCGGGGTCCAGCGGTCGGCCAGCAGGACGGCCCCGTCGCGCATCGGGACACGCCGGTCGGGTTCGACGGTGAGGTCTCTGGTCAGGGGCGGGGGCAGGTGCAGCATGCGCTGGATGAGGTGGCTGTTGAGGTTCATCGGGGGCGGCCTCCGGGGGTGGGAGCGGGGCGGCTGGTGGCGAGCACCGTCGAGACGCGCAGCAGACGGTCCGCCAGTTCTTCGGGATCGAGCGGGTCGTCCGCGTCGATCACCCAGTCGTTGACGATCGCGCCGGTCCCGCCGGTGATCAGCGCCACCAGGTCCTGTGCCGTGGCCTCGTCGAGGTCGCCGAACACCTCGCGCAGGCCCGCGACAGTGATCAGTGACGCGAAGAGCCTGTTCAGGGCTCGGGCCATGGCGAAGGCGCACGATCCGGTGAGCATCGCGCGGTAAAAGGGCCGGTGCCGGGCGAAGTGCCGGGCCATCGCGAGCAGGCGTCCGCGATGGGACGCATTGACGTCCCCGACCTCCGGCAGGAGCTCCCGTTCGACCAGGTCGGCCGCGGCCGCCACGAGAAGCGCGTCACGGTCCCCGAACTGGATGTACACCAGCTGCCGACTGACGTCCGCGGCGTCGGAGAGGTCGATGACCGGCAGAGCGGTGGTGCCGCGCTCGGACACCAGGCGGACCGCGGCGTTTTTCAGTGCCGTGCGGGAGCGCTGCACCCGACGGTCTTGACGATCCTGCATGACGTGAAGACTAGACAGCTGTCAAAAAATGAGCAAGAGTTAAACCAATCAACTTATTTAAATTGCTAGGGAGGCTCCATGCCCGCAGTCGAATCGTCCGAGCCCGAGGTCCGTACCGCCACAGGCCGGGTGCGCGGTCGCAGGGAGGGGGGCCTTGCTGTATTCCGAGGCATCCCCTACGCCCAGCCACCACTCGGGAAGGCCCGTTTCCAGGCGCCGCGTGCCCTGCGCGCTTGGGACGGTGTACGGGAGGCGTACGAGTTCGGCCCGCCGGCCCCGCAGGACGCGAACATGGGGGGCCGCAGCGACAACGGCCTCTTCAGCGGTACCGGCGACGACTGGCTGACGGTCAACGTGTGGACGCCCGCCCCGGACCCGGCCGCCCGCCGACCGGTGATGGTGTGGATCCACGGCGGCGCCTACAAGCACGGCTTCTCCGGCAGCCCGGGCTACGACGCCCAGCACATCGCCCGCGACGGCGAGGTGGTGTTCGTCTCGCTGAACTACCGCCTCGGTATCGAGGGTTTCGCGTCCATCGAGGGCGCTCCCGCCAACCGGGGATTCCTGGACCAGGTCGCCGCGCTGGAGTGGGTGCAGGAGAACATCGCGGCGTTCGGCGGCGACCCGGACAACGTGACCATCCTCGGCGACTCGGCCGGCGCCGGGTCCATCGCCTCGCTGATGGTCATGCCGAGCGCGACGGGGCTGTTCCGGCGCGCCATCGGGCAGAGCCTGCCGGGGACCTTCTTCTCCGATGCCTTGGCCCAGGATGTCGGAGCGGCCATCGCGGCCGAGGCGGGCCTGCGTCCGACCGTCAAGGACCTGGGCGGCGTGGACCCGCGCAAACTCCCCGCGATCGGGCACGCGCTGCAGGAGAAAATGCGGCTGCACGAGAACCGCTGGGGCCAGCTGTCGCACACCCTCACCCTCTTCTCCCCGGTCGTCGACGGCGAGGTGCTGCCGGTCACCCCTTGGCAGGGGCTCGCGCGCGGTGCGGGACGGGACGTGGAGCTGATCATCGGGCACAACCGCGACGAGTGGCGCACGTTCTTCCTCTTCGGCAACCTCTTCGGCAACATCACCCGGGAACAGGCGGCTGAGGCACTGCGCCACTTCGGCCCCGACGGCGACGGTGAGCGGATCTACCGCGAGGCGTTCCCCGACACCTCCGACGAGGACCTGTTCGAACTCGTCCAGACCGACTGGCTGTTCCGTATGCCGGCCCAGCAGCTGGCCGAGGCGCAGGCGGCCGGGGGAGGGAAGGCCTACCTGTACGAGCTGGCATGGCAGTCCCCGGGCATGGGCGGGCGCCTGCGCGCCTGCCACGGACTGGACGGCCCGCTGCTGTTCGGCACCTACGACGCCCACCTGGGCCCGGTTGCCATCGGCCCCGAGCACACCGCCGAAGCCGCCGTACTGACGTCCCAGATCCGCACTGCCTGGACTTCCTTCGCCGCCACGGGCGACCCGGGCTGGCCCGCCTATGACTCTGAGGGGCGCCTGACCCGGATCTTCGACACGGAGCCGTCGGTGGTGGCCTACCCGGAGGAGACCTCGCGCCAGCTGTGGCAGAACCACTCCTTCCAAGCGATGCCTCTGCTGGGTTCCTGACGCCCGGCTTTCGGCACCGGCCTCCGAGTGGCCACGGCACGCCGCTCAGATGGTCGGTGCCGAAGGCGTGTCGCCGTCATCGTGCCACTTCGGGTGGCGCCGACGGCACGCGAACCGAGGTCCTCCGTCATGCGCACCATCTCGGGACGCAGTGGAGCCACCGGCTTACCGTGAAGTTCTTGGCCAGCCAACGACGCCAATGCTGATCTCCTTCGCCCCGGATCGGCACGAGATTGGACAGACCGCCGTCGGCGACCACCCCGGCTGCACTCTCCGGAGCGATCCTGGCTCCGTCGTCCTCGGCGGTCGGCCGGGCGAAGCGATCGACACGATCGCCTGCGCCAGGACCGAATCCTCAACGAGGCGCTCGAGTGCGGCGATCCGCTGAAGCTGATGCGCCTGTTCGGGATTACCGAGAAGACCGCCATGCACTACGTCGGGACCGCCCATCCCGAACGCACGGCCAAGCTGCAGAGGTGAGGCTGGCCGTCAGCCTTCCGTGTCATCCGCATGCCACGGGGCGCCTACTCGGGAGGGCGGGCACCGGCAGCGATCCGCAGTGCGTACACAGGTAGGTCGGCGGCGTTCGGTACAGGGCCGACGTAGTGGTGTCCGGCCATGTGGCACCAGTCGAGCGGGGCGGCGGGGTCGGTGGCGATGACGTGGACGACGGTGCCCGGCTTGGCGCCGTCGACGGTGATACCGGGCGCGGGGGTCTCGGGGCTGGTGGGGTTCATCGGCGGTTGGCGGGGGCGGCGACGGCGGGCACGAGGGCGAGGGCTCCGCCGGTCAGCGCCAGGGCGGGGTAGTCGGTGGCGGCGACCATGATACCGGAGGCCATGCCGCCGGTGGCGCCGGCGATGGCGGCCTCACCTGGGGCGTCTTCCCTCTGCTCTTCACCGACCACGGCCTGGGACTGGCCGCGGTCGGCCTCATCAAAGGGCTGTACCCGATCCTGTGGGGGCTCGGGCAGATCCCCACCGGCCATTTCGCCGACCGCATCGGCCGCAAGCCTCTGATCGTCTGCGGCATGCTCGTCCAGTCTGTGGGCTTCGTCCTCGCCCTCGTCCTGTTGGAGCGTCCGCTGCTCGCGGGCGTCTTGTCCGCGGTCTTCCTCGGTCTGGGCACGGCCATGGTCTACCCGGCCCTCATCGCGTCCATCTCCGACCACGCCCATCCCGCATGGCGGGCCAACGCCCTGGGCACCTACCGGTTCTGGCGCGACATCGGCTACGCCGGCGGAGCTCTCGTGACCGGTGTACTCGCCGACTGGCTCGGCCTGAACGCCACCGTCGTCGTCGCCTCGGGCCTGCTCGCCGCCCGCTAGATCACCGAGGACCGGCCCGACGCCCGCTGAACGGACAGCCTGCCCCGGCCGTTACCGGGGCAGGCTGTCGGCGACCCACGGCCTCGGCCCGCAGCCGTTGGGTCACGGGTGTGCGCTGTCGACCTGAGGGGCGGGCTGCTTCGGCTCGGCGGGTTCTTTTGCTGCCGATTCAAGCGCGAGAAGAACGAGCCCGGCACAGATCGGGATGTAGACGAAGGTGTCAGCCGACTGCCACGGCTCGCCCAGGAACGTCAGGGAAACCAGCACCAGCAGCACCGGCTCGACGTAGCTGAGCACCCCGAACAGGGAGAACGGCAGGACACGGCTGGCAGTCAGGTACAGCGCGAACCCGGCGGCACTGAGAAGCCCAAGCAGGACAAGTCCGGCGATCAGCTGTGGGCGGTGGGTGACCGTGCCGAGGGACGGCTTGGCCGTCAGGACGAAGACCGAGAAGGGGAGCATCGCGCTGAGCTCGAAGAGCTGGGCTGCAGCGGAGTCCAGGGCAAAGGCGCGTCGGCTGATGAAGTAGAGCGGAAGCCCCAGTGCGACGAGCAGGGTGGGCCAGCGCAGCCCGCCAGCGACGACTACGGCCGCCGTGACTCCCGCAGCGGCGCAGAGCACGGCCGCGATCCGCCAGCGGGAGAGCTTCTCGCGGTAGACCGCGACGCTGACCACCACCATGACCAGCGGCAGGATGAGATAGCCCAGAGAGAGATCGAGGCCGTGTCCGCTCTGGGGCGCCCATCCGAAAAGCCACAGTTGCAGCCCCAAAAGAGCGGCGTCCACGACCAGGACGCCGACCAGATGCGGTGTTGCGCGCAGACGGCCGACGAGTGCCGCGGCCTGGTCCCACATCCGCGCCGCGCAGAAGAAGGCAGCCAGGAAGGCGACCATCGCGATGATGCGGTATCCCAGGATCTGCTCGGGATCCAGCGGCAGAAGGTGCGGGGGGATCATGAAAATGATCCCGAAGATGACCGACGCTCCGACCGAGGACGAAATCCCGGACGCAAGGGCGGAGGGGGTGCGCGCGTTCATGTGAGCGTAAGTGCTTTCCGAGGGAGGCGAGGAGCGTGAGGTGCCGATCGACCGGCGGCGACCTCCAGCGTCCCCCACCTCACCGATAAGGACCAGCGATGAATGATGGAGCTGATTCATTAGGATTTGTGGATGGTCTTGTCTGATCTCCGCCGCCTGAGGATGCTTCGCGAACTCGCCGAGCGGGGGACCCTCGCCGCCGTGGCCGCCGCGATCGGCTACAGCCCCTCGGCGGTCTCCCAACAGCTGGCAGCACTGGAGCGGGAAGCTGGTGCCCGCCTGGTCGAGCCGGCCGGACGGGGAGTCCGGCTCACCGACGCCGGAAAAGTGCTGGCCCGTCACGCCGCCGTCCTGCTGAACGTCGCCGAAACCGCCGAAACCGAACTGGCGAACCTGACCCAGGAAGTCCGCGGCAGGATCCGAGCCGTGGGCCTGCAATCGGCAGCACGCCGTCTGCTCATCCCCGCCCTGGTGGAAGTGGCACGCTCGCACCCCCTCGTCGAGATCGAGATCACCGAACTCGAACTCGAAGTGGCCCTACCCGAACTGCGCCTGGGAACCGTCGACCTCGTCATCAGCGACGAGTACGAAGGCCATCCCCGCCCGCGCCCCGACGGCGTGGACCATCACCTGCTCCTTCACGAAGGGACACGCCTGGTTCTGCCGGCAGGGCACCCTCTCGCCACCCGCCCCGGGCCCGTTGCACTTTCCTCGCTGCGCCACGAGGTATGGGCTTCCTCAAGCAGCGGTACCGGACACCACGCAATGATCATCGGGACCTGCCGGGCGCACGGAGGATTTGACCCCGACCTCCGGCACCGATCCAACGATGCCGATGTCCAGCTCGAACTCGTCCGCAGCGCAGGCGCAGTGACCCTGCTGCCCGACCTGACCCTGCCAGCCGCAGACCCGCGCCTGGCCATTCGCGACATCGCCGGGACCAGCCTGACCCGACGGCTCTACGCCGTGATCCGCCAAGAGTCCCAAACCTCACCAGCGCTCAACGCCTACATCGAAGCCCTGCACCAGCAGAGCAGATCCAGCCCGACCTGATCATCCCCACCGGCAAGCGAAAGGGACAGAACAGAACCCCTCGATCGCAAGCATCTACCGGGCGCTCTCCGAGCACGCCAAACGCGAGGCGTATCCCCGAAGCCGCTGAACAGCCACACGCCGACTTCGCCGCCCTCCAAGATGAGGAGTTCCCGAGCCCCGGCCGAGTCACAGCCCGTACGGTGACACGCCCCCGCGCCCGTCATCGCCAGAGCCCTCAACTACCACGGCAGGACAACCTCCCGCCTCGCCGACGAAACCGGCACCACATGAGCCGATACGCCCCGGCAACCACACACACCACCCCACCACCCGCCACGAAAAGACGACACCCCACATGCGAGCCCACCAGACCCGAGGTCGGACATCGGCTACGCCGCCGCGCGTCCGGGACGGTCTTCCTCCTGTCGGTCCAGCTCAGAGTCCTCGGCGTCCCGAGTCCCGCCGTCACGCCGACGAACCTGCTGTTCGATGTGGTGGCCGGGCCAGGCGAGTCCCGGGCCCGTCGCGCCCGACTGGTGGCTAGGTCTGGCCTGCGGCGCCGAAGGGCTGATAGGCGGCTACCTCGGCGCACGGCTCCAGCCCCGCCTTCCCGAACCGCGCTTCTGCTCCTGCTCGGAGCCCTGGCGGGCGCCCTCAGCGACGCCGCCCAGGCCTGGCCTGACCCCGAGACAGCCGGCTGAGGCGAGGAAGGCCACGCCAGCCCGAACCCGCGCGCTCGTCCATATCTGAGCGCCGCACGCGATCCGGTTCCGGCGTCATCATGTCCGGGAATCCGCGAACCCGCGCGCTTCCGGGCGAACGCTCGGGTCAGGGCGGCCTCGAAAGCGGAGGACGCTCCGGTGACGCGGGCGGTTCTGGTCATGGAAATCTCCTTCGAGCAGCAGATGCGAGACGCCCACGACGCGTGCGCGCCAGGGCTACCGGGTGGCAGGCGGTTCGTGGGGGCCTGGGCGGGAGCAGATCGGCATCGTGCGGGTGCTTCGGATGCGGACGTAGAGGAGGAGCGCGCGGCGTGCGCGACGGATCAGGAGAAACGCTCCGATGCGCTCGGCAGCTCGGACAAGTTTCTTCCGCTTCGAGATCCGGCCGTATCGAAACGGACGAAATTCGCCCACCTCTCCGGTTCGACCGGCCGGTCGCCCTGCGAGAATCGGCCGCATGACTGCTGACTCGCACGCCTCGATGAGAGCCGACGCCCGGCGTAATCGCGACCAGATCCTGGCGGGCGCGAAGGCGGTGTTCCAGGAGCAGGGCCCCGATGTTCCGATGGAGGAGATCGCCCGGCGAGCCGGAGTCGGCGTGGGCACCCTTTACCGGCGGTTCCCCGACCGTGAGTCACTGATCCGGGCCGTGGCGCGAGACAGCTTTGAACGTGTGCTGGACGAGGTGAAGGCGGCAGCCGGTCAGGAGCCGACCGCGTGGGACACCATCACCCGTCTCCTTGCGCACTCGCGAGAGTTGCGTGTGATGTCCCAGCTGGCGCTGTTGTCGGAGCGGGCCCACACGATCATCACCGGGGATCCGGAGATCGGGGGCGTCAGGGACGAGATCCTCGGACTTCTCGACGGCTTGGTGGCTGCCGCGCAGAGGGAGGGCAGCCTACGCGCGGACATCGGCGTGGGCGATATCAGCGTGCTGCTGTCGCTGCTGGTCAAGCACTTTCCGACTGCCGACGCTGAACTCTCGGACATGATGCTGCACCGGGCAACGTCCCTGATCCTCGACGGACTGCGTGCCCCTGGCACAGCCCTGCCCGGCCGTGCTCTGGTCCAAGGCGACCTGGGCTGACACGCGGGACCGCCGCAGCGGGGGCGTGCCCGACCGACGTGGCCGCCCACCTCGACCAGTACGGAACCCACCTGCCGATGAAGATCAAATCAGCATGTTGATTCTCTGCGAGCCCTTAGCGGGGACACGTCCCCTGTGTCCGGGCGTCGCGGGCAGGGGGCGAGCGGCAAGAGCTCGATCAGGCGCCGTCTGCGGGAGACACGGGCCAAGTGCGTGGCCGCAGGACAGGAGCGGGAACCGGACGGCTGGAGCGGATGTTCACTTTCGGCTCGGCGCAGAGAGCTCTCTTCGTCCCGAATGTGGTTCGGATGAGAACCGCCATAGCCCTTCGCACCCGCACCGCCATCGGCGCGGTCGTCGCCATCGCCGCGCTGGCCGCCGTCAGCGCCTGTTCGACCAGTTCTTCGGACAACTCCAAGACGGCCGCCGACAGCCAGAAGAGCAAGACGATCCAGGTGGTGGCGGAGAACTTCTGGGGCAGCATCGCGACACAGCTCGGCGGCAGCCACGTCGAGGTGAAGAGCATCATCAACAATCCGAACGCGGACCCGCACGACTACGAGCCGACCGCCGCTGACGCCCGCACCGTCGCCCCCGCCCATTTCACGGTCGTCAACGGCATCGGCTACGAAGCCTGGGCCGACAAGCTGCTGTCCGCCAACCCCGAGAGCGGCCGCACCGATCTGAAGGTCGGCGACCTGGTGGGCATCAAGCCGGGCGGCAACCCGCACCGCTGGTAACGCCCGCCAATGTGCACCAGGTCATCGAGCAGATCACCGCCGACTGCAAAAGATCGACGCGGCCGACGCCGCGTACTTCGACGCGCAGGAGATGACCTTCGAGGACACGGCCCTCGCTTCGTACAACAAGACCATCGCCGACATCAAGGCGAAGTACGCGGGCACCCTCATCGGCGCCTCCGAGTCGATCGTCACCCCCCTCGCCGAGGGTCTGGGCCTCAAGATGCTCACGCCGGAGTTCTTCCTCGACGCGATCAGCGAGGGCACCGACCCCACGGCTCAGGAAAAGTCCGCGATCGAACAGCAGATCGCTTCGGTCACCAGGTGACGGGGAGTTTGTAGACGCCGTAGATTATTCCGTCGTCCTTGAACGGAATCTGATCGAGTTCGGTGGCCAGCTTCAGCGTGGGGATCCGCTTGTAGAGGGTGCTGTAGACGATCTGCAGTTCCACGCGGGCCAGTGACTGGCCGAGGCACTGGTGGACGCCGAAGCCGAAGGCGACGTGGCGGCGCGCGTCGCGGGTGATGTCCAGCCGGTCTGGGTCGTCGAAGATTTCCGGGTCACGGTTGCCGATCTCGTTCGGCATGATCAGACCCTCGCCGGCGTGGATGATCTGGCCGGCGACCTCGAAGTCCTCCGTCGCGGCGCGTAGCCGCCCGTCGTGAGCGATGTTCAGATAGCGCAACAACTCCTCCACAGCGGAGGTGACCACCTTCGGGTCCTCGGACTCGCGGAGAAGAGCGAGCTGGTCGGGGTGTTGCAGCAGCGCCAGCGTTCCCAGGGCGATCATGTTGGCGGTGGTCTCATGTCCAGCGGCCAGCAACAGGATGCCCAACCCGGCTGCCTCCTGCTGGGTCAGCTCCCCAGTCTTGATCGGCTCGGCCAACCCCGACAGCAGGTCGTCGCCGGGATTGGAGACCTTGTCCGAGATCAGGCCGTGCAGGTACTCGATCAGTGTCCTGACGGCCCCGGACTTCTGCTCGGGCGTGGAGTTGCGGCTGGCCATGATCTGGCTGTTGTCCTGGAAGAACTCGTGAGCGTCGTATGGGACGCCGAGGAGTTCGGAGATGACTACTGAGGGCACCGGTAGGGCGAAGGCTTCCACCAGGTCCACCGGCTTTGGACCGGCCAGCATCGCGTCGATCTGGTCGTCCACTATCTTCTGCACTGCCGGGCGCATGGCGTTGACCCGCTTGATGGCGAACGGTGCGGTGATCATTCGGCGCAGCCGGGCATGCTCCGGGTCGTCCATCCGGAAGAGGCTGGTCTTCGCGGCGGCCACGGGTGGTGACGTGCTCGGGAAGCCGGGAGTGTTGAGATTCGCGCTGACCCGCGGGTCAGCGAGCACCGACCGCTGATCGTTGTAGCCGGTGACCAACCACGGGGTGCTGCCGTCCCACAACCGCACCCGTGTCAGCGGCCCCTCCTGTCGCTGGGTGTACAGGTCTGGGGCCGGATCGAACGGGCAGGCCGCCGTATTTTTGGACATCGGAAACGCTGGAATCTCTGCTGAGTTCTCTCCCGCAGAGGTCGTTGTGTCGCTCATCGCTACTGCACTGTCCTTTCCATGTTGTTCTCTTCCTGTGGTAACGGAGTCGCCCAGGGCGGTCTCGGTCCGGCGATGGCGTTACGAGGCTGGTGGCGAGGTTTTCCCAGGTGAGCTGGCAGGCGGCGCCGTCTTCGGTGAACGCTCGTTCGCGCCCGGCGGACATGCGTGCCACGAGGAGTCATGGCCTAGCGCTTGGTGCGGACCGCTGGTCGCAGACCGGGCGCGCATTGGTTCGGATCGAGCAGAAGCAGCCGTAGTGAGGGGTGGCCGAGAGACTCGCTGATGAAAATGTCGTGCAGCGCTGGGGCGCAGGTGACCTGGTGCCAGCATCGTGCGAACCAGAAGGAGTTGCCCTGCGCTGTCGGGTGTTCGGTGCCTGAGCGTGCCAGGCAGGACACCCGGTCGCAGATCTCGGAGGAGCGGACAGTGTCGGCGGCCACCGTCATCCGCACACGTTTCCATTGGTCGATGTGCTTACGTGCGATGGCGCGGGTCAGCCCGCAGGGATCCTGCGTTCGTTCGCCCCCGGTCAGAACTACCTCCCACGTGGCCCTGCTGCGCCCCGATCGCACCGTCTCAGCCCGCCAGTGTCGTTACCTCCCAGCAACCTCGCCGTTGACCTGTGCCGCCACGACGGCCACCAAATTCGCCGGCTCCTTCAAAAAGTAAGCCGACCGCTTCAAAGAAGTAAAGCGAGTGGTTTAACTGGTGTCAAATGAGTGGGCGGTCGGTCAGACCCGGCCGCATTCCCCTCGGCTGAGACCTTGAACACCGCTCAACATCTCAGCCCTGAAGGTGGACAGGTTTGCGCTTTGCGTCCAAACCCGGACGCAGGCGTGGCGGATGGCGCTCAGGCCGCAGATGTCGATCGGCACACCGGCGCCGGGCTTGCGACCTCCAAACATGCTGTTTTCGAACTTCTGACTCTCGTCCGAGTAGACGTGAACGTAACTCATCTTTTCGTCGCGCAAGCCGCCACGGACGGTTCCTCCGCTGCCACTCCGTCACAGTGCTCGGCGCCCGTCCAGCGCCAGTGCGCGGTGTGGACATTTCGCGGGTCAAGTGAATTCTTGTCCCCATCTCGATTCACCGATGGGGCGAGGGCTGCGAACACTCCACGGCACCTGAGGTCCTGATGGTCCGTCCTCCGCTCGCCGAGTGGCTGCGTTCGTCCGCATGGGCCGCCGGGGACGAACGGCCGCCCTCCCGGCCTCCACGTCCTCGAACATGCCCAGGAGATGGCCCCAGCGGTCGTCGACCAGCACGTATCGGCTCTACGCCAGTGAGTTCACGGCCGGCCTTGGTGAGGGTGGCGACGCGGCCGTGCGGCTCTGCTAACCCTCGCGGCGGCCGGGGGACTGGCGCCGGCACTTGGGCCTGAGACCCTTCCGTTTCCCTGACCCCGAACCTCGCGTTCCGCATCGCACCGCGGACCCCCCAACTCGTCGTCGCCGTCGGCCGACCGCTGCTTGGGAACGGCGACAGCAGTGAGGCGGGGCGTTCGGACCAGAACTGCCCATCACGCTTCAGCCGATGCGGTGCGGCATTGGGTCCGGCACGGCCTTGGCGATCTGCCCCGGCTATGTCGATACGGACATGACGGCGTGGTTCCGTGACCGGGGCGAGCCGAGCCGGATGATCCGGGTCGAGGACGTTGCCGAACTGGCTCTGGCGGTAACGAAGTTGTCCGCCAACGCAGTCGCACCCGAGATGGTCGTGGCACGCCCGGGTGCGCAGCTGTGGCGTGTGTGAGAGCGGGCGGCGGATTCGGGTGACCTGCGCGCCGACTGGACGTCCTCGGCAGCCATGAGGCCCTGCCTGACGGTGTTCGTCGGTGTCCCGACGACCTCCTCCACCGCCGCCGGGACATCGTCCCTCCCGGTCCAAGCAGGGTCTCCCCCCTGCGGGCTCCTCCTTCGCCGCTGGCCGAGCAGAGCGACGTCCCTGCTGCCGAACTCGGCGCCGCGACCTCGGTGTTGTCCTTCTCCCGCAGCATGGGCGGCACCATCGGCACCAGCGTGCTCGGCGCGATTCTGGCCAACCGTGTCGCATCCGAGACGGCCAAGAGCCTCAAGGAGGCGGGTGTCGCGCCCGGCGGTAGTCAGGCCGGCGAGGGCGGCGTACCCGATATGACCGCCCTGCCGACACCGATGCGGGGCATCGTCGAGCACGCCTACGGAGTCGCCACCGCCGAACCCTTCCTCGTCGCCACGCCTTTCGCGCTGCTGGCCCTGATGGCCGTGCTGTTCGTCAAGGAGAAGCCGCTGAAGACCATCAGCGGCATGGAGCGGCTGTCCGAGGAGGCCGGGGACACAGAGAAGGCGGTCACGAGTGGTTCCCCGGCACGCGTCGACGCCGCCCCAGAGGCCGGTGCGGAGCCGGCGACGGCCGAGCTCACCTGATACGGCCGGTTACTGGGCCGGGCGCGCGCACGTTCGCAGAAAGGTCTCCCATAAAGGTCGTCCGGACGAACTCCACCCCGGCAGCAGCGAGTACCTCGGTCCGCCCGGCATGCAGCAGGACCAGATCGGCGACTGCACCGACCCCGACACGTCGGGGCGGTCCGCCGGGATCGTCGAGGGCACTCAGAAACGCGTCGAGGGCGGCGGCCGGGGTGAGGCCCTCCTGCGGGCCGACGACTTGTCCGCCCGGGATCGTGCGTCGTACGGCCGCCGCGATGACGCCCCATGGGTCGAGCGGACCGTAGGGGGCGTCGGAGGACAGGGCCAGCCGTACATCGTGCTCAAGGAGAGACCGGCAGCGATACAGATCCGCGTGTTCCGGGACGGGCACGTCGTGGACGTAGTCGTCGCCCCGGTCGGCGAGGAAGCCGGGCTGGGTCACCACCCGCACTCCCAGAACGGCGATGTCGGCGATCAACTCCCTGGGAACCAGGGCGGCGTGTTCGATGCGGTCACCGGGCAGGGCGCCCGTCTCCCGCAGCGCCACCAGCAGCAGTACGAGCGCCTCGCGGGTCACGACATGCACGGCGACGGCACGGCCGACAGCGTGCGCCGCACGGATGCGCTTGACCAGGTCGTCGAGCGCGGGAAGCCCCGAGTCGGCCAGCACGATCTTGTACGGGCCGACGGCCGGGTGCCCCGGTGAAGAGCCGTCGGCCGCGAAGTCCAGCGGTGCACCCAGCAGGAGAACCCGCTGCGGGAGCAGCCCGCTCCCCATGTCGCCGGTGAGGGCGGCCAGCGCCTCCGGGGCGAGATCGGGCGTGGCGTCGGTCACCGAGGTGATGCCGAAGCGGGCGAGCTCCTCCCCGACGGCGGCAAGGCCTGGCGGCGCGGTGCGCGGGAGCCGGCCGCGCAGCCAGTCGTCGGCGCGCCACAACCGGCCGGTCGGTTTCCCGCAGGCGTCCCGCTCGATCCCCGGATGGTCACCGGCATCGAGAGAAACGGCCCTCGCGGCAAGAGAGTTGAGTATCCAGAGGGCGCCGCTGCGATGCTGGACGCGTACGGGACGTTGCGGATGGATGGCGTCCAGTGCGGCGGCGTCGAGATCTCCGGCGACCGTCTCGTGGTAGCCGACGCCGCGGATCCAGCCGTGCGCGGCGGGGGCCGCCGAGGCGAGCGCGGTGGCGAGGCCGTGTCGGTCCCGCACGACGGGCGGGCCGCACCGGACCGAGTGCCGATGCGCGGCGAGAGCGTGCAGGTGGAGATGGTGGTCGGCCAGACCGGGCAGCAACGCGCCACCGCGGCAGTCGACGGTCTCCTCCCCGGAACTGCGTGACAGGTTCGGGGCCACGGCCGCGATGCGTCCGTCCACGACACGTACATCGGCCCGGCGTCCGTCTTCGAGTTCGGCGTCGTGCAAGAGGAGGTTGATGACGCGGCGGAGGCGGCTCATAGCGCGGGGATTCCAAGATCGCGCAGCACCTCGGCGGTGTTCTCGCCCATGCTGGGTGCGTCTCCGGCCGGTTCGCGCCGCCGGGGGGCCGCGACGGGGATCCACCCGCGGTCCGTCTCCAGGACCCACCCCGTCGTGGAACGGCGAGCGGCAGCGGCTGGTCCCGGATCCTGGGCCAGCGTGGCACCGACGACATCGGTCATCGCGATGTCGTGCAAGAAGCCGCTGCCGTCGGCGGGAGCGGAGAGCGCACGCGCGGCGGCCGTGAGCCCGGTGAGCGGATCGGCGATGGCGTCCCCGCAGAAGAGCGGGGTGCCGTCGGGTTCCCGGGCGACGAGTCCGGCGGTGGCCGCGACGTCGTCACCGAACCCGATCCGTCCGCTCGCGCGCCCTGCGGCGGTGAGGGAGATCCAGGTGGTGCCCGCGGCCACTGCGGCCCACGCGTCGAGCCCAAAGCGGGCCAGCGCGCGCGGACGGGACGCCTCGACGACGATGTCGGCCGCAGCCACGAGCGCGGCCAGGGCACGCCGGCCCGACGCGGTATCCGGATTGAGGACGACGGACCGGTGTCCCGCGTGCAACAGCCGATAGAAGTCGGGCTGTCCGCGGCGGGCCCCGTCCGGGCGGCTCGGAGTCTCCACCTTGACGATACGAGCGCCGGCCAGCCCGAGCAGGTGACTGCACAACGGCCCGGCCCACAGGGCGCTGAAGTCCACCACGAGCAGGCCGTCGACGGGCCGGGATACCAGGTGCGACGGCGATCGGGCGGGAGGGGCGGTAGCAGGGGACGCGACCGTACCGGCGGCGAGGCCGAGCAGTTCGGCGCGCTCCGCCAGTTCGGCACCGCTGTGGTCCCGCAGCCAGGACGCGACAGCCGGCCAGGGATCGCCGGTCAGCTCGGAGCCGACCAGGGCGCCGAGCAGGGCCGGATCGTCGACGCGGGCGCACGAGACCGCAGCCCAGCCGTCCGCGACGGGAAGCAGCCGGCACGCGCCACCGGGCGAGGTCCGGCCGCGCCGCGAGTGGCCGGTGAACGCGGCCCGCTCGGCAAGCAGCCCGGCGCCGTCGACCCGCACGGGCGAGGGAGTGCAGGCCGTCAGCTCGTAGATCCGTTCGGACAGTTCGCGGGCATACGTGGCCGCGCATCCGGGAGGCACAAGGGGTGGTCCGTCTGCGCGTCCGGTGAGCGACACGATGCCGCTGGACGCCCAGTCGGCCAAGGGCGAAGGGGGCAGATTCATGACGATGAGCAGTAGGAATCCGACATGACGGTCGACACCAGGCCGACGATACACTCGCGGTCCCGTGCCGTGACCTTGAAGGAGCGTGGCTTCGATGACGTCCGTGCCCTCGATCAGTCCGGCACAGTTGGCGGACGGTGCGGCGCACACTCCTTTGCTGGACGCGAGCGCGCGGGCCATGACCCCCGTGCTGGCAGTCGTCCTCGATGAACCGATCGCTCCCGAGGCAGTCGCTGCAGCAGTCCGCCGTGCCCGGACCTGTGACCGCATCCTCGTCGGGGTCTCCCAGGCGGCTCGGGGCGAACAGCCTCCCGAAGCGGAAGCGCTGGCGAGGGCCCTCGACCTGACGCTCACCAGGCACGAACCGCCGTCGGACGACCGAGCCTTCGTCCCCGCGTCCGACCCCGCCACCGCTCTGACCGAGATCGTGGCCGCCGTGACGGCCAACCCGCAGCCCGCCCTCGTACTGGCCGCCCTCCTGCGCATGACCGAGTCGCTTCCGGTGCGCGATGCCCTGGACGCGGAGTCGCTGGCGTACTCGTCCCTGCTCGGCGGCGCCGGGTTCCGGCGCTGGCTCGGCACGCTGGGTCCGCGTCCGCAGCCGGCGCCCGTGCGCGATCCCGTACTGGTCAGCCGGGAGGGAGACGTACTGGAGGTGGTCCTCAACCGGCCGGAACGGCGCAACGCCTATGACCGGCACATGCGGGACGCCCTGATCGAGGCCCTCACCCTTGCCACCCTCGACGGCACCATCTCCCGCGTGCTGCTCAAGGGCGCTGGTCCCGCGTTCTGCTCGGGCGGTGACCTGGACGAGTTCGGCACGGCACAGGACCCCGTCGTCGCTCACTTCGTCCGCACCCGGGCGGGCGCCGGACGGCTCCTGCACGAACTGCGGACGCGTATGGAAGCACGGGTGCATGGCACGTGTGTGGGTTCCGGCATCGAGCTGCCCGCTTTCGCGGGAACGGTCAGGGCCGCGCCCGGTACCACGTTCCGACTCCCGGAGATCGGCATGGGACTGATTCCCGGCGCGGGCGGCACCGTCAGCATTCCGCGCCGGATCGGGCGGTGGCGGACTCTCCACCTTGCGCTCACCGGTACGGCCCTGGACGCGACGACCGCGCTGTCATGGGGGCTGATCGACGGTCTCGATGCACGTCCTTCGCCGCGTCGGGCGACCAGGGCTGGCCCGCGTACGACTCCGAGCAGCGCCTCACCCGGATCTTCGACACACGCCGTCGTCGGTCACCGTGTACCCCGAGGAGGCCTCGCACCTCCTGTGGCAGGACCACGCCTTCGAGGCGATGCCCCTGCTGGCCCCGTGACGCCGACTGTCTGAGCGGCTTCACGGAGGAGCGGGGGAGGCGTACGTATGTGGGATTGAGTCGCCCGTGGGACTGGTGGGACGCCAGTGCCTCCCCCTGGCCTGGACGTAGCTTCTCACAGCATCTTCACGCACTCGAAGGCGATCGCGGAAACAATCGCACCCCTCGTCGGTGTTCTCGATCTCCGAACCGAGGAGGGGAAGGTGTCGGGTCTGAAGCTGTTTCATACGACCCATCATGTGGAGTGTGTCGCGATCCTTGAACCGGTGGCCAAGGTGTCCTGACCTGCGGTTTTGTGTGTGCGCATTATGTGCGGTGTGGGCGTTACGGGCGATATCTTGACGCTGAAATGACGCTCGTGACGCTCATTTGATGCTCGTTCTGATGGGGCGTCAGGCGTGTTGGGGTGCTGGTCAGGCCGCCTGTAGCTGGGTGGGAATGGGTGGCTCTTCAGCGAAGAAGGGCCCCAGCGTTGGCCGGTGAATGGCACGTGCTGGAGCGCAGGTCAGCCAGATCAGCACGGCGTGAAGCATGCCGGTTCTGTCGAGCGCCAGCCGCGTGGTGACGGACATGGTGGCGTCTGCGCTGCCAGCGTTCCCGGGGGCTGCGAAGGATTGGCGCGGCAGACTGACTTCGCCACGTTGGAGCTCTGGATGACGACGCCACTCGCTCAAGCCAAAGAGATCCAAGAGTGCCCAACAGCCCCCTTATGAGCCGACGTACGTCCATCCTGGGAGCATGACTCAGGCCGAGCCCTTGTTGGCACCGCAAAGCACACCGAAGATCACGGCGGTGACGCGACGCGATATTTTTGGCTACTTGCGCGGCGAGGGCGGCCCCTGGTGGGGACGGCTTGAGGAGACCGACTTCCTGGAGAGCGTGTACGACTTGGACAGGCTGCCGTCGACGGATCGCCGGTTCACGACGGCACGCGAAGACATCGTCCAGCACCGGATCAACAACCCATTGGACTGGCCCGACGACTGGGTCTTCGAGGACCCGCGCTTCCAACTCCTCGAAGGCCCCGATGAGATGCTTCTCGCCTTCCTGGCACGGCTCGTTCATCCCGAGGTAGAGCCCGACGTCGACCAGTCATCCCGACGTGTCGAGGAGTTGAACCGCCTTCTGGGGCCGGACGGCTGGACCTTCCGTGCTTTCGAGTTCCTGTCGAGTCGGCCGATCTACGAGGCGATTCCCACGCAGCCCACTGGCCCCGTGGTCTCGCTGCCGCTCGCCGACGACGACACCGGAAAACTCGACCTTGTTCTCGGGCAGACGTACGGCCTCCTCGACCGCGACGGGGAGGAGGTGGCCCGCGACCTGCTCCGCGCGACCGCCCTGACGCTGCGCCGTGACGGCGGTATCTACCACCCCATGCCCGGTGACCGATGGACGGACGATACGTACGAGGCTGTCCTCACCGTGGACCGCGCGTTGCTGCCCGCGTTCACAGCAGCGGTCACCGACGCGATCTGGCAGCGGCTGGAATCGGTGCTCGCCAGGGCCCGGCGCGAGGATGTTCAGTCCCTCGTGGTCGAAGGCGGCATGGAGCCCCTGCCGACCGTCCCGCCGGACTGGAGGAACCAGACGGCCGAGCCCGATCCGCCCATCGCTCGGCGTCTCCGCATCGGTCTGCTGAACCCGGAGTTCGACGTCGCACGGCAGGACTTCTCGGACCTTGAGATCCGCGGCACCGGACTTCCCTACTTCTACGACACCCGCCGAGGTCGTCTGATCACCGAATTCCTCCTCGACGACCGGCCGCAGGTGGCCACGCTGTGCCACGTCACCCTCATCAACAAGGACGGCGTCCTTTCGCCCAGGATCAAACTGTGGAAGAAGGACAAGGCCAAGGCTGCGAAGACGCCGGCCACGGAGGCGATCCCCGGTACCGAGGCGCCTCAGATCGTCAAGGCGCTTGTTGACACAGGAGATGTCCACGAGAGCTTCTGGAAGGTCATCAGCTTCCTCCAGAGCTGCGTCGGGCTGGACCTCCCGGGAAGCAGCCTGCGGCTAGTCGTCGGCGACGAAGCCGAGTTGGCTCGGCTCCTGGCCGACCAGGACCGCACGACGCTCCTCGAAGCCGTCAGGACCGCCGTCGGTGGCGCCCTCACGGAAGAGGACATCCGGCTGATCAGCAACCGCAAGGCGCAACTCCTACGGTTCAGACAGCTGTTGAACGACCCGGAGTTTTTCGAGCGAGAGCGCGAGGTGGCAGGGCCGGAAGCGGTCTGGCAGGGCTTCTTCGAGGAGAATCCGTGGATCTTCGGGTACGGCCTCACCCTCGTCGCTTGTGGCCCCTTCGACGACGGCAAGCTGGAGCGCATCACGACTGGTGCCAACATCTTCACGGGGGCAGGAAAGCGCAGTGACGCGGTCATGCGCTCCAAGGGCTTCATCAGCAGCCTGTTGTTCTGCGAGATCAAGACCCACATGACGCGGCTGCTGGCTGGCGCGCCGTACCGGCTCCCAGACGTCTACCAGGTCTCCAAGGACGTCGTCGGCGCCGTGGCGCAGGTGCAGAAGACCGCCCACAAGGCCCAACAACTGGTCAGCGGTGAACTGCACAGGCATTACCGGGACGACGGCGCGCCGACCGGCATCGAAGTCTCCACCGTCCGCCCCCGACAGGTGCTGGTGATCGGAAGCCTCAGCGAGTTCACGGAGAGCGGCGCGGCGAACCCGGAGAAGATCACCTCCTTTGAGCAGTACAGGCGATCCATCCAGGACGTCGAGGTCATCACGTTCGACGAGCTCTACCAACGTGCCTGCTTCATCGTGGAGGACCGCTGATGCACACCTGACCGCACCAAGGCGGGGGCCTGTTCACGTCTGGCTCCCGGCATTGGTTGCAGCCATGGTGCATGGACAGCGGCGAGTGCAGCGTCCGCTGTCAACACTCGTTCTGTTCCGGAGCAACAAGGCTCTTCCGTAACGGAACATGAGGGCCGCACGGAACGAGCCGTGAGCGTTTACCGACTGAACAGGCCGACGCCTTCATCGATGGAGGCGGAAGTGCTGGCTCAGCGGTGGCAGGTGGCCCTCTCTTTGAAGAGGTCGAAGCCGCGCTGCATCATCGCGACCGCTCGGTCCGTCGCCCACCACAAGACCTGGGGGGAGCTTGTGATCTGAGTGAGGTTCACGCCCCCCTGGGTGTAGATGACGTTGCGCTCCAGGATGCTCAGGGTGCCGTAGACGTCGCCGTGCGCCAGTGAACTGCAGCTGCTCCACACGATCTCGGCCTGATCGGCACCCATCGTGGTCTGTGCCCCGGCTTCGCGGACGATGTCCTTGTAGTCCGGGGACCGCAGCGCCTTCTTGGCGTCGCCGAGATCGGCGCCGGCGGCCACCACCAGGTCGGTCAACTGTTGCCTGCGCTCCTCCGACGGGCGCTGAGGCTGCTGCTTCAGCAACTCCAGCATGTGGTCGGAGTGGCGGTACTCGCCGGCCTGGAGGGAGAGGCGGCGCTGGACGCGTACGAGGCGGTTCGCGGGCGCGAGCAACCACACCGCTCGGGCGCTGTTCTCGAATGCTCCCCGCAGGAGCGAGTACTGCGCGTGCGTGTGCAGGGTGAGCGGAAGGTTGGTTCCCTGCTGCTCGCCCACGAGCGAGGAGCGGTAGCAGTGCAGGTGGTCGACGGCGACGCTGAGGGCGTTCCAGGCGTTGTGCGACACCTGGTAGGGGTCGGTCTTGGCGTCGTCCCCGGCGAGGGCGCTGCCCGGTTGGACCTCCCAGCCCTTGGAGTTGGACTGCGTGAGGGCCTCGTACGACTTGGCGCCTTCCAGCAGAGCCAGGATCTGTCTGAGGTATTGATCTTCATCTGTAGCAGTTGTCATGGATTGAGATTAGGCACGAAGGTTATCCACGTGCGTGGCATTTACGTATCGGTGCGCAGCGCGAACTCCCCACTGCCTGCAAGGCCGTTCTGGGCAGCCACGCGGTCTGACATTCCTGCGGCTACGCCGGGGCAGATCGGCCTTTCGCCCCCTGATCTTCAGGGGGCGGGTTCGCCGGTCAGACGGCGAGTGCCTCTTCCCGGCCGCGGCGTCTGTCAGTCGCTGATGGGGTGGCGTAGGCAAGGAGGCGCCGATGCCGCCGTACGCGACAATCCCAGGGTGCGTGAGACGCTGCGAAACCTGATCAAGCAACCTCCGGTGACCGGCGCCTCTCGTTTGTACGAGGTGTTCGTGGTGACTCAACGGTGCGGGGGATGCAGTGAGTTCAGCCAAGCGCGGCGTGCTCGGAGTCGTCGGCTCGGCAGCCGGGGAATTGGAGGTTCTCCGGACCGGCCTTGTCGAACCTGCGATGGATCGAGGGTGGCAAGTGGCTGTGACGCTGACACCGACCGCCGGTGAGTGGCTACGGATGACCGGCGAAGCCGAGCGGCTGGAGAAGCTGACCGGCCTGCCCGTCATGCGCCGCGACTACCTGGGGAGGCCCGACCACATCCGCCGGTCGACTGCTACGTGGTCGCGCCGGCATCGGCCAATACGGTCGCGAAGCTGGCTTCGGGCGTGATGGACAACGTGGCACTGACGCAGGTGGGCGAAGCCATTGGCACGCTCGACCTGCCGGTCGTCGTCTTCCCCCGAGTGAACGCGGCGCACGCCCGCCAGCCGGCTTGGCAGCGCCACATCGACGCTCTGCACCCTCTCCGCGATCACCGGGGGAGGGTCCGGCGCTCTTCTGTGTAGGACTGGGCATGGTCTGACCAGCAAAAAAGCCCTCCTGGAGGAGAGCTGAGAAAAGGGCGCCCCCGGCAGGACTCGAACCTGCGGCCAAGCGCTTAGAAGGCACCTGCTCTATCCACTGAGCTGCGCGAACGGTACGACGGCGACGCCATCCGCCGTCGTGCGGGCGGCGGAACTCACCCGCCCGCGCATCAGCCCGGTCAGCTCATCTCCCGCGCGCACGATCCGGTTGGGGAGCGTGTCGGTGAGAGGATCGCCGTTGCCGCCCCAGTCCTCGGATGCCGCGTGCACCGCGGTCGGCACGACGATCGCGCGCAGGTAGGCGAAGAGCGGACGCAGTGCGTGTTCCAGGGCGAGCGAGTGGCGGGCCGTACCGCCGGTCGCCGCGGCCAGCACGGGCTTTCCGGTGAGGGCGTCGTTGTCGATGACGTCGAAGAACGACTTGAAGAGTCCGCTGTACGACGCCGAGAAGACTGGGGTGACGGCGATCAGACCGTCCGCCGAGGTGACCGTCTCGATGGCTTCCTCAAGGGTGGGGGAGGGGAAGCCGGTGACGAGGTTGTTGGTGATGTCGACTGCCAGATCGCGCAGTTCGACGAGATGGACCTCCACCTCGCGCCCCGCGTCGGCGAGTTGCTCTCGCACCGACTCGGTAAGCCGGTCCGCCAGCAGACGCGTGGAGGAGGGGACGCTCAAGCCGGCCGATACGACCGCGAGGTGCAGCGGCTCGACGGTGTTCATGTTCAGGTCCGTGTTCACTTGGCCGCCTCCTCGGACTGAGCCGTGCGCCGGTCGAGCAGGGTCGAGTGGGTGGGGGCCTCCGGAACATCCGCGGGGCGCCCGGCGTCGAACTCCTTGCGCAGAGTCGGGAGGACCTCCTCGCCGAGCAGGTCGAGCTGCTCCAGGACGGTCTTCAGCGGGAGTCCTGCCATGTCGATGTTGAACATCTGGCGCTGGTAGTGGCCGAAGTGGTCGCGGAAGCTGCCCACGGTCAGCGAGGTCCGGGACGGGAGCTGAGCTTTCTCCCGACGTAGGCGGGGGAGAGAAAGTGGGCTCCCGACCTTCCGCGTAGTGCGCCGGGGCTCCCGAAATCGGCAGCGCCGACAACGGGGAGGGACACCACCCGCACCGTCGGCACCTACATGTCGACCGACCACATCTTCGGAGGGGCCGATTCGCGCAAGCAGCGTCGCGTGTCCGGAAATGGACCGGCCCCTCAACTACACCGGTCCCCTTCAATGCGCGTCTGGGTGAGGCAATCGGCGTATTCGCTGATGCGTTGAAGGAGGCGGAGTCTGGCTCCTCTGTGGTTGCAGGGGGTCTGCAACTGTCCGATGGCTGATACCAAGGGCTTGGTGCTTTGCTGCGCATCGCGGAGTGCTTGCATCGATGGGCTGTGCAGGTGGTCGCCCTGCGTCACGCGAGCCCACACGAGCGCGGTTACCGCAGCCCGCATCGAAGAAGACTCCACGTTGGTAAGGCGGACCAGGCCTACTGTGAGTGCAGTAAGGTCCTCGACAGGGATCTGCCATGTACTCAGCGTTCGACGACGGGCAGCGAAATCCACGTGCAGTGCGGCAGCATCCAATTCCTGAGCGACGGCCTCGACCGCCGTGTCGAGCAGCGGCCAGAGGCCGCCGGGCAACAGGATTCGCTTGAGTACGGTCAGACTACGTTGGGCGGTGGTCCAAGGTATTCCCAGGATCTCGGCGCATCGAGGCCAGGGTCCGCCGCCAGCCATTTCGACGAGCTTGAGGGATGTTACTCGGCGTAGGTGGCGTGGTTTCCAAACGTCCTTGGGGTCCCAGAGGGACGTCAGATCGCCGAAGTGCGCTTCGATCCAGGCTTCCGGCAAGAGAGCGGGGACATGCTCGATTCCGAATTGGCTCTGGCGTGAGGGCACGTGTTGTCGGGCGTGGTGGTGGCCGCCAGCACGGTTGAAGCCGAGGGATCGTTGGGCCAGGGCTCTTGACAAGTCTGGGGAGACGTCCATGCGTCGGAAGGTGGCGCTGATGTTTGCCTGGTTGCGCGAGAACGCGGCGTTGGCGAGCGGCTGGATCCGCTCGCGAAGAGCCGGACTGTCCTGGCCCCGGTCGGCAAGCAGCGTGTCAGCGGC
This sequence comes from Streptomyces sp. NPDC090798, assembly GCF_044768965.1. Taxonomy (NCBI): domain Bacteria; kingdom Bacillati; phylum Actinomycetota; class Actinomycetes; order Kitasatosporales; family Streptomycetaceae; genus Streptomyces; species Streptomyces sp. NPDC090798. The sequence goes on from NZ_JBIVXA010000007.1 coordinate 410,128, forward strand.
CAACAGCAGTGCTCCGCTCTCAGCCGGTTCGTCGGGAGCTGCCCATGCATTACGGACGCGCCTGCCCAGGCTGCGGTCCTCGCGGAGGGCGTTCCAGGTGGCAACGTGGCGGGCAACAAGATCTGCGGCGGTGCTCGAAGGGGCGAAGCGTGCACCGTCGGGCCAGCTGAGCCGGATGAGTTGAGCGGCGGCGATCAAGTCGGAAAAGAAATGCGGCTCTGAGGTTGAGTAGTTGTCGCTGGTCGGGTGCGCGTGTTTGGTGGGCGTCAGATGTCGGTCGATGCGTCGTTGCAGAGCGAGCATCATGACAAGGTCGCTGTCCGGTTGCTCGGCTGTACAGGCCGTCTGGTCGAGTCGCGCTGCACACAGGGGTGTCCGGATGTCGGCACCGACCGGGCCGGAATCGAGGAGATGGCGGCACTGAGCCGGGTGCAGTCCACTGATTGCGCGCTGTGTGATGAGCCCTTGCCGCTCGGTGTTCGAGGGCCGGTTCGGATGACCTCCACACTGCGGACACCCCTGCTCCAGGAGGCGGCTGTGGGCGGTGCACGCGAAGGAGACCGGGATATGCCAGCGCAGTCGCCACGGGCCGCCGTACACGTTCTGGAAGGTGCTCCCGTCGCCGGCCAGGCAGTTGGGGCAGTAGCGGCTGGACAGGTTGAAGGCCCAGGTGCGTCGGGCGGAGGCCATGTTGCGGCTGCCGCCCAGTCGCATCGTGGCCAGCGGCGGATAGGAGGCGGCCATGGCTGACAGGGTGAGCGCACTGGTTTCACCCGCGCGCAGAGATGCAGCGGTCTCAAGAGCCTTGCTGGACTCCGCAGGCAAGGCGATCAAGTACTCGGCGGGCAGTCGGTGTTGGTGGCGACTCAGCCCGCATAGGGAGGCGATCCTGGCGGGCGAGCGATCCAGCCGGTAGGCCAAGCGCAGGAGCAGGCCTGTCAGGGACTCTTCCGGTAGCGGTGCGAGGCTTCGCGCCAGTGGACGTGTCGTCAATGGACCGGATCTTGGTGTCGCACGGCAGCAGGGATGGCCCAGGCTGGCAATTTAATTCGCAAGTCGGTTCCTTCGTTTCGGAAATCTGGCAGTGGTTCCAGTTCCGGACCAGTGCACGACGCTGCACGTGGGTGACCCGCCAGAGCCGACGGCAGCCAGACCGTCGTCGTACACAGTGATGGGACTTGGCGGTAACCACAGTGGTGCCAGGCAGCGTGCCAAGGGGCGGCGCCGCGGTTCGGTCATCCGGCGTTGCTCTCGGCCGGGCCGTTGTCGTCGAACACGGCGATGCGGCCGGTGGACTTCTTCTTCGACGTGGGGTCGTGGGGCGGGATGTGGGGCTGTTCGCCGGACTCGGCGTCGAGGTCGGGCATGTCGTCGGGGGTGACGGTGAACTGGTTGAGCAGGTCCTTGGTCAGGCGTTCGCTCTTGTCCTCCACGGCGCGGCGGCAGCCGTGCTGGATGAGCTTCTCCAGAATGCCGACCACACCCTTAGTGCGGTCGAACAGATACTCGGGCATGCCGCCGTCGGTGAGCATGCCGTCGGTGTTGTTGAGCAACCTCAACTCGCCTTCCAGGCGCCGGAGATGAACCATCCAGGCTTGCATCTCCGCAGTTGTGGAGTAGTTGAACGGATCGAGGTCGATGAACTGGAAGCGGCGTTCGTGCTGGCTGGCGGCGTGGTCGTTGGGGCTGCGGCCGCGGTCCTTGACCGGCCCGTAGACCCACTCCCCGGTCTTGGGGTCGCGCAGGCCCTCGCGAAGCAGGCCGGAGGTGGGGATGCCGACGCCGACGAGGATGAGCGTGACCGGCATGCTCATCATTTCGCGGATCAGGTCGAGGACGTCCTGGTCGGCTTCCCGGTGGAGCTTGAGGCGGGTGATGTCGTCGATCACGAGTGCTTTCGTGGCGTGCTCGATGACGGCGGTCTTGACGGTGCGCACGAGGTCTTCCAGACGCATGCCCTTGTAGTCCTCGCCGTAGAAGTCGAGGATCCGCTGGCAGGTGGAGATGGGGGTGGCCTTGACCGGGCAGCGTACGTAGGCGACTGGGGCGACCAGGTCGCGGGTGCCGGGCATGGCGTCTGGGTTCGCGTAGTTGTTGAGGGCCAGCCACTCCTCCTGGAAGATGGCCAGGGCCTCGCAGATCGTTTCGGTCTTGCCCTGGGCGCCGTCTCCGTTGACCATGATGCCGCCGCGGGTCCCGGCCTTGTGGCTGAAGGCGCCGTCCTCGACGCGCGCCAGCACTGCGTGGGCGACACGTTCGCTCATCGGGGTGGCCTGGATCGGCAGGGAACTGTGCGTCGCGAGACGATGCAGGTCGTGGATGCGTTTCTGCCGTTTCGTCAAGCGGCCGTATTCCTGTGCTGTCAGGATCTGTGCGGGAATGAAGGCATTGCGGGTTTGGCACCATCGGTTCCAGCCTTCGAAGGTGGTGCGGTCCACCGCCGGGCCGGGGAGAAACGACAGTGGGATCTGCTGGGAGGTCACTGGCTGGCCTCTTCCTCGGCCTCGCCGGCCGTGATGTCGTCGTCGGAGTCGTCGTCTGGCAGGGCCAACAGGCTGGAGGTACGCAGCCGTTCGGACAGGTCGGGTGGTGGGAGTAGCTGATCGGGGACGGCGGCTTCACGGCGGCGTTGGCGTTCGCCGTTCACTGCGTCGTGTACTTGCTGGGCACGCTCCTTCGGGCGCAGGGGCACGACCTTGCCGTCCTCGGAACCCTCACGTGCTGCGGGAATTGCGACGGGCCGTGTCGGCGGCTCCCTCTTGATCGCGTCTGAGGGACGGTCGGCGGCGGCTGCGGCCGCCTGGGCGACTTCGCGTGCGTGCTCGGTGCGTTGCTTCTTGGAAAGCTGGGTCGGCCACTGATCCACGGGCACATTTCCGCCGATCAACTCCAGTAGTACCGGCAGCAGTTCGGCGTCCGCCTTCGGAGCCAGACCCCGCTTGCGCAGCTCCCGCATGGCCTCCCGCACCCGGGCATCGCTGAACGCCGGCATCTCGCCGTCCTGGGGAAGGCCCGTCCAGCGCAACGTGTGCCAGTCGTGGGTCCGAGGGTCCTGGAAGAACACGAAGCACGGATCTCGCGGGTCCCGGTGGAAGACGTACTTGTTCTTGTGCCGCCCACCGCGACGCGAGAGCTCACCCCGGTAGGGATCCAGGGCGTCGCCGTCGTACCAGAGATTCTTGATCTTCACGCCGCGCTTGCCGTGGATCATGACTTTGTGCCGCGGCAGCAACTGGTAGTACAGCTCGGCCGAGGGTATCCGCAGTGCGAAGCCGCCCTGGGCCATGGCTGCGGCGAACAGGCTGTTGGGACTGTGAGCCCCGCTTGGGTCCCAGCTCGGCGCATACGAGCCGAAGCGCCGGTTCTGCCAGATCTTCACGACCCACGTGGCGATGAGATGTTCCATCTCCGCCACCGTGAGGCAGGCGTCGGCCTCCGGGTCCACGCCGCGGTCGGCGGTGTCGATGCCCTGATAGCCAGGCAGGATCCCGAATACGAGCGATTGGATGGCGCCGAAAGTCCGCTCCACGGACCACTTGTCGGTGGGACGCAGCACACGGCTGGGCTTGATGTTCGCCTTGATAACCCTCTGTACCTCGACCAGGTGGTGGTTGCGGTAGACGGAGCCGTGGTCAGTGGTGACGGTCTCCGGAGCGAAAAACGGAAGCCCGGCCACCTCGTGCCCGGCGAAGTCCGCGACCACCGTGCCGGGGACGCCGGGGTAGGCCCACTCCATGTCCTTGCCCCAGTCCGGGCGCATCGGCAACGGCATCATCATGTCCCGCAGCACCATCGCCACGTCCATCGAAGTGTCGGAGACGAGACTGAGCCGGAATGCGACGATCGAGCGCGTGTAGACGTCCAAAGCCAGCGTCAGATGCACCGACACAGGGTCGCCGAACACGTTCTCCAGCACCTTGACCGGCAGCAGCATGGTGTCCAGCGCCACCACCTGACCGGGCCGGTGCACAACGACGTGCTGGCCCGTCGCGTACCCCTTCGCCTTCGCCGCCGAGCGCGCATAACGCTGCCGAGCTCCGTCGGAGCCGAACCAGTCCTTCCAGATGGCGCGCAGGGTGTCGTAGCCGGGGATCTCCACCTCCTGAACGTCGGCGGACTTGGCGTTATCCTCAGAACCAAACACCTCGCGCATGTACTGATGGATGAGGCGTTCTTTCTCTCGCATGGTCAGCTTCGAGCGGTGCTGTGCCTCGGCGTGCACCGCGAAGAGGGCTTCACGCAACTCGGGCGAGATCTTGTGGCCGCTCGCCTCACGCAGCCACCTGTCATCCGCCACACCTACCGGGCCGGACTTGCCTCGTCCGGTGTCCCAGCGCACCAGAGTGCGCAGACTCACCCGGTGCAGCCCATTCGTCTTCGCCTGCGTGGGGGCTTCAGCAGCGGCTCGGCGTAGTTCCTGTACCTTCGCGAGCCGCCGCTGAGTGAGGGTCGTGGTGTCCGGGTCGTATTGAGGACGGGGTTCATGTGGCAGCGCGTCCAGCGGGTCGCCGCTGCGGTAACCGGTCTCGACCTCGCGCAGGTGCTCCAGCCGGAGCGTCACGATGTCGCGCTCCACCTGTTTCAGGTCGTCCATCGCCTTGGGCTGGCGACCTCGGTCCGCAGCCGAGAGGTCCGTGCGGGTCCGAGTGGAAGGTCGGCAGTCCGGACGGTGAATCAACTCGCTCACCGAGGTCTTCCACGACCCGCCCTCCTCGTCGATGAGCGTAACCCGGCCCAGGTGGGGCAGACAGGACTGGACCCGCCATGCGGCACCGCCGACAATCAGCTCTGCGCCCGGTTCCAGGGTCCACATGGCTCTCACCGCAGTGCTCACCGCTCAAGCTCCCGGTGGTGCTGGGGCAGAGCGAGCCGGACCATGCTCGCGTCCCCGAACGGCACGGAGAGGTCCACGCCGAGACGCCGGTTCCACAGCAGATGGATCGCGTGCGCCCGGCCGATCGCCGGCAGGCAGCAGCGCTCCACCAACTCTCCGTACGGCAGGGGGCCTTGCGCGGCAGCCTCCTGCAACTGCCCTTGAATGCCCAGCACATCTGTCAGCGGGCGCCGCTCGGCCGACAACGCGTCCACGTTCGTCCACACATGCTGGCGCCACCCCACGACAACGCCGTACCGCCAGCCCGCCGACAGTGCGGCTTCCGCGGCAGCGGCGAACTTCAGCCCGTCTTCCGCCTTGATTCGGCCGGCCGGGCGTACGTCGATCAGGACGAGCCCGGAGCCAGTCACCAACAGAAAGTCCGGAGTGTGCTCGATCGCCTTCCCATTGGCGAAGAACCGCAGCCGGAACGGCTGAGACAGGGCCTCCACGAGGCTGGCGGCGAAGTCGGAGACCAGTAGTAGACACTCTTCCTCATGACTCTCAAAGCCATGGTGCCGGTTCGTCGCCATCAGGTACTCCAGCCCCGGCCGGTGGAACTGGTCCGTGCGCCACGTGAAGCGGCGCACAGGAATGCTCCGCCTGAGGTTCACCTTGTCCAGGTCATGCACCGGGCTGGTCACCGAAGCACGGCCGAACTTCCACGTCGTGGTCCAACGTGCGGGCCACTTCTCGTTGAGATCCAAGGCTGGCGCATAGTCACTGAACCCGGTGTGCAAAAGGGCAAGGTCTTGGAGGCAGCACGCATCAGACCACACGGCACTGGAGGACTCCAGCCGCCGGGAAAGCCAATTTGGCTCGAAGTCCGTCGAGTTCATCCGTGAGCCTCCTGAGCACCTTTGCCTCGTGAGCCATTCACCAGGAGCGCGATGACCGTACGGCGTGCAACTCCACCCGAGTCGAACGTTTTACGGTAGTCACACGTATGAGTGAATGCATGCTTTCCTCGCTGGCGTCGGCTATGACGGCTGATGTATCGTTAGGTTGATTATTTCTTGTGTGCATGGCTCACGGTCTGTGACTCGGGAGACGGTCACGGGAATCGCAGTCATGCTCTCCTGGTAGTGAGCCGCGGATTGCTGCGATGCTCCCAAGCCGCAGACGCTCACCGGGCGCCGCAGAGATAGGAGGCAGTTCGTTGGCTGCGTGCCATAAGGATCCAGCCGCCGTTGGTCTGTGAGATGGCTTCCTTTCTGGGGGTGTCTCGCTAGTGGAGCAGCCCTACGAAATCACTCAGTGCGGCCTTGGGCCAATGTGGAGCTGGCGAGGGTATTGAGTCCGGTGGGCATTTTTTCGGCTTGTACTGGATCGAATCAAACGCATGGCTTCGTTCTCGCCGTCTGCGCATGATCCAAGATCGCCCCACGGCGGTAGAACTTCCCTCTTGCGTGAGCAGTCCGGAAGTTTGATCATCAGTCGTTCGGATGAATGAATGAGAGTCTGGGCGCCAGGAAGTGAGGTGGTTGTTTCAGTGCCTCGGCATTGTCCTCTCGCGTGCGATTCCTGACCTGGTTTCGCGCCCCCGGGTCCAAGAAGCTCGTAGGAAGGTCTCTACGACGACGCGAAAACTGCCGCGCAGCCTCGCCCCCCTGCCTGAGGAATCCCTCGCCGGATTCGTGCTGCGGTTGTCACACAGGTTGTGCCGCTCTCCCGGCCGCACAGCCGAACTGTGTGGGCTGCTCACCTACAGTCAGGACCGGTTGCCCACTGCTCTCCTGCAGTACTTGACCCCCGAACAAGCTGGCCGCCTGGCCGCCGCAGCGCGCTTGACGTCCGATGAAGTGCACGCCCTCACCCTGGACAGCCTCGCCGGCGCTTATCCGCCGCTGACGGCGGTGCGCAATGCCCGTGAGCGCACGCAGACTATGGCCAGCGCTCATTGGTCCCTGGACTTCTCTTCCCGCTTCTGCCCGGACTGCCTCGCTGGTGACGGCAGCGACATCCAGAACATTCATGGTGGAGCCTGGAAACTCATCTGGCACCTACCCGTCGTCTTTGCCTGTCCTCGTCATCGGCGCATCCTGCACTACCGATGCCCTCACTGCCGCAAGCCGCTCAACAATCACACGCGCGCTCGAGTCAACCTCGTCAAGTTCGCTTCCCGGCTTGTCGAGCACCCGCTGCAATGCCGCAACCCAGTCCCGCCGATCAGCGGCACGGGCCCGGCCGTCCTGTGTGCGAGCCGCCTTGACCGCACCCCTTCCCAAGGGCCCGACGGAACCGATCTAGACCGACTCATTGCTTTCCAACGCCGTCTCCTGGCCCGCCTCACTTCCAGCGTTGAGGGGACTGACCGGTACTACTTCACCGACCTGATCATGGCTATCCAGTTGGTCAAGCTGAGCTGGCCCGTTGGCACCCACCTGCTCCCCAACCGACCCCTGGCTGACCTTGTCGATGCTCACGCTGATGAAGCTTCCTGGTTCCTCCAAGCCTCCGACCGCACAGGTCGCCGCACGGGCTTTCGCGACCCGCCCACCGACCCCGCTCAGTGCGGCGCTCTGCTCCTGGCCGCTGACGCTCTCCTCGCCCCAGCCGACCCAGCCGAACTACGCGAGCACATCCAGCCCCTGGTCAAGGAGATGAATACCCGCGCCAGCGCGTACGGCGCACAGATCGCCCGCTCCATAAACATCTCCCCGCGCCTGGCCCGAGCGATGGCCGCGCGCACATACGGCAGCCAGGGCCACCGCAATCTTCATGGCAACACCCGCCGTTACACCATCGACCACGTCCCCGCCCACCTTCCCGTGGCCTGGTTCCGCACCTACTTCGAGGGCTTCCTCGACCAGCTACCGACCAGTTCCCGACGGACTGGTTGGGAACGCATCCTCCGGCAGGCTGCCTCCCTGCGCTTGGCTCAACTTGTCACCGGAGTCCCTTGGACCACCTGCGCTCCCGAACTCGGCTCAACGAAGAGCATGGCCGCGAAGATCTTGACCCGGCTCGGCGACGAACTGCAGACACTTGCACTCTGGCCTGACTTCGAAGCCCGAGTCGACCAGATCGCCGACTGTTTGGAGGCCGACCCCAACCGCATCGACTACGGCCAGCGCCGTCGCGCGCTTGCCACTTGGACCATGCCGGATGAGCACTGGCGTGCTCTCACCGCCGCCATCCCCCGCCTGCGCCGTCTCCACGAGCGTGCCGATGCGGACCTCGGCACTGTCCTGACCTTTTGCCAGGTCACGCAAGGCCATTACGTGCATAGCCCCACCATCCGGGCTCGCCCCCGCGGCGCCGCACGTGCCGCCCTCGTGGGCGAACTGGGTCCTCTGATGGCCGACGAACTTCGCAAGGAGCGCCTACGCCTGCACCAGCGGGTAACGGCCTACGCCGACCACATTGCCGAAGCGTGCGACCAGCGCGGCTGTCGGGATCCCCTCCTGCTGAGCCAGGATGCGATGCGTTTCACGGGACGTAGCTTGGAGTATTTGGGTGATGAGGGATGACCGTCCGGCAGTTGCGAACACGGGACCGCTGACGATCTGATCGCTGCGCAGGCCTGGTCGGTGCCCCGGCCCGGCGCCAACTACGACTCCAGGGCAATGACCCATACAGATCCGTAGTGCGCGTCTCGATCTCATCGCCAGAGCTGCACCATACGTCAGTCAGGTGAGGACTGCCGTGACTGAGGCTTCCAGGTGCACTTCGATGGCTGGCTGCGGTGTGACACCCCTTGTGACCTGCGCTGTACCAAAGTGCCAACTATCTCTCTGATTTCGTACCGAGAGTTGCTGAACCTAGTTGGCATCAGCGCAGGTCACGAACGTTGCCTGATGCCAACTAAGAACCTTGGTCACACCTGACGAGGTGGACGCGCTTCGCTCGGGTGACCAGGGCCTGTTCGGTCCCTCCTCGGTGACCTGGCAGATGCACGGTGACCCCATGATGTGGGTCGCCGGGATCCGCGCGCTCTACCTCCAGGCCCTGCACCCCCGCGCCGTCCGGGGCGTCATGCAGAACTCGGACTTCCGGCGCGACGCCTGGGGCCGGCTGATGCGCACCGCGAACTTCGTCGGCACGGCGACGTACGGCACGACCGAGGCCGCCGAGCAGGCCGGGGCCCGGGTCCGGAAGATCCACACCCTGCTCAAGGCCACCGCCCCGGACACGGGGGAGCGGTACCGGATCGACGAGCCCGAGCTGCTGCTGTGGGTGCACTGCGCCGAGATCGACTCCTATCTCCACGTCCTGCGCCGCTCGGGGTTCCCGATGACGGACGCGCACGCCGACCGGTACATCGACGAACACCGGGTCAGCGCACGCCTGGTGGGCCTCGATCCCGCAGACGTACCGGCGAACCGGGCGGAGTTGGCCGCCTACTTCGAGGAGGTGCTGCCGGAGCTCGACGCCGGGTCCGAGGCGCGGGACGTGGACGACTTCCTGTCGCGCCCGCCGACCCACCCGCTGCTCGTACCGGCGCGCGCCCTGCTGTGGCGGCGCGTGGCGCATCTGGCGTACGCCGCTCTGCCGCCGTACGCCCACGAGCTGTACGGCAGACCCGCACCGGCCCCCTCGACGGTGACCCGGCGCCTGCGCGTCACGGGCACCGTGCTGCGCTGCGTTCCCGCACGTCTTCGCTGGCAACTCCCGCCCAAACACATTCTGCGGGCCATGGCACGGCTCGGCCCCGGCTCCCGACCGGCACCGTACAAAGTCGGCAGATAACTCGCCATACTGGACGGGCCAGGGGAGGGCGCGGCGAGCAGCGACGGGGGCGATCGCACGAGATGGCGGAGACCAGGCTGATCCAGAGCCGGTACCGACTGCTCGATCTGATCGGGCGGGGAGGCATGGGTGAGGTGTGGCGCGCCCGCGACGAGTCGCTGGGGCGGCAGGTGGCCGTGAAGTGCCTCAAACCGCTCGGCCCGCACCACGATCAGTCGTTCACGCGTGTGCTGCGGGAGAGATTCCGGCGCGAGGCCCGGGTGGCCGCAGCGCTGCAACACCGCGGGGTGACCGTGGTGCACGACTTCGGCGAGGCGGAGGGCGTGCTGTACCTGGTCATGGAGCTGCTGGAGGGCCGCAACCTCAGCCAGCTCCTGGAGGACAACAAGCAGCATCCGCTCCCCGTCGCCGATGTCGTCGACATCGCCGACCAGGTGTCGGGGGCCCTCGCCTACACCCACCAACAGGGCATCGTGCACCGCGACCTGAAGCCCGCCAACATCATGCGGCTGGCGGACGGCACGGTGAAGATCTGCGACTTCGGCATCGCGCGCCTCGGCCACGACATCGGCTTCACGGCCCGGCTGACCGGCACCGGCATCGCGATGGGCACCCCGCACTACATGTCACCGGAGCAGATCAGCGGTGCCCAGGTCGACCAGCGCAGCGATCTGTACTCCTTCGGATGTGTGCTCTACGAAATCGCCACCGGGGCACCGCCGTTCGACCTGGACGACGCGTGGGCGATCCTCGTCGGCCACCGCGACACGCCTCCCGAGCCGCCGCGCCACCACCGCGCCGAGCTCCCCGAGTACTTCGAGCGGATCATCCTGGATCTGCTGGCCAAGGAGCCGGCGAGGCGCCCGCAGGACGCGCGCGAGCTCGGCCGGCGGATCGGCACGGGGCGCACGACTCCGGTGTACGTGCCGACGGTCGTGTCCCCCGCGGTGGGCCGTCCCGCCCATGAGCAGCGGATGCTGGGGCCGTCGACGAGGGCTCCCTCGCCCGCTTCCTCGCGTGAACCCCGGCTGCCCTCCTGGACCCGGGGCATGACCACCGGCCACAAGGCGACCGGTGCCGGACTGGGTGGCGCCCTGCCGGACGCGGCGGCGGGCCTGACCGGCGAATGGACAACGCGCCCGGCCACGTCCGTACCTCAGGCGCCGGATCGCGTCGAACGCCCGACGCCCTCACCGGAGTTGCTCACCACTCTGACGGGACGGCACAACGCCGGACTGAGCCTGGGGCGGCTCGGCCGGTGGACCGAGGCGGGCGAGGTGCACCGCGCGGTCGCCGCCGAACGCGAGCACGTCCTCGGCCCCGACCACCCCGACACCCTCGCCAGCCGGTACGAGGTCGGCTTCACCCTCAGCCGCACCGGACACGCCGCCGAAGCGCTGCGCGAGTACGCGCGGGTCGCCCGGGGCAGGGAGCGGGCGCTCGGCCCGGGCCATCCCGACACCCTCGCCGCGCGCCAGGAGATGGCGTACGTACTGGGCCAGTTGGGCCGCCACTTCGAGGCGCACCAGGCGTACGTCGCGGTGCTCGCCGCCCGCGAGCGTGCGATGGGCCCCGACCATCCCGACACCCTGCGCTGCCGCCACAACCTGGCTTTCAACCTGAGCAGGCTGGGCCGCCTGGAGGACTCGTACCGGATGGCGAGCGAGGTCGCCGCCGCGCGCGCCCGGGTGCTCGGTGCGCACCACCCCGACACGCTCGTGACACGGTACGAAGTCGCCTACGCGCTGGGTCAGTTGGGGCACTGGCCGGAGGCGTTGCAGACCTACCGGGAAGTGGCCGACGCGCGGGCCCAGGCCCTCGGCCCCGACCACCCGGACACCCTCTCCGCCCGCTACGAGGTCGGCATCAGCCTCGGCCGGCTCGGGCGCAGCGCGCAGGCCCTGGAGCTGTACCGGGACCTGATCGACGACCGTACTCGGGTGCACGGCCCCGCCCACCCGGAGACCCTGCGCGCCCGGCACGGCCTCGGCGTCAACCTGGGCCGGATGGGGCGCTGGGAGGAGGCGCTCGCCGAGTCCCGCGACGTGTGGGCGCTCCGCGAGCGAGTCCTCGGTCCCGACCACCCCGACACCCTCGTCAGCCGCCGCGAGGTCGCGGTCGGCCTCGGCTGGCTGGGCCGCTGGTCCGACGCGCTCGCCGAGTACCGGGGCGTCGCCACCGCCCGTGAACGCGTCCTCGGCGCCGACCACCCCGACGCCCTGGCCAGCCGCAACGACGAGGCGCACTGCCTGGAACAACTGGGCCGGGGTCAGGAAGCGGTGGAGCTGTACCGGAGGGTCGCGGCGTTACGCCAGCAGCGGGCGGCACGGGGAGGCTGAGGGGCTCTCGTGCAGGGGGTTCGCGCTCGCCCCGTTCGAGGGACGGCACCGGGAGTACGGCGGACGGCTCCCGGGCGGCCCCGCCCGCGCCGCCGCTTCGGAGTGGGCGCCCGCGCCCCGTCCGGATGCCCGCCGGGTGCCGCGTACCTCTGGCCGTTCTAGATCATCGCGTGCTACGAAGAACCATGCCTGCACACGAGGGATACGACGTCGTGATCGTCGGCGGGGGCCACAACGGTCTCGTCGCCGCCGCCTACCTGGCCCGGGCCGGCCGGTCCGTGCTGGTGCTCGAGCGCCTGGGGAGCACCGGCGGCGCCGCCGTGTCCACCCGGCCGTTCGCCGGAGTCGACGCGCGGCTGTCGCGCTACTCCTACCTGGTCAGCCTGCTGCCCCGGAAGATCGTGCGGGATCTGAGCCTCGACTTCCGCGTGCGCGGCCGGACCGTGTCCTCGTACACGCCCGTCGAACGCGACGGACGGCCCACCGGCCTGCTCGTCGGCGGTGGCGAGCGCCGCACCCGCGAGGCCTTCGCGCGTCTGACCGGCTCGGAGCGCGAGTACGAGGCCTGGCAGCGCTTCTACGGCATGACCGGCCATGTCGCCCAGCAGGTCTTCCCGACGCTCACCGAACCGCTCCCCACCCGCGAGGAACTCCGCGCCCGCGTCGACGACGAGGAGGCCTGGCGGATCCTCTTCGAGGAGCCGGTCGGGGTCGCCGTGGAGGAGAACTTCGCCGACGACCTCGTACGCGGTGTCGTCCTCACCGACGCGCTCATCGGGACCTTCGCGGACGCCCACGATCCGTCCCTGCGCCAGAACCGGTGCTTCCTCTACCACGTGATCGGCGGCGGCACCGGCGCCTGGGACGTGCCGGTCGGCGGCATGGGCGCCCTCACCGACGCGATCGCCGCGGCGGCGCGCGCCGCGGGCGTGGTGATCGCCACGGGTCACGAGGCGGTGCGCATCGAGACCGACGGGCGGGCCGCCGAGGTCACCTACCGCACCGCGGACGGCGAGGGTGTCGTCCCGGCCCGGCACGTCCTCGTGAACGCCTCGCCACAGGAACTCGCGCACCTCACCGGTGACGAACCGCCCACCCCCGCCGAGGGTGCCCAGCTGAAGGTCAACATGCTGCTCAAGCGGCTGCCGAGGCTGCGCGACACCTCCGTCGACCCGCGCGAGGCGTTCGCCGGCACCTTCCACATCGCCGAGGGCTACGAGCAGTTGGCGACCGCCCACGCGCAGGCCGCGTCCGGCGAGCTGCCCACCGCGCCGCCCTCCGAGATCTACTGCCACTCCCTCACCGATCCGAGCATCCTCGGCCAGGAGCTGGTCGAGCGGGGCTACCAGACCCTCACCCTCTTCGGCCTCCACACGCCCGCCCGGCTGTTCGAGCGGGACAACGACGCCGTACGGGCGGAGCTGCTGAAGTCGACGCTGGCGCAGCTGGAGGCGCACCTCGCCGAACCGCTCGCCGACTGCCTGGCCACCGACGTGGACGGCCGCCCCTGCATCGAGGCGAAGACCCCGCTCGACCTGGAGCGCGACCTGCGGCTGCCCGGCGGCAACATCTTCCACCGCGACCTCGCCTTCCCGTACGCCCAGGAGGGCACGGGCCGCTGGGGTGTCGAGACCCGGCACGCGAACGTCCTGCTGTGCGGGGCGGGCGCGGTGCGCGGCGGCGGCGTGAGCGGGGTGCCCGGGCACAACGCGGCCATGGCCGTACTGGAGGACGCGAACGACTAGCTCCGCCGGTCGCTCGCGCGTCGCCGGCGCGGCGTGGGGCCTGGGACTCTGGCGAAGGACCGGCCAGAAATCTGACGGAGCATCAGAAAAGGCCTTCCCTCGTCCGGAGGACTGCGGCATTCTGCGCCCATGCAGACGGAGCTGAGCAAGAAACTGGGAGTCGAGCACGCCATCTTCGGCTTCACGCCGTTTCCCGCCGTCGCCGCGGCCATCAGTCGCGCGGGCGGATTCGGTGTGCTCGGCGCGGTCCGCTACACCGCCCCCGACGACCTCAAACGCGACCTCGACTGGATCGAGGCGAACGTCGACGGCAAACCGTACGGCCTGGACGTCGTCATGCCCGCGAAGAAGGTCGAGGGGGTGACGGAGGCCGACGTCGAGGCGATGATCCCCGAGGGGCACCGGCAGTACGTCAAGGACACCCTCGCCAAGTACGGTGTGCCCGAACTCGCCGAGGTCGAGGTGTCCGGCTGGCGCATCACCGGCTGGATGGAACAGGTCGCCCGCACCCAGCTCGACGTCGCCTTCGACTACCCGATCAGACTGCTCGCCAACGCGCTGGGCTCTCCGCCCGCCGACGTCGTCGAACGCGCCCACGAGCGCGGAGTGCTCGTCGCGGCCCTCGCGGGCAGCGCCCGGCACGCGCGCAAGCACGCCGAGGCGGGCATCGACGTCGTCGTCGCGCAGGGCTACGAGGCGGGCGGCCACACCGGCGAGATCGCCTCGATGGTGCTCACTCCCGAAGTCGTCGACGCCGTCGATCCGTTGCCCGTGCTGGCGGCGGGCGGCATCGGCAGCGGACAGCAGGTGGCCGCCGCCCTCAGCCTCGGCGCCCAGGGGGTGTGGCTCGGGTCGCTGTGGCTGACCGTCACGGAAGCGGACATGCACTCGCCCGCCGTCACCCGCAAGCTGCTCGCCGCCGGGTCCGGCGACACCGTCCGCTCGCGCGCCCTGACCGGCAAGCCCGCGCGCCAGCTGCGCACCGAGTGGACCGACGCCTGGGACGACCCCAACGGCCCCGGCACACTCCCCATGCCGCTCCAGGGGCTGCTGGTGGCCGAGGCGGTCTCCCGGATCCAGAAGTACGAGGTGGAACCGCTGCTGGGGACGCCCGTGGGGCAGATCGTCGGCCGGATGAACAGCGAGCGCGGTGTCCAGGCCGTCTTCGACGACCTGACGAGCGGCTTCGAGCGAGCCGTCGACCGTATCAACCGGATCGCGGGAAGGGGCGAACAGTCATGAGCACCTCACCCAACGGCTTCTGGGCCCAGGCCACCGCCGACCCCGGACGGACGGTCCTCGTCACCCCGGACGGGGACGAGTGGACCGCGGGCCGGCTGCACGCCGCGGCCAATCGGCTCGTTTACGGTCTGCGCGCCGCGGGCCTCGAACGCGGCGACGCCTTCGCGGTCGTCCTGCCCAACGGCGTCGAGTTCTTCGTCGCCTACCTCGCCGCCTCCCAGGCGGGCCTCTACCTGGTGCCGGTCAACCACCACCTCGTCGGCCCCGAGATCGCCTGGATCGTCTCCGACTCGGGCGCCAAGGTGCTGATCGCCCACGAACGGTTCGCCGGCGCCGCCCGCCACGCCGCCGACGAGGCGAAGCTTCCGGCGGCGCGGCGGTACGCGGTGGGCACGGTGGCGGGCTTCCGGCCGTACGCCGAACTCCTCGACGGGCAGCCCGACTCGGCGCCCGACGAGCGCACGCTCGGCTGGGTCATGAACTACACCTCGGGCACGACGGGCCGCCCCCGTGGCATCCGGCGCCCGCTGTCCGGCAAGCTCCCCGAGGAGTCGTACCTCGGCGGCTTCCTCGGCATCTTCGGCATCAGGCCGTACGACGACAACGTGCACCTGGTCTGCTCGCCGCTGTACCACACCGCGGTACTCCAGTTCGCCGGCGCCTCCCTGCACATCGGTCACCGCCTGGTGCTGATGGACAAGTGGACGCCCGAGGAGATGCTCCGCGTCATCGACGCCCACGCCTGCACCCACACCCACATGGTCCCGACCCAGTTCCACCGGCTGCTGGCACTCCCCGACGAGGTGAAGGCGCGCTATGACGTCTCCTCGATGCGGCACGCCATCCACGGCGCCGCCCCGTGCCCGGACCATGTGAAACGGGCCATGATCGAGTGGTGGGGCCACAGCGTCGAGGAGTACTACGCGGCCAGTGAGGGCGGCGGCGCCTTCGCGACCACCGAGGACTGGCTGAAGAAGCCCGGCACGGTCGGCAAGGCCTGGCCCATCAGCGAACTCGCCGTCTTCGACGACGACGGCAACCGGCTGCCGCCCGGGGAACTCGGCACCGTCTACATGAAGATGAGCACGGGCGGATTCTCGTACCACAAGGACGAGAGCAAGACGAGGAAGAACCGCATCGGCGACTTCTTCACCGTGGGGGACCTGGGCTGTCTCGACGAGGACGGCTATCTCTTCCTCCGCGACCGCAAGATCGACATGATCATCTCGGGTGGGGTCAACATCTACCCGGCCGAGATCGAGGCCGCGCTGCTCTCCCACCCCGCCGTCGCCGACGCGGCCGCCTTCGGCATCCCGCACGACGACTGGGGCGAGGAGGTCAAGGCCGTCGTCGAGCCCGCCCCGGGCCACGAGCCGGGCCCGGCCCTCGCCGCCGACATCCTCGGCCACTGCGAGCGCCTGCTCGCCGGGTACAAGCGCCCCAAGAGCGTCGACTTCATCGAGTCGATGCCGCGCGACCCGAACGGAAAGCTCTACAAGCGGCGGCTACGGGATCCCTACTGGGAGGGCCGTACGCGAGCGATGTGACAGCGGAGCGGGGTCTGACCGGGGTGGGGGGGGGGCGGGGCGGGCCGGCCCCCCCCCCCCCCGGGCGCGGGGGCCCCCCCCCCCCCAAACCCCCACCCCCCGGGCGGGCCCGCTGGTCTTCTCGCCCCAACGGGCGGGGTACCC